>JAMCRR010000145.1 GCA_023381565.1 Chloroflexota bacterium
AGTCTTCTCATCCATCCTATAGACCAGTATAATGATGGGAATTCTACAAAAATATTATGCTGTTTAACCTCAATCTCCCAACCCTCATTTCTCGCGTCATCGTCCTGGTGATCGCGTTCACCGTCCATGAGTTCGCCCATGCCGCCGTCGCCACCGCTTTTGGCGACGAGACACCTCGCATGAACGGGCGCCTAACCCTGAATCCACTTCCGCACCTGGATGTGGTCGGCTCTCTCCTGCTGTTGGTGGCCGGGTTCGGGTGGGCCAAACCTGTGCCAATTAACCCCTACGCCTTGCAGCGGCGCTCTCGGGCAGCCGTCATGTGGGTCTCGCTGGCCGGGCCGCTCTCCAACCTGCTGATGGCCATCCTCGGCGCGATCCCCTGGAGGTTAAACCTCATCTCCTTCGCCCCTTCTACCAGCAAGATCTTCCCTTCCGTGGGCCAGGTGGTGCTGGAGTTTATCATCATTAACCTGACCCTGATGCTTTTCAACCTGATCCCGATCGCTCCGCTGGATGGCGAAAAAGTGGCGGAATATTTCTTCCCACCCTCCTGGGCGCAGTTCATGGATAAGATCCGCCCATACGGGCCCATGATCTTGCTGCTGATCGTCTTCCTCGGCCCAACGCTGGGCTTCGACGTGTTGGGATGGGTGATGGGTCCACCTTTGCAAGCTCTACTCGGTTTATTATTAGGAGTACACGCATGACCATACAGATCACAATTGTCGGCCTGGGCAAGATCGGCACTTCGATCGGCCTGGCTTTGAAAGACCATCAAGACCTGGTACACCGCGTGGGGAATGATCGTGAGGCAAACACCGCCCGCCAGGCGGAAAAAATGGGCGCCCTCGACCAGATTTCGTACAACCTGCCCAGCGCGGTGCGCCATGCCGATGTGGTTGTGCTCACTGAGCCTGTAGAGACGATGCAAGATACCTTGAAGACCATCGCCGGCGAATTGCGCGAAGGCGCAGTAGTCATGGATACGGCTCCCGTCAAAACCGGGCTGTCGCAGTGGATTGAGGAACTCTTGCCTGCCGAGAGGCACTATGTCTCCCTCTACCCCACCCTCAACCCGGCCTACATTGAAGAGACCTCTATCGGGATTGAGGCTGCTCATGACGACCTGTTTAAAAACAGTCTGATCCTGATCACCAGCCCCCGAGGCACCGATGCCGAAGCGATAAAACTCTCCACCGACCTGACCAATCTCCTGGGAGCCGTGCCACTGTTCACAGATCCCGAAGAGGCAGATGGTTTACTGGCGATGACGGTTGCCCTCCCCCAGCTGTTGGCAGCCGCCTTGTTGAATACCACCGTCGACCAGCCCGGTTGGCGCGAGGGGCGCAAGATTGCCGGACAAGATTACGCTTTGGTATCCACACCGATTGCGGCTTTTCCCGAAAGTAAGAATTACGGGAAAGAGTTCCTCTTAAACCGGGAAAATATCCTGCGCCTGATCGATGACCTGACCACCTCGCTCCAGGATCTGCGACAGACTATTGACGAGCAGGACGCAGAAGGCTTGAGCGAGTTTCTGAAAAATGCACGCTATAACCGCGATCTATGGTTGAAACAACGCCTGGCATCAAGCTGGTCGGATGAAGATAATCCTAAAATGCCCTCCACCCCCCGGGCCAGCGATATGCTTGGGCGGTTAATTGGCATCCGGCGCCGGGAAGAACCCAAAAGCAAAAAAGAGAAATAGAGCTTAACCGGGAGTGCCATGGCCTTCTATTGCTATATACTGGAATGCGCCGATGGCACTTTTTACACGGGGTGGACTACTGACCCCCAGCGCCGCCTGCGCCAGCATAACCTCGGGCGCGGTGCGCGCTACACCCGCGACCGGCGCCCGGTACACCTGGTTTATGTCGAACCACAGCCAGACCGCAGCACGGCGATGCGCCGCGAACTGGCGATTAAAGCCATGCCTCGCAGGCGCAAACAGCGTTTGGCAGCCTCTGACCCTCCTCAGATATTGGTGACAGCCACTGCTCCCGGCAGGGTGAACCTGCTGGGGGAACACGTCGACTACAATGCCGGTCCTGTCCTCCCGGCAGCCATCGACCGCATCGTGTCCCTGGTGGCCCGCCTCCTTCCCGGCCGCTTAGTGCGCCTGGAAGCGCGCGACCTGCGCCAGTCAGTCGAATTCGACCTCGACCGCCTGCCTGAGAAGCGCGACCTCAAAGGCAAGCCCCTGCCCGATTGGGCGCTTTATCCAGCGGGAGTGGCTTGGGCGCTCCAGGAACACGGCCTGCCGGTTACCGGCATCGAAGCGACGTATGCCTCCAACATCCCTATCGGAGCCGGCTTGAGCTCTTCGGCTGCCGTTGAGATGGCTTTCGCGGCGGTGTGGCAGGCCATAGGTGGATGGCAAATCGATCCACTGGTTCTGGCGCAGCTTGCCCTGCAGGCGGAAAATGAATACGTCGGCCTCGCCTGCGGTTTGATGGACCAATTTGCCTGCACCTTCGGGTTGAAAGACCACGTCCTATATTTCGACACCCGCAGCCTGGCCTGGGAAGCCATCCCGCTGCCCCAACACAGCGCGTTGGTCATCGCCGATACAGGCATCCGCCGGAGCTTATCTGCTTCCGCCTACAACCAGCGCAGAGCGGAATGCGAACAAGCATTGGCGCTGCTCCGGCGCAAACTCCCGGGCGTCCGCGCCTTGCGCGATGTCTCGCTTCACGATTTCGAGGCACATGGAAACGATCTGCCAGAAATCATCGGGCGGCGGGCGCGCCATGTGGTGTCGGAATGCGAGCGCGTCGAACAGGCTGTGCAGTGCCTCAAAGCCGGAGACGCCCCCGGCCTGGGCCGGTTGATGCTGGCCGGTCACGCCAGCCTGCGCGATCTCTACGAAGTCAGCACGCCGGAGCTGGATGGCCTGGTTGACCTGGCGGCAGGGATCGACGGCTGTTGGGGAGCGAGGCTGACAGGAGCCGGTTTTGGGGGTTGCACGATCAATCTGGTAGATGCCGGGCAGGTGGACCGGTTTATGCAAGCCCTGGCCGAGGGTTACCACAAAAAATTCGGACACGAAGCCTCGATCTACCACTGCCGTGCCAGTCAGGGAGTTCGCACCGAGCAGATCTTGCTTGGGATATGACAAATTTGAACAAAATGCTATAATAATTTACAGATAACCTCATACTTGCCATTCTGCAATGCGAAGAACAGGGGGTGAGGATATCGACCACGGTTATTCGTGATGCTACCCCGAGAACACCGTACAGTAAATTTAATTGAATTAGAAAGAGGATGCTGTGTTACAACCGAATCCGTACCGCGGTAAATTGATAGTCGTCGAGGGGATTGACGGCAGCGGCAAATCCACTCAGATCAACCTGCTGACCAAATGGCTGCAATCGCGCGGCAGGTCGGTGTATTTCAGCGAGTGGAACTCCTCAGATTTGGTCAAGAGCACTACACGCCTGGCCAAGAAAGAACGCATGTTTACTCCAACTACGTTCAGCCTGCTGCAAGCCACCGATTTCGCCGACCGGTGGGAAAATCGCATGCTTCCCATGTTAAAGGCCGGGGTTATTGTTATGGCAGATCGCTACGCCTTTACCGCTTTCGCAAGAGATGTCGCGCGCGGCGTCGACCCAGATTGGGTGCGCAACCTGTATTCCTTTGCTCCCAAACCCGATATCGTCTTCTATTTCCGTGTCCCTCTGGATGTCGCCGTGAAGCGCATTCTTTCGTCGCGTGCCAAGCTGAAATTTTACGAAGCCGGTATGGATCTGGGTCTCTCAGAGAATAAGGTCACCAGCTTCCAGCTCTTCCAGCAGCGCATTATCGATGAGTACGACGGAATGGTCGACGAGTTCAACCTGACCGTAATCGATGGCACTACGCCGGTCCAGAAAATGCAGAAACAGGTGCGCCAGATCGTTAAAGAGGTTCTCGACGGATGGGAAGGTTTGCCCAGCCCCAAAGGGCTTGCCGCTCGTGAAAGGAAGGAAAAAGCGGGTAAAGCCCCTCTGGAGAAAGTCGCTTTGATTGAAACCATCCAGGGAGGTGAAAAATGACCAAACCGGCATTTTATAGAGCTGGATTTCCCTACATTCCTATCGAGGATATGCCCGGAAAGCTGATCGTCCTGGAAGGGACAGATGGGGTAGGACGTTCCACGCAGATCCAGTTGCTGCGCCGCTGGCTCGAAGGGGAAGGTTATGCCGTCTCGGATACCGGTCTGCGGCGCTCGCCGATGACCCAACCCGGCCTGGACGCGGCGAAGCTGGGCCACACTCTCAGCCGGTTGACGATGAGCCTGTTCTACGCCACAGATTTCGCCGACCGCCTGGAAAACCAGATCCTTCCGGCTCTTAAAGCAGGCTTTTACGTCCTCTCTGACCGCTACTTCTATTCGATTATGGCTCGCGACGTAGTGCGCGGCGCCAACCCCGAGTGGGTACGCAAGATCTACGGTTTCGCCCTCAAGCCAGACATGGTCATCTACCTAAAAACGGATATTCCACACCTGGTCTCACGACTGGTTCACGGGCGCGGTTTCGACTACTGGGAGTCGGGCATGGACATCCACTGCGCCGACAACCTGTATGACAGTTTTTGCATTTATCAGGCGCGCCTGCTCGAACAATTTGGCGAGATGGAGGATGAATTTGGTTTCGTTACGATCGACGCCACCTTATCTGTCCAGGGGGTTTTCAAGCAGATCCGGCATCACGTCCATAACCTGATCAAAGAATCCAATTAAACGCGATCCGATTGCCGGAGCCGGTAAATAAGGAGGGTTGACCAAATGAGCCAAAAACCGGATGAGGGAGTATGCGTTTTTGGCGCGCTGGTACTTACCAGATATCTAAAAGCTCTGCGCCAGGAAATCGATGGGGTGCGCAAGGCGGAGGATATTGAGTATATTCACCGCATGCGGGTAGCCTCACGCCGTTTTCGCGACGCGCTGCCCCTCTTCTCAAGCTGCCTGCCTCAGCGCAAGTACCCCGGGTGGAATAAACAGGTGCGCCTCATCACGCGCGCTCTGGGTGGCGCGCGTGATACCGATGTAGGGCTCGCCGCACTCATCCGGTTTTACGATGCCATCAGCAACCCCCTGGACAAACCGGGCATTCGGCGCCTGATACTGCGTTTGCGCCAGAAGAGGACAAAATTCCAGCAAAAAGTCATTTCTGCGCTGGACTCACTGGAAACCAGCAAAGCACTGGATGAAATCGAAAAGCATCTCGAGCCGCTCCTCGACCGCCAAAACCAGACGTACCTGTATACCCCGATGCTTTACCAGCACGGCTACCAGGCGATTACCTCCCGGCTCGCAAGTTTTCTCAACTACGAAACCTACGTAGAAAAACCAGAATGTATAGAAGAGCTGCACGCCATGCGCATTGCCTCCAAACATCTGCGTTACACCATGGAGGTCTTCGCCACTCTGTATCCCGGCGAGCTGAAAGATCCGATCCAGACATCGCGGAAGAATCAGGACCTGCTCGGAGAGATCCACGACAGTGACGTGTGGATCGCATTCTTGCCGGGGTTTATCGAGCAAGAACGTCTCGCCACCCAGGAGTTCTACGGGCACCTGCGCGGTTTCCGGCGCCTGATCCCGGGCATTCTGGCTTACCAGGAGGACCGGCAGCAGGCGCGGGAGCAGTTCTATGCAGATTTTGTCGCTTTCTGGAGACAGCAGAAGGAACAGAAAATCTGGGAAAATCTCAGCGCCGCCATCCAGATCCCCTTTTTCAAGCAGGAACAGCCCACTCCTGCAGCAAACAGCCCTGCCCCACAGCCAAAAGAGGATAAGGCTGAACCATCATGATCGCAGCACTGATTGGCGACGTTCACGCCAACCTGCCGGCTCTGGATGCGGTTTTAAACCACGCCCACCTGAATGGCGCCGAAGCGATCTGGAATATCGGCGATTTCGTCGGCTACGGCGCCTTCCCAGAAGAAGTCGTCCAGCGTTTGAGGCTAGCTGGAGCGGTCAGCATCCAGGGAAACTACGACCGGAAAGTCCTCAAAGTCAAGCAGAAAAAAGATAAATGGGAAAAAACCAAGGTCCCTGAGAAGTGGCTGGCTTTCCAGTGGGCTTACCGGAATCTCTCTAAAGAAAGCCGCAAATACCTGCGCAGGCTGCCCAAGGAAATGCGCCTGGAGGTTGAGGGCCGGAAAATCTTACTGGTGCATGGCAGCCCTGCCTCGCAAAATGAGCCTCTCGATCCAGATACCCCCGAGGAACGCTTCCGGGAGCTCGCCGTCCTGGCTCAGGCAGACCTGGTGGTCTGCGGACATTCTCATCGGGCATTTATCCGCCAGGTCGGATCTACCTGGTTCGTCAATACCGGCAGCGTCGGCCGGCCCGATGACGGCGACCCGCGCGCTTGCTATGCCCTGCTGCACCTGGAGCCTGGGGAGCAAGAAATCAGGCACTACCGCATCGAATACGACGTCGAAAAGGCGGCGGCGGCCATCTTTGCCAACCACCTTCCCGAAGACTTCGCCGCCATGATCCGCCGGGGCGTGAACCTGGACACTATTCGTTCTAAGACGTGATCTCTTTGCTCAACACATCCACGAGGACACGCAGGGTTTTGATCCGTGCGTAAAGCTTATCGTTCCCCTCCACGATTGTCCAGGGTGCAGTGAGCGTGCTGGTTTTAAGGATCATATCATCTACAGCCTGGTCGTATCGGTCCCATTTATCCCGGTTGCGCCAGTCTTCTTGCGTGAGCTTCCAGGATTTATAGGGGTCGTCCTGGCGTTCCTCGAAACGCCTGAGCTGTTCGTCCTTGCTGATCTGCATCCAAAACTTGACCAGAATCACTCCCTGGTCGGCGAGCTGGCGCTCGAACTCGTTGATCTCGCGGTAAGCCCGGCGCCAGGCTTCTTCTTTGCAGAAACCCTCAACCCGCTCTACAAGTACCCTACCGTACCAGGATCGGTCGAAGATCAGGATCTGTTTTTCGTCGGGCGGGCGAAGGCGGCGCCAGAAGCGCCACAAATAGTGATGCGTCTTATCGTCGCCGGCAGGCGCAGCGATGGGAAAGACCTCGTAGCCGCGCGGGTCGAGCCGCTCAGTGACCCGTTTGATGTTCCCCCCCTTGCCGGCTGCATCCCAGCCCTCATACACGATGACCAAGCTGCGTTTCTGTACGTAAAGCTGGTAGCCCAGCTCGCGCAGCTGTATCTGGAGAGGCACCAGCTTCTGGCGGTATTCTTCTAGAGGCAAAACCTTGGTGGTTTCCGAATTTTCAATCACGGCTTTACCTCCTCCGTAGGTTGCGCAGCCGGAGCAGCCGCGGTTTCTGGAGCCTTCTGTGTTTCTAGGGACGCATCGGCAGCCTCCCGCCCAACCGGAAGGGCCTGACCGCGCTCTTGCAATGCGATCTCCATACGGTGGATGATCGTTTCAAATACTTTCACGCGTGCCCAATTCCGGTCGGTAGATTCGACGATCGTCCATGGACCCCATTCAGTTTCGGTGCGCTCGAGCATTTCTTCGATGGCCACCACATATTCATCATACTTACGGTGGTGCTCCCAATCTTCCGGTTGAACGTGCCAGCTTTCCAGGGGGTCTTTTTCCAGTTTCTTGAAGCGTTTCTTCTGCTCTTTCTTACTGATATGCATGAAGAATTTAATGATGATGTACCCATCGGCGGAAAGATTGCGCTCAAAATCCACTATATCCTGGAATGCCTTCCGCCACTGGTCTTTGGGGGTCAGCTTCTCCACGCGCTCCACCAGCACCCGGCCGTACCAGGAGCGGTCGAAGACGGCCATCTCGCCGTAGTTCGGCACCTTAAGCCAGAAGCGCCACAACCAGGGCATATGCACCTCATGCGTGCGTGGCGCCTGGATCGGGTAGAGCTTGAACCCGCGCGGGTCGAGCCTCTGGGTGAGTTTGTTGATTGTGGTCCCTTTCCCGGCTGCATCCCAGCCCTCAAAGAGAATTACCACCGGGATCCCGGCATCCCAACATGCTTTTTGCAGGTCGTAGAGGCGGTTGCGCAGGAGCGGAAAGCGTGCTTTATACTCTTGCTTCGCTATTTTTGCGGTCAAGTCAACTTTTTCCAGCATCGATCCTCCCTTGGAAAAAAATTTGCATCTTTGTTATACATCAACACCATTCAAATGACAATAACCCTGGAAATTCTGCTAGAATCAATGCAGTATTCCCCCCGGTCTCTTCTTTCTGGAGATAGCTAATGACACTTGAACCCGGTACTCTTTTGTACAAACGGTACAAGATCGCCGAGGTGATCGCTCAAGGCGGCATGGGTGCAATTTATAAGGCTACAGACGAAAGCCTGGGGGTGGTAGTTGCAGTTAAAGAAAATCTCTTTACCAATGAGGAGTTTTCACGTCAATTCCATCGGGAAGCCACAATTTTGGCGGGTTTGCGGCACACGCACCTGCCACGTGTAACCGACCACTTCGTCTTGCCCTCCCAGGGCCAATACCTGGTGATGGATTTCATTGACGGAGAAGACCTGCGACATCGCATCCAGCGCCTGGGAAGGATCTCCGAAGAAGAAACCCTGCAGATCGGCGCAGCCATCTGCGATGCCCTGGCTTACCTGCACCACCGCCAGCCGCCGATCCTGCACCGGGATGTTAAACCGGGCAATATCAAGATCACCCCCAAAGGTCAGATTTTTCTGGTGGATTTCGGACTGGCAAAAATCCAGCAGGCAGGCCAACAAACCACCATCGGGGCGCAATCGCTCACCCCGGGTTTCGCCCCACCCGAACAGTACGGCCAGGGCACCGACCAGCGCTCGGATATCTACGCTCTTGCCGCTACCCTTTACCACGCCCTGACCGGCGCCGTGCCTGAGGATGGCTTGAGCCGCCTCATGGGTTCTGCCAGGCTGACGCCCGTGCGCACGCGCAACCCTCAAATCTCAGCCCGTACTGCGGCAGCCGTCGAACGCGGGATGTCGATCGACCCCTCCGGCCGGTTCCAGGAGGCCGGCGAGTTCAAGCAGGCTCTCATGGATGTTTCCGGGCAGGTTAAACGGGGCGTACAGGAGCCTGCCGAGACGCTGGTTGCCTCGCCTCGCCCATCTGGTCCTGCCGCTCCTCCGCCAGCCACCCCGGAGGCACTCCACCAAGTCCCCTCGCCACAGCCTGCTGCTATGCGAAAAAGCCCTCCCTGGTTGTGGATCGGTATCGTGACTGCGTTTATCCTGGCCGGGATCGGGCTGGGCGGATTCTGGTTCAGCCGGCAGAACCAGGCGGCAAAACCCACCCAAATACAGGCTCCACTCACTTCAACGCTCCCTGCAGCAGTTCTTGTTGCAACTCATCCGCTGCCCAGCCCAACCCCCAAACCGCTTCCTTCGCCAACGATTCCGGTCCTGCCTTCTGCGACGCCAGCCTCCGAGCCTACCGCAATCCCAGCCTCACCCACGCCGGCAGCCACCCCTACCGGCGGAGGTGCCGGGCAGCTCGCTTTCGCTTCGAACCGCATCGGGATTCCCCAGGTGTGGGTGATGAACATCGACGGCAGCAGCCCGCACCAGATCACTCAGATGCCAGACGGCGCCTGCCAGCCAGATTGGTCTCCGGATGGACAGCGGTTGGTTTTTGTTTCACCCTGCTCAGGCAAGCAGGAAGTGTACAAAGGGTCATCATTATTCACTATCGGAGCAGATGGCAGCGGGCTGATTTCGCTGGCCACAATGCCAGGAGGAGATTTTGAGCCTGCCTGGTCCCCGGACGGTAGCCAGATCGCGTTTACCTCGGTGCGCGACGGCCGCTCGCACATCTATCTATACTCCCTGGCAGACAACCAGGTCCAGCGCCTATCGCCCGCACCGGTCTACGACCGCCAGCCGGCCTGGTCACCCGATGGGCAACGGCTTGCATTTATCACCTCCCGCTCCGGGCAGGCCCAGGTCTGGACGATGCAGGCTGACGGCAGCCAGCAGCAAGAATTCTCCCTTCTGGATCGCGGCGCGGCTATGCTGCCGGCCTGGTCGAAAGACGGTCAGGTGATCTTATTTTCGCAGGGCTCGTCCCTACCGGGGTTGGTCGCCAAAGGCATCGCTGACCATTTCAACGAGACCCCACTGGCCGAGAAGGTCAGGCCGGTTTACAGCGTTAAATACTCCAGCGATGGAGCGTGGCTGGTATTTGAAACCGTAGCAGACGGCAACCCCGAATTATTTATGATGACCAGCCTCGGTACAAACCTCACGCGCCTGACCAACGACGCCGGGGCAGATTTTCAACCCGCGTGGAGGCCTTAAGATCAGGGTTGGCTCGGCGGCACAATCCAGGCTACCGGCCGGGCGACGATGATCAGCCGGTGGGTGTTGGTCCAATAGGGCCAGCAGGTCACCAGCGTCAGGCGCTCCTCGGGGGTAGGCAGCAGCCAGTCTGCGTTGGCTGCCCTGATGGATAATGGCTCGCCGCGTTCGGGCAGGATCATTTTGTTCGTGATCTGGTAAGATCGGATGGCATTGCCGGACTGGACTAAGATCATATCCCCCGGCGAAAGATCGACCAGTTTCCCAAAGACTTCTCCATATTCATTGTGATGCCCGTCCAGGACCATATTTCCGGCGCCCAAAGTGCCTGAGACCGGCAGCCACCCAGCGGAGTATTCATTGGGCACCTGCCACTGCTGGAAAACCATCCCGGGGTATTGATCCAGGGCAACCAGGTGCGACACCACCTGGATAATGGAAGCATCCAGGTTAATGGCGGGGATCATAATCTTATCAGGCACAAGCGGAGGTTGGCTGGCAGCCTGCGTGGGAGCAGGTGTGACGTTCGGCGTCAGCGGGCTATCGCCAACGGCGGTAGCCGAAGTGGTTGCAGGCATCTCCGTGGGGGTCGGCGCCTGTGTGCTGATCTGAGTTGGGCTCACGGCGCCCAGGCCGGCGCCCTCCGGAGAAGGTGAGGGGGTGATGACGTACTCATCTTGGGCAGCTTTGGCAAGCTGCATATAACGCTGCTCTGACGAGAAAGCAGAGAGCGCCCCCCAGATCAGCAAAATAATACCAATGATGATCGACCAATTCCCCCTGGCGAATAAATCTTGTACTTTATAATGTCGTTTCAATTTCAACCCTGATTTCTAATCAAAAACCCAAATCCCACCAGGCACAGGAGGGGCGCATTTAAATTGCGCCCCTCCAATATGTTCTCTTTTCGAAGAACCTATCTCTTCACACAATCCCATTTGTAAACCGGTAGACCCCTGATTGCAGGTTTCATCGCATCATCACCAGAAATTTCCATCCCTCATGATACAGATCAACGAGATCGCCTAGATTATGCTATTCTCGGTTGGTGCGGATTAAGATCCCGATGACGACCAGGACCAGCCCCAACGAAACGATTCCCAGATTGACGTATAGGCTCTGCTGCGCGGCTTGAACGCTCAAGTCCGCGCCGGTGACCGGCACGAGAGCCGTTGTGCTGGCGGTTGGCTGCGGCGGAGCTAAGGTTGGTACCGCCGTGGGAGCCGGTGTGCTGGTAGGCGCTGCAGTCGCAGCCGAAGTGCCTGTCGCGGCAGCTGTGGGGGCAAGCGTGCTGGTGGAGACAGCAGTCCCCGTCGCAGCAGGTGTGCCTGTGCCTGCCTGCGCAAGCACCGGTTGGAATGAAGTGGCCAGGAATAAGCTAATCACGATCACAACTGCCGATGTGACCAGCGCCATTTTTACCAATCGATTTGTTTTACGATCTGATTTCGTACCCATAATACTCCCCATCCTCCTTGGATCTCTCAAATAGATCCAATACGAAATAATTTACCGATATTTATCGACTTGTGGATTTACTTCTGTACTCAGAACCAAAGGTTCTCAAATAATCCCCCATGGGATTGTGTTCGTATGGCTCGTGGATACCGCAGTGCATTTCTTTTGTCACTTGCCCCCCGGCAAATTCGCAATATCTGGTCCTATTGGACCAATATTGGACCAATATCGTATATTATAGGGAGAAATTACCAGATTACAAGACCTGTCATGGTTTTTTCATGATTTTCTAATGTTTACGGGCTAAGGGTTTGCTGGGTACGGCGGCGCCCCCTGCTGCGCATGATATCAAGAGCCTTGGGCAGAGTCTGGGTGTACAGGCGGTAGAGCCAGGGCTGTACCGGGTAATCCCAGGCGCCCAGCGTGCGCACCACCTGCCCGCCCAAACCTTCTTTAAACCGGTAAACACCCCACAGCGGATCGGATGGATCGAATAAATCTGGGGCGCCCCACAAATCGTATACAGCGCAGCCCGCCTCCTTCGCCCGGCGGATAGCCTCCCACTGCAGCAGAACATTCGGCATCTTTTCGCGATGAACCTGACGGCTCATCCCATATAAATACCAGGCTCGCCCGGCAAACCGGAAGACAACCACTGCCGCTGCCGGTTCGCCCTCCACCTCGGCGATCAACACCTCAGCCAGGCCTGCCCCCAGGAACGTCTCCCACACACAGCGGTAGTAGGCTTCGTCACGGATGGCGAAACCATCCCGGACCGAAGTCTCGGCATACATCCGGTACAGGGCGGGCAAATCATCGCCTGTTCCCACACGGATCTGCACACCCTTGCGCTCTGACAAGCGGATGTTGTAGCGGGTTTTGGGCTTCATCCGGGCCAGGAGCTGGTCTTCCTCAGGCGTGAGATCAATCCAGACCGAATTGCGGAATTGGACCTGGCTCGATGAATAAAGCCAGCCCCTCTGGCGCAGGTCGGCTTCAATTTGGGCGCCCAGCGAAAAATCGCGACTCTCCGGTGTTCCCGGGATGCCTGTCCCCAGAAGGACATCGGGGTCGATTTTCAGGAAGATGGCTCCCTTCTGGCGGGCAAAATCTTGCAGATCATCCAGGATTTGCTTGCGTAAGCTCTCATTTTGCCAGTCCAGCATGGGTCCCTTGGGAACATAGAGGACCTGCATTCGCTTCCCAATCCCCGGCAGGCTCAGCCCGCGCTGCAAAACCAGAGCGCCGGCTTGCGGGCGCCGATCCTGCCACCACAAGCGGGGATAGGACTGCCAGCCAACGCGCGCTTTCACCTGCGCCCACTCCCAGGTTTGCAAGATATGGACGCCGCTCAAAGAGGTTATCTGGGCATCCCAGCCCGAAGATTCGAATTCGTCAATCAAAGATGACTTCCATATTACGCCAGATTCGTTCCACGCCGGCGCGACCACCAGCGGTAGAATGCATACACCGCCGGGGTGTAGACCCGGTCCCAGGCGCCCACCGAGCGGCGGACCTCGCCGCCAAAACCGCGTTTGAAGCGATAGACGCCCCACAACCCATCCGACCTGGCGGAAAACTGGTCCTCCAAGTCCTCGAGGCTGGCATCCGGAATGCCCCACAGGTCGTATTCACGGCACCCATGTTGCTTTGCCCAGCGCATAGCTTCCCACTGCAGCAGGTAAGCCGGCATGCGACTGCGCTCGGCTTCGCCAGAAGCGCCGTAGAAATACCAGGCGCGCCGTCCCTGGCGGAAAACCATCAACGCCGCCAGCGGTTCTTGCCCATACTCGGCCAGCAAGAGCACGCAGCTTTCGCCCGGGGCAAACAACTCATAAGCCCGCTGATAGTACTCCCGGCTGTGGACGGCAAACCCATCCCGTTGCCCGGTCATCTCCATTAACCGGTAGAAAACGCCAATATCCTGACTTTGCCGGATGCGTACATCCTTCTTCGCGGCCAGGTGGATATTATAGCGGGTCTTCTGCTTCATCCTCGCCAGGATCTCGTTCTCTTCGCCCTCCAGGCAGACCACCACGGTGCGGCGGGGTTGGATCGTTTGCGGGCTAGGTACAAAACCTGGCAACTGTTGGGTTTGAGGCTCGCCGTCGGTTCCTTCCCACAGGTCCGGCTCGACTTTTAAAAATACCGCCCGCTCTCCACGACAGATCCGGTCAACTTCCGGCCAGAGGGCAGCCCAATCCTTGCCCAGCGGCCCCTTGGGAAGGTATGCCACGCTAAAACCAAGACCGACCGATCGGAAAAGCACCTGCGCGCCGGCTGTGCCCACGGAGAGGCGTTTAACCCGCCAGCCGAAGCTTGCTTTCAACTCACCCCACGACGGACTCTGCAACACGTGGGCTTGCGGATGCTCCCCCAGGAAAGCCTCCCATTCAGGGAGAGAACACTCTGGCATCGGAATCACCGCCCGCGAAAGCCGATGATTGTCCAACCTGTGCGCAGTATAATCACCAGGTCCATCAGCAAATTACGGTGCTTAATATAGTAGAGGTCGTATTCAAGCTTGACTGCCGTATCTTCCACTGTAGCAGCGTAGCCAAAATTCACCTGTGCCCATCCGGTCATGCCCGGTTTCACCAGCAGCCGAGCCCGGTAGAAGGGGATATTCTGCTGCAGCCGTGTCACCAGGGCGGCGCGCTCGGCGCGCGGGCCCACCAGGCTCATTTCGCCTTTCAGGACGTTGATGAACTGCGGCAGCTCGTCCAGGTGGCTTTTGCGCAGGAAGATGCCGACGCGAGTGATGCGGTCGTCGTTTTCATCCGTTGTGCGCACCTCACCGTTCAATTCCGAATCCTGGCGCATAGTACGGAAT
>JAMCRR010000086.1 GCA_023381565.1 Chloroflexota bacterium
CGAGGGATGGCCAGAAAGGCGCAGTGTCAACACAGAACATCCTTGGTCTTGATAACCTGGTCCATTTTGAATGGGAGCTTTCGCTGGGTGAAACCAGGCTGACTCGGGAGGAATTCTCAGCACTGGCGGCGTTGAAAACACCGCTGGTGAAGATCCGCGGGCAGTGGGTGCAGCTCGATCCGGAACAGATCGAGGCGGCGATTGCCTTCTGGGAGAAGCAAAAGCAGTCTGGAGAGCTCAGCTTACTCGAAGCGGCTCGTTTGGGTCTGGTTGGCGAGCCAGGCAGGCAGGAAGGTCTCCCTGTTGATGGCATTGCCGTCGAGGGATGGCTGCAAGATTGGCTGGACCAGTTCTCGCAGCATGAGAGGATGGGTGAGCTACCCCAACCAGTTAGCCTGAAGGGTACTTTACGCCCCTACCAGACGTACGGCTATTCCTGGCTGAACTTTTTCCGCAGATGGGGTTTGGGCGCCTGTCTGGCAGACGACATGGGATTGGGCAAGACCATCCAGACGCTTGCCCTGCTGCTGCGCGAAAAAGAAACCAACGGTAAGCTTGCCGGGCCGATCTTGCTGGTGTGCCCAACCTCAGTGGTGGCAAACTGGCAGCATGAGGTGCAGCGTTTTGCTCCCGGATTGACGACCTTGATCCACCAGGGCTCTGGACGGCTGGAAGGTGAGGCGTTCAAAAAAGGAGCCAGAGAGGTCGACATGGTGCTGACCAGCTATGCAGTCGTGCGCCACGACGCCGACCTGGTTCGTTCCATGCCCTGGTTTGGGGTGATCGTAGATGAAGCCCAGAATATTAAGAATCCCTTCGCCCAGCAGACGCAGGCTTTGCGTAAGATACCGGCGAATTTCAGGCTGGCGCTAACCGGTACGCCGATCGAAAACCGGCTGACCGAGCTCTGGTCCATCATGCATTTCCTTAACCCGGGCTATCTGGGTTCCGAGCAGGCCTTCCGGCGCGATTTTGTCGTTCCCATCGAGCGCTTCCATAATAAAGAGAGCACGGAGCGGCTGAGAAAGCTTGTTGGACCCTTCATCTTACGCCGGGTCAAGACCGACCCCACAGTGATCCAGGACCTGCCAGAAAAGATCGAGTTGAAAGATTACTGCACTCTGACTGAAGAACAGGCAACTTTATACGAAGCTGTGGTGCAGGATGTGATGAAGAAAGTCGAAGAAAGCGATGGCATCGAACGTCGTGGCATGGTGCTCTCGATGCTGATGCAGCTCAAGCAAATCTGCAACCATCCCGCCCAGTACCTGCACCAGGTGGAAACGGCCGGGATCGAGGTTGAGCCGGTCGATGGGCGCAGCGGCAAGCTGGGGCGTTTGGTGGAGATGCTGGATGAGGTGATCTCCGAAGACGACCGCGCCCTGATCTTCACTCAGTTCGCCGAAATGGGTAAGCTGTTGGATGCGTATTTATCGCGGGCATTGGGGTGCGCCACACTTTTCTTATACGGCGGCACGCCGGTTAAAGCGCGCGAGGCTATGGTGCAGCGTTTCCAGGAAGAATCCCACGGCCCGCCCATTTTCATCCTTTCACTGAAAGCCGGCGGGCTAGGTTTGAACTTGACGCGTGCTACCCACGTCTTTCATTTCGACCGCTGGTGGAACCCGGCTGTAGAAAACCAGGCCACCGACCGGGCGTTCCGCATCGGCCAGGTGCGCAATGTCCAGGTGCACAAGATGATCACCCAGGGGACGCTGGAAGAAAAAATTGACGACCTGATCGAGTCAAAAAAGGGACTGTCGCAGGCAATCATCGGGAGCGGAGAGCAGTGGCTGACCGAGCTGTCAACAGATGACCTGCGCGAGCTGGTGAGACTCAGAGTATAGAGGCAGAAAAGATGGCCAAACGCTCGTCAAAATGGTACCCGCAGTCCTATGGACCCTCGCACCCGCGCGAAGCGCACGGAGGCATCCGGGCGCGCAGCTCACAGGGTGCTTTCGCCCGCAACTGGTGGGCGCAGCGTTGGCTGGAGGCGATGGAAGCGCTGGTTGACCCCCGCAGGCTGCAGCGCGGGCGCACCTACGCACGGCACGGGCAGGTGCTGTCGATCGTCGAAACCAAGAACGGGGTCGAAGCGCGCGTCCAGGGATCCAGGGCCAAGCCCTACCTGGTAACGATCCGAGTCAAGCCGCTGACCGGGCAGCAGTGGGACCGGGTGGTGAACGCCCTCTCCGCGCAGGCCATCTTTACCGCTCAGCTCTTATCGGGGGAAATGCCTGCGGAAATAGAAGAAGCTTTCTCTGCGGCGGATGTGAGCCTTTTTCCGCGCACAGAAGACGACCTCGAGACAACCTGCAGCTGCCCGGATTGGGCCAACCCCTGCAAGCACGTGGCTGCGGTTCATTACATCCTGGGAGACCGGTTTGACGAAGATCCCTTCTTGCTCTTCCGGTTGCGCGGGAGGACCCAGGAGCAGGTAATGAAAGCCTTGCGCCAGCGCCGTTCCGGGGGGCGTGAACCGCGCGGCTCAGAGGGTGAAGAAGAACCCGAGGCTGTACTACCCCTCGACCAGCGCATGGATGATTTCTGGCAGGCGGGCGAGGGGCTGGCGCGCTTTCAGGTGAACCTCAAGATCCCCGAGGTGCACATTCCCTTGCTGCGGCGCCTGGGCGAGCCGGATTTTGCCGGGAATACCTCCCTGCAGGTCGAGCTTAGCGGAGCTTATGAGGCGATCATGCGTGCTGCGCTAGAGCTGGCGTATACGGACGATGGGGGAAATGGCGCCGCGGTGAAATCTCAGACGAATGGATCTTCCTGAACGGCTATTCTTTACTCGAACGAGTCAATGTAGACCGAATCGATAATCCCCCCAGCGCGCCCG
>JAMCRR010000047.1 GCA_023381565.1 Chloroflexota bacterium
GCAAACCACCCCGGAACAGGAGGTGACCAGCGAACCTTAAAGAATCGCACTGGACTTTTTGATCGTTGAAAAAGGGACTTTTTAAACCGATGATTTGTGGACATTATCACCCGATCTTGACACTGTGGACGAATCTACTTTGGCACTCCTGCGCTTCTATACTTGGATATTGAACCCCGGAAAATGTTAGCGGAATTCAGGTCGATTAATGTCGCAAGACGCTTTGGATGAGTCAGAGTTTCATTTCATGCGATCGACAAGTAAGTAAAACCATTCAGATAGTTTGGATGTCAATTTTTGGATTGAAGATTTAGCAAGAATCTCGCGTATTTGTACTATTAATTTATCTTTTTCAGCAAGAACAGTTGCTCTTTGAATAGGGTCACTTTCAACAGTAAAGGTGTTTGGGAAAACCAGTTTATATTTATCATTAAAATCATCCACAACCTTATGAACAGGTTCAAACTCGGCATACAATACGTCAATCATATTCTTCAATCCCGATTCAAGAGTACTGTTATCCAAATATTGTTTTACCATGAGAAGGAATTTAAGTGAAAATTTCGGCAAAGATAATCTTGCCTCAAATATCTCATTGTGGATATCGCCGAAATATTGTTTTTGGAGCAATTGGATATTTTCTAACTCATATATTGCATAATGCATTATTTCATTTCGGATCTGAAAAGTTCTGAACAACTCTGTCAAGTCACCTTCTACTGGGATCCCTGCTAGACGCCTCCATCCGATCGCTACCACCAACCGTAATATAAGAACCTCGTCCTCATATGTTCTTGCCCAAAACCTTCGAATTAAATACTTGTTTTTATAGGGAATAATGTCTCCAATCGGATCCCATCCCTCCTCAATTGTTAAGGATCTATCTTTCATCAATATCTCTCCCCAATCGGTAGTATTTCTTGGGGTGAAAGAAATTGCTTGATGTGTGTAAGGGTTACGGTAATAGATATAGAAATAATCTGCAATTTGTTTAATTTTGTCGCTTAGTTCTTTCGTTCTCCAATCGGTTTGTGCTGTGTTCCAACTCTTTATATCATGAGGAATGGTTTTATTATCTGTAAGTTCTCTAGAAATATCTTCTTTCGTGAGTAGGCTTGAAATTATATAAACCCGAGATAATAATTGCCGAGTCTCTAATGGGAGCTCATTGAAAAACATCAAAAATGAATTTCGATTCCCGTAAATCGGTTGATATGATTCTCTGAATATCCGATCTACTGCTGAACGAAAATTCTTGGGTTCATGAAGATCACCTGAAATTTGATTTAATATTTGCCTATTCATAGTGCCGTCATAACCATATTTAGTTTTATTTTTATTTGAATCGCGGAGCATTAACCATTCATAAAAATCGATATACTCACTTCCAGAAAGAGCATCAATACACGTACAAAGAAGATAAAGTTGAAGAGATATCGTCTCATTTTGTAAAAGCCAAAAGGTGAACTCATGAGACAAGGCTGGAGTTTGGCGAAATATCACATTGTGCCGCAGTTGATCTACAAGAAAAACTCGCATCGCAACCGATTTGAGCCTTTCTTGGTTTCCAGCTTTTTGAAATTGACGCATAAATTCTTTTTCGCTAATTTGGAGGCCAAATAAATTATAAGAAATATTTGGGCCATTCATATTTATCTGCAATTAACCCAAGAAATTTGTAACTTATGCGATTAATGAACCATTGTACTTTTTGAGATACTAATTCCATGTTGCACAGATTAGATTATGTATATGAGCTGACATTTACTATTTTATTCCCTCATTTTCTCTGAGTAATAAAAACAAATAGAAATCACTGTAACGGTCTAATTAATATACTCCAATAATATTCGGCTGCTCCTTGCTGCGACAAAGACTCTTCCATATGCCCCATAATCATTTGAAAACCTAAAGGTTTAAGTTGTAAGGTATTTCCGGCATCAATAAGGCTTAATGCCTCATTATAACTATTCGTTGGAAATTCCCCCGTTATAGAATAATATATTCCAGGTATGCCTGTATTTCTTTTCCCATACCATATGATACATTGTGTAACCCGATCCCCTCTATCGTAGATGATAGTAGAGAAACTTGTCTCGTCTAGGCGTTTAAAGCGTGTTTTTATTTGTGGATTTCTACCTGAGAGTTCTTCTAGAGAATTTGCAAAATATCGCGCTATATATTCAAAGCTGTTTTCCAGAAAATCATCTCTTTCACGGTCATCGAATTTGCGCTTAATTCGTAGATTACTTGATCGATCGCCTATTGGTTTTATATTTTTCACAACATTTTCTAGGGATTCATAATTCTTAGTTGGGCTCGTAGTGATGAACTGGTTTGCTGCTTCTCGAATGTCTTTAGCAATAATTGAAAAAGCTTCTTGTTGATTAGCAAACATCGAGACAGGCTTTCCATCAGTTGGGGTTGCTCTAAAGCTGCCAAATGGAGCAGATTGCCAATCGCAAGGATGTAGAATTACAGGAATGACAACAGCAGTACCATCTTGATGCTTTTCGATCGCCCTCTTCATCTCTTTTTCATAACAATAATCAGATGCGAGAAAGTGAGCACTAACAAGAAGTAGGATAATTTGAGATGTTTCAAGTTCCAAGCTGATTATTTGATTTATCTCACTTCCAGCAATAATTCTCCGATCATGCCAGGCAGAGATTATCCCTTGGCGTTTTAATAGGGCAAGATGCGTCTCAAGTTCATTGCGGAGATCCTCATCTTTGTGAGAGTATGAAAAAAATAGCGAGATCATTTCTTTTGCGAATTCGATTTTCTAGAAAAGATTTTGTAATTGTTTAATAAATGCAATTAGGTTACCTCCGGTAAAATCCGATCTATTTAAACCTCTTTGGTTCCAAAGATCAACAACCCGAGACTCAGACATATTCAATGGTTTACTACCGCCACCAGATGAATAGCATGTGGGAGTTAAAAGCTGAATGTTCACGTCGTTTTCTATAATCGTGACTATAACACATACAGATAGACCGTCCTCGCGCCGTCTATTTATTCGTTGATTAATCCAGTATTCATCCGCTTCTTTCAAGATATGTTCTTCATTATCAATCTTAATTGTGATCATCATTTTCTCCTTATAGTAAGAGTGTAAAGAAAAACGGACGAATAGAGAATAATGGTTGCAGGCAGATGATCGAACTTAAATAGTATCCCCACAAAATCGATAAACAAAAAATGCCCATCCTAACTAAAAAGGGATGGGCGCCAAGTGGAATATATGACCGAAAAAGCGTCCTATATATAATTTTGTACTAAGATCATTAATGAGGCGGAAAATCAAATCTTACTATAAATATTATATCACTGGTCTTTTAGATCCCAAATCCATAAGAATAATCTACAGCATTTCCATTCTCATTCGACAATTTCAATGTCGACCATTCTCCTGATGCCTATGGTTCACCGCGGGCACCTTCGTCTTAGTTTTCCACCCTTTACCCACTTGAGAATCTCCAGTGCTCCGGCTCAGGATCGCCATAAAGAAAAAGAAGTACGTCGAACCCGCAACACCCTCCTGCTTTATTTGAAATTTATTTACCCGCTTTCATCCGATTGCATTCCTTACAAAGCATCTGGTAGTTCTCTGCGATGGTTTTGCCGCCGAGATGTAAGGGGGTGATATGGTCGGCTTACTTTTCTTGGATCATGAAGTGTTTGCCGCAGTGGTTGCAGATGCCTAGCTGCTTTTCGTAGACTTCCGTTTTTTGATTTTGATTGAGAAACGGATGTTGAGATAATTTTCATTGTGGATCAAGACATACGGACAAATTACCATTTTAATTTTGACCGTTTTGTGATTATCTACTTAACGATTTCCTTTTGCTCGATTGTGTGTTTTACATAACATTTGACAGTTGTCGATAATTGTTGCCCCACCTTTGGCCCAAGCGGTTACATGGTCTGCATCCATTTCGTTCAACTTCCAAATTTTAGTCTTGTTAGCATCCTGTCCGAAGGCACAAAGCGGGCAGTTTGATTCACCTTTGGCTACGGCTGCAGCAGTTTGTGTTGCGTAAACGATTTTCTTGGTTGCTTCATCGAAGACTCGGACATCTAATAATTGCGTATCAACTGAACCCCCTAGAATGAACTCAAAAATACCCTTACGGCTCTTAATATATGGATCACTGTAAAGTTTTTGCACTTCTAGCGAAACTAAGTTCCGGTCATAAGCCGTGTGGTGATACGCTTCATACAATCGTCCCCACTCTACTCCGCGCATCTCGTCCACTACATCGTCAAAGACACTTGAAACCCAATCTATGACACAAGTGAAATACGTTTTTAGCTCTGTAATGTTTTTATCGTAGCGATGGCGGCTCATATAATCGTCAATATTGCCTTTGCTAACCCAGTCAAGAGCACGTTCAAAAAAATCTTGTCGATTGACACTGCCTGTTATATATCTACTCCATTTTTGGATATTAGCATTCTGGCTATTGCTATACTCCGTCTTGCCAAGCGTGACAAAAGGACCAGAAAACACGGCGTTCAGTCGTTCCTGATCATTTAGTGGCACACCCGCGATGTTGACGGTTTTAAACCATTCTTTTATCTCGCTTTCAGTACCTTCACATTCATAAATTAGCAGTTTTGTTTCTCGTATCTTCGATTGCTTATCGGTTGCTATACCATTAAAATATTGTTCCATGCCGTTTTCATCTTTGACGGCAAATTTATTGGTAACATAACGTCCAAAACTGGTGATTCGCTGTTGTCCGTCTAAAACCTCCAGGGTATCTTCACCCACTTTATTAAAATAAAACAAGCCCAACGGATAACCTTTAAGGATAGATTGGATGACAGCCACATCTTTTTTACCGTCTGCATAGATATAATTGCGCTGATACTCGGGCTGGATGGTTAATTTGCCAGATAAACCAAACAGACCTTTTCCTTCAAGTTCGTTGTACACAAACCCCTCACAAATATCCTTGATTGTGATTTCGGTTTTAAGAGTTGTAATCATTTTATAGTTTTCCTATGCTTTATAAGAACCCGTTGAAAAACTTTTTCTAATAAACCTTCTTTAAAGATTACGCCACTCGCATTTAAATCATAGGTTCCTTTCTTCCCAAACTTTTTAAAATATGCTTCCTTGCATTCGGCAGTCGTATATACTTTTGTTTTTAAATAATATAAGTCCTCATTTTCACACATTCCAACAATCTGAAATTGATCTGGGCTATATTTATAGAGAAAACTAATCGGTACGCCCATTACGTCATCATAATCACGGGGAATGGCATCGGTAAATGGCACTTCGATGGCATCATAATTATCGTACCTGGTATAAGATTTTTTACCCCTGACTTCCTTGTGCTTGCTGAATTTACAGTTATCCTCCATGGTCATTAACGGTAATGGTTGATGTCGCCTTCCATGGTCTAGATTGGTAAACCAGCAGGATTTACCAAGTCTCGTATAATCACCGATGTAGCCGAGTTGAGCGGCTTTCCGTTTGTCACTTTCGGCAACTTCTGTGCCTGCTGGAACACCAAAAACCATATCACTACCGTTACCAGTTGCCCCTAACCATAACTTATTTTCCTTAATAAGCGGAAATATATCCTTATAAGTAATAGCATTCATGTTGGCGATAATTACAAATTGTTTATTAGCCTCCACAATCCACGCTAAAAACTCACTTAACAGCGAAAAAGGCGGATTAGTAACGATAATGTCCGATTCATCGCGAAATTGTTTAATTTCAGCACTTCTGAAATCACCATCTCCTACGAGGTAATGCCACTCCAAATCATTGACATTTACTTTGCGGCTACCCGTCCTATCGTGGGTCAAGGTAAAAATCTTACCGTTTCTTACGGTTTTGATTTGGTCAAATTGAGAGTCACTTTTTTCAAATAGAGTTGGCTGATAACCGTTCTTATAGGTTTTGCTATCCACAGCGTAACTCGTACTGATGAGTTTTTTCAGCCCTAACCTCTCAAAATTTTGGGCAAAAAACTTAGTAAAGTTGCTCCATTCCGGGTCATCACAAGGCAATAGAACCGTTTTACCCCGAAATACATACCGGTTGTATTCTAAATAAGCCAAAATTTCTTTTTCAATATAGTAGTATTGTGTGTAAAACTCATCAAATTTTGCTATCTTTGCTTCTGCGAGATTACTGTTTGCCATAATTTATCCAATCAGATGAATAGGAAAATATTCATAAAGGGCTAATCTTTGACTCGTTCTAATATTAATCTAGAATGTCCGGTATAGATAACAGGAAAATCCACAGAATTCACCTTAGATTCCTTTGATAAAATAATTCTATAACAACGGGAGACCATGAATAACTGGTTGCGATCAGTTTTTTTATTCCTAAAAAATCAAAATTCATCGCAAAATATTTGAAAAAATTGCTCTCATACGGGTCGTCGCAGTTACCCAAAATTACCTTATCGCGTAACTGTTCTTTATAATGGCGCATTTCTGCCTCGATATCCGGCAGCTGCGTATAAAATTCGTCCGCTTTATTCTTTTTTGCCTTTTCGAACAGCTCTGTCCCCATAAACCCATGCACCCTTTCTAAATATTCAATATGAATTCTCTTTCGGCTTGCTTAACGGAATCGAATGCGCCGGCCCGCGCTGGATCTATTCGCGGAGAAAATCGCCCACATTCTCACGGCGGTAATTAACGATGTTGCCAGATTGCCGGACGACGGTTTCAGACAAGGATTTCTCCCCCTCATAGGATTGTAGAAATTGGGGAAAATATGTGATTAGCTGAGAAGGATATATGATTTATTATATTCCAATCATCGAACTCAGATTGTAAATTACAGATTAACTCCGGGTAATTATTCCCGGCGTACGCGGATCCCCCAGGCGCCTCTGCCTCGACCCTCCGCCTCGATCTCCTCTTTGTTTCCCTAGCAACTGCAGAAACCGAGCGCTACTGCCGTCAGGAACACTAAAGGACCGCCCAAGGGCCGTATACCGCTGCAGGACTGCCCACTGTCAACCGCCGTTAGGACCGTTCACTTCCCTTCCATCTCCTCCAGCAGCCGGGCGACGGAGAAGATGGCGGCTTTCCGCGTCCGGTTGAAGGTGCCTTCGGAGATGTAAAGCCGCGACATGATCTCCAGGTTGGGCCGGTTTTCCACGTAGGCCTCCCACAGGATGATATAGGGGTGCCAGGAGCGCGGGGGCGGGTTGGGCACATCCTCCTGCGCAGGCTTCAACTGCCGGAGGGCCTCGCACAAAACCGCAGACAGCGCTTTGCCGCGGCCGATGTGGGTATCGGCGGCTGTATCCAACCCTTTCAATTGCTGCTCAACGAGGCGAAGCTTGGTGAGGGGAGAACTGGCCAGGTAGGCGTAATGGTGCAGGTTGCGCAAAGCCAGCTCGACATCTCGCACCGCAATACCCCCCACCGTGACAGGCAGCTCCGCATTATTTGAATGATTCCCCTCCCCGGGAACCGCAGGACGGGGATTGCCCGGGAAGCTCCCGGGAGGTGCGGCCCTGCCGTTTGCCAGGCTCTCGCGCTTGCTCAGGCGGGGGTGCAGCCTGCGCCCGCCATCCTGTTTGTACAGGCGCACGAGCCTGGGCCGGACGGCAGCGACCAGGGAATTCGAGAGCACCGCCAGGCAGCCAGTCAAAACGTACCAGTCGCCCGGCAAGGGATGCGTCCCGGAAAAGATTCTCAGGATGAGTAAAAACAGCGCCAGCAGGGCGGCGGCGCCGGCTGCGCTGGTAAGCAGATCGCCTCGCAGATCCCGGAGGGAACGCAAAGTATGGTAGCCGGTGGCGGCAACGCCTGCCAGCAGCAAAGCCGCGAGCAGGAACAGCGCCGCCAGCGCTTGCGGCAGGGGGGTTTTCAGCAAATAGGAGAAGATGCCGGGCAGCCCGGCTGCGGCAGCCAGTATAACGGCAGATACGAACAGCCTGAACAGGGGGAGGGAAACCCCGGTAGGGGAGGCGCGGGCGGCACGAGCAAGGTTGAAAACGCAGAGGCCGGCAAAGGGCACAAAGACTGCTGCGGAAATGGCAGAAAAGGGAGCGACCGGCAAAGGGTCGTAAAGCGGGCCGGCGAGCCGGCCGAGCCAGGCATCGCTGTAGCCGGCTTTGACGAGGATGCTTGCCAGGGCAAGAGCGTATCCCAGCCCAGCCCCCAACCAGCGCCTGCCATTGAATGATCCCGGCAGCAGGTAGAGCGAGGCGTGATACCAGAAAATGATGCTGTAAACCGGTAGCCAGCCGAGCAGCCAGCCCTTCCAGCCCATCTCGAAGACGTCGCGCGGCCAGAACAGCATCAGGTGATAGAGCCAGATTCTGATTTCCGGCGGGGGAGCGGGCGGCGGCAGGAAAGCCAGGAGGTGATTGAGATAATAGCCACCCAGCGACCACAAAGCCACTGCTGAAAGCCATGCTTCTGGGCGGCGCGAGCTGCGCGTGACCAGCACCAGCCCCATCCAGAGGGCGGCCATCAGCCCGATAAAATTAATCCCGATCGTGAGGCTTTGGAGCATGGGCCACATTTTCTCAGAGAGGGTGACCGGCTTTGATAGACTAATTATGCGCTCTTACTCTGGTTTGCACAACTGAAGAATTGGCGGTTTTTACACGATTTTACGGGTTCATATGGCGGTTTTTGGCGTTTTTTTTTCGCGATAATGGCTTAAGCCAATGATCTTCCGGTTGCAAGGTTCAAGCCCAGGAAAAAAACCGTTGAACAAGAAATTCAACTGCATCGTTCCTGTGATTTTATTCACGATCATCCTGTTCGGCGTCACGCATTTCGGCGCAGATGCGCTCACACCACCCTCCCCGTCGTCTGCAGAATCCGTGTTGAGTTTCCGCTATGTGGGGACCTTCGGCGAGACCGGCATCCCCTACCTGACCGATACGGACCACCTGTTTTCGCCCGAGGGAGTGGGCGTGGACCCAGCCGGCAACGTGTGGGTAGCCGAATCGGGCGGAATGCGAGCTTTGAAATACAGCCCCCAGGGCGAATTTATGCTGCGGGTCGGCGAGGCAGGCGTAATCAATGCGGGGGATATTGAAGTAGATGATGCAGGAAATATCTGGGTCACCGACCGTGGTGCGATGAGGGTCGTAAAATACGATCCAAAAGGCAACGAACTGGCCCAAATAGGGATTACCGGGGAGCAGGGGGCAGACAACCGGCATTTTACTTTTCCCATCGGGGTGGCTGTGGATAGCTCCGGGAACCTCTACGTGAGCGACGAGTTCAATCATCGCGTCCAGGTATTCGATGCCGGCGGCGCCTATACTGCCACACTCGGGGTTACCGGGGAAGCGGGATCGGATAACGCTCATTTCCAAAATCCTTACCGCATGACCGTCGACCGGGATGGGCGCCTGTACGTGGCGGACATGAATAACCACCGGGTGCAGGTATTCGACGCAAACCAAAAATACCTCGCCACAATCGGGATCACCGGTGAATGCGGTAATGCAGACGACAATTTACGGCTCTGCGCTCCGCGAGGCGTCGCGGCAGACGCCAGGAACGTCTACATCGCCGATGCAGGGAACAACCGGGTGCAGATCTTCGACCGCCTGACCTTTGCCTACCGGGCCACGTTGGGCAGCCTGGGCTCCGGCGATAACCAGCTTTCCTGGCCCGGGGATGTGGCTGTGGACCGAGCCGGCAACCTATTTGTCGCCGACGCGCTCAACAGCCGGGTGCAGCTGTTCGACAAGAACCTGGCGCATGTGCGCAGCTTCGGAACTACAGGCGTTCCTTACATAACCGATGCTGCTCATTATTCTTTCCCGGAGGATGTGGCCGTCGATTCTTCGGGCAGCATCGGCATCGTAGAAGGTTACGGCAGCGGCCAGCGCTTCATCAAGCTGGATGCCAGCGGCGGCCCACTCTTGACCATTGGGCAGGCGGGGGTGCCGGGCGCTGACAATGCGCATTTCAGCACTCCCGAAGCGGTGACCTTCGACGCGCAGGGTCGCATCTATATCGCCGATGGGTACAACAACCGCATCCAGATTTTCGACAGCAAGGGTGGCTACCTGGCTTCCCTGGGGGTCAGCGAGGGCACAGGCGAATATTTATTTTCCGAACCCAGGGGCGTGGAGGTGGATGAGCGCGGCAATCTTTACGTGGCCGACAATTTCAATCACAGGGTGCAGATCTACGACAGCAGCTTCAACTATGTCGCCACGCTGGGCGCATCCGGAGCAGCAGGGCCGGATAACAGCCACTTCAACCAGCCTCAGGATGTGGCTGTAGATAAATACGGCAACATCTACATCGTCGATACCTGTAACCACCGCGTGCAGAAATTCACCGGCAGCCTGGAATACCAGATGACGCTGGGCACGTCCGGCGAACCCGGAGATGATTTTAAGCATTTCTCTGGTCCCACAGGTATGGCTCTCGATAAGGCGGGAAATATTTATGTGGCCGATACCGGGAATGCACGCGTGCAGGTTTTCAATCCCAGTGGAGCTTATTTGACCACAATTGCAGGAGATCCAGGCGATAAGACCGGCAGCCTGCGCAATCCCCGGGGGGTGGCCGTGGATGAGGCCGGGAATGTTTACGTCGCGGATACGGAGAACCACCGCATCCAGAAGTTCACTCCGGGAGACCCGGACTGGAAGCAGGTGAACACCAACGGCTTCGGCGAACGGCAGCAGCAGGGGGTGGTTTCGCTGGAGGTCTTTCAGGGCAGGCTCTATGCCGGTTCGGCAAGCTCGAGCGTGGGGGGGCAGGTCTGGCGCCTGGAATCCAACCAGCAGTGGCAGGCAGTCAATCAGCCCAACTTTGGGATAGGAGAATTCAGCTCGGGGGTCATCGATCTGGCCGTATTCGACAATGAGCTTTACGCTGGTCTCGGCTGGTTCGATTCGCCCGGCCAGATCTGGCGGTCGCCGGATGGCAAAAGCTGGCATGTGGTAACCACGAATGGCTTCAACGACAGCAACAATCGCGCCGTCACATGCTTCATGGAATTCGATGGCGGGTTATATGCAGGCACGGGGACCCCGGGTAGGGGAGCGCAGGTCTGGCGCAGCGCCAGCGGAAACCCGGGCAGTTGGGTCAGAGTGGCTTCTGGCGAGACCGGCACGAGCAACGTGACCGGCTTGGCGGTCTTCAAAGATGCCCTGTACGCCTCAGTCGAAAGCGATCATCAACCGGCGCAAATCTGGCGCACGCTCAACGGCCGCGACTGGACGACCATCCTCGGCGATGGATTCGGCGATCAGAGGAACATCTCAGGCGGCGGAATGGCCGTGTTCCGCGGCTGCCTGTACGTTGGCTCCGGAAACTCGGCAGTGGGCGCTCAGATCTGGAAAACCTGCGATGGGGAGAAGTGGACGCCGGCAAACGGGGAAGGGTTCAGCGATCCGGGGAATGAAAAAGTAGAGCTGGTGTACGTCTTCAAGAATACGCTCTATACCGGCACGAAGAATTTCACGACCGGCATGCAGCTCTGGTCTTCGAAAGATGGCACGCATTGGGACCAGGTCAATGGGGACGGCTTTGGAGACAGCAATAATTACGCCACGCTCTGGTCGAATGCTGCCGCCGCGTTTAGAGATCGCCTGGGCATTGGCACGTGGAACCAGGCGAATGGAGGGGAGATATGGATGGAGAATAAATAGGCGACATGGCTGCGCTTTTTAAATAAAGTTCTACCAATACTGCAGTTGAATTTTCCCTATAGTTAGCGGGCTGAATACCCCCTTCTTCATTGGTTCCAGACAAGGGGTCGGTTAAATATGCCTATCGACGGGGAGTAAGCAAGAATGGATATGACCCACCTCACGAAGAAAGACGTTCTTCTGGATTTCATTTTCGAAAGGAGAAATGAAATGAACGCGCAACCTATTTTCCCTAAAAGAAGGGTGTTTTCACGCCTGTTCCAAATCGGGGTCTGCCTGATCTTCATCTTCAGCCTGGCTTCCAATGCGTTCGCCCAGTCTACGGGAAGCGCATCGGCTGCCCATTTAGGCTGGGAGGATGATTTCAGCAAGACCACATTAAGTCCAACCTGGTACTGGGTCAACGAAGATCCCGCCGGTTGGAGCCTCTCCGAAAATCCGGGTTACCTGCGCATCTACACCGTGCCCGGGGCTACGGGGAGCCAGAATCTCCTATTGAGATCGGTTGGTCCCGGCAATTTTGCCTTCCAGACGCATTTATTCTTCGAGCCAACGAGTGACTTTCAATTTGCCGGCCTGGTGATCTACCAGGATGCGGAAAATTTCTTGCAGTTTGGCCGGGCATTTTGTGGTGTAGAAGGATGCTTCGGGAATGCCATCTACTTCGATAAAATCATCGCCGGGGCTTTCGAAGAAGGCAATTTTGCTACACCGGTAAGCAATATCTCGGAAACCTTTCTGCGCCTGGAGCTCCAGGATCAGAAGCTCACCGCCTACTACAGCGAAGATGGCATCACCTGGCAGGATTTTGGTTCTCATTCCATCCCCGCAAGCTTCGTGATCAATGGGGTCGGCCTGACCTCTTCACAAAATGGACAGGATCCCGAAAACCCCATCCCGGCAGATTTCGACTACTTCGCCGTTGGACCCCTTTCGCCAAAGCTGGTGGGCAACTGGGACGAAGTCGCCGTGCTCAAGCCTTCCGTCATAAAGGATGCAAGCGGCTACAAGATGTGGTTCGACGGGATGGATCTCGACGGGAACAGCCAGGTTGGGTTGGCCCAATCGAAGGATGGCAAAACCTGGATGAAATATCCGGGCAACCCCATTTTGGATGGCGAACCCGGCCAGTGGGATGCTTACGGAGAGCACGCACCCTTTGTGATGAAAGAGGGCAACCAGTACAAGATGTGGTACGAGGGTTCAGATGGCAGCGTTCGGCAGCTGGGCTACGCCACCAGCCCTGATGGCATCCATTGGACCAAATATGCGGGAAATCCCGTATTGAGGGCCGGCCCTGAAGGGTTTGACCAGGAAGTTGCCGGTCACGGGACCGTGCTGTACGAAGACGGGCTTTATAAGCTCTGGTACCACGCCATCGGGGACCAGGGCATCATCATCGCCTATGCCACCTCGCCAGATGGCATCACATGGACCAAGGAAGGATCTGTATTACTGGGGAGGCCTGGAGAGTGGGATGAAATGCTATGGGGGCCAAGCGTTTTGAATGTTGGCGGCACTTATTTGATGTGGTATACCGCCGCCGGCCCTGTCTATCCACCCTCGATCGGGCTGGCTGAGAGTACCGACGGAGCAAACTGGACACGAGTCTCAGAAGAACCAGTACTCATGGCCCCAAATGGCAGCGACTCCATTGGAGATCCCACCGTAATCTTTGACGGCGGGCTTTTCAAGATGTGGTACGGCAATTTTAGCGATCGGCGGATCTATTACACCGAATCGGCGGATGGATCGAATTGGACCACACCTGTCGCCGCCTTGTTCCCGGGGATCGATATGCAACCGAGCCACGCCTCGCCTTTCTTTGGATACTGGCAGGCCACCGAAGTCAACGGCAGTGACCTCAGCCTGTTCATTGCCGGCGGCCCGAGCGGACCCTTCGAGGTCACGATAGAGGGGAGCAGGCTGGATTTCTGCGGAGGAGAGGCCGGTGTGCTGCGAGGCCGGGGAAGCCTGATCGCCGAGGATCCTAATTTGCTCGACGCTTCACTTCATCTGACCTGTTATACCTCGGATACCTCCTTCGACGTTCACATCGTCTGGCGCTACGACCCGGCAACCAACACGCTCACCTACACCGATCCGAACCCTGTGATGCAAGTGTGGCACCGCCTGAACCAGGCCTTGCCGGAAGGCTGGAGGAATTTCCTTGCCCATCCCGATCAGGAGTGGGTGGAGGGTTGGGGCTACGCCGAGGGTAGTACCGTCAGCTTACGCATCTTCGATCAAGAGGGAACCTTCCTGTATGGCAGCACAGCCGTTGCCAGCTATCCCGAATGGGCCCCGGAGAGCGCCTGGGTAGATTTTCCTCTGGACTTCGACCTTAAAGCCGGTGACCATCTCTGGATGAGCGACGGGAGCATCGTCAAAGACCTGGTCGTGACCAGCCTGGCCATAACGGACATCGACCTCGAGGGCAAAACCGTTTCGGGAATTGCTGCACCGGGGAGCGAGGTGATCATCGAATATCCTGCTGAACCACTCTTCACGGTGGCTGCGGATCAGGATGGAAACTGGTCGGCAGCTCTGGCGGGCTTGACCGTTGGCATCGAAGGTATGGCATCTCAACAGGATGAGGATGGCGACATGACACGGGTGTCGTTCTATATTCCTCAACCCACGCTGATCGCATTCCCTGTGGCGGACCAGATCTTTGCCTACGGATGGCCGGTGGGCAGCGAAGTCACCCTGACCATCAAAGATACCGACTTCACGCAGATGGCAACGGTTGGCCCGGCACCCTGGGGAGATCTCAACGACATCATGGCCTATTTCGACTTTGGAGCGGATCACGACCTGGTTCCAGGTGATGAGGTGACACTCTCGGGCAGCGGGAGGGAGCTGACCTACACCATTCAAGCTATCGCCGTTACCAGTGTAGATATGGCTGAAGATACGGTATCCGGGACCGCCAGTGAAGGCGCTGAGGTGTATGCCTGGGTGCACGGGTTTGGCCAACCCGAATTAGTCGTACCCGTAACGGACGGCGCCTGGACGGCCGATTTCGGCGATGCAGGGATCGATTTAATCGAAGATATGTGCGGCCGGGCTGAGATCCGCGACGGCCTGGGCAGCTCCACCGCGGTGGATTGGTGCATCCCCAGGCTGAACCTGCGCGTCAACTACGGCGATGACTGGGTGGAGAGCTTCTTCGAAGCCGGTCATGTGGTCCAGCTCACCGTCACCGAAAGTGATGGTTCGACGGTGAAAGCCGCGGCACAGTTTACTACTGAGGCTAAGGATTTCTGGGACGGCGCAACCGGCTTCCAGACAAACCCTGAAGACTGGGTGCCCAGCCGGCCGGATATCCAACCCGGAGATTGGGTGAAAGCCGTTGTGGACACCGGACAGACCGCCCAGGTGCAGATTGGAAAAATCAACGGCCTGATCGACCTCGCTTCTGATTCCATCGAAGGCACCGTCGATGCTCCATGGTTTGCTGATCCCGTTCAAATCGAATGTCATTCATGGGGCAAACCCGAAGGACCCGAGGTGATGAAGTACGACGATATCATCCCCAATGGTGAAGATATGTACGCTTGCGCCTGGGATCCTGCCACCGAATGGGACATTCAAGATAATCAGGTAGTGGGTGTGGGGTACTTCGGCCCGGATGGCAACTGGGTGGCAAATGCTTACGTCCAACCCTTCACCCTCGAAGCCAATGCCGGCTGGATGGACAGCGGCTCGGATGTCTTTGCCGGTTTACCGGTCACCATCACCTCAACCGGAGAAGTCGCCACGATTGCCGATGGTGTATCCACCGGACCAGATGGGCAAGAAAATCTATGCCCACCTACGGAAGAGGAACCTGCCTGCGCCCTGGATGGATATCCTTATGGATCCCTGGTTGGCAAGATTGGCGTCGACGGCGAACCTTTCCTGATCGGATCAAGCCTGACTTTTACACCCACGCTTAGTGGAGATCTTTATCTGATTGTGAACGACAATGAAGGTACCTACGAAGACAATACAGGCAGCTTCACGGTATATCTCAGTAAGTAAGATGAATTTCTGAAAGAAGGTGGGGAGATACCACCCTCCCCACCTCAGCATGAATCTTCTAAACCATTCAGTTCCAGAATGACAATTGAGGAAAATGGAGTCGGGCATGAACGCAAAGAGAATCCTTCACTTTTCTATGCTTTTCATGGTTTTGATTGGCTTGATGATGGTGCAGGCGGCCGCGCCAATGGGTGTTTCCTACGCCAGCTCAGCCCTATCTTCAAGCGGGATCAGAATATTTTGGTACGACCGTACTTTTGGGGAAACCGAGGTGCCATATTTTGCAGACAATGATCACCTCTACAACCCCGATGGGGTCGGCGTGGATAGTGCAGGCAACGTGTGGGTAGCAGAATCATTGGGCGCACGGGCAATGAAATACAGCTCTGCTGGCACCTTCCTGATGAGCATTGGTACACCAGGCAGGGCATGGTTGGCTGACAACAAACACATCAGTGTGCCCATGGATATCACTGTGGATAACACCGGCAATGTCTGGGTTGTAGATCAAAACTCTCATCGAGCGGTCAAGTACGATGCGAGCGGCAACTATCTGATGCAGTTGGGCGTCACGTGGGAAGGTGGGTCTGACAACAACCATTTCTCATATCCTTGGAGCTTAGCCCTGGATAGCTCTGGGAGGATTTACGTCAGCGACGCAGGCAACAACCGCATCCAGGTGTTCAACAGCGATGGAACCTATAACACCACCATCGGCGTGACCGGGGTGGCGGGTTCGGATAATTCTCATTTTAATAGTCCCTGGCATATCGCCATCGATCAGGACAATAATCTATATATCGCCGACCTGGGAAATGAAAGGGTTCAGATCTTTAATGGTTCCCATACCTGGGTATCCACACTGGGCACTACCGGTGCCATAGGTGACGATAACGGTCATTTCAACAACCCCAGAGGCGTAGCAGTGGATGCTGGGCGCATCTATGTCGCCGATGGCGGGAACCATCGCGTGCAAATTTTCGACCGGGGGACGCGTGGATATCTGGCGACACTGGGCATTGGTGGGGGGCGCGGAGACTATCAATTTATCTGGCCGGGTGATGTGGCGGTGGATTCGAATGGCTACATCTATGTCGCCGACAATCAAAATAATCGCGTGCAGAAATTCGATAAAAATCTCAATTATGTGCGCACCATTGGGACAACCGGGGTACCCTATCTGACTGATGACGTTCATTATTACATGCCGGATCATGTCGCCGTGGATGCGGAGGGGAATATCGGCATTGTCGAAGACGATTTCCGCGGTCACCGCTTTATCAAATTGAACCAAAACGGTGTCCCTCAGTTCACCATCGGTGAAGCCGGGGTGAAAGGGGGCGACGAAGCCCACTTTGCCAACCCAACGGGAGTGGCTTTCGATGCGGATGGAAACATTTACATAGCCGATGAGTGGAACCATCGCATTCAGATTTTCAGCAGCGATGGCACGTACCAGAATACCCTGGGAACCGGATGGGGTTCAGGTCCCTATCAGTTCAAATACCCCGGCGGGGTAGCAGTAGATGCCGGTGGGAATATTTATGTCGCCGATAGTAACAACCAGCGTGTGCAGATCTTCGATAGCAGCAGAACCTACAAGGCGACCCTGGGTATCACCGGGCAGGCAGGCTCAGACGAGGACCATTTCAACCAACCGACAGATGTAGAGGTGGATGCAAGCGGCAACATCTATGTAGTTGACGTCTACAATGGTCGCATTCAGAAATTCAACTCAAACCACGCGTGGCAAATGACGCTGGGTGATTTCTGGGGACCATCAGGGGTAGCGATCGATCTTTCCGGCAACATCTACGTCTCAGTTTTTTGGACGAACCAGGTGCATATCTTCACCGCAAATGGTGTATACATGACCACTATCGGTGGAGATTCGGGCAACCAGGTTGACCAGTTCAGGCACCCCAGCAGTGTTGCTGTTGACGCACAGGGGAATGTCTTCATCACAGATAAGGATAATGCCCGCGTTCAAAAATATGTGCCCGGCAAGTTATTATTCGTACCCTTGATCATGCGGAATTAGGCTGGTCTCGATCTTCCTGCTGCTCCCCTTCCGGGCAATCTTGTTAGGGGGAGCTCAACCTGTATACGGCGCACCCTCATTGCAGGCTGAGCCGCCGTATTCAATTTACCTCTTCCTCCAGCCATTTATCCCCCCAGCCAGCGCGATCTGGGCAGATAGCGGCACGAACCTTACCGCAGGGCAACCGGTTACGATCACTGCATACGGGGAAACCGTCACCGCCGACTATTCGTCGTTCTTAAGCAAGTAATGTCCTATCCGGCGGTAGCCGGCGAAAAATCCGGCTACCGTCCCCCGACAATCATCTACCGTTTACTGCCAAAGGACCGCCGCACGACCGTTCAATGCATCTGCAGCATCCCATAGCAGGCCGCGCCAAACAGCGCCACCTCGGGGTTGCGGATGACGTGGACGGGGACGTTGAGCAAAAGGTCCGTCATGCGCCCCTTCTGGCTGAAGACGGGCAGGAACTTATCGGGCTTCAGGTAAGGCAAAATGCGGGGCGGGATGCCGCCACCCAGGTACACGCCGCCGGTGGCCAGCACCTTCAGAGCCAGGTTGCCGGCCTCGCTTGCCAGCACGGAGGCGAACAGCTCGACCGTGGCCACGCAGATCTCAGCCTTGCGCGCTTCGGCTGCCTCCATAATGACCCGCGTGGGGTCGTCCGCACCGGCAAGAGCGGCTGCCAGCCACTCAGGCTCTTCATAATGATGAGTGGAGGGCGTATCCCGCAGAAAGCTGTAGATATTGGGGATGCCGATCCCGGAGCAGACGCGTTCGTAGCTTACGTGCTGCAGGCGCGGCTGGAGATAGTCCAGCAGCTCCAGCTCGAGAGGGGTGGCGGGGGCAAAATCGGCGTGGCCGCCTTCCGAGGCGTGAGGCAGGTAGCGTTCCGTCTGAGCGTCCCAAACCAGAAAGGCTTCCCCCAACCCGGTGCCGGGGGCGATCACCGCCAGGCCTCCGTGCGGCTCGGGGCTGCCGGGGTTGATCGTGATCAGGTCGTCTGCGTTCAGGTAGGGCAGCCCATAGGCGATCGCTTCCAGATCGTTCAGCACCTTCGCCGGGGCGCCTAATTGATCGCTGAGGGTGCTTTCATCCACCAGCCAGGGCAGGTTGGTCGCCTGCACTCGCCCGTGAAAGACGGGCCCCGCCACGCCAAAGCTGGCGCGCTCCACCCGCCAGCGGTTCCTTTGCAAAAACTCGGCGACCACCGCCTCGAGGGAGGCGTACTTCCCGCTCGGGAAGGTAGCCTGGTCTACCGGAGAGCGAGGGCTGCCCTGGGAAGGCTCGCGCGTGCTTTCCAGGGGATAAATGGCCAGGGTGGTTTTCGTGCCCCCAATATCCCCGGCCAGCAAAAGGTGTGATTTTGTGTCCATGAACCTCCCTGTACTAAATATATAAAGATTATACAAATATTTGCTATAATGAAGGTGTTGGCTTTTGTCCACTCCTGTACTTTAATATCACCCAGAATGCCTGGCCCGGGGGGGTAATCAGGAGTTTTCATCATCGGGGGATAATAACCTACGGTGACTTCATATTGGATGGCAGGCAGATCAAAGGAGATGGAAATATGGACATCAAAATCCCAAAGGCGTTAGTCGAAGATCATAAAGAAATCCACAACGAGCTGGAAAAGGCAGTTAAAGAGGGGGGACAGGTCGGAACGGCTGCCGAGGAGTTATTGAAGGTAATTGCGCCGCACCAGGAGCACGAGGAGAAATTCGCGCTTCCCCCGCTTGGCCTGCTGCCTGCTCTGGTCGGAGGTAAGGTCGATTACGACATGGCCGAGGCGGCGGGGATGACGGATACCCTGAAAGCCGAAATGCCGCGCATGCGCGCCGAGCATAAAGCCATCCTGGCTGCGGTGGCCCGGCTGTCCGAGGCTGCCCGGCAGGAAGGGAAGCCCGAGTACGTGGAATTCGCCGAACAGATGAAGCTGCACGTGGAAGAGGAAGAAGAGGTGTACTATCCGGCCGCCGAGCTGGTGGGCGCCTTCCTCAAGATCAAGCTGGCGCTGGTGTTCCAACACACGTTCCCGTAGAGCAACCCTTTGTCAGGATGCAGTGGTGAGTTGCCGGTTGCCAGTTTTCAATGACCGGAGTTCTACCTACCCGATCACTGGCAGCTGTCGACTCACCACTGATCATTTTTCCCCTACTCGCGACCGCAGATAACTGCACCATCACCACCAGAGCCGAGAACTCGCCGGCCGCGGCGATTACATAGCTGATCAGCAAGAAATAGGAATTGCCGCCGGCGGCGATCAGCCAGCCCAGTACGACCTCGATCAACAGGAAGATCCCCATCATCAGGGCAGCCGGCACGATCCCCGGACGGCTGCGCTGCGTGCGCCAGGCCTGCACGATCGTCGCCAACGCCAGCAAGCCGGCTACCCAGGCCAGCGCGGCGCGCGCCAGTGTAGCCCACCCAATCGGGGTGGGTATAAACGGATCGCTGCCGAGCATCGGCCAGCCCAGGCAGCGCACGATCGACCCGACCGGCGCCACCAGGACGCTTCCCACCAATACAAAAAAGGTAGCCGCGAGTGTCGCCAGGCCCAGGCGAGTGAAGGGGCTGTGGAACGACAGCCCGGGTGCGCCCTGCCCCGTGAGAGAGCGTTGAGGGGCGAAGGCAGCCACCGTCACTGCCAGCACCAGGGTGAGCACGGCCAGCGCCGATCCAACATCCAGCGCAGCCACCCCACGCGGCAGCCCGGTCAAGACGGCGAATGCTCCGAAGACCACCACCGCCAGCAGGAAGACGATGGTGATGAGCAGCGCCCGGCTGATCCAATCTGTTGGGCGGTATTGGCGCTGGCGCAGCGTGACGAAGGTCGAGGCGATGATGGATGCCCCCGCCAGGGCGGCTACGAAGCGATGCGTGTACTCGATGATGGCATTCACCTGCAGAGGCGGGATGATCTGGCCGAAGCAGCCGGGCCAATCCGGGCAGCCGAGGGTCGAATCGGTCATGCACACCGTCCCCCCCAGAACGATTAATAAGAAGGTTAGCCCGCTGGCAGCCAGCAGCAGGTTACGGTACTTACCGGTAGCCAATGGCCGGTCGGCGAATCTTTCGTTCATGATCTCCCTCCTCATAGTGATAGTAAACGGTATACGGTGAACGGTATCCAGTTTCTGGTGAACAGTGGTCAGTGAATTGTTCACTGTTCACCGTATACCGTACACTGTTTACTGTTCACCGTATACCGTACACTGTTTACTGTTCACCGTTCACCGTCCTCAACGCAAGATCAATTCGGTCTGCGGGGCGCCCAGGTATTCGACCCCCCGCTCGGTCACCAGCACATCCTCTTCGACGGCGATGGTGCCGTACTCTGGCAATACGAGGCTGGGCTCAAGCGTGTACACCTGACCGACTTCCACCGGTCGCAAGGGAGTATCCCCATAGCGCTCCCAGGTCGGTCCCAGCAGCCCTCCGCCGTCGTGCGCCTGGCGGCCCAACTGGTGCCCGAGGGCGTGAGGGAACTCGGGATACCCGGCGTCTGTCACCACCTTGCGCGCCGCGGCGTCCACGTCTTTACCCAACACGCCGGGTTTGAGCAGCGCAGCCGCCTGCTGGATGGCGCGCAGGATAGTCTCAAACCCGCGCAGCACCTCGTCCGGCGCTTTCTTTTCGCCCGGGCGTAAGAAATAGGCCATGCGCTGCATATCCGAGCAGTAACCATCCGAGCGAACGCCGAAATCGATGTGCAGGAGCTGCCCGGGTTCGATCGCCAGGTCGCCGGGGGCGGTGTGCCCGATGGGAGATGCCGGGCCCGCGTTCACGATCGGGCAGTTTTCCGGCGTCCAGGCCAGCTCGAAGCCCGATTCTCTTGCCTGCCCCTGCATGAAGCGCTGCACTTCTTTCTCACTGACCCCCGGACGAGCCCAGGCGAATGTGCGCCGGAAGATCGTATCGGTCGCTTGTACCGCCGTACGAATGCGGGCAACCTCGGTGCGAATCTTGCGCCCGCGCAATGCAGCAATGAGCTCCTCGGCCGAAATCAGTTTGCCGGCAAAAGGCGTGCCCTCCAGGTAGCGGAGCAGAAGCTGGTACATGCCATGGGTCAGGCCGTCAGCATAGACATCTGAGAGCGAGGTGTTGATGGCGATCTCTTTCGGCTGGAGGCGCTCGAAAATCCCTTCGAGATGAGGACGGATGGATTCGTCGTAACCAATGACGGTATCGTAGACCCCCACCTGGCGGGCAGCTTCCTCCTCCAGGCGCCCGACGATGGCAATCCGGCCCCCATTGCGGGTCAAGATCAGGGCGCTTTCCCAGGTCAGGAATGCCTCCCCGTAGATCAGGGGGAGGATAGGATCGCCGCCAGCGGAGGTTTCACGCACCAGGGTCAGCCAGGCGTCCACCTCTTTCTCGCGCAGGATCTCGATGGCCTGGTTGGCTTTCTCACGCACTAACAATGTGTCCATGACTACTCCTTCGCTAGACCGGTTCTATGCAGCGGGGCGCTCGCGTAAGCTGCTGTGGATGAAGATAGATTTTTGAGATTACGTTAAGATAGCTACCAGGAATCTTACCACGTCTACACCAAAGCTATTTTTTTAAATTTTCTGCCACCCTGAACTTGACGATCCGCCCGATCAATTCATAGGGCATGGGTTTGTCCAGGGGGAACTGGACCGATCCTTTTGCTCCCTTATAAGGCGAGAGCTCTTCTTTGAATGCTTCGATGCCTGATCCCTTTGGATAAAATCCAACATGATGCTGATGAACGGCGAACCAGACCAGCATGCCGTTCTGATAAAAACCCGGCATCTGGTAGCTGATTCTTTCCACGGCGTCTGGAGCGGATTCTTTGATCACCGCCCTGATCTTCTGCAGAACAGGCTGCACATCTTCTGGAGCCTGCGCAATGTATTCATCGATCGTGGTTGGCGGTTTTTTTACTTCTGGCATGGCGAATCCCTTTCCCGGTTCTGGATTCATTGCTCAGTTTAAAATAGAGGATTCCATTGTGTGAATGGATCCTGAGTATAAGGGTTATCTTTGGCAGAGGTAAAATTATCCACCCAATTTCCTTTGCCCGCGAGAACTTTCTGAGGGGTAAGCCCTATACTGAAGATTTCAGCTCATCCAGCGGGCGAACTTCCCGATTTAAGCGTGCACCGAGAGCATCTTCTGCCACATCCAGGTCATACTGCGCCTGCAACCCCATCCAGAACTGGGGCGAGTTGCCAAAGAAACGCGCCAGGCGCAGGGCAGTATCTGCGGTAATGCTGCGCCGCCCAAGAACGATTTCGTTGATGCGGCGAGCATCTACACCGATGCCGATAGCCAGACGATTCTGACTCAGACTCATCGGTTTGATAAACTCTTCCTGTAACACCTCTCCTGGGTGGACGGGTGATAGTTTCTCAGCCATATCCCGGTTTCTCCTTAATGGTAATCCGTAATTTCAACATTAAATGCATCGGCGCTTTCCCATTCAAAACAGATCCGCCAGGTGATAAATTTTCTGGGTCTCGGCATCCTTGAAAGACTTTATCACACCTAAATTATATGGCGTAATGCGCTAAGCGTCAAATGATAGATGTGTAGATTGCTTGAGAGGGGATGCCAGTTGTGCAAAAAACCTCATTAAACTTGATTCATGACGGGGTAGTCGTTCAAACCGGCGTAGCCGGCGAAATCATGATCGCCAGGCGAGATCAATCTTCGCGATCCTTCGCTCTCTCGACATTTGCATTTTTCGAAACCGGCTCACGCTCTTCAACGCCCATAAATCTCTCTTCCATTTCTAAATCCGCATCGAGCTCGGCGACCAGATCGTCAAATGCCTCCGCGGGGATGGCATTATCGCGGCGCAGACCGAGCAGGGCGCTTTTTTGCGCCCGGACCAGCTCGCGATAGGCCGTTTCGAGCTCTTCCTCTTCGATGCCCGGCTCGGATTGGAGAATCTCGCGCACGTTATCGGTCAAATCGGACACGCGTTGATCCAGAGCCGGTTTCAGCTTCTCCCAGGCGTGCGAGGAAATCAGCCCCTGGTGGTGAATATTCTCCAGGTATTTCACCCCAGAACGCAATGCAGCCAGCCTTGCCCGGCGCTTCTCGAAATCGATCTGCGCCTCCGTATAGCTCACCAGGCGCAGCCGGTGGATGAATGGCTGCATGGTAGTTCCCTGGATGAGCAGGGTAAATAGGACCACCCCAAAAGCCATCAGGCGCAGCAGATCCCCTTGCGGGCCAAACGAGGCCGGCAGGCTGAGCGCCAGTGCCAGACAGATGGCGCCGCGCAGCCCGCCCCAGGTGAGCACGTGCTGCCAGCGCAGGGGGATCGGTTCCACAAACCGGTTTACCAGCCCCCCCAGCCCATAAACCACAATCACGCGCGACACCAGCACCGCTCCAATGCCCCACAGCACGAACTGCCAGTGGGCGAGCATATCCTGGAGGTTAACATCCAGACCGATCAATAAGAAAACCATCGAGCTGGAAAGAAAAGCGACGTACTCCCAAAAATTGAAAATGACGATGCGCGTAGTCGGGCTCATGCCGCGCGGGCCGATGTTCCCGTTGATCAGGCCCGCCGCCACCACCGCCAGAACCCCGCTGAAGTTCAATTGCTCGGCAATCAGATAAGCGCCAAAGGCCAGAATGGTGGTGAGGGTTGTCTCGATCAAATGGTCGTCGATTTGAGCGATCACCCTGGAGACGACCAACCCCAGGACCAGGCCGACAATCACCCCGCCCGCCGCCACGCGCAAAAAGTCCGATATGCCTCCCAGCAGGTTAAACTGGCCGGTAAGCACCACTGCCAGCATGAGGTTGAATACCACGATCGCCGTACCATCGTTGAACAGGCTCTCTCCTTCTACCAGAACCGCCAGCCTCCTGGGAACCCCCAGCGACCGGAAGATGGCGACCACGGCCACCGGGTCGGTAGCAGCAATCAGGGCGCCAAACACCAGCGCCATCTGCAGCCCTAACCCGCTGCCCCAGGATAGAATTCCTCCCACGATCAGGGTAGTGAGGATCACTCCGGGCACAGCCAGGGCCAGCAGACTGAAAAAATCTCGCTTGAGATCCTCGTAGCGCAGGTGAAATGCGGCTTCGAATACCAGCGGGGGAACGAAGATGGATAGGATCAGCTCGGGCGTCAGGGTGACCTGGAACGGATGCCAGATGGCGATCAGCAAGCCGACAACGACCAGAGCGACGGTATAGGGTATCTTCAGGCGCTGCACTACCATGGCAACCAGCGAGACAATCACCAGAAGCCCAAAGATCAGGGTTTCAGTCTGCAAAAATTGGTCCATGTTAATATATTTATACACTGATTTTCCCTGGATTACCGGTGAAGCAACTGAGGGCTATGCAGCCTACGTCCGTCAGGATCTAAACGACAAAGCGAGGGTGAGATGTTCTCTCTCCCTCGCTCGATGAATGGATTATCTCAAAGAAAAATGGACCTAAGGTTGCCCTACCTCCCCATGAAGGGCATTGCGGTTATCGTCTACCGCCACTGGTTTTGACCAGCACATCCACATAAGTGAGATTGTTCGCCGCATTGACCACGGGCGTTGCGGCAGTGCCTTCGGATGCTCCACTGAACCCGGTGGCATAGTTGCCAATTTGCGCTAACGCAAGGTTCACACCAGAGCCGGTAGGGATGTAGAAAGTGATGCGGTAGTAGCCAACCTGAGTGGGTTTCCAGCCTCCCACTGAAGCGCCGAAGATGTATTTACCGCCCACGTTGAGTTCGGGTGCGAAGCTCACCGGGATTACGGTAGGAGTGACTGTTTCGGTCTTCCAGAGATACGCGCTGCTGTCCCAGGTCAGAGTCGGGATGCTCGAGCCCAAAAACTGGATGACCAGCTTTGGTTTTGCAGAAATAACGGTGGCATATGGGTTGTTGTAAGTGGTGGTGTTCGTACCCTGGAGTTCAGTGGAACTGCTGGGATATTCCAGGACTGCCATAGTGTAGGACGTCATAGGGGTAGCCAGCTGCTTATAGAGGGTCACCTCCAACCGGAAGGGCGCCCTGATTTTGGGGTAGACCGACTCGATGTTATCGCCCCAGTCGATATAGGTCACGTCCTCTCCAACCATAGTGGTGAACTGCGCTTGCCACGTGTTGCCGGTCGTCTTTTGGGCGTACCATGGGCCATTTGTAACCAGCAATGCAATTTCCTCCGCGGTCAGGCCGGGATAATCGCCGGCATACGGCACGGTGAAAGAAGGCGCCGGCAGGGGCGTAATGACAAATCCATCTACTGCAATGGCAGGGAAAGAAAGATTGTTTACAGCGGTGGGTTCTCCTCCCCCCGGTGGACCACCTTTGGCAAAGACTGCGGCAGGTACCAATGCGAGCGTTAGAGTGGCCACGATCAGAACCGTTAGAAATCGTCTCGTGTTCATATAGCCTCCCTGGTGCTTCAATCAAAACAAATAAGGATGCGCTCGGATCCCAGCCGTAGGTTGGTTTAAACCTCCTTTCTTTTGTCTGAATCGTAAGATAAAAAACCGATCATTTCAATGCGGCTGCATTCGTTATGATCGGCGCCAACAAGATGAAAAGCAATGCTTCGAGCGATTGATTAACAATAATAATATTCTGTTCTCAGCATACCATTATTCAATACCAATTTCAATCAGCAGTTCATTCATACCTGCCGGGATATTGGCGCCCGGCCGGCAGAAGCTGCCCGTACTTTGTGGGCCACGCAAATAGACGTACCTGGGATTGGCCAGGCTCTTGACATTCTCTTGACACAATCCAGCCGGTTGTTGTCATCCTTTTGACCTCCGCGGGCGTATAAAAAGCACCTGGATTTCATCGCGTGACCCCCTGACGGGGAGGGGCGGAACCCCTGATTTTCAGGAAACCAGGGTAATCGGGGCCATCTTGCTGCGCTTTCTCATAACAAAATAGATGGCCAATAGGTTAAAATATGATTGATATCATTTACATGGGCGCGACCATCCTGTTCTTTATCGCCTGCATTAGCCTGGTTGAAGCCCTTAGTCGCTTGATGGGGGGATAACATGAATGCAATCTACATTGCCGTTGGCATCATTTCGCTTGGGCTATTGGTGTACCTGTTTATCGCCTTGATCTTCCCCGAGAAGTTCGGATGACCGCCAATACCTGGCTCCAGTTCGCCGTTTATATTGGGGTCCTCGTGCTGCTGGTCAAGCCGCTGGGTGGCTACATGGCGCGCGTTTACCAGGGCGAACGGACCTTTCTGGACCCGGTGGTGAAACCGGTGGAGCGACTGATCTACCGTCTGGCGGGGATCGACCCGGCTGTCGAGATGAACTGGAAAGCCTATGCGCTGGCGGTCATAATCTTCAGCGTTGTCGGCGTGATCTTCCTTTATATTCTCCTGCGCCTCCAGGGCCTCCTGCCGCTCAACCCGCAAGGCTTCGGAGCCGTTTCGCCCGCCCTGGCGCTGAATACCGCGGTCAGCTTCGTCTCCAATACCAACTGGCAGAACTACGGCGGCGAGTCCACCTTGAGCTACCTGAGCCAGATGCTCGGTTTAACGGTCCAGAACTTCGTCTCGGCTGCTGCCGGTATGGCCATCCTGGTCGCCTTTATCCGCGCCCTGACCCGCCAGCAAACGGCCAACCTGGGGAATTTCTGGGTCGATATGACCCGCTCCACCCTGTACATCTTGCTGCCCTTATCTTTTGTGGTGGCGCTCATCCTGGTCTCTCAGGGGGTGGTGCAGACGTTTGCGCCTTACCAGAGCGTCAACCTGCTCCAACCTTCCAGCTACCAGCAGATCAAAACAAATGCCAACGGCGTTCCGGTCAAAGACGCTTCAGGCAACCCGGTGATGCAAACTGTCCCGCTCACCCAGCAGACGATCCCCCTCGGTCCGGCCGCCTCACAGATTGCCATTAAACAGCTGGGGACCAACGGCGGCGGCTTTTTCGGCACCAACTCAGCGCACCCCTTTGAAAACCCGACCCCGCTTTCGAACTTTGTAGAAACGCTTTCCATCGTACTGATCCCGGCCGCACTCTGTTATACCTTCGGGAAAATGGTCGGCGACACACGCCAGGGGTGGGCCATCCTGGCGGCCATGCTGGCCATCTTCATCTTTTTCCTGATCTGGGCCGCGCACTTCGAGCAGGCGGGCAACCCGGCACTGACCCAGCTGGGGGTCAACCAGACGCCCAGCGCCCTTCAAGCGGGAGGCAACATGGAAGGCAAAGAGGCCCGCTTTGGGATCGCCGATTCGGTCCTCTGGGAAACGGCTACCACCGCCGCCTCGAACGGCTCGGTGAACTCGATGCTCGATGCCTACACCCCGCTGGGCGGGCTGGCTGCCCTGGTGCTGATGCAGTTTGGCGAGGTGGTCTTCGGAGGAGCCGGCTCTGGGCTGTACGGCATGCTGGTGTTCGTCATTGTGGCGGTCTTCGTGGCCGGGCTGATGGTGGGGCGCACGCCGGAGTACCTGGGGAAAAAGATTGAGATCTTCGAAATGAAGATGGCTGCCCTGCTGATCCTGATCATGCCCATCACCGTCCTGGGCTTAACGGCTCTGGCGGTGTCCATCCCCGCCGGGACGTCGAGCGTCTTCAACCCGGGCCCGCATGGCTTCAGCGAGATCCTCTACGCTTTCACCTCGATGACGAATAACAACGGCAGCGCCTTCGCCGGGTTGAACAGCAACACATCCTTCTATAATCTCACCGGGGCGCTCGCCATGCTCGTCGGCCGCTTCTGGCTCGCCATCCCGACCCTGGCGCTGGCCGGGTCGCTGGCGCGCAAGAAGAAAATCCCCGCGGGACCCGGGACGCTGCCCACCCACAGGCCCCTCTTTATCGGCTGGCTGATCGGGGTGATTGTTCTGGTAGGGGCGCTGAACTTTGTGCCCGCCCTGGCGCTCGGTCCGGTTGCCGAGCAGCTCATCATGATCGTGAAGTGAGACTCAGGATGGGGACAGTAATCGTATGGCAAATCATGTGAACCAATTCCCCGACCTTCGCCGCCCAGCCGGGTCTCTCCCCGGCAAGCTCTACCGCCGGGCCCTGGTCGACTCTTTTCTCAAGCTAAACCCCCGAACCATGGCTCGCAACCCGGTGATGCTGGTTGTCGAGGTGGGCAGTGTGTTGACCACCTTCTTGTGGCTCCGGGCGCTGCTGGGTCAGGGGGAGGCGCCTGCCGGGTTTACCGGGGCAGTGGCTGCCTGGCTGTGGATTACGGTGTTATTTGCTAATTTTTCCGAAGCGCTGGCTGAAGGCCGCGGCAAAGCCCAGGCTGAGGCGCTGCGGCACACCCGCCAGGAGACCCCCGCCAAGAAGCTGCACCGCCGCCTCGATCCTACAAGCTCTCTCGGCGGCTCGCGGCTCACGCAACCGCGCAACAGGACGGATTACGAGCTGGTTCCCTCAACGAGCCTGCATGCCGGAGATGAGTTTCTAGTAGAAGCCGGCGACGTGATCCCCGCGGACGGCGAGGTGATCGAGGGCATCGCCTCGGTCGACGAGAGCGCCGTCACCGGCGAGAGCGCCCCGGTAATCCGCGAGTCGGGCGGCGACCGCAGCGCTGTGACCGGCGGAACGCGCGTGCTCTCGGACTGGTTGATCGTCAGAGTCACGGCCAACCCCGGAGAAGGCTTCCTCGACCGCATGATCGGCCTTATCGAGGGCGCCAAACGGCAGAAGACCCCCAACGAGATCGCCCTGAACATCCTGCTGGCTGCCTTTACCATCATCTTTCTCGTGGTCTGCATCACCCTGCTGCCCTTCTCGATTTACAGCGTCCATGTGGTCGGAAAGGGGACCCCGATCTCCATCACCATTTTGGTGGCGCTGCTGGTTTGCCTGATCCCCACCACCATCGGCGGTCTGCTTTCGGCTATCGGCATCGCCGGAATGGACCGCCTGATCCAGCGCAACGTGATCGCGCTCTCGGGGCGGGCGGTGGAAGCTGCCGGCGACGTGGACGTGCTCTTGCTGGATAAGACCGGCACGATCACCCTGGGCAACCGGCAGGCGGTTGAGTTTATCCCGTTGAATGGAACCAGCAAGAGCGAGTTGGCCGAAGCTGCCCAGCTCGCCTCGCTGGCCGATGAAACACCCGAAGGCCGCTCGATTGTGGTCCTGGCCAAGGAGAAATACGGGCTGCGCGGCCGCACGCTGACACCCACCCCCGAAATCCCCGCGGGGATGCGCTTTATCCCCTTTACTGCCCAGACCCGGATGAGCGGGGTGGACCTGGACCACACCAGCATCCGCAAAGGCGCCGCCGACGCCATCCAGAAATACGTCCAATCCTGCGGTAAGTCCATTCCTAAGGATCTGGACAGCATCGTGGAGAAGATCTCACACGAAGGCGGCACTCCCCTGGTGGTCGCCCGCAACGGCGAAGCCCTGGGGGCGATCCACCTCAAAGATATCGTCAAGGGTGGCATGAAAGAGCGTTTTGCTCGCCTGCGCAAGATGGGCATCAAGACGGTGATGATTACCGGCGATAACCCGCTCACCGCGGCGGCCATCGCCGCGGAAGCCGGGGTGGATGACTTTCTGGCGCAGGCGACCCCCGAGACCAAGCTGGCGCTGATCCGCAAATACCAGGAGGGCGGCCGACTGGTGGCCATGACCGGGGACGGCACCAACGACGCGCCGGCCCTCGCTCAGGCAGATGTAGCCGTGGCGATGAATACCGGCACCCAGCCCGCCCGCGAGGCTGCCAATATGGTCGACCTCGACAGCAACCCTACCAAGCTCATCGAGATCGTGGAGATCGGCAAGCAACTGCTGATGACCCGCGGAGCGCTGACCACATTCAGCATCGCCAACGATGTCTCCAAGTACTTTGCCATTATCCCAGCCGCCTTCTCTTCGACGTACCCGGCTCTGAACGTGCTGAATATCATGGGGTTGGCCACACCCCAAAGCGCCATCCTCTCGGCGGTGATCTTTAACGCCCTGATTATTGTGGCTTTGATCCCCCTGGCGCTACGCGGCGTGCCGTACCGCCCGCTGGGGGCGGCGCAGCTCCTGCGCGACAACCTGCTCATCTATGGGCTGGGCGGGTTGATCGCGCCGTTTATCGGTATCAAGTTGATCAACCTGCTTATGGTAGCCCTGCACCTGGCCTGAGCAGGAAAGAGTAGGACAGGTCAGCAACTTGTCCTAGGGGAACAAGCTAAAGCTTGTTCTACGGGTTGGTGGAAAGAGTAGGACAGGTCAGCAATATGTCCTACGGGAACAAGCTAAAGCTTGTTCTACGGGTTGGTGGAAAGAGCAGGACAGGTCAGCAACTTGTCCTAGGGGAACAAGCTAAAGCGTGTTCTACAGGTTGGTGGAAAGAGCAGGACAGGTCAGCAACTTGTCCTACGGGAACAAGCTAAAGCTTGTTCTACAGGTTGGTGGAAAGAGTAGGACAGGTCAGCAACTTGTCCTGCGGGAACAAGCTAAAGCTTGTTCTACAGGTTGGTGGAAAGAGCAGGACAGGTCAGCAACCTGTCCTACGGGAACAAGCTAAAGCTTGTTCTACAGGTTGGTGGAAAGAGCAGGACAGGTCAGCAACTTGTCCTGCGGGAACAAGCTAAAGCTTGTTCTACGGGTTGGTGGAAAGAGTAGGACAGGTCAGCAATATGTCCTACGGGAACAAGCTAAAGCTTGTTCTACGGGTTGGTGGAAAGAGTAGGACAGGTCAGCAACCTGTCCTACGGGAACAAGCTAAAGCTTGTTCTACAGGTTGGTGGAAAGAGTAGGACAGGTCAGCAACTTGTCCTACGGGAACAAGCTAAAGCTTGTTCTACAGAGGCAATGAGCGAAGGTGAAGATATGAAAGAAAAGAGGTCATGGTCTTTAGGGGTTGGGAATTTCATCCTGTTTGGGCTTTTTGCCGGAATATTCATCCTGATCGGGCGAGCGAACCTGTCGGATACTAACCGCAGGGGATTAGAAGTGGCCACCATCCTGGTCTTCGGCAGCTTGTTCTACCTCTTCGAAGAGGCCGCTTATATGGTTGAACTACAGAAAAAGCACTCGCAGGAACATGAACCTGCACCTTCGCTCCCTGCTGAACCAGATGCCGAGCATCTTTTCGATTTGTATTACCGCATCGACCTTCCCGCCAAAAAATCAACCCACAATGCGGACGTGTATTCTTCTCCAGACGAACACCAGGAGCGATAAGATATGAATTGGGCAAAAGCTACGCTCGCATACCTGAGGCCAACACTGATCTTGTTTGCCCTGCTGGTCGTGTTGACCGGTCTGGTTTACCCGCTGGCGATTACCGGGATTGCTCAGGCGCTCTTTCCATTTCAGGCGAATGGCAGCTTGATCCGATCCTCTACGGGAGGGAGCGCGGTTGGATCGGCGCTGATCGGCCAGTCCTTCGACAACCCCAAATATTTTTGGGGGCGCGTTTCGGACACCAGCCCTTACCCCTACAACGGAGCCAGCTCCGCCGGCTCAAATCTTGGCCCGACCAACCCGGCTTTGATCCAGCAGGTCAAACAGCGAATAGCCGACCTGAAGAAGTACGACCCGGGGAACACACAACCGATCCCGGTTGACCTGGTGACCGCCTCGGGCAGCGGCCTCGACCCGGATATTTCTCCGGCTGCAGCTTACTACCAGGCGGGGCGCGTGGCGCGAGAGCGCGGCCTGAGCGTGGCGACGGTGGACGCGCTCATTCAGCAGCACATCCAGGGTCGTTTCCTGGGGATACTGGGCGAGCCATCGGTGAACGTCCTGGAGCTTAATCTGGCGTTAGATAAGCTAAAATAAAGGTGTGATGAACGAAAAAGACGCGCGGCCCGATCCCGAGGAGCTTCTCACCCGCATCCACAGCGAGGAGCAACGCCGGGAGCGCGGCAACCTCAAGATCTTCATGGGCTACGCCGCCGGCGTAGGCAAGACCTATGCCATGCTGGAAGCCGCTCGCCAGCGCCAGGCCGAGAACGTGGATGTGGTCATTGCCTACGTGGAGACCCACAAGCGTCTCGAAACCGAAGCCCTGCTGCAAGGGTTGGAAATCTTACCCCGTAAAACAATCGAATATCACGGCCTCCGGGTAGGCGAGATGGACGTCGACCTCGTGCTGAGACGCCGCCCGAAGCTGGCCGTAGTGGATGAGCTTGCCCACACCAACGCCCCCGGCTCGCGCCACCCCAAACGCTTCCAGGATGTGGAAGAGCTACTTGCGGCGGGTATCGACGTCTATACCACCCTCAACGTCCAGCACCTTGAAAGCCTGAACGATGTCATACGCCAGATCACAGGGATTACCGTCCACGAGACCGTCCCAGATCACATTGTCGACGAGGCGGATGAGATAGAACTGATCGACCTGGCGCCAGACGAGCTGCTCCAGCGGCTTAAAGAAGGCAAGGTGTACGTTCCGGAGCAAGCGGTGCGGGCCATTCACCAGTTCTTCCGCAAGGGCAACCTGACCGCCCTGCGTGAGATTTCCATGCGCAGGGCCGCCCACCGCGTCGACGTCCAGATGCGCGATTACATGGAGACGAAAGCCATCCCCGGTCCCTGGCCGGCCAAGGACCGCCTGATGGTAGCGATCAGCACTCACCCCTTGAGCGAGCGCCTGGTACGCGCCGGGCGGCGCCTGGCAGAAGAACTGGATGCAGAATGGTTCGTCGTCTATGTGGAGACGCCCGAGCGCCTGCATTTTTCTCCGCAGTACAGCGAACGCCTGGGGCGCATTTTGCGCCTGGCCGAATCCCTGGGCGGCAAAGTGATGACCGTCTCGGGGCGGACCGTTCCAGAAGCCATTATCGAATTTGCTCACAAATACAACATCACCAAGATTATCGCCGGTAAACCCTTGCGGCCGCGCTGGTACGAGTGGCTGCGCGGCTCTCTACTGGACGAAATCATCCGCAATTCCGGCCCCATTGATGTCTACGTGATCAGCGATCAGGGCGGGCCGTTGCCGCGGCAGCGCGCTGCGGGCCGCCCCATTAAAACTATCCGCTGGCGTCCCTATCTATTCTCCCTGCTCACTGTCGCTTTGATTACCGGGCTGGGGTTTCTCATGCGCAACCTGATCGAGCCGACCAACCTGGCTATGGTGTTTCTGGCGGGGGTGGTGTTTACGGCGGTCTATCTCGGGCGCGGGCCTTCAATGCTGGCCTCTCTTTTGAGCGCTTTGTCATTCGATTTCTTTTTCGTCGACCCACACTATACCTTCACCATCGCGGATACCCAATATATCATCACCTTCTTGGGCTTGCTCGTCGTCAGTGCGGTGGTCAGCAATCTGGCAGGGCTGGTGCGCAACCAACTGGAAGCCTCCCAGCGCCAGGCGGCTCTGACTTCGACCCTTTATGGCCTCAGCCGTGACCTCACCCAGGCGGTCGGTTTGGAAGCCGTGCTGCGGATGATTGTGACACATATCAGCCAGACCTTCAGCCGCGAGGTCATCATCCTGCTTCCCCATGGGAAAGAGCTGGAGGCGCGCGCCTCCAGCCCTGATTTTATCCTGGACGAGAACGAAGGTGCTGTGGCGACCTGGGCATTCGAACACAACCAGTCTGCCGGGAGAGGCACCGATACCCTCTCGGGAGCGCGCATCCGCTACCAGCCTCTGGTCACTGCCCAGGGGGTGGTGGGCGTCATCGGCGTCAAACCTGGAAATTCAAGTAATTACCTGACCCCCGAGCAGCGCCAGCTGCTGGATGCCTACGCTAACCTGGCCGCACTGGCGATCGAGCGCACCCAACTCGCGGAACAGGCCAGCCAGGCTCAAGTGCTGCAGGCCACCGAAAAACTCCAAACCGCTCTGCTGAACTCCATCTCTCACGACCTGCGCACCCCGCTCGTGGCAATCACCGGCGCGCTGGATAACCTGCTGGAAGCGGAACAGATAGGAGGGCCAGAGGTCGTTTTGGACCAGGCGGCGCGCATCGACCTGCTCCAGACTGCCCACGAAGAAGCAGACCGGCTCAACCGGCTGGTGGGTAATTTGCTCAACATGACCCGGCTTGAATCGGGCGCCATGAAGCTCTCGAAATCCGAGTGCGACGTGCAGGATCTGATCGGGGTGGCGCTGAGACGCCTCTCTGAGCGCCTGCAGGATCATCCCGTGCAGACAGTTGTGGCTCCAAACCTGCCCCTGGTTCAGCTCGATTTTGTCCTCATGGATCAGGTCCTGACCAACCTATTGGACAACGCTGCCAAGTACTCCGAGGCGGGGAAGCCCATCGAGATCCAGGCCTCCCGGAGAAATGACACCGTTCTGGTTACCGTCAGCGACCGGGGGATCGGAATTCCCGCAGATGACCTGACACGGGTATTCGACAAATTCTTCCGCGTGCAACGGCGGAATGACGCGGGAGGAACCGGGTTGGGGCTGTCCATCTGCAAAGGGATTGTCGAGGCGCACGGCGGCCGCATTTGGGCAGAGAACCGCCCGGGAGGCGGGACGGTGCTTGCGTTCACTGTGCCCCTGGGAGATCAAGCTCCCCCTCAGGTAGAGCGTAATCTGCAGGATCCAAAAGATGGATGACCAAAAACCCAGAGTGCTGGTCGTCGACGACGAACGATCCATCCGCCGTTTTTTACGCACCACGCTTACGGCCTATGGATACGCCGTCTTTGAGGCGGCAGCCGGTGAAGAAGCCCTTCTGGCGGCAGCCGAAACCCGCCCCGATGTGATCATCCTCGATCTGGGCCTGCCTGATATCGACGGTGCTGAAGTCACCCGCAGGCTGCGCGAGTGGTCGCAGACCCCGATCGTGATCCTCTCGGTGCGCGAACAGGAACAGGATAAAGTTCAAGCCCTGGATGCCGGAGCCGATGATTATCTGACCAAGCCGTTTGGGGTGGGGGAGTTGCTGGCCCGCCTGAGGGCAGTCATGCGACGCTCCGCCTCGGCCGGCGAGCAGCCCATTTTCCACAACGGGGATTTGGAGGTCGACCTGGTGCGCCGGCGGGTGGCAGTCAGCGGCAAAGAGGTGACCCTGACGCCCACCGAGTACGATCTGCTCAGGGTATTGATCCAGAATGCCGGCAAGGTCATCACCCACCGGCAGCTCATTCACACCGTATGGGGGAACGCTTATGAGGATGAATATCACCTGCTGAGGGTGAACGTCAGCAACCTGCGCCGCAAAATCGAAACGGACCCATCCCAACCGCGCCATATCCTGACCGAAGCAGGGGTTGGGTATCGCCTGGCGACGGAGGATTGATGGGGCAAGTAAAGGATCGAAGTAGGCGGTTGTTAATCAAATATTCATCTAATTTGTTATAATAAGTTCAGGTATTGTTCATGGTACTTTGTTGCAGGGCAGCTTGTCCATACAGGTCGCAATACCGAAATTAAAAACTGAATCACATGCAACCAATGCGTGGAAGCTTCATCTAAAGAAAGGATGGTTTGGATGCCGCCAGATCGGTGCACACCGACCTGCGCAGCAGCTCTAAATTAACAAAGAGGCCAAGGAAGGGGGAGCCAATCGCCAGATGCTGGAGTCTTCGTTGCCATGACCAGCTCTGCAGAGCAGGTAATCTCGATTGACAAATCGCAAGAAGCGTTCGTGACCGATCTACATCGCGCCTTTCAGGTTGAGTCGCGTTGGCAGCGATCGGCGCGTGGCCGCCCTGGTCCGGGGGAGGAAAGAGGCGGATCCGGGTCTCCGAGGGATGAGGCCATCTCATATAAAATATCTGATTTTGCTAATGATTTCATGTTAACCAATAATGGGAGGGTTAAATTTAATGTCTCTAAATCGTAAATACCAATCTTACCGGAATTCTATCGCCAGGGCATGGCGGACACCGGCGGCAAAAGTGATCCTGGCCCTGGTGGTGATCTTGCCCCTGGCGGCGTGCAACGCTGTGACCCCCAGCCCGGCGGCGAGCAGCTCCTCATCGACACCCGGCATTGCCGTTTCAGGCGGGTCGACCCCCACCGGCGCTCCCGCACCGGCAGCTACCGCCTCACCCACAACTGCGCCTACATCGGCGCCCACGGCGGCGGCAACCGGCACGTCCAACGCTCCAAGCGCGGTGGCTGACGCCATCAAAAGCGTCATTCTGAAAGGCAACCAGGAAGAGGTGCAGGCGATTGCCCAACAGAACCCCAACTTGATGAGCGATACCTCCACCACGAGCTACTACAACCAGACGGTTACGGAAGTTAATGACCTTCTGACTGCCGGAGTGACCTCGATCAAGCTGGACAAGCTCGTTTGGGGATCGATCACCCTGCAAAGCCCTACTACGGCGCAGGCCACCGATCTCGAGACCTGGACCACGAATTTTACCGGGGGAGGCACTCTGCAGGAAACCGATCAGAACGTCTATACCCTGGTATTGCAAAACGGCGCCTGGAAAGTGCAGACGGACGCGCACCCGAACGCTCATACGTTGAAGCCGAGCTCCCCATCTACCAGCCCGGCTCCGGCGTCAAGCTCGCCTGCTCCCACCTCACCGGTCATCCCGGTTTCCCCTCTGGGCGCAGGTAACTCGCAATCCCAAAATTGGTCCGGTTACGCCGCTACGGGCGGCACTTACACCTCCGTTTCCGCTACCTGGACGGTGCCAAACGTCAGCACGGCAGTGGATGGGGCTGACGCAACCTGGGTGGGTATCGGGGGTGTCACCTCGACGGACCTGATCCAGGCAGGTACCAGCGCCACCGTCCAATCCGGCCAGATCCAATACAACGCCTGGTGGGAGATCTTGCCCCAATCCTCTCAGACTGTGCCGATGAACGTTAACCCGGGCGATGTGATCAGCGTTTCGGTCACGCTGCAGTCTGGCAACACGTGGGAAATCGTCATCCAGGATATCACAGCCGCAGAAACGTACAAGCAGACCGTGACGTACCAATCCTCGCTCTCCTCGGCAGACTGGATCGAGGAATCGCCGGTGGCAGGGCGCCGGCTGCTGCTGCCCCTGGACAACTTCGGAACCGTCACTTTTTCCAATGCCTCAACGGTTGTCAATGGAAAGGCAAACACCATCGCCCAGGCGGGCGGCAAAGCCATCACCATGGTGACCGGCGGAGTAGCACTGTCTGAACCTTCGGTGCTGTCCACGAAAGGCAACAGTTTCTCCGTTACCCGCACCAATACGGTAGCGCCCAGGCTTTCATCGGGCTCTGGGAGTTTCCAGTAAATAATTAGTGAACAGTGGACAGTGGACGGTGGACCGTCCACTGTCCCTGGTTTTCCCTCTCGTTCCCACTGTCCTCCGCCGGAGAAATCAGTAAACAGTGAAAGGTAATCCGTGGACAGTTGCTCTATATATAATAAGAGTGTCTGGTAAATTATCGCTGGAGATAATAATTAAACCGATAAGTCCAATAACAATCAAGAAAACGTTGTATTTGGGACGTAGATTACTCCTCTTGATAGAATGGTATTGTGGAAAAAGACCATCTCAATGGCAGGGTGGGAAAATGTTGAAGGCCGGATGATATGTAATGGAGGTAGAAAATGGAAATTCCTGTAAACGCACAAGTTGAGTGTACGGATGGTGTCTGTGGGCGGTCAGTGTATGTACTGATGAACCCGGTTAACGACCAGGTGACTTATTTGATCGTGAAAGAGGATACGTCTCCGAACACAGAGTTCATGGTGCCGGTTGATTTTGTGACCGAAACGAAATCCGATATGATTCGAATTCGCTGCAGCAAGGCGGAACTGGAGAAGATGGATCCGTTTATCAAAACGGAGTTTATCGAAGAGATTGTGCCCGTTAGAAATTTGGATTACGGTGGCGGAACGAATGGAATTGGATCATTCTATTACTTGCCTTATGTTACCCCTGATAAAACAGTATACGTGCCCGAGGAATCTCGACAGATCCCTCTAGGGGAGCTGGCTGTGCAGCGGGGTACCCGTGTTGAAGCGACGGACGGCTTTGTTGGCAAAGTTGACGAATTCGTGATTAACCCAGAGAACGGCCACATTACCCATATGGTGATGCGCGAAGGACATCTGTGGGGAAAGAAAGATATCATCATCCCCCTTTCGGCGATGGGTGATACTCACGATGACACCGTGTTCCTGAAGCTGGATAAGCATCAAATCGAATCTTTGCCAACCTTTCCGTTGCAAAGACACTGGTCCTAATCGTTGGGGTTGGCTACGCAACCCCCCCAGGAAGGATGAAAAAGTGAAAACTAGGCAGAACCAGCCCGGGAAAATCTGGCCTGAACCCAGATATTAGAATTTCTGGTAACAAAAGCACTGGCTACGATCGGCGGATGGCCAGCCTTGACCAACGACCCCCCGGTGTTCTCCGCGTCAATTTAATCGCAATTATCCTTGATAACATCCCGGATAAGCGTACCGTTTCTGCATAAGATCAGATGATCATGCCCGGCAATCTATGAACCATGGGCATCCCTGGAGGTTTCATGTCTGAGAATAAAAATGCAGTCGAGATGCATGTGGGGTGGTAAACATTATTTAGACACGAAAAGAGCTTCCTGTAAGGTGGGCTCCTTTTACTACCCACGGCTCATTGCCCACCCTCAAATTCCATCGTGAAAGTCGCGCCCTGCCCGGAGGCGCTTTCTACGCGGAGGCTCCCGCCATGCGCCTCGACGATAGAGCGGGCAATGGCCAACCCCAGCCCCGACTCGCCGTTCTGCTGGCGGGCCGGGTCGCCACGGTAGAAGCGGTCGAAAACGTGAGGCAGGTCCTCGGGCGAGATGCCGCTGCCGGTATCGCGCACCCAGAGCTGAACCTTCCCGCTTTCTGCCGCTTGCCTGGCTCCCAGGGTCACCTCGCCTCCCGAAGGGGTATAGCGCAGAGCGTTGCCGATCAGGTTGTTGAGCACCTGGGCCATGCGCTCCGGGTCCATCGACATCTGGGGTAAACCTTCCACGGCCTCCACCCGCAACGTGACCCCTTTTTGCTGCGCGGTTGCAACGTGGCAGGCAGCTACCCGCTCCAGGAGAGCTTGCGGGCTGGTGGGCTGCCGGATCAGGGGAAGCTCCCCGGTCTCGACCAGGGAGAGCATGCGCAGGTCTTCCACCAGGCGGCTGAGATGCTGCGTTTCGGTATACAGGACCTCGTAAATCTCGGTGCTGCCGGGCAGCTTGCCGTCGCTCAAGGCTTCGGCGTACCCTGAGAGCACGCTCAAAGGGGTACGCAGATCGTGGGCGATATCGGCGGTCATCTGGCGGCGCTGTTCAGCCGCGAGAGCCAGGTCATGGCTCATCTTATTAAATGAGGAGGCCAGCTTGCCCAGCTCATCCTTCGAGCGGATCTTCACCTGTCGTCCAAACTTTCCCTGGGCAAACTCATTGGTGGCCTCGGTCATTTCGCGCAGCGAGCGCGTGAGGGTAATCGCCAGCAGCCCGCCCAGGATCAACGCCAGAAGGGCGGCGACCCCGGCGCTGGCCAGGGTGGCGCTGTTGATTGTTCCCAGAAAAATTCCTTCCGGCGAACCCGAAATCCACTGGCGCGACGGAGGCGTCAGGATCAGCCAGCCTACCGGCTGGTTGCCTGCGATCAGGGGAATGGCCTGCTGCAAATCGCTATCGGCAACCGTCGCCCCCAACCGGCTTTCAGAACTGCTGACCAGGATGGTGTGATCCGGCCCTACCAGGGTGAAGGGCGCCAATCCACCGCTATGCGTAAAATCCCGGCGGCTGGCAAAATTTATATAGGGAATGCCGATCACGGAGCTTAGATGGTCGGCAACGCCCTGCCAGCCGCCGTTTGATTGGTAGTATTCCACCAGGTTCTCGGCCCAGGACTGCTGGTCGCGGTTGGAGATGAACTGGTCGAAGGCGAAGCGCGTGCGCAGCTGGAGGATGACCGCCACCAGCATGGCTCCCGTGAGGCCGATCAGCAAAAAAGCCAGGGTGAGTTTGACAGCGATCTTGCGCATAGGTTAGTAGACGGTGAACAGTAAACGGTATACGGTAAATGGTAAATGGAATACGGTCCTAACGGCGGTGAACGGTTTAATCGCCATCGGTGGGAGGACGGACCAGGCATTCGAGGCCAGCTTTGCGGAGCGCCGGATTTGATCGCTCAAGGAGAACCTTTCCTCTTTTGGAAACGCGCTTGAGATCAGGAACACTTCTTGCTGCAGCTCTCGCGCTTTCTGATACACCAGCAAATCCCGAAAACTCTCCGCATAATTCAACCCACCCATTTCGACCTCCTCGCGCCTGTTCACGGTATACCATTCACCGTTAACTGTTCACCGTTTACTGAGAACTAAACCGATAACCCGCGCCGTAGACCGTTTCTATATAGCGCGGGGAGGAGGGGTTGGGTTCGATTTTCGTGCGCAGGTTACGCACATGCACGTCGATGGTGCGCTCGTAACCTTCGTAAGCCACCCCCTGCAGGCGGTCGAGCAGTTCCAGGCGTGAAAATACCCTGCCGGGGGCGGTCATTAGGGTTGCCAGCAGGTCAAATTCGGAAGGCGTCAGATCCACGAGGGAGCCTTCGACGGTGACGGCCCTCCCGCAGGTATCCAGCGAGATATTCCCCACCCGCAATACGTCCTGCACGGCGGTTTGCTTTGCCCTGGGGATACGGCGCAGGACGGCGCGCACGCGGGCAACCAGTTCGCGCATACTGAACGGCTTGGTGATGTAGTCGTCTGCGCCCAACTCCAGGCCGAGCACTTTGTCATTTTCTTCCAGGCGTGCAGTCAAGATGATCACCGGGGTTTCGGCTTCCCGGCTGTAGATGCGCGTTTCGGTATAGCCGTTCATTTCAGGCATCATCAGGTCAAGGATGATCAGGTCGGGTTTTTCGCGCCGGGCGATGGACAGAGCTTCCTGCCCATCGCCGGCGGTGACCACATCAAATACTTCCTGTGTCAGGTAGGCTATCAAAAGCGCGCACAGTTGCGGGTTATCATCGACCACCAGGATCTTTTTAGGCATGCAGACTTCTCGGGTAAGGATTATCGGACTTCCTTCATTATACCGCTATCGAAGGCGTTACCCTGAGCCAGCCCGCCGCTGGAGCAATTGGATCAGCGGGTCGACGAAAAGTGTGTTCGTGCTGCCGAAACCGCGGCCCCCAAACTGGTTCCCGCCCGGAGTTCCCTGGAAGCTGCGGCGGCTGCCCGGAGTGCCCGCCGCGGGAAAGCCGCTCCCGTTGGGGTTCTGGGCGCGCTGGGTTGCGCGTGCGGCGCGCTGCTCCGGGCTTTGCGTTGGAAAACCGCCCGCAAATTGGCCGCTGCCCGGCGTGACCTTGCTTTGCATGCCCAGACTGGTCATCAGACTCTGGATATCGGCGGCGGTCAGGCTCATGCCGGCGATGGCCTGGATTTGCTCGGCCGTCATGGCGGCCTCGATCTGCTGATAAGTCGTTTGCAGGTCAGCCGAAGACGGATTGCTGCTCGCCTCCAGGCTTTTGACTTTCTCCCAAAGGGGTAGGAGCGTTTTCGCCTGCTGTGGCGTAACCGCCAGGTTCGTGCCCTCCAGCTTGAGGGTGCCGGCGGCCAGCTTGCTCTCAACCGGCCCGTTCCCCGGAGCCGGGGTGGTTTGACTTACCGGGTTGGCGCCCGGGTTTGCCTGGGCCGGCTGAGCACCCCCACAAGCTGCGAGGATCATCATCACCGCCAGCACAGTACCTGTAAGAACTGCTTTCTTTACCATTGAAATGGATGATCCCTTACATCCCGCCGGATGGCGCAGGGGTAGGGGTGGGCCTGCCCGGGTTGGCTGGAGATTTTCCTCCAGGCCAGTTGCGCCGGCCGAACCCGCGGAAATTTTGGAACCCACCGAAACCCTTCAGCATGCCGCCAGGAGCCATCTTGAAGAGCCCCAATCCGGAGCCGTCCTTTAAGATCTGGTCTGCCTGGCTCTGGGTAATCAACCCGTCGGTGACGGCCTGTTTAACCGCAGCTTCGAAGGCAGCCTGCATGGCGGATTGGAACTTGGCGCTATTGGCAAGAGCGAAGCGCCCTAGGAGCGCGTCGGCTTGCTGCTGGGTGAGCGTGCCGTTCTGGACGAGGCGGTCCAGGCTGGCGGAAAAAGCCTTCTGATAAGCGGCCTGGAGCTGGTCCACACTCACACCCAGGGCTTTCGCCAGAAGGGCGTTAAAGTCAATCCCGCTCTGGCCCAGCCAACCTTCGCCCCCCAACATCTCCCAGCCAAAGGGGCGTCCTTTGAGCTTATCAGCTTGCTGCTGGGTGAGCAGCCCGGAGCTGACCGCCTGCTGCAGCGCCTGGTCTGCGGCGGACTGGTAAGCCGTCTGGAGTTTGGCAACGTCGATGCCCAGGGCTGTGGCCAGGTCTTGCTCGGTGAAACCTCTCTCCAGGCCCTTGCCCAGCCCGGGATGCGCCGGTTTGTTTGGAGCGGGAGAAGGTGTTGCAGAAGGCGCCTCGGCCATGACCGTGCGGTAAGTGATCACCCCCAGGACAAAAACGCCGACGACTGCCACAACAATGAGCGCACCGGCCAGCAGGAGGGGGAGTAGCTTTTTATTTGCCATGCATGATCTCCTAATCAGGTTTTGCTACGTAGTACAAAGGTTAAGCTTTAGAAACGAATTTGAAATTGAGCAGGATACCAGCTCAGACCAGGATAGAAAGGTCTGGCTAAACATATAGCATAGCAAGCGATTGTTATAAGAATATTAAGAAGTTGTTTCGAAATGATTTGGATTCTGATTCGCCAGCGGGAGCATCTTCGCATTTTCTTAATAATCTCTTCACCGATTTTGAACATTTTTCTGTTATCTTTAGCGGGGAGAGGATGGTATTGTGGAGCCAGGTGCTGTAATCATGGTAGTGTCTGGACCCGAGCTGTGGGGAATTGAGCGTATCCGGCTGGCTTTATTCGAAGCCGGTTATAAAGTCGCGGCTGTAGATTTCAGGGAGCAGCAGCTCAGCGAAGCTGTCTTCCACCATAAACCCGCCATGGTCATTGCCAATTTATCCGGCAGCCAGCCCGAAGATCTGGAGCTGTGCCAGAGGCTAACACGCATGAGCGATGCGCCGGTCGTAGCGATCGGATCTTCTGCAGACGAGGCTTTTCGCGTCAATTTACTCTCCGCGGGAGCAGACGATTATCTGGTCCGCCCGATCAATCCGCGCGAGCTGGTCGCCCGGGTGCGAAACATCCTGCGGCGGACCCAACCCACCCAATCGAGCATTCCCATAGACGAGGCATCCAAAGGAGCCACCCTACAAGAAAGCATTCCGCCCAAGCCCTTTTTTCTGCTCAGTTTTTTCCGTAATCTGGTTCAGCAAATTCATAAATCTAAATGAGGGGTAAGCCCTGATACTCCCGGCAAGATTATATGGGTTTCAGGCAATGGAGCATCTCACTTCTTCTGCATGGTGGCTCGCCTCCCGCCGATGGTTACGGAGCGCGTGCAGATTTATTTGTTTCAGGAGGATGAAGGAGCAATGGAGAAAAAGTCGCGCAAGTCAGGTAAGAAATGGATCCTCTTCGCAGCGATTGCCGTCGTGGTTGTGGCAGCCGCGGTTTTCGTGGTAATTCCACGGCTGCAAGCCCTCAGGAATGGAAACGGCGCAACCACCTACCAGACACAACCCCTGGGGAGAGGGGATTTAACCGCCTACGTGGGAGCGACCGGCAACGTGCGCACCAACCAGACGGCCACACTTAACTGGCAGGCAGAAGGTATTGTCGGGAAGGTGAACGTTACCAAGGGACAGGTAGTGGATAAAGACACCGTACTGGCAGAGCTGGACCCAGCCTCGCTGCCGCAAAACGTGATCAATGCCCAGACAGACCTGGCCACCGCCCAGAAAGCCCTGGACGACCTGCTCAACTCGACCACTGCCCGCGCCAACGCCGAGCTGGCATTGATCAGCGCCGAGCGAGACCTGCAGACCGCCCAGCAAACCGCCCAAAGCAAGCAGTTCCAGCGCGCCAGCCAGACTACCATCAACGTAGCCCAGGCAAACCTGCTGCAGGCGCAGTCCGCCCTAGACAAGGCGACGGAGATCTACAACCAGAATAAGAACCGATCTACCTCCGATATGCAGTATGCGGCCGCGCTGACCCAATTTGCCAACGCCCAACAAAAATACGACCAGGCCCAGGCGAACCTGAACTACGTAACGGGCCTGCCAGACGCTCTCGACGTTCAAAAAGCGAACGCCGACCTGGACCTGGCCCAGGCTACCTATCTCGACGCCAAACGCGCCTGGGAGGACGTGAAAGACGGTCCCAACCCGGCCGACGTCGCCGCAGCCGAGGCCAAGGTCGCCTCCGCTCAGGCCATCCTGGACACAGCTTATATCAAGGCGCCCTTCTCCGGGACCATCATGGAGATCGACACCCGGCCCGGCGACCTGGTTTCTTCGCAGACCGTCGCATTCGAGATCGACGACATTTCGCACCTCTATACCGATATCCAGGTTTCTGAGGTGGATATCAACAGCGTGCAGGTTGGCCAGCCAGTGGATATTACCCTCGACGCCATCCCCGATAAGACTTACCCGGGGAAGGTGACGGATGTCGGTTCGGTCGGAGTAATCTCTTCCGGCGTGGTGAATTTCAATGTGACGGTGGAGATCAACGCCAAGGATCCCCAGATCAAACCGGGGATGACGACCTCGGCGAATATCGCCACGGTCCAGGTCCGGAATGAGCTCGTGGTGCCAACCCGCGCCATCCGAGATTTGAATGGTGTCCAGATCGTCTACGTCTTGCAAAATGGCGCTCTCCGTCCGGTGCCGATCACCACGGGCGTCACCTCCACCGTAAATAGCCAGCTTCTGAGTGGGAACCTGCAGGAGGGTGAACCGATCGTCTTGAACCCGCCCAGCAACCCCGCCTCGGCAACGGGTAGCCGCGGCATCCTGGGTGGCATGTTCGGCGGTGGCGGTAACCGGGTGCCGGCCGAAGGCGGAGGCATCCGCATCCAGACAGGGGGCGGGAATACAGGCGGCTCAGGGAGGACGCCATGAGCGAACAGGTGATCTCCGCCGAGAACCTGGCCAAGACCTACCGCATGGGTGAAGTTGAGGTCCACGCCCTGAACGGTGTCACCATCCACGTGGACCGGGGCGAGGTGGTCGCCATCATGGGTCCATCCGGCTCGGGCAAGTCCACCTTGATGAACATCCTGGGCTGCCTGGACCTGCCCAGCAGTGGGGATTACGTCCTGGACGGCGAGAACGTCTCCCACCTTTCCGAAGACCAGCTGGCCCAGATCCGCAACCGCAAAGTGGGCTTTGTCTTCCAGACCTTCAACCTTTTACAGCGCACATCGGCGCTCGCCAACGTCGAGCTGCCTCTGCGCTATGCCGCCCCGCTGTATTCTGAACCTTCCTTAGAAGCGGAGCGCTCAGGCGGTGTAAATGGCAAAGGCAAAGAGCGCGCCCGGCAGGCATTGATCTCGGTGGGCCTGGGCGACCGCATCAACCACCGCCCGAACGAGCTTTCCGGCGGGCAGCAGCAGCGCGTGGCCATCGCCCGAGCGCTGATCAACGACCCGGCCATCCTCATGGCCGATGAGCCTACCGGCAACCTGGATTCGAAATCCGGGAAGGAAATTATGGATCTGCTTCTTTCGCTGAACCGGGAACGCGGCATGACCATCATCATCGTCACGCACGATCCTACGATCGCCGCGCAAACCCAGCGCACCATTCACCTGCGAGATGGCGTGATCGAAGAGGAAGTAAAATGAGCCTCTCACAGCAATTCATCGAGGCCATGAAAAGCCTCACTTCAAATAAGCTGCGCTCCTCTCTGACCATCCTGGGGATTGTCATCGGCGTCGCGGCCGTCATCTCCATGCTGGCGATCGGCCGGGGGGCGCAAAATTCCATCACCAACTCAATCAATGGTATCGGAACCAATTTGTTGTACATCAGCTCGGGGAATCCTACGCAAAACGTGCGCAACCCCAAGCCGCTGACCACGGCTGACGTCGCTGCCCTGCAGGACCCGGCGGCTGCCCCAGACGTGGCTGCCGTCGCCCCGGTGATCCAGGCCCGGACCACCGTCGTGGCCGATGGCAAAACTACGAGCACCTCCGTCTCCGGTGTGACTCCGGACTACGCTCAGATCAGCAACGAATCCACCACCGAAGGCGATTTTATCAACCAGAGCCAGACGACAAGCCGCGCCGCGGTAGCCGTGATTGGCCCGACGACAGCCACGACCCTGTTTGGTGGTACCAGCGGGATCGTCGGCAAGCAAATCCGTATCGGCGGCACGCCCTTCACGGTGATCGGCGTGCTGACCTCCAAAGGCGGCAGCGGGTTCGGCAGCCAGGACGACCGGGTCTTGATCCCTCTCACCACGGCGCAAACCCGGCTGATCAAGCGCAACCCGTCGAACCGGGTCGACCAGATCCTGGCGCAGGCAACGTCTTCAGAAACGGTCACCGCCGCCCAAGACGAGATCTCGGCCGTCCTGCGGGTGACGCACAAGACCAAGCCGGGGCTGGATGATTTCAATATCCTGGCCCAGGCGGCGATCCTGGATGCGGTTTCCTCTATAACCGGGATCATGACGGTATTCCTGGGCGGGATCGCCGGCATTTCCTTGCTGGTCGGAGGCATCGGGATCATGAACATCATGCTGGTCTCGGTCACCGAGCGCACGCGGGAGATTGGGCTGCGCAAGGCCCTGGGAGCGCGCAAGATCGATATCCTGATCCAATTCCTGACCGAATCGATCATGCTGAGCCTGCTCGGAGGGTTCATCGGCATCCTCGTTGCGTGGGGCATCTCCAGCATCATCGGGCAGATTGCCGCCGCCAGCGGGACGCCCATCACCCCCAGCATCGGGCTGGACGCGATCTTACTGGCCACGCTGTTCTCGAGCGCCATAGGCTTGTTGTTTGGCTTGTATCCCTCCAACCGGGCCGCCAGTTTGCAGCCGGTGGAAGCGCTACGTTACGAGTAAACAGTGGAGAGTGAACAGTTGACTGTAAACGGTGAACGGTTACCCGTGCAGGGATCAATCGACAAGAAATCGACCAGCATCCATCTACCCATAACCGTTCACCGTTCGCTGACCCGAAGGAGAACAAAGTCATGAAGAAGAGATTAACCATTTTACCGGTGACCATCCTGATCGCCGCCCTGCTCAGCGCTTGCCAGACAGCAGCCACCCCTACGCCAGGTTTCGGAAACGGGTTCGGCAATAGCGCCGGAGGAGCATTCTTCAGCGGGACGCGGCCGGCGAATTTCACTCCCGGCGCCAGGGGCATGCTTAACCGCGCAACCGCCACCCCAACCCTCGAGCCAACCGAAGCGGCGACTTCTACGCCGACGCCTACCCCCGATCCCACCGCCGGCGCAGTGAAAACCGCCCAGGATTACGCGGCCGCCCTGCAGAACGGTGACTTTTCTACCGCTTCCAAGCTGGTCTCGGCCTTCAGCCTGATGGTGGCCAAGATGACCGCCAGCGACGCGGCCGATGCGCTGGCCCAGCAAAAAGTAAAATGGTCGGGGTTCCAGGTGAAGGAGGGCCAGGTATTCAATGACCCCACTCGCTATGGCTCGGGGGTGCTGCGCGATCAGACTGCCCTGGTGCACGTCCTTTACCAGTTGACCTCTCCGGATCCTAAGACCGGCAAGGACGTGACGGAGGCGAAGGACGAGCTCTGGCCTTTCCGCCTGGAAAACAAGCAGTGGCTGTATAACTGGAACAACGTGATCGACTTCAAGACCCTGGGTTTCGACTCGCAATTCACCGCCGGGCTGACGATGACGCCGTTACAGATGACGCGCTACTCGGACCGCATCAGCCTGACCGTGCTGGCGCAGAACTCGAGCAACGAATCCATCGTCATCGGGCAGACGAACCAGATCCTGGCCACCTTCTATTTCGGCGACCAGAAAGTGGATGCCACGCCGACGCGCTACGTCTTCGAGCGCATGCGCAGCTACCCGGGCGTGACCATCGACGTGAAAGGCCTCTTCACCAGCTACCCGGAATCGGTCGAGATCGTGAAGTACAAAGACTACAAGGTGGCTCCCTGGTTTAACTTTACGCTGGGAGGGTGAAGAGCAACCATGAAGGCTATTTCTTCTTCGCCGTGAAGACCGCGCCCATCTGGTCGATCTCCACAGCGGCCACCTTGCCATCTTCCAGCTTGAACTCCAGCGAGATCGCCGGGATATTCTTCACCTTGAAAGTGGTGCCCTGGTAAGGCGCCAGCTCGAGCTCGGGCTGCCCGGAGATGACGGCAAACAGGGTCGTATCCTTGCGCAGGCTGACCGTCAGATCGCGGCCCATCAGATCGTAGTCGCCGGCAAACCGCTCCAGGAAGCCCTTCTCCGACATCTGCTGCTCGGGAATGCGGGTGAAGACGATGTCTTTCACGCTGGGCTCGAGGGGAGCCGAGAAGCTGGCGATGGCGCCCTGCACGTCTGTGGCAAAGCTGACCTTGAGCGACAGCTCGAGTTGCTCGTACTTCAGCTCGAAGATATCGTAGTGATAATGCTTGAGGTCGAACTCCAGGCCGTTGTACTCGGCAGCCAGGCCTGCTTCTTCTTTACGGATGGTAATTACCCCATAGCCGGGGTGCTCGTATTGCCCGGTATAGGCTTGCAGCGGGTGCGAGGGCCGCGTGCCGCGCACTTTCTTGACCTCAGATTTGGCTTTGCCGGCTTTCAGGGCGGCTTTCGCTTCTTTCTCTTCCTTCTTGACGCGCTCCAGCCAGGGGACCGGCTTCAGGCCGAGCAGGCGGTCGTAAGCATTGAAGGTGGATAAGAAGGGCAAGGAGGTCCCGTTCATATTGGTGAGCACCACCACGCCCAGTTTTTCCTGGGGCATGAAGGAAACCAGGGAGGAGAAACCGTCGATGTTGCCGCCGTGGTGGATCATTTTGCGCCCCTGGTAGGTATTGATGAACCAGCCCATGCCGTATGAGCCGGGAGCGCCATATTCCGGGTATTTCTCGATCGAGCCAAAGAACGCCCCGGTGACGACCATTTGCGGCGTGTGGGTTTCGTCGATGCCGGCCTTAGAGATGAGCTGAGTCTCGCCGGCCTTGCCGTCATTCATGTGCAGCATGAGCCAGCGCAGCATGTCGTTGAGGGAGGAGTTGATCGAGCCGGCCGGGCCCACGGTGTCGATATTGCGGTAGGGCATCTCCTCGACCTTGTTCTTCTTTTCGTGGTACGGCAGGGAGACGTTCTCCGCTCCTATAATGCCTTCGACGGAGAGCGATGAGCGGTTCATGCCCAGTCGCTCGAGGATCTCCTGCCGGGTGAATTCCTCCCAGGTCTTGCCGGAGACCAGCTCGACCAGGTAGCCGGCAGTCATGAACATCAGGTTCTGGTACTGCAGGTAGGTGCGGAAATCCTTGTTTGGCTCGAGGTACTGCAGGCGGTCCACCAGCTCTTGGCGAGTTTTGGGGGTGCCGTACCACATCAGGTCGTGGCGGGGCAGACCCGAGCGGTGGCAGACCAGGTCGCGGGGGGTCATGCGCTCGGTGGCGAAGGGGTCGTGGAGCTTGAAGGTGGGCAGGTACTCCCTGACGGGTTTATCCCATTCGAGCTTGCCCTGGTCGACCAGGAGGCCCAGGCACAGCGCCGTAAAGGCTTTGGAAGCCGAGCCGATGGCAAAGACGGTATCGGCGTCGACCGGCAGCTGCTGCTTCACGTCTCGCAGCCCGTAACCCTGCAGGTGGACCACCTGGTTATCTTTGACGATGCCGATGGCCGCCCCCTGGACCTTGAGGGCCTGCATGGATTTGTGGATATACTCATTAAAACCGGACAGCTCAGGCAACATGGATGATTCTCCTCTCGGGGGATGAGTATAACCGGAAAAGCGGGAAACGGTATCCAGCCCTTCGGCGGTCCGTACGGCGGTGGGTAGTGCTTACGGCAGTGGGGAGGGAAACGGTGCGGGGACGGTCTCACGAAAGATTTCATATTTTCTGCCACGAGTTGTGCGGTGAACACAGGGTCCTTGGTCATCACAACCCCAGGATAGCATAACTGGAACAATTTTCTATCGGCAAAAGTGGCGATTGGGCGGGCGAAACTATATCCATCCCCCGTTATTTTCGGCTCGCCAGGAATTCGGTAAACGTGTCGGTGGGCAGCTTGCGGCTCCGTTGAAGCATGTCACGCCAGATCACATTTCCCTGCCCTTCGCTGATCAGATGCTGTTCAAGGGCCTCTACCATGATATCAGCACTGGTGCGGTGCTTCAAGTTGAACAATCGAATATATGGCAGAATATCACGCATGTTATTGCTACCCAAGATGCCATTATATTGTCTCGCCAGAACAATCGCAGCGGCCTCCCCGCCACCAATAATCTTGTACCCTTTGTCCGGGCTCGTGGTCATCTTGAGGTATAACGCTCCCGGATCCGTGCCAACAGCGATCTGGTAGAGCATTACTTTATTCGCTTTCAACAAAGCGTCAATCCTGTTTTTCATGAAAGGCACTTTTCTCAGTTCCCCATAAACTTGCTGTGGTATACCAATCCGCCCGGCATATAACTGGAGAATGAGATTTTCATACCCCACCACTAAAAACGTCGAAAGGCAGTCCGTATCCAAGAATAAAGGCTCAATCATACGTCTCCTGGCTTTCGGCTTCAAAGTTATAGACGATGTCAGCCCGGTAGGCATCAAGCAATAGCTCTTCGTACTTGCCATTGGAAATCAGTTCACGATCCTTGAGTTGTTCTGCTAACTCAATATAGCTTCCGGTCGTGTAGTATTGCCGTGCAGCGGGGGTAGGGATGTATAACTCTTCGTTGAATCCAAACTTGCGCGCCGAGGCGATGATTTTCCCCTTAAGGGTATTCGCAAATTCAAGCGTGATAAATCCGTCCCCCACCAAACGATAGAGCGTCGCCTGGCGGCTCATTCTGAAATACTGCTCGATGCGCACAACGTCTTCCAGAGAGACGGGACGGTTTTTACCCTTCTTCAAGTTGTTTTCAATATAACTGCGCAGAGCATCGTTTGTCGCTAAAAAGTACGAAGCGAAGCCATCGGCATTCTTTTCTTCTTCATCCTTCCCGGCGCCGATTTCTTTCCCGCATACCACGCTTTTAATTTCTTTCTGGATAAACAGGTGGTACAGCTCATGCGCGGCAGTGAAGCGTTGCCGGCCGTTAGTCAGTTTGGATTTGATTGCCACCAGTTGATCTCCGCTGTGCGTGCGTACACACATACCGGAGATACGCTCAGACAATGGATAAAAAACGAGCGTTAAACGCTCCTGAGATTGCAGGATGGCAAATACGTCAATCGGAGAGGACAAGTCCTCTCCGAATCGTTTACGAAGCTCGTTTGCCTGATAACTAAGCTCGTTCTTAGGCTTCATGCACGTTCTCCTGCAAAAGGGCGCACATCTGATCTAAATTCAGCGCGATCTTGTGAATATCCGCTATGGCGACCAAATCTTCGTTCGCAATGGCATCCGCACGAAAAGCAATGTACAAAGGCTTTGCTTCCATTTCTTCGTTTACCAGGTCGGCTAATGAACAACCGAACAGGCTGCTCAATTGTTCTAATTGATCTACCTGGAATTGGCGCTCACCTTTTTCACATTTTGAAATGGTGCTTTGGTCGATATTCAAAAATTGCGCAATTTGTGTCTGGCTCAAGCCGGCCATTTCCCGCAACCCCTTTACCTTGTGCCCGATAGAAGCTTTCATCATCAGTTTCCTCCTCCTGGGAATCATATTATAGCATGCATTTGTCATAATTTCAAAAATATATAATGGATATTTATGACAACGACATATTGATCTATTCTGGCATGCTATGCGGGGAGAGGCCTGGGGTGTCTCTTGGCGAAGCACTTCTTAACTGCGTTCAGGAGAGCTTCGCGAGGGAGGGTTTGGGAGCGGTGGTTGTCCGGCGGGGTGGCGCGGAGCACCAATACAAAAGCGCCCACGGAGGACCATGCGAGACAGGGAACAGTTGCAACCTTTACGGGTTACTTGGGGGTTGCTTCGCAAAGAACGCTCGCAACGACATGAAATTATCACATGACAAAGGCGCACACGCGGAAGTGCAAGGATGAATAACCAAAAGCGTCCACGGAGGACCATGGGCGCCAGAAAGAAGGTGTGCCGCAGGAGGGGTTATTCAAGCAATGGGAATTGGGCCTGTTAGGCCATCCCTTCTCCCCTACCGGCGATTAACCTTAAAAAATGTTGCATTCATAGAATATTTGTGCTATAATACGGGCAAATATCCCTGAACCAAGGTCGTGCCCATGCGCTAAACCCCCACCCCATTTTTTTGTAGCACCGCGACAAGCCTTTAGGAGAAGGCGAGAAGGGCACGCCTCGTCTACAGACGCCTTTCTCTCAGGCAAGCGCCGCTGGCAGACGCTACCGATCTTTATTTTTAATTTCGCATCTTGTACCTTGAAATCGATATTCGACGTATACCGGGTTTCGCCGGGCTTCGCGGTCCAATCGCAGCTAATTGTGCTATTCGAAGCTCCCCCGGTACCCTCTGGGTGGGAGATACCCCTGACGATGGCGATGCCGCTTCCACCGCACCAACCGGGGCGTAAATGGTGCGTTGGGGGCAGCTCGATCCAGATCAAGAACCGGTCAATTGCGTTCTTGATGGATATAGCCCCCAACAGCACCCTACATTTTAATCCCGCGCAGCACCTCTTCCTGGTCAATCGGGATATGGTCCAGGCGCACGCCTACGGCGTGGAAGACGGCGTTGGTGATGGCCGGCGCGGTGGGGATGGTGACGATCTCGCCCACCCCTTTGCCTCCATACGGGCCATCGGGGGTGGGGTGCTCGACGATAAAGGTGGTGATCTCGGGGGTCAGGGTGATGGACGGCATGCGGTAGCGCGCCAGCCGGTCGGTGACCACGCGGCCTTCTTTCACGACGAACTCTTCCGTCAGGGCGTGACCGACGCCCATCATGGCGCCGCCCTCGATCTGCCCGCGCAGCCCCAGGGGGTTGATAGCCATGCCCACGTCGTTGGCGGTGACCAGGCGCAACACGCGGACCTCGCCGGTGCGCGTGTTGACCTCCACTTCGGCGGCCTGGGCGGCAAACGAGAAGGCAAAGTGCATATCGCCACCCTCGCCCAGGGGCGTGGTGGTGGGGGCGGTGTAGCGGGCCGAGGCGCGCGGCAGGCGCCCGTTGGCGAGCATCCCTTGGGCCACCTCA
>JAMCRR010000075.1:0-713 GCA_023381565.1 Chloroflexota bacterium
CAACATACCGCGCTGAGTCCAGGTCTCTTTTGACGTCCAGGCTGTTTCTTCCTTGCTCATGACGAGCGCCGCCAGCATTCGCACCGCGCCGGCGAGCAGTCCCAGCAATCCGATCAGGAACCAGATGGCCATTCCCAGCGATTGTTGAGCAGTCCCTTCCCATAAGGCTAAACGGGGAGGGAAGCCCGCCAACAGCGGGAAGCCCGCAGTGGAAAGTGCGGCGAGGATCAAACCAGCAGCTGCGAGTGGGTAAGCACGTGCCAGTCCCTGTACGGATGCAAAACGCAACGGCCTGGCGCTCGGCTCGGATTTCAGGATTGAAAGTGACAGCGCCCAGACGGCGATACCAAGTCCGCGGGCAGGGATGAGCAGAAAGGTTATAGCGGCGGACTTTTTCGGGTCTAGGCCAAGCGCTATTAGGATAAAGCCAGTTTCGGCGATCGCCGTGTATGCCATCAATCGTCCGGCGTGACGTTGGAACGCGGCCCATAATCCGCCGGTTACAACCATCAACAGCCCGGCGACGCGCAGTCCGACAAGCAATTCGGGCGATGTGCGCAGCCAGGCATAGCGATCCAGAAAGCCCATTCCATAAATGCTGGCAATGGTTGGTAATAACCACAGTAAAAAGCCGATGACATACGGCGAGCTTTCTTCCAGCAACTGTGGGATCCAATTGTAGAGCGGAAAGACTGCCATCAGAAAGGCAAAAC
>JAMCRR010000075.1:723-2810 GCA_023381565.1 Chloroflexota bacterium
GGGTTTGATAGATCAAGAAGCGCACCACGCCGCGTCCTGGCGTTTGATTCGATGGAGAGATCATCGGGATCGAGACCAACACTGCGATCTCGATCAGCAGGCCGGCGAAGAGAAATGGCTGGACGGCAATGGACGCCACCAAGAGGCCTGTGATGATCAATCCTAATGGGACCAGGCGATGAGCCACGCCCGCGGCCTCCGCGCCGAAGAACCATAGCGTGCACATGCCATAGATGATCACCAGAAATGGAGCGCTGCTGGGATTCAACGCCAGACTGCGCCCAAACAAAAATGCGGATGAGGCAATCTTGAGCGAAACCGGTCCGAGACGCAGCGCTGTGTCAATCGGGACGATGAAGGCGATTCCTGCCAAAAGAAGCGAGGCTGCCCCCCCGACAATTGCCGCCGTACGCGCGCGCATAATCAAAAATGTCAGTCCACCCACCAGGATGGGTGTGAAGACCCAAAGAAGCGGGGCGCTCATTCTGACTCTTCCTGCGGCATGGAGGACGTGAGTAAATATGCGCCAACCAATCCCAGCCCGAGATTGACAACGGATAGAAGCGCGGCCACCAGGATCGATCCTTCCAGCGCAGCATAGATGATCTCAAACCCAGCCATGACGGTTAAGAGCCCAATAACGACGCGCTCGATCTGCGAATCAGTGGCGAGATGAAGCAATCCGATTCCGACCAGCAGGATCGCTCCAGCAATGACAGGCAATCCAATTCCAGGTACGGAGGCTTCGATGCGCGGCGTGGCGGATGCGGTCAGCACTGCGATCATGCCAACCATGAAAAGACGAAAGGCGCGGCCTTGCGGCCAGAAGCGTTCGTCAGGTTCCCTATGAATGGAAATAGTGTTGAGAGTCATTCCAAGTGCGGCGGTTGCCATCCAGCCGGTGACGAGTTTCACGGCGGCCATGCCGGGCGGCCAATGTTGCGCCACCAGCCAGAAGACGCCCGCGTATTGCGCGGCCAGAAAACCAATATCCCAGCGCCAGTCGCGGCTGATCAGCAGGCCGGAGGACACGACCAGCAGCAGAACGACAGCCAGCCACGAGATGATGGTTGCGATCATTTTATGGCTTCCTTTGAGTCAGCAGGGAGACGAACAATATCAGGAACAGCAGCGTCCACATGATCCCGCTTTCGCCCTCGAGGGTGTCGGAAACGGTCTGGCTTAAGTGTGCGAGGAACCGGTAAAGTCCCCACAGACTTTGGTAGAGCCGGTCGAGCCGCGAAGCGGAGGCGGGTTGCACCCAATGGGCGCGTACCGGATTCAGTATGGGAAAACGCGGCGTGGCCCACAGCAGGCCAAAAGTCAAAAGAGATGCGGCAATGCTCGTGCCCCACGCGCCAATACGCAGGGCGCCATCCCAGCCCCAAAACCCAAGCAGAACCTGAACGAAGAGCAGAATGCCGATCCCAGCCGGGTAAACGCCCTTGGTCCAGACGGGTTGAGAATCAAGCGAGGCGTGCGTTGACGGACGCAAAGCATATCGAATAAATCCAACAATGATCATGGCTTGCGCGGCCAGAAAAAACGGCAGCACAAGAACGAAACCACCAACATTGTTTTCCCAGCCGGAGGCCGTCAGCGAAAAAGGCAAAGCCGAAAGACTCCATGCGCCGATCAGCAGGGCGCGGTTGAGCCAGGTTTGTTGCACCGATGCGAGGAACAATGCTCCGCCTGCCAACACGAGCGCCAGGCCCCAGGCGACCGCCCCAGCCGGATCGCCGCGTAATGCAGATGCAACAGCTAGTGCTGCAATCGCGATCAGCCAGAATGGGCGGCCTGCCAATTCATCAGAGGCGCGCAGCCACATCCAGCCGCCATACAACGCGGCAGCGGCTGTCAAAACGAGTAAAAGCGGTGTAAGCGGAGATGCCAGGCTGGGTGCTGGAATACGCGCCAACAAAACAAGACTGGACGCGGCGGAGACAAGCCGCAGGGTGGTACCGATCCCGCGCCGCAAAGATGATTCAGGCGTGTATGGTAAATGCAGAGGCAGCACACCGAGTCGAAGCCCGGCTGCGACCAATAAGAACAATCCCGCTTGCGGAGGCGTGGATAAGAAGTCCATG
>JAMCRR010000002.1 GCA_023381565.1 Chloroflexota bacterium
GCAAAATCCTCCTTCCTGATCATCCGTACCTCCTTTGGTTTCCCAAGTAAGGTACATTTTAGGTGATGTTTAGGGGACTTCTTATTCCGGTGATTGAGGTACTTTTATCACCGATCGTGACACCGACAATACCAATGAACGGGGCGATCAATGGAACGGCGAAGACTTTTCAATCTTCTCACGCGACCAACAGGACGACCCTGCCAACCCCGATTCGGGTGGCCGCGCTCTGCGCGCTGTGGTGCGACCTTACCCAAAGGCGACGGCCGGCGAGCCGCTGCGTTTGTCATTCGACATGCGGCGCCGGGTGTTCGAGTACATCTTCCGGCACGACCCAACGGTCAGCTCCCCAACGGAGATCTTTATCCCAAAATATCAGTATCCGCGCGGCTGCCAGGTTGAAGTCAGCGACGGCCGATTCGAGCTGGATGAAGAAGGGCAGGTTTTACTGTATCGGTATTCCACTGAGCGCCTGGAGCATATCATCCGGGTGAAACCATCCCAGGCACTCGAACCCTGAACCCGCTAAAAAAGTGAGAGTATGCTGTACATATTGAATAGATTAATATAATCCATTAAATATTATCTCGATTGTTCGTATCCCATCCGAGAAGTTACCGCATTCGTGTTTTATCCACTGAGATACCGGGATTAAATCAGGTGGATTTAGTTGAGATCATCCTGGGGTCGAAGGGGAATAGGCAACAACCAAGCTTTCTGATGATCTAAACAAACGAGCCTGAATATTACACAGGTTCGACCGCCACGGGTGGGGTTAGGAAGCGAGTTATCCCCTATATCTGGCGCCCCCGGCGGGAATTGAACCCACAACCTACTGATTCGAAGGCTTTTTGTAGTGGTTTTTCGGTGGGTTAGCTATGTCTAATTCGTACGGGTGGGAGTGTTATATCCGAATAATGCCATATGTGGTGGTTCAATCAGTTCGCTGTATTCGATGCAACCAGTTTGAAAACTGTATTGGCACCCAAATGGCACCAAAGATAATACTATTTTCTTTTTCGCTTGTTCCTTTTGGACTGCGGTTCTGCCTTGATTTCTTTATGTGGTTCCACCTCTATCCTGAGAGACCGCACCCTATATGGGGTAGATTTCCAATACTTCTCTAACTCGGATAGATGATTGAAATACCTAAATTTAATCATAATTGCATCAGTTTGATGAATATTTTCTAATAAAATCTTTTTATCACCAGACCACCTATCCAATAAGATGACGTCAAAACCTTGTTCGAATGTAGACGCATGTCGCCATTGCCAATTCTTGGGATCTAACTCATTATCTATAGTAATAGATCTGTTACGATCATTTTCCCCGTCACCATCCCATGGATGATCGGGCAAGTCACTCAAGGAGAATCTTTTCTTACGCTCTAGTTCATCAATTTTATTCTCAATCTCCATTGCTGAGTGATATGCCCAAATCGATGGAGTATAACCCAAGCCTACATTTCCTGCGCCTTCAAGTTCTTTTTTGAGATCTTGAGCTTCTTTCATATCATCCAGAGCATCCAACCGACTGATCAAACCTGCAATTCCTGCAAGAAATCTTGGATCCATAGTTCAGTCCTCCCCTTTTCCTCCGTTCCAATTGAATGATTCCACGGCTTATATTTATTGTATTTCGTTCCAAGAATAATACAACAACTTGTTGAATAAATTTTCATTCTCCTTCATAGGAGATAGTTGTGGTCAGACCAGCCAGTATGAATTCAATAGAATAAATATTCCACCCATTTAGTTTTCCCGGAGGAGGTAACCTCCCCTACTCATCTCTATGATTGGCTAATCATTTAGCCTTTATGATAGGTGGGAAAGGAACAGCATTCTGACCGTACCATTATTATGCAAGATCTACAGCAATTCTTTGAATCTTACCCTCTTGCTTACACCAAGTAAGATCATCGTTATGCAATCCTTATCTAGATAATTGGTCAAAACCCATCCAATCGGGAAGAGATATGGTAAGCTTTTTAGGCTGTTGCTCTGGCCGGTTTTCCCATTTTCTATATCCAGCCTTTAGTGTATTTTGCGTAGTTATATTCATCGATCAATTTCAGGAGGGTTCTATTATTTTGAAATGTATTTGAGAATCCCTGAATCTCTCGAACCACCTGCTTCATCTTCCTGATGAATTGGATGTACCTGTCTTCCGGAAAATCAACCCCACTAAAGGGACAGTTATATGCATTGGAAATAAGATCATCCCAAATCGGAAAGAAAGATGGAGCAAGTAAATGCATAGCCTTCGCTGTACCGACAGGTGTCTTCTGTCCTTTACTTTTCCCTTCACAGATGCGAAGCGCGTTGAGAAATTGTTTGAACAAATCTCTGACTAGTCGATCATCATCAATAGTGAAAGTCAAGATATCACGTTGGCGATATCTGTTCAAAGAGTCGATATTTTGCGCAATACACTGTTCGAGCTTATCAAAGTCGAAAGGACCATACCTATAAAAGGCTTGATTCCAGGTCAATAACAAAACCCCCAGACTGTTTGCCATTTCACATGGATCGCCCCAGAAATGATCAATTAGAAATGTCGCAACTTTATACATGGCATCCCGCATTAAAATCAATTTCGATGTAGAAGCGCTTATACCGTTCTACACTTCTATATCTCTACACCTGGCGTTTTCCTCATTAGAACATATATATTTCAAGCTAAAAGGAGGATATTATGGCAAAGCGCCGTGGAAATCGGGAAGGTTCTATCCAAAAAAGAGAGGATGGTACCTGGCGTGTTCAATTGAGACTAGAGCATAAACGGCTCAGCTATACTGCAAAAACCCGACAAGAATGCCAGGATTGGCTCAAGCGTACTATCAACCAGATAGATAACGGAATGACTTACCAGGGGGCTAATATGCTTCTAGGAGACTATTTGGAAATCTGGCTAAAGACGATCAAAGAGAATCGTCGCCCGAAGACATACATTCAATACCGGAGCAATATCGTGAGATACATCCTACCCCCCTTCGGTAAAGTGAAGCTCCGGGATCTGCACCCGATCCGTATTGAGAAATTCTTGACTAGTCAACAAGAACATGGTGTAGGCGACCGGACAGTTCAAATTATTTACAGCATCCTGCACGCTGCTATGGCCAGTGCTGCGAGAAAGGGGATCATTGGGCGGAATCCATTGGATGCGGTTGAGAAGCCGAGAGTCAAGAATCCTAGAGAGATTGTCGTAATGGATCCAGAACAAGTCCGTCAATTTTTGATTACAGCAGAATGCACCCCTGACAAAGCATTGTTCCACCTTACTCTTACGACTGGCATGCGCGAGGGAGAAATTTTGGCTTGAGGTGGTCCGATATTGATTGGCAACGATCTCGTCTGAAGGTCCAGCGTCAAATTCAACGTGTTCCTGGTCAAGGATTGGTTTTCTCACCCCCAAAAACCGAAGCTGGAAGCAGGGTAATTGCATTAGGGCGAGATACGATCGATACTCTCATCGAGCATCAACAGAACCTGAAGGGTCGCCAAATAATGGCGGGTAATCATTGGCAAGAAATGAACTTGATCTTCCCATCATCTGTAGGTACCCCAATCGATCCACGTAATCTCTTAGAGCGTTTCAAGAGAATTTTACAATCCGCAGGTCTGCCCCCTATGCGTTTCCACGATCTCAGGCATACCAGTATCACTTTGATGCTCAATGAAATTGGTGTTCCAATCAAAGAAGCCCAACGGCGTGCTGGTCATACCCGGCCTTCAACCACCATCGATATTTATGGGGGTGAACCAACCTCGAAGTTGGATGAGCTAGTCGCGCAGGGATTGGACGATCTCATTACACCGATAAAAGCAGAATGGCACCGAAATGGCACCAAATAAGAGGGCCTACTCTACCAGTAGGCTCTCAAACCACCATATATGGTGTTTCGATAATATATAACCCCCACAAGTAGGCGCCCCCGGCGGGAATTGAACCCACAACCTACTGATTCGAAGTCAGGCGCTCTGTCCAATTGAGCTACGGGGGCGAGTGCACGCGCTTTTTACAGCGACACCCCAATTATATAACCTTATAGCTGTTTGCTCCAGGGGTTTTAGCTGCGGTGTGTGTTGGCCGCGCAGGCAAGCAGGACTGTTTTGATCTGGAAGGGGGTAAGTTCCGGGTGTTTGGAACGGATGAGGGCTACGATGGCGGAGATGTGCGGAGCCGCGAAGCTGTTTCCGGTCATCGCCAGGTACTGCCGGTCTTTCCACGCCACCCGCACGTCGATGCCGGGGGCGCCGAACTCAACCGGCGGGGAGGGGTTGTAGTAATACGTGAATGGGTCGTGGCCTTCGTGAGCAGCGACCGATATGACCGATGAGTACAACGAGGGATAGCTCGGTGCGGGGATATTGTTCACCGCTGAAACGATCACCACATTGTGAAAATACGCTTGATCGGTAATCTGGTGGAATAAGGCGAAATATTCCTCGCGCGAGGTGCTCAGGCTTAAATTGACTACTCCCATGTCCTGTTCGATGGCCCAGCGCAGGCCGGCGGCAAACTGCAGGGCTTTGCCGCGCATATCCCTGCCCAAAACGCGCACGCTGTACAGCTCGGCTTCAGGTGAAATGAAGTGGATGATGCCGGCGCAGGCTGTGCCGTGACCGCTCAGGTCGTGCGGAGGATCATCCGCTTCGAAGCGGGCTTTCCCCTTGTAGCGCTCGTCGTAAACGGCGGCCACACCTCCACAGACGGAGTCTTCCAGAGCAGGGTGGTCGTGCTCGATGCCGCTGTCAACCACTGCCACACGCACGCCTGCGCCGCGGCTCTGCCCCCACGCCCATTCCGGAGTGATCTCGGCAAGAGGGCCCATGGCGGTCAGCTGGCGAATCGCTTCGGGTGTGAATTGAGAAGACCAGGCCGGGAGCAGCCGATCATTTGCCATGCCCGGCGCTCCACAGTACCTTCACTTGTTTGTCTCCCGCCACTTTAGAACCCTTTTCTGGATTGCGCATAGTCTGCAAACGCGCTGAGGATCTGCAGGCAGGCTTTTCGCTCGGCATCTCCTAAGGAGGCAATTCGATTGAAGGAGGCTGCCAGGCGGTAGATATCTTCCCGGTCTTCACCTTCTCCCTCGGCTTTTTCCAGGAGGGGTAGGAGTTGCGCGGCTTCCTCAGCGCTGCCAGACTCCGCCAGTTGCTGGAGGCCCTGCACCAGGGTAGCGCCTATCTGGCCGATCTGCTGCGATTGCTTGATTGCCAGCGCGGCCTGACGGGCGAAGAGGGCGAGCAGCTCCATATCTTGCATTCCGAAGGAAGGGGCGTCGATTTTATCCAGCACTTCCATCACGGCGATGACCCGGTCGCCCGAAAGCAGAGGCGCTGCCAGGATCGAGCGTGGAACGTAGCCGGTCGTTTGGGCAAATTCCTGGTCGAAACGCCCATCTCGCTGGACGTTTGAGGCGGCGATCGGCTGGCCGGTCATTGCCACATAGCCGGCGATGCCTTTATCCAGGGGGATTTGCATCCCAACCACTGCTTCATTACCCTCCCCATAAGCGACCTTGAACTCCAGGGTCTGCTGTTTTTCATTGACCAGGGCAATCGAAGCCGCGGCAGCGCTGAAAATGCGCGCCGCCGCCTCGACGATGGATTGCAGCAGATCCTGGTTGGAGTTGGGGAGAATGGCGCGCCCGCTGGCTTCCATTGAGAGCAGCAGCCGCCGCAACTGCCCGGCCAACCGGGGGTCCTCTTCGGAGTTCGACCGATCCATGTTATTTACCTTTCGTGCGCAGCCTTATTTAAAATCCGAATTACCCCGAAAGAAATCCTTCGGGGAAATTCAGTTGTGTCCGGGGAGGGCGCCCTGGACACCGGCTGCGGTAGAATTAGTAATCGATGCGGTAGGTGCCCTGCTCGTTATCCAGGGTAATGCGGTAATCGATGCGCAGGTCGATGCGCTTGCTGATTTGGGGTTCTGCCTGGGGGGTCATGGCGTGGGCAACGACCTCTTCGTCCTGGGCGGCAATCCGGCTGGCGATCCTCTCATCAGGGGCAGGGGTGATCTTGGGGGTCACGCGCTCCTTAGACATGGCGTGTGCAGCCACCTCATCGGACATTGCAGTGCGGCTGAGGATCATATCGTCCAACAGGTCGCGCTCGTCCTTCTTCAAGGTGGCGCGCATGGCATTTAACTTCTTGACCAAACGGTTCAGAGCCTGAGTTTGCTTGCTGTCCATTTTATCCTCTCCTTATCTATCCCAGAAATATGGTGAAATTTTTTTGGATTCTACGGATTCCCGGCGGGAATGAACATATGGAGCGGCGCACCGCCGTGCTTTTAATCTTCAAGGATCAATTGCAGTGTAGCATCCATTCCCTATTCTGTCTGTCGCCTGAGTGACATAAGGGACTGATGATAGGCTCAAATACCCTGCTGTTGTATCCACCTTTTAAGTGCCGGGCGGTTGAGGAGTACAATTTTACCCCGACCGGTGAGTAGCCAGCCGGCTCTGCGCCAACGACCCAGGGTTTTAGCCACAGTTTGGCGCGTGAGGCTCGAACGGCCTGCCAGCTCTTCTTGCGAGATGGTTACGTACCCATTAGCGCTGGACTCGCGGTCCAATTGCAGCAAGACGCGCGCCAGGCGCGCCTGCGCGTCTAAGAAAGCCAGGGCACTCTCACGCTCGCTGCTTAGATTGAGGCGTGCAGCAGTCGTTTCGAGCAAGCGCCGTGTAAAGGTTGGTTCTTGTTCAAGCGCATCCAGCAAAGCCTGGCGGGGGATGACGAGTATTTCACTCGCTTCTCGGGCGATTGCATCGGCTGAATGCGCCCGACCGGTGATGACGCCCATTTCGCCGAAGCAATCTCCCGAACGCATTTCGTTGATTACCAGCTCGCGCCCTTCTGTGCTGGTCAGCACAATGGCGACCGACCCCGACCGGACGATGTACGCAGAGTCAGGTGGGTCGGACTGGAGGAAAATTACCTCGCCTTTGGGCACACGCTTCAGCCAACCAGCGTATGCCAGCCTCCTTATAACCCGCTCATCCAAATCTCTGAAGAGAGGCGTGTTGTGTAGAAAACCGATGATATCAGAGGGCGGATCCTGAGGATCGTTCACACTGGCACACTTTTGATTGCCAACAGGGTTACGTCATCTTGCGGTCCAGTCGGCCCCGTAAATGCCGCAATTCTTTCCCAGAGACGGTCACAGACGTGTTGGGCACTCGCTGCGTGTTCTTCACAAAGGGCGGATTGCAGGTGCTCTAGCCCATAATCCTGGTCCTGGGTGTCGACTGCTTCGGTCACGCCGTCGCTGTAAAGCAGCATAGTGCTGCCCGGGGAAATAGAAACCAGTTCTTCATCAAGGTGAGGGTTTTTGAATAATCCCAATGGCTGACCTATGTCCATTTGCAGATCAACCGGCTTGCTTTTGCAATCGAGCAGAACGGGGGGCAGGTGCCCGGCGCGTGCATAATGGAACTCTCCCCTGCGCGTGTTCAACACGCCGTAAAGAACGGTCACATACATCCCAACGACATTCATATCGAGCAGATGCCGATTTACTGTGCGCAGCACAGTTAACGGCGAACCCGATCGCCGGGCTTCTGCTCGCACCAGGCTGTAAGAGAGCGACATAAAAATGGACGCCGGGATGCCCTTCCCGGTCACATCGCCGATAACGATCCCCAGGCTGTCGCGATCCAGCTTGATAAAGTCATAAAAATCACCGCCTACCGCTTGCGCCGGATGCATGATGGTGCCAAATTCGTACCCGGCTAGATCCGGCAACCGGCGCGGCAAGATGCTCAGTTGAAGAGTGCGAGCCACAGCCAGCTCTCGCTCGAGCTTAGCCTTTTCAATCAGCTCATCCTGGGCTGCCTGTAGCTGCTCGTAAGCAAGTGTCAGCCTGCGGTTCCTTTCGCGTAAATCCAGAATGGTCTGGTTTTCAGATTCTTCCATGCGACCGCTCACCAGAGCGAGCAAATCGTAGGCCAGGGTTGGGTGGCGGTGGAGCAGCGCGTCGAAGTCGAGACGGGTCATTTCTAACAACCGCACAGGCCCAAGAGCGCGCACGCTGGCTGTGTGGTGGCGGTCTTGCATGAACAGGCTCATTTCGCCCAGTATCGCCCCGCTATGCTGGATCCCCGGACACCACTCATCGGGTGTTCCCAATGATTTGATGATTTCAACCTGACCGTCCAGGAGGATATAGAAATGGTTGTCTACATGTCCTTCCTGGAAGAGGATAGTTTTATCCGGAAACTCGCAAGGTTGAAGGGTTGCAGCCAGATATTCGATCTCGTCGTAGGGGAGGGAATTAAACAGCTGTACTTGCCGGATGAGCCTTTCGTTCATATCGATACTTCCTGCCCGGTGGGAACCGAGAAAATCTTGACCACCTGAGTTTTTCCTTTGAGCTGGACAGGCTCATGCTCGATGGTCTGGATGGATCTATTCAGATGAACTTGGGTGGTTTCATCAATTAATATCGGTTCACCCACTATTTTTGTATGCGTTTCGAGCCTTGCAGCAAGGTTCACCGTATCGCCCACACAGGTATAAGTCGCTCGCGACAACGTGCCGGTATAACCGGCGATCATCTGCCCAGACGCGATTCCGATGCCAATGCGGATTTGCGCTTTTCCCTGTGCGGCCTGGTCGCAATTAAACAGATCGATGAGCTCGATCATTTCCAGCGCGGCGAGTACTGCCTGTTTGCAGTGATCTTCCTGGGGGAGGGGAGCGCCAAAGATGGCCATCAGCCCATCTCCCACCATCTGGTTGACGATGCCCCTGTGGTTGCCGATGGCTTCAAACATCAGGGTGTAATACGTGTTGAGCAATTCAATAGTATCGGCCGGAGATTGGGATTCCGCAATTGTGGTAAACGAGCGAATATCTGAAAACATGGCGCTGGCATCGACAAATTGCCCTCCGAGTGTAAATCCTTTCTCTAATAATTCGTCGGCAACCTCGCTGGTGGCAAATTTGCGGATCAACTCGCGCTGCTGGTCGCGCAGGCGCTTCTTTTCCAGGCTGGAACCGATACGGGCTTTTAGAAGGATCGGGTTTAGCGGTTTGGTTAGATAATCTTCAGCACCCATCTCGATGCAGCGGGCGACTTCGTCAAGCTCCTCGACTGCCGAGGTAATGATCACGGGGATGTTGCGCAGCTCGAGGTCTTTGGTGAGCTGCTCGAGTACCTGGTAACCATCCATTTCAGGCATCTGCAGGTCGAGCAAGATCAGGTCAAAATTCCCTGCCTGCAGAACTTCCATCGCACGCCTGCCGTTCTCAGCGATGGACACGCTGTGCCCCTGCTGTTCCAATCCGCGCGCCAGCAGCAACCGGTTGACCTTGTTATCGTCAACAACGAGTATACGGCCTGCTTCATTCGCGAGCCGTCTAGTGCCCATTCTCGAGATCCTTTAGAACTAACTGCACTTTTTGGAATTCAACCTCAAGACGTTCCAGCTTGGGTACTGCAGCTTCAATCTTACCGTCTTTCCCCATCATCTCGAGCTCGCGAGCAAGCATGGAGAGTTGCATAGCGCCAAAGTTGGCACTGTTGGATTTGACCGAGTGGGCAGCCCTTCGAAAAACCTCGGTATCCTGTATGGATAGCGCCTTGCGCATTTCGGCGATGAGAAGTGGGGTATCTTCAAAGTAAACGTCGATCAGTTCGCCGATGAAATCTTCTCCCATCATGGCTTTTAGATTCTCAAATACCGCACGGTCAACCACTTGTTCAGTCATACCAGCCTCCAATTATTTACTGCGATCCGGAAGTCGAGCTTTGTTCAGGGCTGCAGCCAGTTGTTCGTAGTGGATCGGCTTGCTGATGTAATCATCCATTCCGGCTGCCAGGCAGATCTCTCGATCTCCTTGCATGGCATTGGCAGTCATGGCAATAATGCGTGGTCGCTGCCCCCAGGGCCAGCGGGCGCAGATCTGCCGTGAGGCTTCCAGCCCGTCCATCTCGGGCATCTGCACATCCATTAAGACCACATCGTAAGCACCGCTGCTCACGGCGTCAACTGCTTCCACCCCATTGGCAGCCACGTCTGCCTTGTAACCCATTTGCGACAGTAAGCGTAAAGCCAGCTTCTGGTTGACGACGTTATCCTCCGCCAACAAGATGCGCAGGGGTAAACGTTTCCCCATCTCGGTATCGATTTGGGTGGTGCCTGCTGCAGAGGGTTGAGGCTTAACCGGCTGCTCCGAGAAAATTGCGTTGAGGATGTCGAAAAGCTGCGATTGCTTGAGCGGTTTGGAAAGGTAGGCAGCCCAATCCACTGCTTCGTCGGCAGTCTCGTGACGTCCCATCGAAGAAAGCATCACCAAAGGCAACTCCTCCGCATCACGGTGCTTGCGGATCTCCCTGGCCAGCATCAATCCATCCATGTCCGGCATATTCATGTCCAGGATGGCAATGTCGAGGGGATCGCCTCGCTCGATCCAGGACAGCGCTTCGTGTGGAGAGCCGGTATCGCGCGCCAGCATGCCCCAGTCTTTCACTTGCAGGGCAATGATGCGGCGGTTGGTCGTGTTGTCGTCGACGATCAGCAGCCGCTTGCCGCTCAATTGCGGCTGCTCGCCGCTCAGCTCGGTACGTCTTGAGGGGACCGTTGCAGCCTCAGCCCGGATGGAAAAGTGGAATGTCGTCCCTGAGCCTACCTGGCTCTCCACCCTCATCGTCCCGCCCATCATCTGGCTCAGCCGCATACTGATCGCAAATGGGTTACAAGGCAGACGGTAACGGCGCGTCGTCGAAGTATCCACTTGACTGAACGATTTGAATAAGCGATCCATCCGATCCGGGGGGATGCCGATGCCTGTGTCGCGTACAGAAAAGTGTAAGATATAACAGGGAGAATTCCGCCCCTCATTTTTAGAGGCGGGGATCGTCGTTTCCAGATTGGCCGAGAGGACCACTTCTCCCTGCTCGGTGAATTTAACCGCATTGTTGAGCAGGTTAAGGAAAATCTGCCGTAATCGTGTCACATCCCCGTTGATCATCGTGGGTGTATCCGGGGCGATTACCAGAGCCAAATCCAGCTTTTTCTCGGCGGCCTTGCTGGCCAGCAAGTCCAGGGCATTTTCCATACAGGCACGCAGGTCAAAGGGGGCGTATTCTAATTCCAGCTTGCCGGCTTCGATTTTTGAGAAGTCCAGGATGTCGTCGATAATGGTCAATAGAGCATCGCCACTGGTGCGGATGATCTCGGCGAACTCACGCTGCTCGCCCATCAGCGGGGTATTGAGGAGCAACCCGCTCATGCCGATGATGGCATTCATCGGAGTACGGATCTCGTGGCTCATGGTGGCCAGGAAAGCGCTCTTGGCCTGGGTGGCGGCTTCGGCTTGCTGCCGCGCTTCCTCGGCCTCCTCCTTTGCTTGCTGCAGTTCTTTCTCCGCTCGCTTGCGATCGCTAAAATCGCGGATGGTCTCAATGGCGCCGACAATTTCACCATCCGAGTTACGCAAAGTAGAGGCATAGGCATAGAGATAAGCCATCTGACCTTTTAACTGTACGACCGACTCGCCCGCCAGGATTTTCCCGTGTCGCTCGATATTGGCGTATTCTCCCTCAACCTCTTCATTTGGGAGGAGCACCAGATCGATCAGGATCGGCCTCCGCTCTCCGTAGAAGGGAATGGCGTATTCGTAGTTGCCCTTGCCAAGTATTTCTGCCGCTTTCAGCCCGGTCATTTCTTCGATGGCCCGGTTCCAGGCGATCACTTTGCCTTCACGGTCGATCACCAGCATGGCGTCCGGTAAGAAGTCGATGATATCCGCCATACGGCGTTGCGAGTCTTGAGCAGCTTGATACAGGCGTGCGTTTTCGATGGCAATTGTCGCCTGCCGCGCAAGTCCCTGCAGAAAATCCAGATCCACCTGAGTAAACAGGCCTTCAGGTATGGAACGATATAGCGACATCAATCCAATCGTCTGACCACGGCTCACGAGCGGTGCGCACATCAGGGTTTCCACTTCTTCTTCAACGTCTGGGGTGCCGGGCACATGGATACCACGTGGGTCTTTGGCGATATCGTCGATGATTTCGGCAATACCAGACTGGGCAATACACCCACTGACGCCGTGCCCCAACGTGACTATATCGGACTTGAATTGGTCGGCGTATCTGCCCACAGCGACAATCGTGCGGAAGGTTTGACCATCCTGATCGGCCAGCCGAAGGATCGTGTCGCGTGAGCGACATACAGTGTGAGCTCTCGAGGCGATGCGCTCGAAGACGACCTGTAAATTAAGCGTGGCAGATATCTCGTGGCCGGCCTCGGCCAGGGTGGCCATCTGGTCAGCGCGCCGTTTGGTTTCGACATAGAGGCGGGCATTCTCAATGGCGATCGCCGCCTGGCGAGCCAGACTGACCAGAAAATCCAAATCCGATTGAGTGAACAATCCTTGTGCTCGCATTCGCCAAACGCAAAGCAGGCCGATGACCTTGCCCCGCGATATCAGCGGAGCGGACATGATCGCCTCTTGTTCTTCTTCTTCGAAATCCGGTGTTCCAGGGATCAGGATGCTGCGGGGATCGGTCTCGGGGTAGTTGATCATCTCGGCAATGCCGGATTGAGCAATTGAGCCGTTAATCCCTCTCCCTACAATTACCGGAAAGGCTTTGATTTGGGAGGCCCATTTACCCAGGGCTACATTCGGCTGTAAAGTTTTCTGATCAGGCTGGAGCAGGTAAAAGGCAATATCGCGCACAGACAACAACTCTTTTGCCCGGACGGCCATCCGTTCTAAGACAGGCTCCATCTCGTGGGTTGTGGCGATATCGCTGCCGATTTCAGCCAGGGCAGCCATCTCCTCTGCTCTACGCCGCGCTTCCTGGTACAGGCGAGCGTTCTCGAGAGCGATGGCCGCCTGGCTGGCGACCGCCTCGAGCAGTGCCTGGTGGGTCTCGTCATACGCATTGGAATCGGTGTAGTGTTGGACAACGATGGCCCCCAAGACTTGCTCGCCCAGGAGCATCGGCACTCCCAGCCAGGACGCAGCCGGCTTTCCGACCACCTGAACACCCATCTCGAGGGCTGAGTTTTCTCCGCTGCCGTGGATAAACACCGGCTTACGATTTTTAATGATATAGCCGGTTAAGCCCCCTTCCACCGGTACGCGCGTTCCGGGAACCACCTCTTCCAGGTTATGGCTGAAGGCATACTCCACCTCATCATTCACCTGATTGTAGAGGGCGATAAACAGGTTTTCGGCATACATCACCCGGCTGGTCTGCTCGTAGATCAATTGGAGCAGTTTATTGACCTGCAATGTAGAGGAGAGCGCTTTTCCGATATCGCTCAGCATGGAGAGCTCGGTGACCCGCCGGCGAGTCTCGCTCAACAGCCGGGCGTTTTCCAGGGCAACACCCATGCTGGATGCCAGCGTCGAAGCCAGCCTTACATCGCTCTCCGTATAGCGGTTTTTGGGCCAATCCTGCAGGGCGATTACTCCGGTAACCTCATCCCCGACGATGATCGGCACTCCCATCCAGGATTCCGGCTCTTTGCCGCTGCCATCCTCAACTTTAACCGATCCGAGCCGGTCGGCTTCTGCTGTAGTGCCTAAGACCACCGGTTGGCGGGAACGAATGACGATGGAGGTAAGACCTGTGCCCATTGGCGCTGGTTCTATATAGATTCGTTGCCCCTGATCGCCCACCCAATAGGGGAACTGCATCATACTCGTTTTACGGTCATACAGGCAGATGAAACAATTCTGGCCACCAAAAATCTCGTGGATTTTATCACCCACCAAATCGATAATCGCCTGGAACTCGAGCTGCCTGGCCAAACCTTGCCCGACGGTATTGATAATAGCCAGCTCGTTGGCCCGCTGCTGGCTCTCCTCGAGCAGGCGCCGGGTTTCCTGAAACAGGCGGGCATTCTCGATGGCCACGCCCATGCCGGCTGCCAGGGTTGACAGCAGCCGGAGGTTTGACTCGTCATAGGCATGTTCCTGGTAGCTCTGCACAGAGACCATCCCCAGCGCCCGCTCGCCTGCGATGATCGGCACTCCGAGAAAAGAGCCGACGACTCCTGCTCCCCCTTCAGCATTCGGATAGGTACCCATCCCGGCTTCTTCCATTTCTTGAATTGTGTTAAATAGATAAGGTTTGCGAGATGTAATGATCAGATTAGCGCAAGGCTCTTCCCAAAGGAGCTTATCGAAGATTTCGGTATTTTCTATATAGCCCCGGTCATAAGCGTAAGGGGCATGGACCATATTCAGAATAGGGTCATAGAGATAAATGACCGCGACTTCCGTCGAAAAAATGTCGCGCACTTTGTCGCCTACCAGACGAGTGATCGTTCTTACATCCAATTGCCTGGACATGGCCTCGCCCACACTGTTGAGGATGACCAGTTCAGCAGTGCGCTGCTCGAGATAGCTGTTGGCAGCTTGTAGCTCGGAGGTGCGTTGCTCAACACGCTGCTCGAGGGTTCGCGCCCAGCGGGCGTTCTCGATGGCCGTAGCGGCCTGGTTGGCAAAAACACTGAGCAGGTCGAGGTCGGACTGGGTGAATGCCCCAAAGATGAGGCGTGTATCGGCGTAGATCAGCCCGATAAGCTGCGAGTGAGATATCAACGGGGCGACCATCACCGACCGCTGGTTGAGATCAGGAGGATCATCCGGTTCTTCCCCGGAACCAGTCTCTTCTTTTAGAACCAACGGCTCCCTAGACCGTGACAGGCTGGCCAGTAGACCGGCAGCCTTGGTCCTGAGCCCTGGCATATCCTTCTCCGGCACACCACGAGCGGCCACCTCCAGCTCGGCGACGTTCTCCGCAAGCATCAACATCGAGCGCTCGCCGCCGTACAGCTCCACCAGCTCGTCCATGATGAAATCCAATAGCTCTTTCGTGTCGCGCTTTTCGTTCATGCGCACGCTGATTTCCAGCAACCGCTTAAATTGGCTTTGCCCATTGCCCTCAGTTGAACCGGTCCGCGGCATTTCCACCGCCAGCCCGCGCCGGGCAGCCTGGCGCCTCCACTCCAGGAGCAGCTCGCGGTGGATATTGAACTTGTTGAGGTAGTTGCGCCGCAGCCCGGCATCGCTGAGGGTGGTGATGTTGGAGAAGATTATTCTCTGACCCTGCTCCAGGCAGCGCCAGGCCTCTTCGCTTCGATCCGGATCATCCTTATACTTTAGAATTCTATAACGCAACCACCAAATCATTTCCGCTGGATAATCTCTGGCTTTGTTTCCGAGAGCCTCGATTTGCGAAACCGCTTCCCCTGTTTGGCGCTCGGCTTCCGGCCAATTACCCAGAGCCAGGTAGGCTGCACCCAGGCTGGCCTGCGCTGCCGCCTGATAGTCCGGCGAACTGGTTTCAATGCATAATTTGATCGCCTGATCCAAAATTTGAACCGCTTCAGCAAGCCGGCCTTCGGCAAGATCCAGGTTGCCCAGCCGGATCAAAAGACCGCTTTCAATAAATTTGTCGGTAGTGTCTCTTGCTACCTGAAGGGCTTCTTCGATGGCCTGACGGCTCTTGATGTAGTCACCCAATTGAAAATATACTAATCCAAGCGTATCCAAGAATGCCACCAGTCCGGGAAGCGCCCCAGCTGCGCGAGCTTCTTGCACTGCCTGGTTTGCATAATGAGCTGCACGAGTGTAGAGACCCAGAAAACAATACAACATCGCCAGATTGTTGAGCAACAAAACCTGGTACACGCGATTACCTGTAGCCTGGAAAATCGCCAGGGCAGGCTCATAATAATCACGTTGCACTGCTGCATCCTGAGAGGATATCCCCAGCCCGTTCAGGCACAACCCCTCATGTTCCTGGTCTCGCACCTCACGGAAAATTTGCAAAGCCTGACGATAATATACTTGAGCCTGATCCAATTGAGCGGTCTGGTAGTAGGTACCTCCGATCCGTTGTAGGCACCATGCTTCACCGGCCCGATCGCCTACCTGGCGGTGGAGGGCCAGGGCACTCTCGTGATATGCACGTATTTGTTCAGAATCCCCCGCCCGTTGAACGCTATCGCCTAATTGATCCAGGCCATCAGCTTCTAACTTAATCTTTACCCTTTCTTCCAGGCTATCTGAACTTCGTGCGAGGGCAATAGCCTCCAGGGCAATCTCACGCGCTTCAGAAGTCCTTCCCAGAAAGGTTGTCCATTCCGATTGCTGTATCATGGCTTCGATCTGGCGTTTAATGTCACCCATTTCGGTTGCCAGTAAGACCATCTCTTTCAGGTCGGATAAGGAAGAGACGACGTCGGTGCGATATCGATGACAATAAGCTCGTTTTTGGAGCAACGCATATTCTTTAACCAAATCTCGCTTTGGCAACATCCTCATTAAATTCAACGCTTGATTGAATAGTTCAATCGCCGATCCAAATTCAATTACCTGCATAGCCTTATCGGCAGAGGCTAACAAACTTTCGTAAGATAGATCGCCCGCGTCAGGGCTTTGCACAGAGAGGATTTTCTTCGTTGATTTACGTCTACCAGTCACTTTATTCTCCTCTACAATTACGCTTCCTCGGTACGCAGCTCGAGAAGCGATTCCTGGTCAATGCCGGCAAAGCGCGGCAACTCGGTGAGGCTGGAGCGGGTCAGGCGCTCTGCCATCTTCGATAGGATTAGCCGGCTCATCGCAGGCTGGCTCATCAAACCGCGCACGGCTGGTGCGGGTATCTCCAGGACGGTGGTAGGCTCATCGGCCACAACGTTGGCCGTGCGGCGAGTACCGGTGAGGGCGGCGATCTCGCCGAAGAAATCGCCAGGGGTCATGGTTGAGAGTGCACGGTAATCATTGGATTCAGTGGCTACCCCGGCTACGGCTTTGCCAGCCAGGATGAAGTACGCGCAGTCGCCGACCTCGCCGTGCCGGATGATGGTGGCGCCGGCGGGCGCCTCGACGACACGCGCCTGGGCAGCCAGGCTTTCACGATCCTTTTCACTCAGCCCGGCCAGTTCCGGGACCAGAACGGCAAGCGAATCTAAATCGGCCAGAGTGGCGAAACGGCTGGCGCCACCCCCAGGCACAGGCTGGGCGCCCCTTAGCAGGCTCAGCGCCCGTCGCCATTCGGCCGCAGGCTGGCCCAAACCGGGGAGTCCCAATGCGGCCAATCCGGCTGCTGCCAGGATCACGGCGCTGGCCAGCACCAGCAGGCGTATATCTAACAGGTCAGCCAGCCCGGCAGCGGCCATGCCTAATAAAAAAACAACATCGCGTGAAACGAAGAAAGTGCTGTTCACTCGCCCGCGGTTCTCGCGCTGCGTGTTGCGCTGGACGATCAATCGCCGGGCGACTGAAGCGGGAGCGTTCAGAAAACCAGAGACCATCACCAACCCGATGGCCAGTGCGATCGAGGCTGTGAAGGCGTAGATCATGCCGACAATTCCCATGCCGATGAAGCTGAGTACCAGCCACTGGCCCTCGCGCATCCGGTTAGCCAGGCTCGCCATGAGCAGGCTACCCATGACAAAGCCTACCGAGGTCAACCCCTCCTGGAGGCCGTATTGAAACTCATTAGCCTGCAAGGCGCGCAAGGCGAAGGGCAGGAGCAGTGAATTCCACAAGCCGAAGCTGATAAAGACCGGCAATGAAACCAGGAAAAGCGAGCGCAGAATAGCGTTATCGAACAGGAATTTTGCGCCGGCTTTCAAGTTGCGTACCACGGTCGCTACGCTGGTTTGTCCTTCGACCTGCATGGGCTGCATGCGAATGAACAAGATGCAGCCTGCCGAAAACAGGAAGGTGAGCGCGTCAATATAGAAGGCCCATTCGATAGAAAATTGGGAAGCAATCAAGCCTGAGGCTGCGAAGCCGATGGCTGTTGAGCCGAAGGAGCTGATGGCCATCAACGAATTTGCTGAGGCCAGCTCCTCGTCAGAGGCAACCTCGGGGAGCACACTCTCGTGAGCCGGGTCGTAAAACTGCCCGACTGCGCTGGATAGCATGACGATCACGTACAACCAGAGTACGTTATAGGGGATCAAGAATGGGATGAGAAAAACGAGCACCCCACGGATTAAATCCGCCCAGATCAGAATCCGCTTTCGATCCAGCCGGTCGACGAAAACGCCGGCAATCAGGCCGACGAAGAGGCTGGGCACGGCTGTGGCCATGAGCATCAGGCCGACGCTCATGGCCGAGCCGGTCAGCCGGAAGATCAGAATGGAGGCTGCCAGGCTGGTGAGAGCAGTGCCGCTCGTGGAAACCAGCTGTCCGGTCCACAACAAAGAAAATGCCCGATTGCGAAAGATGCCAAATGGGGAAGACTGAGGAGCAACAGCCAGCAAAGCCATCGCTATGCCCTCCGGCCAGAAGCAACACTGGCCCGTGAATCGTATAGTCCGGCAGAGCTACTGACCGGGTATAAACCACTTATGGGCTGCGATGGATCAGCATCAGCCGGAAGACGACGTGCACACGGCTTATATGACGAAAACGATAATCTCTTCTAATACATATTATATTGAAGTTATCTCTCAAAGGGAAGTCATCTACCAGGAGGTTAAGCGACCGTGGAGGTGGGAAGCTTGCCGCCAAATTAGAGGGTATCGATGAGCGAGGTTGCCCAACCGCGGATCTTGTTCCAATCGCGGCAGTCTCCCTATGGGGCGATCTTGAAGGTCCGAGACACCCACTGCTCGAGCCACGAACTCTCTTGTGGATTCATGCCAATGCCGGCGAACCAGGCTTCATCCGCCGGTTTTAGCAAGGGCTGAACTTCGTTCAGGTAAGCCAGGCGGTTTTGCTTGCTCTTTTCATCATTGCCCAGGTTCATAATGTGAACGCAAAACAACACCACGCCCACCTGATTGAGCTTCCCCTGGTTCGTCTCGACGAATTCGCCTACTTCGGGGACCCATATGGCACCGTTGACCGCACTACCCACTACGACCGAACTGGATCCATCCAGTGACGGATTCTCTATGACCGGTTTGAGTGTCACGCTCTGCAGGGTACCGCTCACCCCCATTTCGAGAGTTAGGTCTGGCATGCTGACCAGCTGGCTAGGCGCATCCACCGATTGGACGACATTGCCACACGTCACCTCCATCGTTGGCGGCGCCTGGACGCTCTGTCTGGCGGCATCCGCCTGCTTGCTGCGGACTCCTAAATATCCCCCCGGCGATTAAAGCCAGCAACAGCACGCCGGCAATAACGATGCTCCACCTTTTCGCGCGGGCGGCGGATGTGGACGTTGACGGCCCTTTCGCCCTCTACGTCCGGCGCTTAGCCCCACACGGCGTCGATCATTTGCGACCGGGTGAGCGCCAGCCCGGGATGGCGAGCCAGGTAGGACTTCAGGCGGAACTCGATGGGAGTCGGGTTTAGGGCTTGCTCGCCGCGCCAAACCTGTCCGCTCGTTTGGTCGATCACCAGGTCACCCGCTTACAGGATATCTGCGCCGGCATTCGATGGTTCCCCATACACCCGGCGCAACCAAGTTCCCAGCCACGAGACGAGCTCGCGCAGGCTATAGGGCTTGGTAACATAATCGGTGGCACCCATCTCCAGCCCCAGGACCTTATCCGACTCTTCACTTTGGATCCTGAGTATCAAAATAGACCTGCGCAACCCGTGCGTACGCATGCGGCGGCAGAAATCAAAGCCCGAGCCGTCCGGCAGGCGCACATCCAACAGGATTAGATGCGAAGACTGCTCTACGGCATAATGGATGCCTTCCTCACCCTTTTCTTTCCAGGCAACCTGGAAACCCTCACGCTCCAACCCGCTTTGCCAGCTGTGCGCAATCGCCGGACCATCTTCGCCGATTAAGATTTGAAAAGGGGATGGCCTGCGTATTATTTGCTTGCATCAGGCATGCATCGTTCGACGGGCTTGAGAAAGCCTCACGGGTATAATGGAGTATCTTTCATCCCTGGAGGTAGTATGTCGACAAGATTGGATGAATTCTGCTCTTACCGTACCCGCATGAACGACCGGATTGCAGAGATCGATCACCTGGGGATCAAGCGGTTTTTCAACCTGGACGGCAGCGCATATCACGATGGGGCATTAGACAGTAAGACGAAAGAGCTGTTGGGATTGGTGATTTCGACGGTCTTACGCTGCAACGACTGCATCGATTACCACCTGATCCAGTGTACGGAAGCAGGCTGGTCGGATGAAGAATTGTACGATGCGCTCAACGTGGCGTTAATCGTAGGGGGGAGTATTGTCATCCCGCATTTGCGCCATGCAGTCGAAACGATCGACCTTATCCGGCTCGAGAATCGAAAAACCACTCCGGCTAAACCTCGCTGATCCGGGAAAGGCGTAATAAGGTTTAAATTAATCAGGGCTATTTATTCAGGTGATCCAATGGGTTAAGCGCGGTTTTCAATACATAGGCCCAACCCGTTCCATTGCACACAGGACAGACGTCATAGATATAGCCGTCCCTGCAGGAACCGCCGCCATCTCCATGGCAGAAGGCGCATTTCTTAGCCACCTGGGCAACCAATATGGTGCCAACACCACTGCAGACAGGGCATTTTTCGTAAATTTCGCCATCCCGGCAGCGACCGCCTCCGTTTCCTGAGCAAAACGCGCATGTTTCTGGGGCGTAGTGGATGACTGGCTGGACGTTTGTTGGAATTTCCATAATCTTTACCCTGTGGGTTTATTGGGCGCATCTAAATTGATCTCTGCCGATTCGATGCTTTGGACCAGCGCGGCGGCTGCTTCGGGGTCAAACTGGGTTCCACTCCCTCGAGAAATTTCGGCAGCAGCCTCCTCCAGGCTCAAAGCTTTGCGCTGGGGCTGCTGGGTGATCATTACCGTAAATGCCTCCCCCACCGCAATAATTCTGGATGCCGGGGGGATCGATTCGCTGTTCAGCCTGTCGGGGTAGCCGTTCCCATCCCAACGTTCCTGATGGTGAAGGACCCAGGGAGCGACGCGGTTGAGCGAATCGATCGATTTAACGATGCGGGCGCCATGATATGGATGTGTTTGAATGGTTTTCCAATCGTCAGGTGAGAGCGGGTCTAATTTGGTCAGTAGTGCTTCAGGGATGACAATCTTACCAACGTCGTGAAGCAAGGCGGCTATCTCGAGATATTCGAGTTCCTCGGTCGACCAGCCCATCCTCCGCCCAATTTTGGCGACTGTGCGGGCAACCGCATCCGAATGCCCTTTCATAAACCGGTCGCGCGCATCGATGGCTGAAACGAGCGACCTGACTAAAGGGGTGACCTGCGAGAGAGGCAGATTGCCGGCGCTTAAATTCAGCGCTCTGGTCATCCCCGGTTTGCGTCTTTCTGCCAGAGAAAGCTCCGATCGAATGGGCAGATCATAGAATTTTATAAAATTGGAGACCTCGGTTAAGGTCCGCTTCAACTTCTCCCAGCTGCCCGTCGCCCAGAGTTTCGGGATCTCATCCTGGACGGTGATCAACACGCGGGCGAGCTCTTCGCTGGGGATGATTACTTTTCCAAACGCAGATAACTCGTCGTGCATCGACATCAACCGGAAGAACATTACTTCGATTTCTTTGACCTGCTCGGCCATGCGCGGGGCATCCTGGATGACGTTTTCGAGACCTTTGTAGATATTGATCAAATCATCGGGGCTCAGGTTTTTCGCTGTTTCCAGCTGGGCGATTTCCTGAAGCCTGGAGGTCCAATAATCTTTGGCGTCATCCAACCTGAGAATGGAGGATCCGGAGGTCACTTTCTCGGGTGTATTTTCCGATAACCCCAAACGGGCCATGGTTTTTTCGACAGCTTCTCTGGCGATGGCCCCCTGTTTGGAGATCTCTTCTTCCCTGACTTCTTCTTCGTGCTTTTTTATCCGGGCAAGATGGATACGGTTGTAAAAATCGACGGACTTTGGTGCTTTTTCAAGCAAATTTATCAGGTTTACCTGCTCGGTCAGCAACTGCTCCCAGGCATTGTCAATTTCTCTTAACTTCCTGCGGGGTCTCAGAAACAGTGGCGATTTAAATGTGTTGCGGCGAAGGATGGGGAAATCTTGCTGGATACGACGGGAGTCTTCCCAGATATCCTGGTCTAGTTTTTGAGGTTTGAAGGCAACCTCTGAAAGGACAATCCGGTAGTTATAGATGCCTTCCAGTACATCCCGATCGTTTTTCGCGATTGACGCTGCGCAGAATTTTATCCGGGACTGCAGATCACGCCAATCCTTGATGGATGCCCGGATTCTATTGAAAAAATTTCCAATCCGGCTGAGAGGCGATGGCATCTGTTTTTCCTGCAGCTCCTGTTCTACATTTGGCGGCTCATGAAGGGTTCCCAGGTGGGAGTAATTGCGGGTAAGGGTCAGGTCTTGCCTGGGATCAGCATCAGGGTATTTCTTCCCCCAACTCTCCGGGTCGTGTTGAAGGCTGGATGGCGAATCGGGTAGAATTTCGGTCATCAATGCTCTCCTCTAATACCCTATAAACCAGCGGTAAATATCCCCTCATCTCTCCTAAAAGGCCAGGTTTGTGGTCATCTCGATGATCCCCACAATCTCACCCTATAATTTGCGCCTGTTGAACGAGGCGGACATCAGACATTATATACCGAATTCGGAAAAACGGCATAGGTATTGCTTCTTACAGATGCTGCAGTCTGTTCTGGCTTAATATTGTGCAAGTAAAATGCCAGGGGCTGGTACCGCCTTACCAAACCACACCGTTGAGCTATGAACGATGGTTCATTTTGGCGCCATCTCATACGGTTCTGGTAACGTTGATAATCGGAGGATTGCCAGATATAATAGGGTATCGTCTTAATCCATCCTTTTATTGGACCATCCATCGAGAGGGGCGAACCTGGAAGCGCAGAACGAAACCCAACCCCTGAGTGAAGAAAACTTCTCTGAAAAGACCCTGGCATCCGGGGCCATTCTGATGAACCGATATGTTGTTGAAGAAGTGATCGGCTCAGGAGGCATGGGATCGGTTTATCGCGCCCGCGACCTGCATTTTCCCAACATAAAGAAGATGGTGGCAATCAAAGAAATGGCCGCCAGGTGGCGCGATCCCGGAATCGGGAGTGCGATGCTGCATAATTTTGAGCGCGAGGCGAATATCCTCGCCACCCTCAACCACCCGGCTATCCCGCGGGTGTACGATTATTTCTCTGAGGGAGAGCACGCTTACTTGGTGATGGAGTTTGTCCATGGTAAGGATCTGGAAAAGATTATTAAGGATAATTCCCAGCCAATCTCTGAAGAGCAGGTAATCGGCTGGGCGATCGAGCTGTGCGAGGTGCTGCAGCACCTGCATACCCACCAGCCTGAACCCATCATATTTCGAGATATGAAGCCCTCGAACATCATGATCAACCAGTTTAACCATATCGTCCTGGTTGATTTTGGTATCGCCAAGGCTTTTCGGTCCGGACAGCGAGGGACGGTGATGGGAACCGAAGGGTATTCTCCGCCAGAGCAGTATCGCGGCGAAGTGAACCTGCTGGTGGATATCTATGCGCTAGGAGCAACCCTTCACCATCTCCTGACGCGGATTAATCCGCAGAACGAACCCCCATTCACATTTTCTGAACGACCTATCCACCAGCTAAACCCTGAGGTATCCGCTGGGCTGGAAAGGGTAATCAACACTGCTCTGGAATATTCTGCCGCCAACCGTTACCAGAGCGCCGAAGAGATGAGGCAGGCTTTACTCCAGCTACGTGGTGGAGCCGACCAGAATACGAGGAACAGCTCGATTGCAAGTCCCGGTTTGTTGAGTATGAGCAGAGAGCTGCTCTGGGCTTTTGAATGCGAGGATGAGGTCCGCGGCACTCCGGCTTTCGATGGGGGAGTATTGTATGTGGGCGCGTACGATTACAACCTGTACGCTCTTGACGCCGCAAACGGCCATTTAGTATGGAAATACCCAACCGGCGGGTCGATCGTTGGTCGCCCGGTGGTAAAGGATCGGTTTGTATTTTTGGGCTCTGAGGACCGTGAGGTGCACGTCGTCCATGGCTCAACCGGTAGGCTGTTGTGGAACTACCGGACGGATGGAATGGTGCGATCTTCCCCTCGCCTGACGGATGACTACCTTTTCATTGGTTCGGACGATGGTTACTTGCATGCCATCCACGTGAGCACCGGCCGGCGATTGTGGCGTTTCCAGGCAGGCGCGCCAATCCGGTCGACGCCGTTTTTCAATAAAAATATGATCTATTTCGGGTCAGAAGCGGGAGATTTCTTCTGCCTTGATCTGTTGGGAGAATCAAAATGGCATTTCCGTTCCAAGCGGGCGGCCACCTCCTCCCCGGCACTGCTCAGGAATATGATTATATTTGGCTCGATGGATGGCGTGCTCTATGCCATCGAGGCCCAGGAGGGATGGGATGTCTGGCGCTTCCGTTTTGGTAAAGGGACCATCTCGTCACCATGTGTGACTTCTGATTTTATATTTATTGGCGCGCTAGATGGGTGCATTTATTGCATCGATGCGGATAATGCCAGAGAGGTCTGGAATTACAAGACGGGCCACCAGGTGACCGGTTCTCCGCTTATTTATGAGGATTTTCTATTCTGCGGTTCGGTGGATGGAAATATGTACTGCCTGGATTACCGTAGTGGGAAGCTCATCTGGAAATTCGCCACAGGCGGCCCAATCACAGGGAGTCCCATCGTGATTGAGGACGTACTTTATTTTGGCTCTACCGATCATAAGGTGTATGCGATTGCGCTCGCATAATGGTTCGAAGCAGCATGGTAATTCATTGGGTACCAACCATGGATAATGGTGGTGCTGCCAATCACTGGGATGGAGGAGAGGTATGGAAAACAGCGAGATCATTCGAGTTTTAATCGTTGATGGGAATGTAGAGAGCAGAGAGAAAACCCGCAGCCTGTTAAAAATGGAAAAGGGGATGGAGATCGTCGGGGTATCGCGGGGCGGCCGAGAAGCCATCGATCTTGCACAAGAAACCGAGCCCGATGTGGTTGTGTTGGATGCGAGCCTCCCCGATATGGATGAGATTGAGGTTACCGAGGCGATCTGCCGCCGGGTGCCGTTTACGCAGGTTGTGATCCTGGCCGTCCAGGTCGATCCGAACTACATGCGGCGGGCGATGCTTGCCGGAGCGCGCGATTTTATCGTGAAGCCGCCCATGACAGACGAGCTCCGCTCAGCGGTTTACCGTGCAGGTGGGCTGGCTCACGAGAGACGGGACAACAGCCTGAGGGTTCTCCCGCAATCGGCGACTGAAGCCCAGCATGCCAGACCTTTGGCCTCGACCACTCTCGGTAAAATCATCCAGCTGTACAGCCCGAAGGGGGGCTCTGGATGCACCACATTGGCGACAAACCTGGCGATTGCGCTGCACTCCGAAAAGACCCATTCGATTTTGGTCGACGCCAACCTTCAGTACGGCGACGTGGCGGTATTTTTTAATGAGGTGGCGTATCACAGTGTTCTAGACCTGGCTCCCCGAGTAAATGATCTCGACCCGGAGGTCATCGCATCCGTGACGGTCAACCATCAAAAATCTGGGGTGGATATTATCGTAGCGCCGAACCGGCCTGAAATGGCAGATAAAGTCAGCGGGGAGGAATTTTATAAAGTGCTGCAGTACCTGCGCAGACTGTATGGTTACATCATCGTCGATACTCCCACCGAACTGAACGATGTGACCCTTTCCGTGCTGGATGCGGCCGACCTTGTGGTGTTAGTGACGACTCAGGAGATTTCTTCGATCAAGAATTCGCGCCTTTTCCTATCGGTTACTGACGGCCTGCATTTCGACCGTCAGCGGATCCTGTTCGTGATGAACCGCTTCGATAAGAAAGTGGCTATCTCTCCAGAAAAAGTGACCGAGAATCTGAAGCAAGAGATCGTCAGCGTCATCCCGGCTGATGAAGCCTGCGCGGTGAGAGCCGCCAATCAGGGCATTCCATTCGTCCTCGAATCGAAAACCTATCCGCTGACCAAAAGCATTTTCAACCTGGCCGAGATTATTCGCTCGCGACTGGGATCTCTGGAAACAGGCGACGCCACACAGATGAAGGTGTTCCGCACCGAGGCCTGATTGGGAGAGGGATGGGAGAAGATCGCGCTTAGCGTCCCATCCTTAGATTGCTAGCGGGGTGGGCGACCCCGATGTTGGCGCGTTCTTTGACCTGAACCTTGAGACATTCGGACAACCGGAAACTTTGGCAACATCCATTTGAATGGCGTTTACCGGATAGGCTGAAGCGCAGCGGCTGCAGCCTTTGCAACGTTCCCCGATGATCGCCTGACCATCGTGGAGCTCGATTGCCTGAACGGGACATAATTCAATGCATTCGCCGCATCTCACACAGCTCTCATCGACAGAGACGGATAAGCCGGGCAGGTGCTGCACCATACCCCAGAAAGCCGGCAGTCCGAAGCGAAGGCCCAACCTGACCGTACAACAGGAATCGCCGCAAAAACATAGCACCAGCATCTGCCGGTAGGGAATGCCGAGCACATAAGCGTCGAAAGCGGTCTGGACGATCAACGGTACCAATCCGGCGGCTACGGCGCGTTTGACGTGCGCCAGGGCCGCCTCTCGATCCAGCTTCCGCCCCATCAAGGGATGGATTTGCGCCGCGCCGCTCCCCAGGAAGAGACAACCGTTTTCGACCGGATAGCTCTGGCAGTGCTCGGCATGGCGGCAAAGACATTCATTGAGAACGTAACAATCGCTGGATTGTTCGATTAAAGGCGCCAGCAGCGTCAAGGGGAGCACCCGACTCTCGGCGCCGCGCACCACCTGGTCGATCGGGATGATTACGACGTGGTTTTTCTTGGAGTTAGATAGAGGATCGAGCAGGGTGCTGAAAGGGAGCTGGCCTGGCTTTTATTGTCAAAAGTGAATGGGGACATCTAAAGATAATCGCCTGTATATTTAATAATATAGAGTAATACTTTGATAAAATTAACTATCTGCTTGACAATATGAAATAATGTGCTAAGATATAACCAGAATAATTAACGCCAATTAAATTTCGCATCCGGGAATCAAGGAAACCGGGTTTGGCGAAAGAATACGAGGAGCAACCCTTATGGACCAAAAATTTCAGGTCTCCAATGATCATCCGCAAATATCCCTTCGAGTGGACGGCGATTTACGCCTCATCGGTGAAGATGTTCTGCAGGTCAGGGTGGAATCGAGCGCCAGCGACGGCATGCGGATTAGCCAATCCGGCGGAGCGATGGAAATTACTTGCCGGGGAGATTGTTGGGTAACCGCGCCGAAGAATTCGGATCTCCGGATTGAGAAGGTGGGCGGGGACGGAACGGTCATAGGGCTGCACGGTCCATTGACAATCGAGAAAATCGGTGGCGACGTTAACCTGCAAGACATCCGTTCTGTGACAGTTGGCGGCATCGGGGGAGAGCTTGCGGCGGTTGAACTCCAGGGAGATTTGTTCGTCCAGAAGGTGGGCGGAGATGTGGCGGCTCGAAATATCCAGGGAGAGGTGCAGATCGGCTCGGTAGGGGGGATGCTGGCAATGGAATCGGTTGGCGGAAGCGTAAATGCGAAAGTTGGAGGGGATATTTCGATCAGTCTATCTTCTTTGGTCGTGAAGAGCTACGAACTACGCGCGGGGGGTGAGCTGGCCTGCCGCGTGCCTGCCAATTCGAGTATCGACGTTAGCCTGGATTGCGGTTCGGAAAGGATGATTTTGAGGCTTCCCGGCATGCCCGAAGTAGTCAATGCCAGGCAATACCAGGCGCGGATTGGCGACGGCGCCACAAAAATATCCCTTAAAGCCGGAGGGGATATTTACCTGACCAGCCTTCCCCCCGAAACCGATGAGGCGGCAGTCGCCCCAACCGGTATGGAAGCCGATCTCGAACACCTGGGTGAAAAAATCGAGCAACAGGTCAGTGCCAAGTTCCGTTTGGCAGATTTTACATCACGGTTGAAAACCGGCCTGACGGAACAGACACGCTCCTTGAGCCAACGCGCGGTGCAGCGGGCAGACCGGCGCATCCAAAATGCTCTGCAGAAGATCAATCAGAAAATATTTCTACCGCCCGCCTGGCCGGCGCCCCCAGTATCTCCGGAAGCGCCAGTTCTGGGTGGTACAACCGCTCCTATCGAAGAGACAGCTTCATCCCCATCATCCTCTACACGCGTGACAGATGACGAACGTCTGCGCATTCTCCAGATGGTCGAAAATAAGAAGATCACCGTGGATGAAGCCGAACAACTACTTGAGACCCTCGAGGAGCTCGGCGGCGAAGAGGAAGGATGATCGTTCAGGGATTGGAGGAGTTGTAGTAGTTGTAGATAGCCTGAGAAAGCTGAGCAAACAACTGGTTTGTCGGATCAAAAACCAGTTGAGAGGCGTTGTACATAAACGCAGAGACAATGAAGTTCCCGCCTGGAGTGAAAGCGATGCCCGCATCGCCGATCGTGTGGATCAGCCCATCGTTGGTGTTTGCCCAGGCGTGTTTGTGCGCGAATTGAGTGCCTTCGGGAAGCCCGGCTTGAAATAAGACACCAATCTTATTGCGGCCGAGCAGGTCAATCATCTGATTGCATTCGTCTTGCGTGATGGCTCCGTGGTACGCGGCCACAAGGGTGCCTCCACCATATTGGGCGCACTGATAGATATCGTCCAGGAGCATACCCATGTCTGAAACGGTGGTCTGGTTGTATGCATCGGGGTCAGTGTTGACGTCCTGGCGCTGGTTAGCGGGGGTCTGGAATTTCTGGATGAACAGCGGTTTTGACATATACGCGCCTAAGATGGTATTTTGCAGACCGATATCGCGCAGGTCCTGTGTCACGTCCAGGGGACCGCGCCCGGCTTCCATAGTTTCATCCATCAAGCTGTCAGCCGGCGGGTTCTCTGAATGATCGATCATCATCTCCAATTGGCTGGAGATATCCGCAGATAAGGGGAGTTGCACTCTGCGGTAAACCGAGATCATGATCGGGATTTTGATCGTACTCTCAGCCGAAAAAGCGATATCCGGGGGAGGGGCTTGAGTCTCGCCGGATTGGTACGTAAAATGGATTTCCTGGTTGGTTTGGAGATCGAGCAGATACAGTTCTGCCGTGCCTTCAAATCCCGATACTTGAATGATCTGTTTAAGCAGGATCTGCAAGTTCTGAAACGACGGGCGCGGCGCGCTGGTTCGATCGTACGTCAGGTTGACTACACGGGCGCTCGGAGAACGCAGGGCGTCTTCAATCAGAATGACTGCCCGGTCGATGTTGAGGGCTGTGCCGGGCTGACCCGACCCGAAGGAAACGCTTCCGGGAAGGGGCACAGCCGCCTGCGGGGGGTGGTCGTAGCGGGCTGAGATTTCATCTTTCAGATAGGCGCGCAGCCGGTTTTCTGAAACGTTTGAAAGGAGAGGCACTGCTGGCGTGGGGGAATTACGGTTCCAGAGCAAGTTCCAAAAACTTTCCCAGAAGGGTTGGTTAACGCGCTGCATATCGGCGGCAGATAGCATCCCTTCCAAATCCAGCTCGAAGCCAATAGTAGAAGGTTTGATCTGGATGACCGCATCTGCGTAGTGGATTTCTACGGGATATGCGTATGCTTCCAGGATACGTTCAGCAGCCTGCTGCCGGTCCAGGCCTCCGACCGGGATGCCCCCCACAACCAATCCGGGGGGAAAATAGCTGCGCACCCGGCTGTAAGAAATCAGCTGGAAGAGGGTTAAAACCACAGCGCTGAAGATAAACAATAATGAAATCCAGCGCAGGGCAGAAAATGCGCTTCTTCTTTTCACGTGGCCTCATAGTGGTTCGGTATGGATCATGCTTTGAGATTCTACCACGTAGAAATTGTTCCAAGCGGTTATAATCGGGTCATCGCATCCTGTTCGCCCCCGGGCAAATGGGAATGATCCGCCTTCACCACCCTCCTTCACAGGTAACCCATGGAAGAGAACATCCAAGCCCAAGACAACAAAAGCCGGGCTGTCTGGATATTGATCATCACCCTGCTCATTATCCTTGTTCTGCTGTTCTATATCTTGAAGGACATGGAAAAAGTGCGGGTGTTTATCGGGGGAAGCGGTTGGATTGGTTTGCTGGTAAGTGTGGGCATCTATGGGCTGCTCGGGGCTTCTCCTGTCCCTTCCGAGCCTTTGACCATCCTGATCAGCGTGATATTCGGGCCTTTGAACGCCACCCTGGTTGCCGGTACTGGCAACTTGCTGGCAGCCCTGATCGAATATTTCATCGGGAGCAAGATCGGAGATGCCTCCACCTTCGCTCGTCGCAAAGAGAAACTTCCTTTTGGCCTGGGAAAGTTCCCCGTCAATTCTCCTATCTTCCTGATCGCTGCCCGCATGATCCCCGGGTATGGCCCCAAATTCGTCAGCCTAGTCTCAGGTCTCTACCAGGTGCCCCTCTTGCTGTACCTGTGGACCTCTGCCATCCCGACTTTCCTGGGGGCTGCCATCTTCGCCTATGGCGGTTTCGGGCTGCTCTTATTGAGGATGAAATCCTGGTACTAGCCATCTGGGAAGGATTGGGCTTTGGTTTTTTCATTGTGCCCAACCCTCGGCTGAGCTGCCTCTTATTACAATTCCCATTCGCTGCTCAGTCGATGAGCGAACTGAGCGCTGCTGGTTTTCCGATGCGCTCCCTGGGCGTCTCGTTCATTTTCCTGGCGAGTGTACTCTTGATCGTCTTCGGCGTTGGCGTCAGGAGGGGGGCAAGCCAGGCACTCTCCGCCGTGTCGTCAGTGTACTCCTGATCGGAAATGCGATAGCGAGGTTCTTCGCTAAGTACCTCTTCCCAAACCGTTTTAGTGAGTTGCCGACCTTCGCGAGCCCTGGGGTGATCATCATGTTCTAAAGCATCCTCTTTTCCGTGCTGGCGATTTTGGTCGGTGCGGCCGCATTCAGCGGTTGGATACGCGTTCTGTCCATTGCGATACCCGTAGTCTATGTCCTACTGGTAGTCTTCAGGTTTGCGACCGCCGCCACCTCTTCTTCCTCAGGAGAAGCCGTGTCGCTGGTGGGAGCACAGGAATGGACCATGGCCTATAGCTTCCAATTGTGGATGATGGCCCTGGCGATTTACCTCCTGCAGTCATCCAGTAAAGGAGTAGATTCTTCAGGTGGAAAGCAAGTGGGTTGCTTTGTCTGCAGCAGATGGTTGTTCCTTTCCAAATTGAACGTATCCGATTAATCCAGCTTTCGTAAATTCCATTTTCAAGAATTTCACAAGGATTTCATAATATTGACCAACATGGTGAATATTGTTATACTGAGTTAAAAGCAGATCTTGGAGTGAAAATGAAACCCTCTATCAGAAGATATCCTTTCCATTGACCTGGCTTTCAAAAACAATTTAGCTGGCAAGCGAAGTTTGTTTTCACCCTGCTGGCCATCGAATTCCTCGACGAACTCTTCTTTGGCGCTCAGGAAGCCTCCTGGTCGTTCATCCTCCATGACCTACAACTAAATTATTCTCAGATCGGACTGCTGCTCAGCCTACCGGCAATTCTGGGCACGCCGGTCGAATCGCTGTTGGGCATCCTGGCCGATACTCCCAGCCGCAAGCACCTGATTCTTGGCGGGGGTATCCTTTTCACCCTGGCAACCCTGGCTTTTAGCCTTAGCCCTACCTTTGCTGCATTGCTTCTGGCATCGATCGCGTTTTCTCCAGCCTCGGGGGCGTTTGTCAGCCTCTCACAGGCGGTCTTGATGGACCTGGATCCCTCCCATCACGAGAAAAACATGGCCCGCTGGACGCTTGCCGGATCGATTGGCGTGCTCCTCGGACCATTCGTGTTGAGCGGGTTGGTTTGGCTGGGGGGCACCTGGCGTGGCCTATTCGCGGGATTTTCGGTACTGGCGCTGCTGCTCCTGGTCATCAACACATGTGTCTCAAATATAAAAGCATTTCCTCATGTATCCCCGTCCACATCCTTGCAATTGGAAAATATCAAGGTTGGCCTGAAGGGCGCCTGGCAAGCACTCAAGCGGCGTGAAGTGATCCGCTGGCTGGTTCTTCTCGAATTCTCAGATATGCTTTTGGATATTTTCTATGGATACCTGGGGCTTTATTTTGTCGATGTGGTGGGGATCTATCCGGCGGCAGTTGGCTTGGTGGTTGGGATTTGGACCGGCTGCGGCTTTCTCGGAGATATCCTCATCATACCTTTGATCGAAAGGGTCTCCGGAATAACCTACTTGCGGGTGAGCAGCCTGATCGAGCTGGTCCTCTTCCCGGCGTTCCTGCTGGCTCCCTGGCTTGCGGTGAAGATGGTTCTCCTGGGGTTGGTGGGGTTGTGCAGCTCGGGATGGTATGCGATCCTGATGGGCAGATTGTATTCGGAAATGCCGGGCAGGAGCGGGACGGTCGTGACGCTAAACAATCTCTCGGGACTCCTGGGGAAGCTCATCCCATTGGGGATCGGGGTGCTCGCTCAGCAGTATGGCCTGGGTAGCGCCATCTGGCTGCTGGGGCTTGGCCCTATTGCCATCCTGGCAGGTGTGGCGGGGAGGCATTTAGCTGTTGACTCAACACCTGCGGGCAGGTATAATTTGGAAAATAAGTAAGCATTTCTCCTCCGGGAGGAGTAAGCAGTGCGAGCACTGACAGAGACGGGATCGGTTTTCGCTGAAAGGTCCCTCAGAAACTAGCTGCTGAAGTCGCCTGGATGATTGCCAAAGAAATCCGGCAAATCGGAAAGTAGAATGGCACGGGTAAGCCCGTTAGCGCGAATCCTCGATGTTGGTCGGGGAATGAGAGCACCGAAAGAAAACGATCGGTGAAGCGAGGTGGTACCGCGGAAGGCGCAGCCTTTCGTCCTCCTGGACGGAAGGTTTTTATTTTAATGCAAGATCTATCGAGATGGAGTGTGTCGGATGGAAAACCCAGAACTACCTAAGGCTTATGATTTCAAATCTACCGAGCAAAGGCTGTATGCATGGTGGGAAGCGCAAGGCTATTTCAAACCGGTCAATGATCCCAGGGATCCTGGGTTCGACCCCTCGCGCAAACCTTTTGTCATCTCCATCCCGCCGGCGAATGTCACCGGGGAGCTGCACCAGGGGCATGCCATGTTTGTGGCGATGGAGGATTTGATGATCCGCTATCACCGCATGAAGGGAATTCCGACCTTGTGGGTGCCAGGGACAGATCACGCTGGGATAGCCACCCAATTGCAGGTAGAAAAAAGACTGGCTCAAGAAGGGTTGAAGCGCGAAGACATCGGCCGCGAGGAATTCCTGCGCCGTACGTGGGCCTGGAAGGAAAAATATGGCGGTATCATCACTCGCCAGATCCGCCGGTTGGGAGCTTCCTGCGATTGGAGCCGCGAACGGTTCACCCTGGATGATGGCTTATCGCGCGCCGTGCGAGAAGCTTTCGTACGCCTTTACGAAAAGGGTTTGATCTACCGCGGGCCACGCATCATCAACTGGTCGCCAGGGTTGAAGACGGCCGTCTCAGACCTGGAAGTGGAATATTCGGAGGAACCGGGTACGCTCTATTATTTCAAGTACCGGCTGGCCGATGACCCGGACGAATTTATCCCTGTGGCAACAACGCGCCCGGAGACGATCCTGGGAGATACGGCTGTGGCGGTCCATCCGGGCGACCCGCGCTATAAGAAATTTGTGGGGCGCAAGGCGCTGGTGCCAATCCTGAACCGAGCCATTCCAGTGATCGAGGATGAATACGTGGACCGGGAGTTTGGCACCGGGGCGTTGAAGATTACGCCGGCGCACGACCCCAACGACTATCAGATTGGCCAGCGGCATAACCTGGAAGCGATCTCCGTTTTGGATGAAACCGCGCACGTGAACGGCAACGGAGGCCCATATAAAGGTCTGGACCGCTTCGAAGCGCGCAAGAAGCTCTGGCAAGACATGGCGGATGCCGGGTTGAACATCAAGGAACAACCTTACCAGATGAATGTACCTCGTTCGCAGCGCGGCGGCGAGATCATCGAACCGATGATCTCCACGCAGTGGTTCGTGCGCATTAAGCCGCTGGCAGATGCCGCGCTGGAAGCTGTGCGCGATGGCCGCGTGCGCATTGTCCCGGAGCGTTTTACCAAGGTGTACTACAACTGGCTCGAAAATATTGAGGATTGGTGCATCAGCCGGCAGCTCTGGTGGGGGCATCGCATCCCGGTATGGTACTGCAAAGACTGCAATGAAACGATCGTTTCGCGCCAGGACCCGGAACGTTGTCCGAGGTGCAACGGCCAACGCCTCGAGCAAGATCCCGACGTTTTGGATACCTGGTTCTCTTCGGGTCTGTGGCCCTTCTCAACCCTGGGCTGGCCCGAAGAAACCCCCGATTACTGCTATTTCTACCCGACTTCTGTACTGGAAACCGGCTATGATATCTTGTTCTTTTGGGTGGCGCGCATGATCATGGAGGGGCTGGAATTTACTGGCCAGGTGCCCTTCGATACGGTTTATCTGCACGGTTTGATTCGAGACGAGAACGGCCAGAAAATGAGCAAGACCAAAGGCAATGTGATCGATCCCCTGGGGGTGATGGACGACCTGGGAACGGACGCTCTGCGCTTTACCTTATTGGTTGGCTCTACCCCCGGCAACGATATGAATTTGAGTCTCAAGAAAGTGGAGGCTAACCGCAATTTTGCAAATAAGGTCTGGAACGCCGGGCGCTTTGTGATTGGAGCGATAGGCTCGGCGCCAGAGAAGCCACAGTCAGCGCCTGATTGGACCCTTGCAGACCGCTGGATCGCGGCCCGGCTGGAGGCATTGATCCAAGATGTGGAGCGCCTTTTCGAGGGCTACCAGTACGGAGAAGCCGGGCGGCAAATCTATGATTTCTTTTGGAGCGAGTTCGCCGACTGGTACATCGAGATTGCCAAGCTGCAGCTGGCACAGGGAGGGGACCGGGCGCACTACACCGCGCAAACCCTATCCCGCACGCTGGATACCTGCCTGCGCCTGCTGCATCCTTTCACACCATTTATTACCGAGGCAGTTTGGGGCCACTTGAAAAGCTCATTGCTGGACCGGGCAGAAATTTGGACGCCGGCTGGAGGTTGGGAAGAAGCCCTGATCGTGGCCCGCTGGCCTGAACCCTCACCGGAAAGGCAGGAGGATGCCGAAGCGACAGAGCATTTCAGTGAGATCATGGAGATTGTGCGAGCCATCCGCAACCTGCGTACGGAGAAGAAGGTGACCCCCGGAAAGCGCATCCCCGCAACGATCTTGGGAGGCCCCCGGACGGAAATTTTACGCCAGCAGGCGCCAACCCTGGCTGCCCTGGCTTACCTGGATCTGTCCGGATTGAAGATTATGGAAAACCTGGCTGAGAAACCCGAAGGGCAGACGCCTTTGGTTGTGGCTGGGGTGGAGATCTACCTGCCGATGGAAGGGTTGGTCGACACCCAGGCCGAGAAAAAACGTTTGGTGAAAGAGCTGGCCGATACCGAAGTGCAGATCAGCCGGCTAGAAAATTTGCTGAACGGCTCTTTCTCTCAAAGAGCGCCCGCCGAGGTGGTGGCGAAAGAACGCCAGAAACTGGAGACTTACCAGGAGACGGCGAATAAACTCCACCAGCAGCTCGAAAGCCTCTAGGCGTCTACTGAAGCGCCGTCCAGGCCGGTCAATTTAGCGCTCACTTCCCACAACCGGCGGGCGCTGTCTTTATCGTACGAGGCTTGCGAGGAGGAGATTGGCTTGCATTTGTAAAAATACTTGCCTGTAACCCCGGCGACCTCCGGTGAAGAGGCCAGGTAGACCGAGGATTGCGCCCCTTCTTCTGGTTTGACTGCGGCAAATTGCCCGAGCCGGATCGCCCAACGAATGGGGGCAGGGTTAGTTGTGCCAAAATTGGATGCAACGAACCCCGGGTGCAGGGCATTCACCGTTATGCCATCGCCGTTCAAGCGTTGAGCCAGCTCATAGGTAAAGAGTAGGTTAGCGAGCTTGGATTGCCCGTAGGCACGCGCTCCAGAGTAGCCCTTTTCTCCCTGCAAGTTGTCGAAATCGATCTGGCTGCGTAAATGAGCGGCTGACGAAACGTTGACGATGCGCGCCGGAGCGCTGGATTTCAGTTTTTCTAACAGCAGGTTGGTGAGTAAGAAATAATTCAGGTGGTTGAGGGCAAAGGTCATTTCAATTCCGTCGGAGCTGACCTTGTGGGTTAAAAATATTGCCCCGGCATTGTTGATCAGCACATCCAGTCGGGGGTAACGCCGGTCGATCTCCGCGGCTAACTGGCGAACCTGAGCCTGGGAAGAAAGGTCAGCCTGAATGAAATCGACGTTTGCGCTCCCCGGTTGGCTGCGAACCTCTGCCGCGGCCGCCTGGCCTCGGGCTGTATCGTGACCAACTAATATTACGTTTGCACCCATGCGCGCCAGGGTACGAGCCGTAGCCAAACCAATTCCTGTAGTTCCCCCAGTAACCAGGTAAGTTTTGCGGGCCATCAGATGATTGGATGATTCCATTAGAATTCGGTCATTTCCTCCTGGGTAATCATATTACATACTTATTAGATCAAGATTAGAATTTATCTTCACAATTAATCGGGGCTTGAGTCAATTATCCAGGAGTGCTAAGATAGAATAAAATCCTGTCCTATTTCGAAGGTGGCTGGTGTCTTTATAATAGGACGCTGATTAACGAAAACATGGCTGTTGAATGGTAAATGTAAAGGAACGGAGAATCCCGAAGGAAAAGGCGCTCGAAGCTAGTTTTGAAGAAATATTTCATTCTCATTGGCCTCGGGTGTACGGCGTTCTGATCCGATTGCTCGGCGATCCAGATGAAGCCGAGGATATTTCGCTGGAGGCTTTCCTTCGCCTTCACAACCATCTGGCCCAGTCAGTGCAGATGGATCACGTTGGGGGATGGCTCTACCGGGTTTCATCTAACCTGGGTTTGAACGCGCTGCGCAGCAAAAAGCGGCGCAAGTTATACGAAGATCAGGCTGCAGCTGATCTTATGGCTCAAGAAAGCGATAGACCTGACCCGCTCGATGAGGTAGAAGCCAGTGAAACAAGGAAGCAGGTGCGGAAGATCCTTACCAGCATGAAACCCCGATCGGCGCAAATTCTGGTGTTACGCGCCTCGGGGTTCACCTACCAGGAGATTGCCGAAACACTCAGGGTTTCTCAGGCATCCATCGGCTCTCTCCTGTCACGGGCGCAGGCTGATTTTGAAAAACGCTATCGGAAAGCGGATGGAGGTTGATCTATGCATCTCAATGACGGTGATTTAACGGCTTATTACGATGACCAGTTGGCCTCGTCAGAGAAGGAAAATGTCCGCAGGCATCTTCTGGCATGCGAGGGCTGCCAGAGGAAGGCTGAACGCATCCAGGCCCTACGCCGTCAAGCAGACCTGCACCTGGCGATCCTGAATCCGAAAAATTCCGAACAAGCGTCATTTGAAAAAGCTCGTTTACGCCTGTCGCAGCGGTTCGATCAATTAGAAAAGGAGAATCAATCCATGTGGAATAAAATCAATTCACGTTCATTACGGCCGGTGTGGGCCGTGGCGACAACCATTCTGGTTGTCGCCCTTCTGCTGGCCTTCCCCTCTGTCCGGGCACTGGCAACGAACTTCCTAGGCCTGTTCCGCGTCCAGCAGATAACCATTGTCCCGGTCAACCTGGCGAACCTGCCTCAAAACATGAACAGCGCCTCCCCGGCGATCCAAAATATGCTCTCGCAGGATACCTCTTACCAGGTCTTGGGCAAGACTGAAACAGTGGCGAATGCCTCTCAGGCCAGCAAACTGGCCGGATTTAATGTGCGGCTTCCTTCCCAATTACAAGGATCACCCAAGCTGACCGTTCAGGCGGGAGCCGAAGGCTCTTTCACGGTCAATCTACCCCAGGTCAAGGCGATCTTGCAGGAGCTGGGACGAAGCGACATTCAGCTTCCGGATAACCTCAACAACGCCGTGATCAAGGTCAATATTCCTCAATCGGTGACGGCGACCTACGGAACCTGTGATACCGGCCAGCTCGAAAGTGGACTGCCCGCCGGACCCGATCCAGCTGCCAGCAAGCCCGATTTATCGGCGCTCGCCGCCTCAGACTGCACGGTGTTGATTCAGATGGATTCGCCTACGGTCTCCGCACCGCCCGATCTGGATATCACCCAGCTCGGCGTGGCTTTCCTGGAAGCCGCAGGCATGTCTCCGGAGCAGGCGCAGAGCTTTGCCCAGCAGATCAACTGGTCGACCACACTGGTCATCCCTGTGCCCTCGAATATCGCTTCCTATGAGGAAGTTCAAGTCGACGGCGTCACCGGGACCCTGATCCAGCAGAGCAATGAAACTGCGAATCCACGCTATTTGTTGATGTGGGTCAAAGGGAATATTGTCTACGCCTTGAGCGGCAGCGGTGATCCCAGTCAGGCAGTCTCGCTTGCAAATTCGATGAAGTAAACGTTAGCAGAGTATAATACAGGGCAGGTAGGTGGTTCCGCCTGCCCTGTTTTGTATCGATGTGGGGAATGGAGGTTTGAGAAAAAATCCCCGTGATGGCCGAAAATCAATCTCCGGCAATTGAAACGCACGGTTTGCGGAAAGTATTTGGCGATAAAGTGGCGGTAGAAGACCTCTCGCTCAAGGTTGAACGCGGTGAGGTCTTTGGGTTTATCGGTCCCAACGGAGCCGGGAAGACAACCTCAGTCAAGATGCTCCTGGGGTTAATTGCTCCGACAGCCGGGACGGGTTTTCTTTTCGGAGAGCCCCTGAGGAATTTCCACGTCCGTTCTCGGGTGGGATTTTTGCCCGAACATTTCCGTTTTCACGACTGGCTCTCAGCCGGGGAGTTCCTTTCCTTGCACGCTGACCTCTACGGAATAGATGAAAAAACGAAGAAGCAGCGCATTCCCGAGCTGCTGGAGCTGGTCGGCCTGGCAGAATTCTCCAACCGCAAACTGCGCGAGTTTTCCAAAGGGATGCTGCAGCGAGTGGGCCTGGCTCAGGCGCTGCTCAATCAACCTGACCTGGTCATCCTGGATGAACCCACCTCAGGCCTGGACCCGGTGGGCCGCCTGCACGTGCGTGATATCATCCGCGGGCTGCGCGACCGAGGAGCAGCGGTGTTCCTGAACTCACACCTGTTGAGCGAAGTCGAAATCACTTGCGATCGGGTGGCATTCGTCAAGCATGGCGTGGTGGTTCAAACCAGCCCCTTGCACACGCTGATGGAGGAGGAGATCCTCGTCGAGATCCGCCTGCGCCCGGTACTGCCCGAGGTAGTCAGCGGGCTGTCGCAGTGGAGCCAGAAAGTGGAGGCTGACGGCGAGGTGGTCTCGCTCAGCCTGACGAGCGAAGAGGATATCCCAGCCATCAACCGCTACCTGCTGGACCATGGAGTCAATGTCTACGCTCTGCAACCGAAGCGGATCTCGCTTGAGGACCAGTTCATCCGGATTATCGGGATGGATGGAGGGCTGTGATGGCGCTTTTCACATTGACGAAATTAACCTTTCGCGAAGCTTCGCGGCGGAAGATCCTGCTGGCGGCGGTGCTTCTGGGGGTCGTTTTCCTGGTGGTTTTCGGGATCGGGTTTTCGGTTATTCTGAATGATTACAAAGCGCACACCTATCGCGCCTCTGCCTCTGTGCTGGAGCAAGGCGAGAACCTGATTCTGATGGCCGGCCTGTACGCGGTGAATTTCTTGACGGTGATGATGACCGTGCTGACCTCCGTAGATACCATCTCTGGGGAAATCAACACGGGGACAATCCACACCCTGGTCTCCAAACCCGTGCCTCGCTGGCAGATCATCCTGGGGAAGTGGCTGGGATTTGTGATCTTGCTGACTCTCTACCTGATCATGATGGCCGGAGGGGTATTCTTGACGAGTTACCTGGTGTCAGGCTATATGCCCCCTAATCCGGTCGCGGGAATGGTACTGCTGTGGTTGAATGCCATCCTCTTGCTGAGCGTTTCCTTTTGGGGCGGCACGCGCTTGTCGACCCTGGCGAATGGCGTGATGGTATTTGGGTTGTTCGGGGTGGCTTTTGTAGGGGGGTGGGTCGAGCAGATTGGCGCCTTCTTTCAGAACCAGACTGCGATTAACATCGGCATTATCTCGAGCTTGATCTTGCCGACCGATGCGCTGTGGAAGCGGGCAGCATTCGAGATGCAGACGTCCATTTCCAACGCACTCGGGTTGACTCCCTTTTCCTCGAGCTCGGTTCCCAGCCCCATCATGGTCGTCTACGCCGTCCTGTACCTGGTGGTCGCCCTGGCGCTGGGAGTGCGCGCTTTCCAACGCAGAGATCTGTAGAAGATTACCACAGAGCTCACAGAGAACACTGAGATTTTATACGACTCTGCGAACTCAATGGTGAACCATTCAACATACTGGAGGTTGAGATTATGCTTCGCGTCGGCTACATTGGTCTGGGACTGATGGGCAAATCGATGGCCCACAATATCCTCAAAGCCGGGTTCCCCCTGGTGGTGCACAACCGCAGCCAGGCGGCGGTCGATGAACTGGTAGCTGAAGGAGCCACAAAGGCTGGTTCTGCCGCAGATGTGGCTGCTCAGGTGGACGTCGTTTTCACCAACCTGCCCGATTCACCCGACGTAGAGAAGGTGGTTTTGGGCCCACACGGGATCATCGAAGGGGCGCACTCCGGGTTGATCTTCGTGGATAATTCCACCATCAAGCCGGCGACTTCTCGCCTGATTGCCGAGAAATTGGGCCCGGCAGGCGTGGCCTCCCTGGATGCGCCGGTGAGCGGGGGAGATATCGGTGCGCGCCAAGGCACGCTGACTATTATGGTGGGAGGACCTGCCGAGGCGCTTGAGAAAGTGCTGCCTATTTTGCAGGCGATGGGGAAGACGATCACCCACATCGGCGAGGCCGGCACCGGGCAGATCGCCAAAGCCGCCAACCAGATCATGGTGGCTGCCCAGATGGTAGCGCTGGGCGAGCTGCTGGTTTTTGCCCAGAAAGCCGGCGCCGACCCGCAGAAGGTGGTGCAGGCAATCAAAGGTGGTGCGGCGCAGTGCTGGACGCTGGACGTCAAGCCGCTGCGCATCTTCGCCGGAAACCGCAACCCGGGCTTCAAGGCTTACATGCAGGCTAAAGACCTGAATATCGTGATCGAGACGGCGCGGCAGTATGGGGTGACCGTACCCGCCACGGCAGTCAATGCGCAGCTGTTCAATGCCATGCTGCAGATGGGGATCGGCGAGCTGGACAATTCAGCCGTGCTGGGGGTGATCGAGGCGCTTTCCGGGACGGTGATCAAAGGGGAAGGGTGAAAATATGTAGGACGCGGCTGAACGCGGAGGGACGCGGAGGAGAGTTGAGGGGTCTACGGAGATAATTCTATTTGTGTTTACTGATTGCTTGAAGGATCGGCAATTTTCATAATTTCTGCAGCGATCTTTTCCACGGCGCGCTGCACCGACCTGGATAGTGAACTGCCAACCCCCATCGCTTCAGGTTGGATGCAGAGCAAAGCCACCTGGCAGGAAAGCTCGGAAGCGAAATACCCACCATATAGATACGGTGGAAGGGTGTGAGTGGAAAAGCTGACCCCCTGCGTCTCTGCCAATTCCAGCCAGCGGATTGAGCCGGACGGGAGGCCCATTTCTCCCACATCCACGATCAGGATGACGGTCGGCTGAAGGCGCCGCAGGACGCCAGTGAAATTCTCGGGAGCCGGACCGGCGAGAATTACCTGCAATCTTTCTGAAGTGGTGAGGCGCTCCTGGAGTAGGCGAACGACTTCGACTCCGGCTGCATCGTCACCGCGAAGCTCCTGCCCCACCCCCAATATCGCCAACCGTCCCGCTGGCTCAGTCTTCTGAAGGCGTTTCCAGGTTGCGGCGAGCCGCTTTTGCCAGAAGGAACTCGATATCTTCGTCTCGACCATAGTAGATCGTGAAGGGATCTTTCTTTCCCGAGGCCAGCTCCCACTTCTCGTTGGACAGGCTCAGGCATTTGAAGCGGCAGTTCTGCACGCACTGCGCGCAGAAAGTACAGCGGTCCACATGGTAGCGGATCACGAAACGCTTGGCGGCTTTATCGATGGTGATCAGCTCGAGGGCTTCGGAAGGGCATTCTTTTACGCACAGCGCACAGCCCACGCACTTCGCCGCGTCGAAAAACAGCTCACCGCGCAGATTCTCTGGCGCCGGCCGGCGCTCGAAAGGATATCTTTCAGTAGCCGGGCGTTTAAACATGGATTGAAACACGTCACCAAACATAGCGCCGATTTTCATATACCCATCCCTTGCAGAACCACCAATACCAACAGCTGGAGCAGCGCCAGCAGAGCGCCCACCCGCCACCACAGTCCTACGACCTGGTCGATGCGCAGCCTGGCGAAAAGCGATTGAAGGCCGGCCACCACCAGGAGCAGCCCTCCAGTCTTAAGCAGGAATTCCAGCGGGTTGCTCAGGCCGCCCAGGTAAAACGCTGCCACCAGCGTCAGGCCGATGACCAGCTCGGCATCTTTGCCGATGCGGAAGAGAGCCAGACCGCGCCCGCTGTACTCGGTGAGTGCCCCAGAAACGATCTCCGTCTCAGCCTCTGGGGCGTCGAATGGCGGCAGCTCGAGCTTGCCCATTAAGCCGATGATGGCGACGACAAATCCGATAGGCTGGGTCAATATCAGCCAGTGGTTGTGCGCATAGCCTGCAATTTCGCTGATCTGCCAGGTTCCCGCGACGATCGCCGGACCCAGGAGCGCAAGAAGAAATGGCGCCTCGTAGGAGAAGAGCTGCGTCAGCGTGCGGGTGGCGCCAATGATAGAAAACCGGTCAGCTGTGTTCGCCCCGGCCAGGCCGATACACAGTGTCAACAGGCTGAGCAGGTAAACCGTCACGATCAGGTCGCCGCGGAAGCTAAAAGAGGGGGAGAACCCGGCCATGGGGACATAGAGGGCAGCAGTGAGGGCGGCAGCCAGGGCGACTACCGGGAAAGCCAGAAACATGCTCCGGTTAACCCCCGCAGGTACGACCTCTTCTTTTGCCAGTAGTTTAACTACATCGGCCAGGGGTTGGAACCAGCGTGGACCGATGCGGTTTTGCATTCGGGCAACCAGCTTACGGTCGGTCCATTCATACACCAACCCGCTCGCCAGGACAAAGATGCCTCCGGGAAAGACCAGAAAGGATAGGAGTGGAAATAACTCGTTCATCGGTAATATTCGATCCCATACTGCCGTAAATCTTCCCAGGTCCACAATTTTGACTGTCTGTCATGCGGGAGGATGGACACGGACCGGTCGCTGCACGAAAAACACGGGTCGATCCCCACCAAAATCATAGGCATATCGGCCAGCTTGTGCCCGGGAGCGGTTGCCGATACCGAAGCCCAGTTGCTCAAGCTGGGTGTGCGTATCTTGATGCGCTCAGGCTGATCGGTGCCGTTGCTCTTGATAAAATAAAACAACTCCCCGCGCGGGGCTTCTACCCGGCTGATTGTCTCTCCTTCGGGAATACGGCGCGGCATGCGCACTTCGATTTCTCCAGGGGGAAAATTATCTAAAATCACCCGGATGACGCGGTAGCTTTCGAAAAGCTCGTTGACGTGCACCACAAAGCGTGCTTCGAGATCACCTGCGCTTGCCGTCACAATCTGGACGGGGAATTCGGTATAGGCGGCATAGGGCGAGTCGATACGCAGGTCGCGCTGGACCCCTGAGGCGCGAGCGGTAGGTCCCAGGGTTCCCAAAGCTTCGGCCTGGTCGGCCGACATCGTGCCGACGCCGCGTGTCCGGCGTAGAAAAGTCTCCTCGGCGGTCACGATGTTGTAATAATGGTGGGTACGTTCCTCCAGGAAATCCATGCCGCGGCGGATGGCGTCTGCTTGTGCGGCATCCACGTTAAACTTGACCCCGCCTAACACATTCGCTGAATAATTTACCCGGTTGCCGCTCAGTCTTTCCAGAATGTCCATCACGGTCTCGCGGTCACGCCAGCTATACATGAACAGGGTGTCAAACCCGGCTTCGTGAGCGGCCACCCCCAGCCAGAGCAGGTGGCTGTGAACACGCTCCAGCTCAGCAACCAGCTCGCGGATGGCCTGCGCCCGGGGAGGTACAGTTATACCGGCCAACTTCTCCACGCCCAACGCGTAAGCGGTGGCGTGGATGTGCGAGCAAATGCCACAGACTCTTTCGAGCAGATACAGGTCTTGGACGTAATTGCGCTCTTCCGCAGCTTTTTCGATGCCCCGGTGGACATACCCCAGGCGGATTGCCACCGAAGTGACAATCTCACCATCGACGGTGAATTCAAAGTGCCCAGGCTCTTTCAGGGCAGGATGCTGAGGCCCGATCGGGACGATAAATTTCTGCGGTTTGGGGTTTTGGATCATTGGTGCGAGCCTCCCTGTTCTCCTGCAGCGCTGCCCGCATCTGGTGCATGAAATTCTTTGCGTAATGGGTAAACCCCGGATGGCCAATCGTCAGGCAGCAGCAGGTGATCGGAGTTGGGTGTTTCGGTTACTTCGATGCCTAACATTTCGATCAGCTCACGCTCGAACACGGTAGCAGTTGGGATTACGCTGCAGATGCTGACTACGGCTGCCTGGGTGCGGGGCAGGCGTACGCGCAGGGTCAACACGGCCGCCCCGTGGCAGAAATGATAAAGAACCTCAAACCCACCCATGGGAACGGTACCGGCATGCTCGGGCACTCCATCGAGACGCTCCCACTGCTTCTCTTCTGGGGTGGGTTGTCCCGCGCCGGGCACGTCGAGGCCGGTAATTGCAGACAGATATCCCCAATGCGCCTCTGTGAGAGCTCTCACCGCCGGAAGCAGGTCGGTAGGTCTCACCACCACATCGAGCCTGCCCTGCTCAGGAGTTTGGGTGACTACCGTCCAGGGCGCAACCACATTACTGCCTTGAGCAAGAGCTGTTTCAGTATCCATCATGGTTACCCCTTCTGGCTTTCTGGCTTGAGGCTTTGGAGAAGCTGCACAACGCCGTAAATGATCGCCTCAGGCCGCGGAGGGCATCCCGGCACGTACATATTAACCGGAATGACCTGGTCGATGCCGCCTTCGACATTATAGCAACCGCGAAATGCTCCCCCTGAAATAGCGCAAGAGCCAACTGCAACCACAAACTTCGGATCGGGCATCTGCTCGTATATGCGAACCAGGCGTTCGCGTGCTTGCCTGGTGACCGGGCCGGTGCAGATCATCACATCTGCGTGGCGAGGGCTGCCTTGCAGTTTGATGCCGAAACGCTCCAGATCGTAGCGAGGCGTGATCGTGGCCAGAATTTCGATGTCACAGCCGTTGCAGGAGCCGCTGTTGAAGTGAATGGCCCAGGGGGAGTTGATGCGCGCCCAGCGGCGGATCTCGTCGACCGCTTCCTCCCAGGGATGAGTTAATTTCATATCCATAAAGTCCGTACCTTTAACCTAAAATCAGCGCCAGAAGAGCCAGGATCAACCCCCCGAGATACGCCCCCGTTATTAGGGTCAAGCCGCCGCTGCTGAGCACCAGGATCCCCAGATGAAGGATGGCAAAAAAGAGCGCAATAACGAAGAATGGGCGGTATCCAGGTGCAGCGAAGCTGGTTGGAGCTTCTTCGCCGCTGCCGTAAAGGCTGGATTTCATTGGGGAGGGTTTCTCGGGTCCGGCAAGCCCCACCCCGATGCGGGTAATGATGAGAACCAGGGGGATATATACCAGAAGAGCGACCGGAGGCGAAAGCAGGATTTCCATAATCACTATCCTTGAATTCTATCTTACCACCAGAGTCATTAATACCGCGCCTGCAGGACCCGTAATCCATCCCGCAAGGCTGGGCCAGATACCCAGGACGACTGATCCAAGCGCCAGCAGAAGGAGAGGGACATTCATCAAGAATGGCATCGGCTTGCCCTGTTGAACCGCCTGAGAAGGCTCCTGTCGGTAGAGCGTATTCACCAGAGGGGCATAATATGCGAGCGAGAGCACACTGTTCAGTGCGGCAAAGATCACCAGGGCGATCACCCAGGTGTTTTCAGTGCGAAAGCCGGCGACAAAGATCTGCCACTTGGACATAAATCCCGAAAGGGGCGGGAGCCCCCCTAACCCCAATAAAGCGATGCTCAAGGTGAAGGCTGCCACCGGATAGCGCCGCGCAGCGCCAGCCAGGTCGGAGATCATGAGGGGGCAGTACTGCTGCCGGGAGATATACAACGTATAGAGTAGGGCGCCGGAGGCCAGAAAGGCCAGCCCTTTAAGCATGCCATGATTCAGCAGGTGGAAAAAGCCGCCGGTAAAGCCGTCTTCCACATGGAAAGCAAACCCGATTCCCAGGCCGAGCAGCATATAGCCCACGTGGCTCAAGCTGGAAAAAGCCAGCATGCGTTTCACTTGCGTCTGACGTAGTGCCAGCAAGTTGCCGACCAGCATATTGAGGGCGCCAATCCCGAGCAGCAAGTAACCCCACGATGCAGTGGTCGGCGCCAGTGCGCCGATAGCTCGCAGCAAAGCGATTAAACCGGCTTCGATGACCACTCCTGAGAGCATGGCGCTGATGCCGCTGGGCGCTTGAGAGTGCGCATCCGGGAGCCAGGTATGGAGCGGTACCAGAGCCGCTTTGACGCCAAAGCCGGTGATAAACAGCGCCCCGGCAGCCAGCAGGGCGGGGGAACCCGGTAAGGAGACTGCCGCGCTGCGGATGACCGCCAGATTCACCGAACCGGTCTGCAGGATGACCAGGGAGATCCCTAACAGAATCAGAACCGACCCGGCGGCGCTCTGCACGAGATATTTCATTCCAGCTTCGAGGGCGCCAGGCTGGTTACGGTGGAAGGCTACCAGCATGTAGGAGGCGATAGCCATAGTTTCAAACCAGACCCACAGGTTGAATAGATCAGCGGCGCAGCCTAAACCTATCATCGCTCCGGTCATGGTATTCAATAAGGCGAAATATTTTTCCTCGCCCTCCTCGCCGGTCAGGTACGGCCCAGAAAATACTGCCACCAGGGTTGCCAGCATCAGGGCAACCCCCGCCAGCAGCATCCCCAGCCCGTCGAAGCGCAGGTCAACAGCGCCGAAGGTCAGGGAGAATCCTCCAGACTGCTGGCCTGCCCGAGCCAGTGCAATGAAAGGCCACCAGGCAGCCAGCAGGGACAGGACGCTGACCCACTGAGCCAGTTTCAACCGGGGTTGTTTGCGCGTGAGCCGTCCGGCCAGGTAGATGATCGGAGATGAGCCCAGGGGAAGGGCGATCAACCAAAGAAATGCATTCGAGACCATTTCACACCCCCCAGGCCAGGATGATCAAGATGATCGCAAGCCCCGCCAGTATGCCCAAGACATTCCAGCTCAAGAGCCCAGTCTGTGTTGTTCGCAACGCTTCCCCGGTATTTTTTACGGCCCTGGTTATCGAATTGTTGATGGTTTCGAAGCCGAAATTCTGAATCGCCGCGTTTTGCACTCCTTTGAATGTGGTAACCAGGCCGGTAAGGTGCTGGCGCTGCCACCAAACAGATAAGCCCAATGCAATAACCAGCAAAGCTACCAGGGTGGACGGCTCGCTGACGACCTGTTCGGCGATATGAAGGGTGGAACTGGCTTCAATTTTGTGGAAAGGCAGCGTGGCTGCCAGCATCTGGCTGAAGGGCCCGGCGGCAAGCCAGGAGATCAAAGCTCCGGCTGCTAAAGGCACGAGGGCGATGCGCATAGCCGGTTGGGCGTCGTGGGCGTGTAGGGTGCTGCGAGGTTTGCCGTAAAATACCAGCCAGACCCCGCGGAATGTATATAACGCTGTCAATCCGGCGCCGAGAACCATGATGAGGTATAGCCACAACGGACCGCCGGTCAGCCCCGATTCCAATACCAATTCTTTGCTCCAGAAGCCGTTCAGGATGGGCAACCCTGCAAGAGCCAGCCCACCGATAATAAAGGTTGCTCTCACCAGCGGCATCTTGGGTCCCAGTCCGCCCATCTGGCGCATATCTCGCGTGCCAACAGCATGAATGACAGAGCCCGCCGCCAGGAAGAGTAGGGCTTTGAAGATGGCGTGGCTGAGCAGATGGAACTGGCTGGCAAAAACCCCACCTGCGCCTATGGCGTAAACCATATATCCGAGCTGGCTGATAGTTGAGTAAGCCAGGAGACGCTTCAAGTCGTATGCTACCAGGGCCATCATGGCTGCCAGGATGGCGGAGGTCGCTCCGACGATCATGACGGCCAATTTCCAGCCTGGGACGGGCGCAAACGCCGGATAGAAGCGGGCTAACAGGTAAACCCCTGCATTTACCATGGTCGCAGCATGGATCAGCGCGCTGACCGGAGTGGGGGCTTCCATTGCGTCCGGAAGCCAGGTGTGGAAAGGAAATTGGGCGGATTTAGCCGCGGCTGCAGCCAAAAACCCGAAAGCCAAAAAGCTCAACAACGCCGGGGGTAGGGTAGTGCTCTTTTCCAGGACCGCGCTGATTTCGTATGTTCCTAAAGTAGTGTAAGCCAATAAGGCGCCGGCCAGCAGGCCGATTCCGCCTACCTGAGTGATAATCAGCGCCTTGATGCCTCCCGCCACGGCCTTCGGATCGTCGTTATGGAAGGAGATGAGCGCATAGGAACATAAGGCGGTGATTTCCCAAAAGACGAAGACGAAAAGCAGGCTGCCGCTTAACACCAACCCGGCCATACCCCCGATGAAGAACAGGACCAGCGCGTAATACCTTCCCAGTTGGGCTTCGCCGCGCATATAGTCGATTGAGAAGATGACTGCCAGGCTGCCAATCACAGTAGCGATAGCCGCCAGAAACACCCCCAGGCCATCTGGAATGAGTGTAAAGTCGCCAAAAACCCCTCCCAACGGCACGGAGATGATCGCTTTACTGGAAGTGTCAAAGAGCAGCGCCAGGGAAGCTATGCCCGCCGTCACGGAGAAGAAAACGGCAGCGGAGACCTGCAAGCGAGGATGGTTATTGCCAACCCACCAAACCAGCAAGGCTCCCAGCCAGGGCAGTCCGATGGTCAGCAGGACAAAAACAGGAACCAAGGATTACCTCCGCAGGGTAGAAAGGCTGCGCAGATCCAGTGTGCCAAACTTGCGCCGCACCTGGACGGCCAGCGCCAGGCCAATCACAGCCACGATCGTATCAGCGACGATAACCGTTATCGCCAGACTGGCCCCCAAGACGACCTGCCCGCGCAGGTAGCCTGCCAGGATCAGGCCCAGAATGGCAGATTTCACCAGGATCTGCAGTGCGACCACGACTTTAATCAGGTTGCGGGTTGCCAGCAAGCCGTAGAAACCCACCCCCAATAATCCAAGGACGCCCACCGCAACCACATTTGCCGCTGAAAAGGTCATTTTTGCGTCTCCTCGGATGAACCGCCGGCAGTCTCTGTGTCCGAAAGCAGCCCCAAAACCCCCAAGACACCGGCGAAAACTAACACGATCTGCGCCACCACATCCAGGCTGCGCTGTTCCCAAAATGCACGTGTGAAATCGGCTGCCGATGGAAGGGAGAAGGTGACGTTCAACTGCAGGATGGATAGCAACCCCGGCATGCCCATCCAGCCCAGGAGAAGAATAGAGAGAGCCACCAGACCTATAGAAAGCGGGCGCGGGACCAATGGTTTGAGCTTTATGGGTTCCTCTCCGGCAACGTTGATCGCAAAGACGAACAGCACCGTCACCAGGCCGGCGCCGACGCTCAGCTCGATCACAGCGACCTCAGGCGCTCCCATCACGAAAATGGCCAGGGCGACCAGTGCGCTGGTGCCTGCCAGCCAGAGCGCGGAAACCAGAAGCCGGTTTGCGCGCATCGACTGAAGCGCGCAAAAGATGGCACCCACGATCACCACAACCATTACCCCCACCATAGCCCTACCTCCTTCTTAGATCGATTCCTCAAACCACAATAGGTATACCGCGGTTGTTACGCTTTGTCATGTGAAAAATATCACTATTATTCTGTTATTTTTCCCTTGACAGGGTTATTTGTATCACTTTTCCTCATCAGGAACTCAGCTCCCTGAGGATTGTCTTGAGCTTGGGCCACGTAAATTCCAAAAGGCTTGGAAGCGATTGATATTGACAATAGAACAGATGTTCGATATAATAAAAGTGACTGGATAAGCAAGCGATAATAACCAGCCAGAGGAGATGCATAAAACATGATGGGGACGACGCCTGCGCTTCCCGAGCTTCCTTCCGGGAAAATCGTGCTGGTTTTGGCGGCTCATGGCGCTCAAGGCATCCTGCTGGAACTGGCGGCCGGCCTGGCGCCTCGTGGCCCGCTGCGTGTTCTGGATGGAGGCAACCGTTTCAATGCCTATCACCTGGCGCGCCTCCTGCGCCGCCAGACGCCGGATATGACCGCGGCATTGAACCGCATCAGCCTGGCGCGGGCTTTTACCTGCTACCAGGTGGAGACGCTGGTTTCGGCGTCCAGCGCCGACCCACCCATGCCCACCCTGATCCTGGATTTGCTGGCGACCTTTTACGACGAGAGCGTGTCGCTGGCAGAGCGCCGCTGGCTGCTGGAGCGCTGCGTGCAGCACCTGCGCCGCCTGGGCGACCAGGCGCCGGTCGCCGTGAGCGCTCAGCCGGCCCTTCCCGCCCAGGTTGAGCGAGCCAGCCTGCTGAGGATCTTACAGGAGGCGTCCGACCAGGTGTGGGAGATGGAAGCGCCCACCCTTCCGGCTCCGCCGCCCAGATTATTTTGATTACTTTCTTTAATGAGGAGATCGATATGGGACGTACCTTACCGGCAATTGCCCAGGTTTTTCTGCACGAGCAGGAGTCTTTTGCCCGCTTCCGCCGCGCCCTGCGACGCAGCGACCAGATGGTCCTGGACGACCTGTTTGCAGAGGCGCAGCAGCACCTGGCGGCTGCGGCCTATGCCGCCCACGCCCTGCCGTTCGAGGTCTTTCTGCTTTCCATGCTGCTGGAGGAGCACAAGCAAGTGATGCATTTGCGCCACCGGATCGAGGAGCTGGAGCGCCTGGCTGCCCCGGCGGAACAGGCAGGCGAACGGCATGCATGATCGCGCTCTGCATGACGGCGCCCTGCAGGAGAGAACCATGCGCGCGCAAGAAGGCTGGCTGCTCGACGTATACGCCGACCCGCAGGATGGGCTGGTGGTCTGGTTCCTGGGTGATGACGGCGCTCGCCTGCGCCTGCGGCGCTCTTTCCCGGTTACCTTCTACGCGGCCGGACCCGCCGTTGAGCTGCGCGGCCTGTGGCGCTACCTGGAAAGCCAGCCCGTTTCGGTGCGGCTCGAGCGCACCGAGCGGCGCGACCTGTTCGTGGGGAAAGATATCCCGGTGCTGGCGGCCGAGGTGGCCCAACCCGCGGCCCAGCCCGAGCTGTTCCGCCAGGCTTCCAGGCGCTTCCCCGACCTGACCTATTACGACGCCGACCTGGTTCTGGCGCTGCGCTACGCCGCACAGACCGGGGCTTTTCCGCTGGCTCGCTGCCGCGTCACTACCGACGGCGGGACGCGGCTGGAGCAGATCCAGGTCCTCGACACTCCCTGGGTTTTAGATCCGGCGCCGGCGCCTCTGCGCATCCTGGCCATCGACCCAGACGTCAACCCCTCCCACGCCGCGCCGCGCCGGCTCGCGCTCCACTACCAGGGGAATACCGTCGAGCTGTCCATGCAGCCGGAGCGCGCCTTGCTGATCAACCTGAGAGCCATCCTGCACGAATACGACCCCGACCTGCTGCTGACCACCTGGGGCGATACCTGGCTCCTGCCCGAGCTGGTGCGCCTGGCGCGCAAATGGCGCTTCGCCCTGCCTTTCAACCGGGACGCCGGGCGCGGCCTGGCGCGGCGCGCCGAGAAGTCCTATTTTTCCTACGGTCAGGTCATCCACCGCGGCCAGCAGATCCACCTTTTCGGCCGCTGGCACATCGACCGCTGCAATGCCATGTTGTGGGGCGACTACGGCCTGGACGGTGTGCTGGAGCTGGCGCGGGTCACCAGCCTGCCGGTGCAAACCTCAGCGCGTGTCTCGCCGGGCACCGGCATTTCCTCCATGCAAATCTTGACCGCCCTGCGCCAGGGGGTGCTGGTGCCCTGGCACAAGCAGCAGGCGGAGGACCCGCGGCGCGCCCGCGACCTGCTGTACGCCGCCCAGGGTGGGTTGGTCTACCAGCCCCTGATCGGGCTGCACCGCGACGTGGCCGAGGTGGATTTCATCTCCATGTATCCCAGTGTGATGGTCCATTTCAACATCTCCCCCGAGACGGTAGGGGCGCAGCGCGCCAATGCTCGGGAGATCCCCGAGCTGGGCCTGGCGATCGACGTCGATCACCCCGGGCTGGTGCCGCAAACGCTGGAGCCGCTGCTCAAAAAGCGCATCGCCTTGAAGGCGCAGATTGCCAGCTTGCCTCCCTGGGACCCGCGGCGCAGGCGCTACAAAGTGTATGCTTCGGCTCACAAGTGGCTGCTGGTCACCTGCTTCGGCTACCTGGGGTACAAGAACGCCCGCTTCGGGCGGATCGAAGCGCACCAGGCCGTCACCGCTTACGGGCGCGAGATGCTGCTGCGGGCCAAGGAAGCCGCCGAAGCGCTGGGCTTTACCGTGCTGCACCTGTACGTGGACGGCATGTGGGTGAAGAAGCCAGGCGCCCGCCGCGTGGCTGACTTCCAGCCCCTGCTGGACCACATTGCCGAGGAGACCGGCCTGCCGATCTCGCTGGACGGCATTTACCGCTGGCTGGCGTTCCTGCCCTCGCGGCGCAACGAGCGCATCCCGGTGGCTAACCGCTATTTCGGCGCCTTCCAGGACGGCTCGCTGAAAATGCGCGGCATTGATGCCCGCCGCCAGGATACGCCGCCTTTTATCGCCAAAGCCCAGATAGATATTTTGGAGATGTTCGCCCGGGCGCAAGATGCCGACGAGCTGCCCGACATGCTTCCGGCGGCCGTTGCCCGGCTGCGAGGCGCCCTGGCAGAGCTGCGCCTCGGGCGCCTGGCTCTGGCAGACTGCCTGGTGACCCAGAAGCTGAGCCGCACACTGGATGAGTACCGCGCGCCTTCGCCTGCGGCGCGGGCCGTGGCGCAGCTGCAGGAAGTAGGGAAGCGCCTGCGCCCGGGGCAGCGCGTGCGCTTTCTCTACCTGCGCGGCGAGCCCGGTGTGCAGGCCTGGGACCTGCCCGATCCGCCGGCCACGGCCGCCCTCGACTATGTCCGCTACCTTC
>JAMCRR010000101.1 GCA_023381565.1 Chloroflexota bacterium
TAGAACCAGGACGATGCCGAGAAGAAAAATTGGACGTGATGGTTTTGTGTTCATATTGCCCTCCAATCTGAGGATATTCTATGGACTACCGGATGATCATGGATCAGATATTTATCTTTTGCGCGCAAGAACTATTCGCCAACTATAAGAAGGATCGCTGATTCACCCGGGATCTGAACCACCCGTACGCTCGTGAAGCGACCCTCCGTGCGGTCGAGCAGGGAAAACCCGAATCCGTTCCACTCCCAGATCGAGAGGGAACGGGACCGGGCTGAAGGGGTGTCTTCATAACGCCGATCCAGGGTAACCAGCTCGGGAAAGCGGTCGCCGTTTAGGTCTGCTGCGGTGAAATCGGATACCGGCTCGGCCAGCGCAGACCCGGCCCAAACCTCGTGATAACTCCCATGGCTGCCGCCGATCAAGACGATCTGGCAGCTTCTCCCCTGAGCATCGTGAAAGCTGTCGATCCTCCCAGGGTGGGGGATATAGCGGTCGATTGGCCAGGGTTTAAACGGTCGCCAGACCAAAAGAGCGGCTTCGAGCAACCCATCCCGGTTGAGATCGGCAAGCCGCGCCTGGGTAACCTCCCAGGTATCTGGGCTTTGCCAGAGGGTTGCAGCCCCGCGTTTGATCGCCAGCTTGCTGTTGGAGAGGAGCAGGTATTCGGGTTGCGAATCTTGATCCAGGTCGCTTTGAGTAACATAGGGTATGGATTCAGTACTGCCAGCCAGAGGTTGCTCTTGAAGGACATCACCGGCAAGTGACCATCCACGTACCGGAATCGGTGAAATCAGCGTAAGGGCGAAGGTAGAGAGGAGCAGGAGCGCAGTATTCCCAGAAAGACTCATGAGGAAATTTCACTTTTATATAGATGGAAATGTTGAAGAAAATGCCCGCGTGCTTTCATTATACGACTGACAGTTGAGATTATATGCGCTGCTTTGCGAGGAGGGCAGCGTAAAGGTGAGGCATTTATTTACAGACGAGCATATGGGTCGAAAAGTTCCTGAAGCGGCAGATCGCGATCTACCCGCCAGGAATCAGGCGGAGGGCGTAAGGGGTTGGCTTCGCAGGGTCTGCAAGGCTGAGGTAAAATCCCCCGGATAGGGGGCGGTGAACGATGTTTCCTGCCCGCTATCCGGATGGACAAAGGTAATCTGCAGGGCGTGCAAGCCGACACGATCGAGTAACAGCCTACCTGAAGAGCGGTCGAGGGTTACATCAGTCGGGGATGGTATAACCGATGACTCGCTGTTCCCGTACAGGTGGTCGGCAATCAGAGGGTGCCCGAGATAGGCAAGGTGCGCCCGTATTTGGTGCGTATAGCCAGTATGAGGTCGAGCTTCAATGAGGGTGTATGCCTCAAAGCGCTCCAGAACGTGAAAATCTGTCGAGGCGGGCTTACCCCATTTCAGATCGATCACCGTGCGGTGCCTGCGGTCGCCGTTACGTTGCAAGGGTTGACTGACCTGCTGGTCATCCCAATCCGGGCTGCCGACCACCAAAGCATGGTAGATCTTTACCACCTGACGGGCGGCGAACTGGTCGTTCAGCAGGTGATGGGCGCGCGCGTTGCGCGCCAGTACCAGAACGCCGCTGGTTTCCCGGTCCAGGCGGTGCACGACCCACAACCGGCCAAATTCGGGTTCCAGCAGGCGGGTTAAGTAAGGGATGTCCGGGTCGTATCCATGGGGCAAAACCAGCAGACCGGGAGGTTTGTTGATTACCACCAAAGATAAATCAGACCAAAGAACGCATGCAGCAAGATCGATCGGAGACCCTGCCATACCACCTTACCAGGAGTACGCCTCGGGTGCTTCACCACCGGGACCGGGCCAGATCTCATCCAGGCGCTGCAATACTTCGCCCGAAAGAGTGAGGCTCAACGCCTGCAGCGCCCCGTCCAGCTGCTCGCGAGTGCGCGGCCCAACGATAGGAGCTGTTACGGCTGGGTTGTGGAGCAGCCAGGCCAGCGCAAATCTACTTGGTGATTCCCCGAGATCCCGGCACAGCTTTTCATAAGCCTCCAGTTGGGGCCTGTGGCTCTCAATCAGACGCTGGGTCCGCTCTGAGGCGCGCCGGCCTTCTCGAGCCTGCTGGAGCGCCCCGCCCAACATCCCGCCTGCCAGCGGGCTCCAGGGCACCAGACCCAGGCCGTATTCGCGACAGGTCGGGATCACCTCCAGCTCAACGGTCCGGGTGGAAAGGTTGTACAAGGATTGCTCCGAAACCAATCCCAGGAAATTGCGGCGAGCAGCGCTTTCCTGCGCCTGGGCGATGTTCCAGCCGGCAAAATTGCTGCTGCCAACGTAGATCACTTTACCTTGTTGAACCAGGGTTTCCATCGCCTGCCAGATTTCTTCCCAGGGCGTCTGGCGGTCGATATGGTGCATTTGATATAAATCGATGTGATCGGTTTGAAGCCGCTTCAGGCTTTGTTCGCAAGCTGAACGGATGTTGAAAGCAGATAGCTTACCCTGGTTGGGCCAATCGCCCATCTGGCCATACACTTTGGTAGCCAGGACGACTTTCTCACGCCGGCCGCCTCCCTGGGCAAACCAGCGGCCGAGGATTTGCTCGGTGTACCCTTCTCCCGACCTGCCGCCGTAGGTATTTGCCGTATCGAAATAGTTGATGCCCTTCTCCAGGGCATAATCCATCAAGTCTTTTCCGACTTCTTCAATAGTCTGCCAGCCGAAATTCATGGTGCCCAGGCAAATACCTACGGCGGCAGGTCGGGAGA
>JAMCRR010000092.1:0-12170 GCA_023381565.1 Chloroflexota bacterium
GCTAAAACCGCCATCGGGGGTGTGGGGTGTGATCGTAGTGATCATCGATACTTACGTCACCAATCTTTAATAGATAATTTAGATGGAGAAAAGGGGAAAAAGCAAATGGAAGAAAATCGCAATCAAGATATCCGGCGTTTGCTGAAAACTTTTGGCGTCAAGGCAGACGCCGCCATTCAGGAATATTTTAATCAAAACCCGCAAATTGACGACTTGCACGTGCGCGTCGTGCTCGAAGATTTATCCGAACACGGCAGTCTCCCAAACGCGGTACCTCTCCATCTGGAGGTGGAGGGAGAAATACGGCGCTGATGGTCCGACAAATTGGGATCATTGCAGACACGCACGGCTTGATGAGAGCAGAAGCTCTTCAGGCCCTGGCAGGCGTGGACCACATTATCCATGCTGGGGATGTGGGGAAACCCGTCGTCCTGGAAGAACTCCGCCGGATTGCTCCACTGACTGTCGTGCGGGGCAACGTCGATCGGGGGGATTGGGCGAATGCTCTTCCAGCGACTGCTACGCTTCAGGTGGGAGAAACCTGGATCTATGTGCTGCACGACCTGAATACCATGGAGCTAGATCCATCTGAAGCCCGTTTCCAGGTGGTGGTCAGCGGGCACACCCACCGCCCTCAAATCGAAAAGCGAGAGGGTATCCTGTGGGTCAACCCAGGCAGCGCCGGGCCCAGGCGGTTTGCATTACCCGTGACGCTGGCAAAGCTTTCGGTGTCCGCGGAGGGGCTGGAAGCCGAGTTGATTGCTTTATAACGCAAACCTGTTCTTACTGGAAATTGCCTGAGGGGTGGTGTATACTCAACTCAGGGTGGGTTATAAGGAGGAAGTTGATGTTGAAGATCATGTCGCTTGACTTGAATGGCTATGATAACCCCACCGCTCCCTGGCCGGTGCGCCAGGGGCTGGTACGTGAAATGATTTTAGATGCTGTCCCAGACGTGGTTGCCCTTCAGGGTGTGGAGAAAGACCCGTCGCTGTATGATGGCGTTGACCAGGCCGACCAGCTGGGCGGCTTGCTCCCCGAATATAAAACCGTCATCTTCCGGCCGGCTCTCTTCGCCAATTCTGGAGTTACCGAAGGATTGGCGTTCCTGGGGCGCATCGAGATTGAATATACCGACCACCTTCCCATCCGCGAGATCCTAGGGGAGGCACACGTCTATCCACGCCTGGTTCTGCATGCCTGTTTTTCCTTCCCTCACACGCAATTTCACCTGTATAATGTCTTCTTTCCGAGGGATCCCTTGCACTCCTTGCAGAACCTTCGGGATTTGATGACGTTTATAAAACTATATTCGGGCCCGGCTTTGCTTTTGGGCGACCTGAATATGAACCCAGATGATGAGGCCTTGCGTTTGTTGAAAGAGGAAGGTTGGATTGATTTGTGGCCAGAATTCTACCCAGAGGAAAATGGGATGACCTATTATGAAGCCGGCCAGCCCGTGGGCCGTTTCGACTACGCCTGGGCCAATCCTGAGCTGCGACCCTACGTCGAGGGGATGAAGATCCTGAACGGCACCCAGGAGGAGACCAACGTGAAATCCGCAGATCATGCCGGTTTACTGGTGTCGTTGAATTTGCAGACCCAAGCAAACCAATGAAGGAAGATCTCGCTCGCCACACCCCAGAGGTTCATCTGGAGATACGCCAGGCAGTTCCGGAGGATGCGCCGGAGTTAAGCGCGATTGCCCACGCGGCAAAAGCCCACTGGGGATACCCCCAGAAATGGATGAACCTGTGGAACTATTCGCTCACCATCCTGCCGAAGTATATCCAGGATCATCCGGTTTACGCGGCGGTAACCGAAGATAGTAAGTTGGTTGGCTTCTACGCTCTTTCGTTTAACTCCCCGCGCTACTCCCTGGACCACCTGTGGATCTTGCCGGAGTGGATGGGCAGAGGCGTGGGCAAAGCCTTATTCCAGGATGCCGTCCAAAGAGTTGCCGGGCTGGGAGCTCAGGCTATGGAAATCCAGGCCGACCCCCACGCCGAAGGGTTTTACCTGCACATGGGCGCTTCCCGCATTGGCGAATTCGTCTACGACCTGGATGGTGAAAAAAGAGTGCTGCCCCTTCTGATTTTTAACCTGGAAGAAAAGGGAAATGTTTAGACTGTATTGGGTGCGGCATGGAGAGAACCCTGCCAACATCACCAAGGAATTTTCCAGCCACAAAGTCGATTATTCTCTGACCCCGAAAGGGGTTTTGCAAGCGGAACAAACCGCAGATTATTTTGCCTCCCGGATGATAGATGCCATCTACTCCTCGCCGTTAAAGCGCACGCGCGAGACGGCCGAGATTATTGCCAGGCGCCTGGCGATGCCCGTGCAGATCATGGATGAGTTCCGCGAGATTGACGTCGGCGAATTGGAAGGCCAGCCGGTGGTCCCGGAGCTATGGCAGCTTCACAACTCAATCCGCGAGCAGTGGTTCGATGGGCGGCAGGATCTGAATTTCCCCGGAGGCGAGAATTACCTCATGCTGTGGAAACGCATGCAAGCCGGGCTGGATCAGATTACCGACCATCAAGAATCGGGCAACTTGATTGTCGTCAGCCACGGGGGCTTGCTGACTTCGACATTAAAAGACCTCATCCCTGAGATGAAGGTGGATGTGCAGTGGTTGCGGACCGCGGATGTGCCTAACTGCTCCATCACCGAAATCTTGCTGGAGCGCCGCGCCGGAAAGCTTGCCGGTACTCTGGTGAACTGGGCTTCTATCCGCCACCTTTCCGGCGAAGCGGCAGATCTGATCCAGGGGTGGATCTAGCGCATTATCCTGCTTCGAGGAATTTACTCAGGCTGAAGCCGTAGCGCTGTAAGATCGCTTTAGGAAGCTCCATACGCATGGTTTTCAAGGGGTCCACAACCTGGCAAACCTTCAGGTTACCGGCAATGCTGAGCAGCATTCCCGCTTCGTTCAGGGGGATGCCGGCGATCCCCATTAAGAAGTTTGCCATGCGGTGAATGGCGCCCTGGGAGGCTTCATCCAGGGTGGGGGCAGAATAAATCGCAGCCACCAGCTCCTCGTTCTCCAGGAAGGGCAGCGGGAGATCGGTGGGTCCGAGGTTGCGCACTCGCAAGCGGGCTTCGCCCGGAGCTTCTACCCCACAGACCACGATCTCGCCATCCCCCATCACAGCGTGCATATCTCCCAGCCCCAGGAGTGCTCCAGGATGCTGCACCGGCAGGTATAAGGTCGCCCCGGCTGCCACCAGCGTGCAGTCCATATTGCCGCCGTGGGGACCCGGCGTGCCGTTTGGCACCGGGTTGCCGAGTGGCACGGTACCGATCACCCCAATCATCGGTTGAAGCGGCAGGTGTAAGCTCTCGCTAAACTCAGCCATTCCGCTGCGGATAGGGATGATGCGCGTCTCACTCTGGGTGATCACATCTCCCAGCGCTCCAGCATCGGGGATGGCCACCATCGTCCCCTGCTCTCCGACGTGAATATCCAGAATGTCTACGGCGAGGGTATCGCCTGGTCGAGCGCCGCGCACTGCTACCGGGCCGGTCGCCGGGTTTACCCGGTTCCAATTCAGGGCGTCGATTGTATCGGATGGTTTTTGAATTTGTCCGCAGAAGCAATCGTGTGTTTCGATGATGATTTCTGTGCCAGAATCAACTTCTAAGGCAGGCTGCAGGGTTTCTCCGAAGGCATAGAACAGGTGGTCCCGAGATAAGGAGAGCATAGATTGACCTCCAAATGGGAAAATGGATAGATCTTCTATAATTATATAATACTTGGAATTTTCCTTTTTCATTGTAGAATGATAAGTAAATCCAATGCTTGCCTCTCATCCATTATCACAGGCTTTTCTCCGGGAGCTGGTTGAAGAATTGACCACCCCGGCAACCGTCGGCATCGCTCTTACCGGCAGCTATGCCCGCGGCAAGGCGGGACCATTCAGCGATGTGGATCTCTATTGCTTTCTGGAGACCCTCCCGGAACGCGAGATCGACCGTTATAATCTGCTTATCCGTAATCGTCTCTTGATCAGCGTGACCACAACCAGCCTGGCTGCCAAGCGAGAAGAGCTTTCTCGCCCTGAGACAGCCATCTGGGTTGTGCCGGGGTTGAGGCAGGCCAGGATCATATCCGATCGGGATGGGGCAATTGCAGCGCTGGTGCAGCAGGCAAAGTCTTTCGATTGGGAGGTGTTGCGCCCACAAGCCGAGGTGTATGCCAGCTATATGGTGATGGGAGACGCGGAAGAGGTCCATAAAATCCTAAACGCGATCGCCAATCAAGATGCCGGAGCGGCATCCTATGCCACACAAGGCCTCATCCTGGGTCTGGTGAAAGCTGTGGCAGTCTACCGGGGTGTCATGATCCAAAGCGAAACGAGCTATTTTTCTGAGGTGGAAGAAGCAGTAGGAGTTGATATGGGTTGGTCGCGGCAGCTGCGCCTGGCAATGGGTCTCGAGGAGGCTTCCTCGCCAGAGTCGCCGGTAATGCAAAGAGCCGCCGCAGCCCTGCGCCTGTACGAGGAGACGGCTCGCTTGCTCGAGCCTATCTTGCTCGATGAGCATTGCCTCGTGGTCGCCGAAGCACGCCAGGTTATCGAGGATTAGGCTTTGATCCCTCCCGAGCACCAGCACGCCCTACGCATCCTCCTCGATGGGCTTTCCGGGCAAGCAATCTCTTGGGCGGTTACCGGAAGCCTGGGTTTTGCCCTGCAGGGAATGGATGTACCGGTTCACGATATCGATCTGCAGACCAACCGAATCGGAGCTTACCAGATCGAAGAACGCTTCCACAGTTACCTGGTGAGGCCGGTGGCATTCTCACCCTCAGATAAAGTCCAATCCTATCTCGGGCGGATGGAGATCGATGGAATTGTGGTGGAGCTTATGGGCGATCTCCAGAAGCGTTTGAAAGATGGCGCCTGGGAAGCGCCGGTGAACGTAGATGACTACAAGATCTTTGTCGCCTGGCAAGACCGCCAGGTGCCGGTGTTGTCCCTGGAATACGAAGTTCAAGCTTACCGGCTGATGGGTCGTATGGAAAAAGTGAAATTGCTGGAAGAATTTCTTAAACGCAAACACTCACAAAGCACATCATTCGATTAAGATCCTGTGGAGGGGTGTAGATGAAACTATCCGGAATCCACCTGCTGCTGACCTATCAGTGCATCTACGAATGCGACCACTGCTTTGTGTGGGGCAGCCCAACCCAGACTGGAACGTTGAGCATGCGCGACATCCAGCGCATCTTGCGCCAGGCGGTGAAAACCGGCACCATACAGTGGGTTTATTTTGAAGGCGGAGAGCCTTTTCTATACTACCCGATCCTGCTGAGAGGCGTTCGCCTGGCAGCCGGGTTGGGCTTTCAGGTGGGAATTGTCTCGAACGCCTACTGGGCTTCCAATGCCCGCGACGCGCGCACCTGGCTGGCTCCTTTCAAAGGCTTGATCCAGGATTTAACCCTCAGCTCTGACCTGTATCATTCAGATGAGATGTTCAGCCGGCAAGTCCAGAACGTCTCAGAAGCGGCTGAGCTGCTGGGTATCCCGGTAGCCATCATCCAGGTGAGCGGGCCGGGGCAGTGCGCGGGAAGCCAGGCGGTGGGCCAGCTTCCGCCGGGTACTTCGGCGGTTCAGTTCCGCGGGCGCGCCGCAGAAAAGCTCGCCCCTCAGGCTGTAATGACTCCCTGGGAGGAATTTACCGCCTGCCCGCACGAGGACCTGCGCGAGCCCGGCAGGGTGCATATCGACCCATTGGGAAATGTCCACGTGTGCCAGGGGATATCCATCGGCAACCTCAATCTTACACCCCTGGTGGAGCTCTGCGAGCATTATCACCCGAAGCGGGATCCTATCCTGCGTGCCTTGCTGCATGGCGGTCCGGCAGAGATGGCGCGTAAATTCTGCCCGCCGGCTCAGGCAGGATATGCAGATGCCTGCCATCTGTGCTATGAAACGCGCCGCCGGCTACGCAGCCGCTATCCCGAGATACTTACTCCCGACCAGATGTATGGGGCCGCCCAGACTTCATCATAGATTAATTCCGAATCATTATTTGGTAAAGACCTTTTTCCCCAGACTGAACTGCCTCGTCTCACGAAAGGATATTGACCATGGCATCCAAACAAGAAGTTAACGATTTTATTTCTCAGAAGACCCTGGCAATTGTTGGGGTCTCCCGCGGAGGGAAGAAATTCGGCAATACAATTTTCCGAGATCTGCGGGCGAAGGGTTATCATGTAATCCCGGTACACCCCAAAGCCGAAGAGCTGGAAGGCGAGCGCTGCTTTCCGAGCTTGAAAGAGCTGCCCGAGCAGGTGGGGGGCGTGGTTGTCGTCGTTCCTCCGGCTGAGGCGCAGAAGGTCGTGCGCGATGCAGAGGAGGCTAATATCCCCCGCATCTGGCTGCAGCAGGGTTCTGAATCGAACGCGGCGCTCAATTATTGCAAGGAAAAAGGCATACAGGTGGTGTCGGGGGAATGCATCTTGATGTTTGCCCAACCACGTTTCCCGCACACCCTGCACCGCGGCATCAACGGCTTGTTCGGCAAGCTGCCGAAGTAAGCTTCACCTAATTACTCAGGGGCAATCGAGATGAAAAGAATCCGGCGTTGGGCGGTGATCTGCATTGGGTCGGGGCTGTTGCTCTGCATCATTGCGGGGGCTGTCTCCGCCTGGAGCAACCGCAGCCTGCCTCCGGCTCCGCAGGAGACGGACCGGCTGGAAGCCCTCAACGTCGCTCGCCTGGAGGAATCTTTGCACTTGAAAAGTACGCTGGGAGCAGACATCTGGCCGGGGTGGGGCGAAGCACACATCCCCATCCTGCTGTGGAATCGCCAGATGTCATTCTTGACCGGTGTTTCCAATCCGCCAACCGCATGGGAGCTCATTCCAGGCGAGAAGTTTGGCGGAACGCCAGTGTATCGCAAACCCACCCAGGATCCGCAAAATTTTGCCGTCCAGCTGGATGGTGTTTGGGTTGCCAGCATGGCGATAAAATGGGAGACGGATGCATTTATGATGGATATGTTCCATCAAATCCTCCCTCCGCTCGTCAGGGATATCTTTCCATACCGTCTGCTGATCCAGCCCAGCGAGGTCCAAATCACCGGCGTGCTGCACGAGACCTTTCATGTTTACCAGATTTCAGTCGCACCGGAAGGTTTGAACCTGGCTGAGAACGCTCAGAAACACGACCAGGAATACGAAACCGTCGACGCAAACATGCATGAGGCCTGGAGGCGAGAAATCGACTGGCTGGCGAAGGCGCTTCAAGCGAAAACGCGGGACGAGACGACCGCGCTGGTGCGCCAGTTCCTTCAGGCGAGGGCGCAAAGGCGCGTGGATTATTCGATCCAGGGCAATCTGTTGGAATACGAGCGCATGATCGAATGGGAAGAAGGCCTGGCGAAATATGTCGAGCTGGAATCCTGGCGCCAGGCAGCTACCACGCCTGGCTACCAGCCGGTGCTCCCCTCCACATCCGATCCCGATTTCAAGGGGTATGCGACTTTTTCGAAGCGCTGGTCCGATGAAATCAGCCAGATGAAGCGCCAGGCGTCTCAGGCCGGCTCGGTGCGTTTCTACTATACCGGTATGGCGCAAGGCGTGCTTCTGGATCGCTTGATGCCGGATTGGAAAACGCGCATCCTGCAAGGAAATGACTGGCTGGAGGATTTACTGGCTGAAGCCGTGCGCTAGAAATGGTTATTTTCTGCCCGAAAGATTAAAACCGGCCAGATGCCAGCCTCCCTCACCGCCCACGCGAATATCGCGCCTTTCAAAGGCCCACCAGGCGAGCCCCGAGAAGATCAGGGAGGCGGCGAGCAGTCCGACCAGCCAACCCAGGTTGAGCCCATTGATCGCATCTCCGCTCTGATAATATTTCCAGGGGGAAAGGCGGTTAATGGTTTCCAGATCGGGGTTGAGCGTGGCTAACGAGGTAATTAAGTAGCCGGCTACCAATAGAAACCCGGCGAGCGATGCTGCCATGCTGCGCGATGGGACCAGCATGCTGAAGAACAACGCCAGTGTGCCGAAAAGCAGCACGACGGCGAAAAGGGAAACGAATGGGAGGGCAGCCGAACCCCAGCCGATCCCCAGTGATGTCCATGCAATGGTGATGCTCATCGCCAGCCAGGTGACCGCCAGAATGGCTGCCTCGGCGATCGCAAAACCCAGCATCCGGCCCCAGAAGATTGCCGCCCGGCTGACCGGGTAAGCCATTACCAGGTCCAGGGTGCCTCTTTCCTCATCGCCGACCAGCAGCCCGCTCCCCACCAGGACGGCGAAAATCCCGAGGACTAAGGGCATGTAGGAGAAAAATTCGATCGTCAGGTAACCCGCGGGGGTGGACAAATCATTGATATTTCCGAAGAAAGCCATGACTTCCTTGGGAAAGGCTTTCAACAGCTCAGTCACCTGTGACTGTTGTTGGGCGATAGAGTCATAGAAAGGGATCAGAAGGGCTGCCAGAAATGCCAGGCTGAGGCCCCACCACAGGATCTGGCCGGCCAGACGCTTCAAAGAGTGCCTCAAGATGGGAAACATTTCAGTTGGCCTCCTTTCTGCCGCTCTCATAATAGGCCAGGAAGATCTCTTCGAGAGATGGGCGCTCGATGTCCATGTCGCTAACCGAGAAGGCGGCCAGAGCTTTGATCAGGCTGTCGATCTCGCCGTCGATTTGCACTGTGGCGTTCAGGCCTCCCTCCCCAGAGAGCAGCTTGACGCCGGGGATGCGGCACAGGAACTCAACATCTACCGCCTGCTTGAAGCGGATGCGGACGCGCCGGATGGCGCGCTGGATCAGCATCTCGGTTTCAGCCACCTCGACGATCTTCCCCTTGCGGATGATCCCCACCCGGCCGGCCGTCTCCTGGACTTCGCTCAAATTATGCGAAGAAAAGAAGATGGTCGCACCGCGAGCCTGCTCCTCTGCAATCATTCTCAGGACTTCCTGCTGCATCAATGGATCCAGGCCGACCGTCGGCTCGTCCAGCAGCAGCAAGTCCGGATGGTGCATGAGCGCCTGCAGGACGCCTACTTTTTGTTTGTTGCCTTTGGAGAGGTTCTTGACGGGCGTTTTCAGGTCGAGATCCAGGCGGGAGGCGATTTTGACGACTTCCTGCCAATCCACGCTGCGGCCGCGCAAGCCGACCAGGTAGTGCAGCTCTCCAGCCACCGTCTGGTTATCTTCCAGGTGCAGCTCGCCGGGCAGGTACCCCACGCGTTTGCGCACTGCGACCGGCTCCTTTTGCGGATCCATACGCAGGACGCGTACACTGCCACCATCAGGCCGGATCAGATCAAGCAGGCAGCGGATGGTGGTGGTTTTCCCTGCGCCGTTGGGTCCGAGAAAACCGAAGATTTCACCCTGCCGGACTTCCAGGTCCAGTCCGAACAAGGCTTGCACCCTGCCGTAATATTTGACCAGCCCCTGGGTTTGGATGGCAAGTTCCTCGTTGACAGACATATGTGTTGGTCCTTTTCTAATTCTATGGAACGTAAGGAGGCATATCCATAACCTGGAATTGATCTTGCCGATTCGTCACTACCGTATACGAGAATATCGATTGAGGCGGCTCGTCTGTCGGGTTTGCGCCGCAGCATGGTCCACGGACGAAAAGCGATCCATCCTGGTTCTGGAACTCGACTTGAAAGCTAAATTCTCCTGATGTGGTAGGCTCCTTTGCGTTAATGGTTTTTGGGTTGAGGCATTGGTAGCCATTGATTTCACAGGCATTGCGCATCAGGGCAGCCAGGTCATTTGGCGAAATGGACGGATTATTATCGCGCATGTTGTCGTAGGTCCCACCATATAGGGGTACGGCTTCGCTATACTGGCCCTGGTTGAGAAGGTGAAAAAAATTTTCAAGTACAGCTTGAGCTTCCTGTTGATGTTGGGAGAGATTAGTGGGAGATGATGTATTTGGCGTAAGTGGACAACCAGTTAAGAAAGAACAATCACAAGAGAAAGGTTGAGAGGTCTTCTCATTTGACCACCTCTTTCCTGATTGATCCGCTTACCCTTTTTTGCTGCGCAATGATCTTGCTTTAAGTCTATAAATATTCTACTGCGATTCCAGGAATTGAAACGCTCGCGAAAATCCCATTTGCGGGAGCATCGTTGCTGGTGTATACTGAAAAGCAGGGTTTGGAGAATGTAATTTATTTACAAGTGAAAGACATGGGCGAGTTTAGAACGATCACCCGGGTCTCTGCAGGTGGGGTTGCTTTTCGCTGCAGGAACGGGCAAATCGAAATCGTGATAATTTCAGTTGGAGAAAAAAGCCGCTGGCAGCTCCCTAAGGGTCTGGTGGACGATGGGGAAACCCTGGAAAAAACCGCCCGGCGAGAGGTGCGCGAGGAAGCAGGCGTGCTCACTGAACCCCTCGAATCTATCCATACGATCCAATATTGGTATTACGCCACGGAAGAGGGGCAAAGGGTAAGGGTCCACAAAACTGTGCATTTCTTCCTGCTCCAGTATCTATCCGGTGATCCGCAGGACCACGACCAGGAGGTCAATGAGGCGCGCTGGGTGGAATTGGATAAGGCAGAAGGGATGCTGGCTTTCGACAGCGAGCGGGAAGTTGTTGCCAGAGCAAAAAATTTGATCGAAAAGAGGAGCGAGTGATGAAAGTTGGGTTTATCGGCCTGGGGATCATGGGCAGCCGGATGGCGGCCAACCTGCAAAAAGCAGGGCACGAGTTGGTGGTTTACAACCGGACGAAGAGCCGGGCAAACCCCTTGTTGGAGCGCGGCGCGCGCTGGGGAGAGTCGCCCGCCGATGTGGCGCGGCAGGCAGAGGTACTGTTTACCATGTTAGCCAACCCGCAGGCGGTAGAAGAAATTGCCGTTGGAGAAGGCGGTTTCATCGATCAACTGAAACCGGGCAGTTTGTGGGTCGACTGCAGCACGGTGAATCCCTCATTCACGCGACGGATGGCTCAGCATGCCCGGGCAGCCGGCGCCCGCCTTATGGATGCGCCTGTGGTGGGCAGCCGGGTGCCTGCCGAGAAAGGCGAGCTGGTCTTCTTGTGCGGTGGAGAGGCAGCAGATGTGGAGCTCTGCCAGCCGCTGTTCCAGGCCATGGGTCGCCAGGTAGTCCATGCCGGAGGAACGGGCATGGGTTCGGCCTTGAAGCTCTGCAATAACCTGATCCTGGGCGAGGAAATGGTCGCATTTTCGGAGGCGCTGGTGCTGGGTCAATCTCTCGGGTTAGACCGGGAGCTGATCTTTAATACCCTCCTGGGCCTGACCGCTGCGCCGCCGTTTATGGCAGCCAAGCGCAGCAAAATCGAAACAGGCAAATTCGACCCCGATTTCTCGCTGCAATGGATGGAAAAAGATCTCAACCTGGTGGCTATTTCCGCGATCGAGCAAGGCGTCTCGCTTCCGGGCGCCAGCACCACGCGCGAGCTGTATGCCCTGGCCGACCGCTATGGCCTGGCGAGCGAGGATTTTTCGGCGATTTACCGGTTCCTGGTCGAGAAAATCAACCACCGTCCGAACGATGCTGAGAACCGGAAAGAAAAAGGATGGCTTTCAGGCGTGGACTAACAGTCTCTAATTCAGAAGCGAGGTGGCGCCTGACCGCGTTTCGGATTGGGAAGGGTGAAATATGGAAGGAGAAAAGCAGATAAAGAGCTTTCATTCTAGGATTCACCGTGGGGAACCCTTGACGTACGGCGAATGGACTTTTACCCCGGTCGCCAGGTCATTACAGGCGCAGCTGCCGGGTTCCCGCGGTGGGTTGATCTGGAACCGCCCTATCGCGCTAGAGCTACGTTCAGCGGAAGGTGAGGTTCGTATCCTGCACATCCACGATCTTACCCGGCTGCTGCAGATAGTCGCCATAATCCTCAGCGCGGCAGGGGCAGTCCTGATATGGTTGATTTTTCATCCCAGGAGGGATAACTCATGAGTGAAGAAAATGTAACCCCAGCTCCAAAAATGCCGCCGGAACCGGCGAGTGTCGAGCAATCGATTGACCGGGCCCACGACTCCATCGAGCAATTTATTGCTTCGGCAGACGTCAGCCGGGTATATGGAGAACCGATCAAGGAAGGGGATGTGACGATCATCCCAACCGCTGAAGTCCTGACCGGGATGGGTTTCGGCTACGGCTCGGGTTTTGGCAGAGAGAAGGAATCCGAGCAGGGGGGGCACTGCCGGAGGCGGCGGGGGG
>JAMCRR010000092.1:12180-13934 GCA_023381565.1 Chloroflexota bacterium
GGAGCGGGGGGGCGCGGGGGGGGGCGGCGGGGGGGGAGGCAGGACTTTCTCGCGTCCGGTAGCGGTGATCGTGATCACACCCGAGGATGTGATCGTCTCACCGGTTGTCGATATCACCAAGATCGCTCTGGCCGCTTTAACTACTTTCGGGTTTATGCTGGGCGTCCTGCGCGGGATGGGCCGCCGCCCTCGCCTTTGATCTAGAGTATAATACCCGCCTTATGAAGGAACCACAAAACGGGCATTTCTGGGAAACGAAAAGCCTGGCTGAGATGACTCCCAAAGAATGGGAGAGCCTGTGCGATGGCTGCGGGCGCTGCTGTCTCTATAAGCTCGAAGACGAAGACAGTGGAGATATCCTGCAAACCAATGTCGTTTGCCGTTTCCTGGATCTGAGCAACTGCCGCTGCACCACCTATCCCCGGCGACACAAACGCGTGCCCACCTGTGTGCTTTTATCTCCCGATAAAATCGCCGGGTTGAAATGGATACCGGAAAGCTGTGCTTACCGCTTGCTGGCCGAGGGCAAGGAGCTGCCCGACTGGCACCCCCTGCTATCCGGTGATCCGGAATCGGTCTACCGGGCAGGCGTTTCGGTGCGAGGCTGGTCTATCTCGGAAAGCGAGATTGACATGGACCGCCTCGAGGATTACGTGGTCGATCCATCCGACGACGAGCGCTGACAATCATCCCTTTTTAGGGTAGGATTAGTGGTATGATTTAAACTAACCGTAGATGATCGTCTGCACCGGTATTGCCGGTGCGATTTTCAAAAATGATATTATCGGCAGAGCACCATCACTGAGATTTGGGGCGGAGGACGTCGATGAGCACAATCCCTGCGCTGCTGGGGGGCAGGCCGGTTTTTGTAACTAAAATCCCCATCGTCCGGCCTTTCCTACCGGACAAAGCATCCCTGGATGAAGGCATCCAGGAGATGCTCTCTAGCGGTATGGTTACAAAGGGACGCTATTTGCAGGCTTTCGAGGAGGCAGTTGCCCGGCATTTGGGCGTTAAGCACGCGGTCGGCGTCTCGAGCTGCACCTCAGGCCTGATGCTGACCTACCAGAGCCTGGGCCTCAGCGGTGAGGTGGTGGTGCCCAGCTTCACCTTCATGGCTACGGTCGGCGCGCTGGTCTGGAACGGGCTGCATCCGGTGTATGCCGATGTGAACCCGGGGACCACAGACCTGGACCCGACGGCGGTCGCCTCGGCAATCACTCCGCAGACCTCCGCGATTGTCGGCGTGCACAACTTTGGCAACCCGGCCGAAATCGATGCCCTGCAGGAAATCGCCCGCCAGCGAGGGGTTAAGCTGATCTTCGATGCGGCGCACGGCTTTGGCGCCCTTTACCAGGGGAAACCGGTGGGCGCACAGGCCGACGCCCAGGTCTTCAGCCTGAGCCCGACCAAGCTGCTTATCGCCGGGGAGGGCGGGATCGTGGCTACCAACGACGATAACCTGGCTGAGAAGATCCGCATCGGGCGCGAATATGGCAACAGCGGGAGCTACGACAGTGCTTTTGCGGGGCTAAACGCCCGACTTTCAGAGTTCAACGCCTTGTTGGGTTTGCGCAGCCTCGATATGCTGGAGGAAGCGGCTGCCACCCGCAACCAGACGGTTGACCTGTACCACGAGGTCCTGGGAGGCATCCCCGGGATTGGCTTCCAGGAAGTCCTTCCCGGCAACCGCAACGCCTACAAGGATTTTTCCATTACCATCGACCCGGATATTTTTGGATTGACCCGCTAAC
>JAMCRR010000104.1 GCA_023381565.1 Chloroflexota bacterium
CGCCACATTTTCGGCGACATCATCAGCCCATTCTGGATGGCCACGTCGTCGTACGTGTAGACCATATCGATCATCCCCCCTGCGGCAGACATCAGGCTGCGCACGTTCTCGATGAACAGGTCGGTGTAGCAGTCCATGATGGCGCAGGGGACCTCGGGGTTGGTCGCCAGGTCCGTCAGGAAGCGGTCCAGCCCGTACAAGCCCCAGGCCGATTCGAAGATCCCACCCACCTGGTAGCGGATGTGGTAGCGTGTCTTCTGGTTCAAAGCCCGGATCTTGCCGGGCAAGCCGGCCCAATCCCAATAACCGGTGCGCGGCCACTTCGGCCAGGCTTCGACTTCGCCGCGCGTGTGCATCGCGGCCAGCGGGAAGGAGGCGTATTCTTCGTAAGTAGAGTACTCATTCCTGACTTTACGCCGGTGCGAACCCCACACGCCGTAAAACGTGCCGTCGGGGAGCCGTTCGGGTTCGGGGCCGATGTAATCGGGTTCCGCCATCCGGCAGTCAACCCCCAGCAGCTCGAGCATCTCCTCCTCGTCCCGCGCATGCAGGTATTGGATGAGATTTTCGATCGTTTCAGGCACACCCCAAAAATCGAAGGGCACCCGGTCGGGCGGGCGCAGGCGGAGAGCGGTCTTCACGCGATCGTAAGGGCTCATGGCCTCCGATCCGGGGTCGCCAAACCTCTGCTCGAGCAAGACGCGCACTTCCTCCGGCGAAGCAGGGAGAGGCAGGGTCATCATGGTTCTCCTAATGCAGAATTTCTTGAATGTATGTCTCGATTTGGGATGAATCCATCGCCCCGATATGAATATTGCGGATGGTGCCGTCGCGGGCAATGAAGACGCTTGTGGGCAGTCCGGTGGCCGGGTAGAGCTTATCCCCTACTTCCCCTTTTTCATCCAGCAGGATCGGAAAAGTAAGCTGCTCATCTGCCACGAAAGTCTTTACATCGGGTAAAGCGTCGCGCAGAGTGTCGTTAACTCCCAAGACGACCAGGCCATCGTTTTGATGGAGGGTATAGGCCGCCTGAATCTCAGGCATTTCGACCTTGCATGGCGGGCACCAGGTAGCCCAGAAATTGATGAAGACCGCTTTACCTTTCAGGTCGGCCAGTGAAATTTGCTTCCCATCCAGGGTAGTCAGGGTGAATTGCGGCGCGGGCACACCGTTCCATTGATTCACGTCTGGGGTCGTGGAGGGGGCGGCAGTATTCTGAAGCAGAGGCGGCAGGTTTGCCCAGGGTTTCGGCGTGGGGAGGAGGGGAATGGTAGGTGTACCCTGCTCCACAGGATTCCTGGTTAGCAGCGCAGTCGGGGTCGAAACTGCCGAGGCAATTGAGTTTGTTGCACTAGCGACAGGGGTGGGTGTGGTGGAGGTGGGGGTAGGGGTGGGCTGCACCCAGGGGAGGAGAGGATCGAATGAACTGGGGTCAGACAGATAGCGACCGTAGCCGAAAAGCAGGGCAATGCCGATCAGCAAGACCAGGATGGGCCAGTTTGGGCGGCGCGGGCGGGAAGAAAAAGATGGTCTCATCTTAATTAATAACCTACCGTGTCCTTCAAAAAGGATGCCAGCTTGGAGTTAAACCGTCCAGGTACTTCCTCCTGGGGGAAGTGCCCGCAAGCTTCCAATAGCTCAATCTGCGAAGCGACCATCCGCCGCTTAAATTCAGACGCCATGCGCAGCGGGTGCCAGGGATCCTGCTTACCCCACAAGATCAATACCGGGCAGCGGATGCAGTCGATACTTTCCTGGACGAACTCGGGGTGCCAGTTCTGCTCCAATGCCAGGTTGGCTTTCCACGAGCCCGACCGCCGCAAGGGAGCATGGTAGGCATTCACCATCTCATCGCTGACCAACCCGCCATCGAATACGCCGCGACGGAGCATCTCGGAAAGCTGGCCGTACGTGGCTTGCGGGTCGGCGCTTTCAGACAGGATGGGCAGATGCAGGTATTTCCACAGAAAAGGCTCCTGGTGGGGCACGCCGCAGGCTGAGACCAACCCCAACCCTACCACTCTCTCTGGGAAACGAATGGTAAAGTCCAGAGCCGGCAGCGCGCCGGCGGCAGTAGCCGCAAAGACTACGTGCTCGAGATCCAGCGCGTCCAGCAGGTAAGCGAGAAAATCCGAGAGCCCATTGATGGAATAGTCGAAATCGTCGGGGCTGTCACTATACCCGTTCCCAGGCAGGTCCGGGATGATGACGCGATACCCGGCTTCGATCAGGGATTGCACCTGGTGGCGCCATGTATACCCCCAGGATTGCGCTCCATGGATAAGCACCACAGCCCTGCCGCAGCCGGCATCGACCAGGTGGGCATTCACGCCAACCACGCGCAGCATTCTGCAGGGTCCAATGAAGGGATGGCGGTGATCGCCGGAAAGGTTATTCGAGGGAACCATCAGCATATCACGGAATTGATGCTGTTCGTACGTGTAAGAAAATGATTGTACCACTACTTATCGGTCAGTTCTGCGGCAGCCCCGGGTGCCTGCTGGCTGAGGCGGCGCAGCACCGCTCGCCAATCGGGCAGGTTCGTCTGCGCGCCATACTGCTCAACCACGAAGCTGCTCACGGCTGCGCCGAGCAGCCCGGCAAGTTCTGCATCCAGCCCGCGCAGCATCCCAGAGACGACACCTGCCGTGTAAGCATCCCCGGCGCCGGTCGGGTCGACCACCGCATCCGGACGGATGGCGGGAATTGCATAGCTCCGTCCCCGCGCGTACAGCGTGCTGCCGGCTGCTCCCCGGGTGACGTAAATCCTGGCACCGGATAAGCGTCCGGCCAGCTGGTCCAGCGTTTCGATTTCCAGGAGACGGCAGAGCATTTCGGCTTCCTTCAGGCTCACGACGAAGGTGTCGATCCCTTCCAGGTAATCTAAAACCGGCGGCGCCACAACCCCGTTGAAGATCACCTGCCTGTTCGCCTGCACGGCTTGCTCCAGGAGCGCACGGGTATAGCCCATCATCACCGGGCCGATCACCACCCGCCCGGCCAGGTTGGCAGAAGCCACCGGGGCGGCACGACGAGCCGCTCCGGGCAGCCCAAAGCTGAGCGCCTCCCCACTGGAATGCAGGAACAGGTAGGCGAAGCCCGAACGCTCCCCCGGCACCACACTGACATGGGTCAGGTCCACACCCAGGCGGCGCCAGCTCTGCTCGCAGGCCGAGCCGGGAAACTCCTCCCCCACCGGGAAATAGAGCTCTACGGCGTGCCCCAGGCGCGCCAGCGCGCAGGCCGTGTTGGGGGCGCCTCCGCCGCAGTAAGGCTCGCCGGGGTCGCGCAGGATGTGCCCGAACTGCCCCGGCTCGGGAAGCTGGTCCACCGGATAGATATAATCGAGGAAGGCAGCTGCGCCAATTACGGAAACATCCATGGCATTGATTATATCTACAGTTTATAATGAACCCGCATGTAATTTAAATGGGACGTCGAGAGAAGCTAAAGAACGCGGAAAGATAAATTCTATTTGTTGAGCGGCTATATTCTACAAATGAACTCCGCGCATCTCCGAGTGTATCCGCGTCCGCTTAAATCTAATCCAAGGAGTGAAATGAATGGAATCGGTTAAACCTTCCAGCGGGATAAGCACCCTGGTCAATCATTACACCGAGGGCAGCGATCCAAATTATTCCCACATTACCCCCATCTACGAGACTTCTACTTTCCGCTTCCCCGACGTGGCCACGGGCGCTTCCATCTGGAAGGGCGAGCAGCCCGGCTACATCTACACCCGCCTGAGCAACCCAAACCTGGACCAGCTCGCACGCAAGATCGCCCTGCTGGAAGGGTTGGACCTGGCACGCCTCCATCCGGAGAGCGACCCATCCGAGGTGGTGGACGGATTGATTTTCTCCTCCGGCATGGCGGCAGTCACCTCGGCCATCCTGGCGCGGGTGAAGGGCGGAGATACGGTCATCGCCCAGGAATCGCTCTATTCGGCCTCCTACACCTTCCTGCATGATATCGGCCCGCAGTACGGCATCCGCACTATCTGGCTGCACGAGCCTTCCCCAGAAGCATGGGAGGCAGCCTTCTCTGCGCACCCCGAGGCAGTTCTGGCTTACGCCGAATCGCCAGGCAACCCCGCCATGACGATTGTCGACCTGGCCCACCTGGCGCAGTTGGCCCACCGCTACAACGCCTGGTTGATGGTCGACAACACCTTCGCCACCCCTTACTGCCAGCGCCCGCTTACCCTGGGCGCCGACGTGGTGATCCACTCGACTACCAAGTATCTCTCCGGCCATGGACTGGTGATTGGGGGAAGTGTAAGCAGCTCGCACCTCGATTACGTTCACGGCAGGCTGGCTTCCATGCTGCATATCCTGGGCGGTTCGGCCAGCCCCTTCGATGCCTGGCTGGCTAACGCCGGGCTCAAGACGTTCGAGCTGCGGCTGCAGCGGCAGTGCGAGAGCGCCATGGTCGTTGCCCGCTTCCTCGAAAAACACCCGTCGGTAGCCGCTGTGTATTACCCCGGGCTGGAAAGCCACCCAGGCCACCCGGTTGCCCGCCGGCAGATGTCGGCTTTTGGCGGGATGATGTCCTTCGAGCTCAAGGGCGGTTTCGCGGCAGGCGAAGCGCTGATGAACCGTGTCCGCCTGGCCACCCTGGCCGTCAGCCTGGGCATTGTGGATACCCTCATCCAGCACCCGGCCAGCATGACGCACAGCACAGTGCCCGCCGAGGCGCGCCGTGAAATGGGCATCACCGATGGGCTGGTGCGCTTCTCGGTGGGCATCGAGAACGTGGAGGATATTATTGCGGATCTTGAGCAGGCTTTGAAGTAAGAGAATCGGCGATTCGGCGAAAATATTTTACCCTCATCCGGTTCATGCGCTCCGATTGGAGGGAGGCTTAAAATGATCAAAGCCATTGTCGGGATATTTCTTGTACTACATGGTCTCGTCCACCTTCTCTACTTCGGGCAGAGCGCCAGACTGTTCGAGCTACAGCCCGGTCTGGCCTGGCCCAACGCTTCGTGGGCTTTTTCAAAGCTGCTTGGAGACAGCCCTACTCGCACGCTGGCGAGTATTCTCTGCATCCTTGCCGCGGCCGGCTTTGTGCTTGGGGGCGCGCTCACCCTTTTCGGACAATCGGGGTGGCGCACGACCGTGGTCGCATCGGCTGTTTTTTCCGGGCTGCTTTATATCCTGCTCTGGAATGGGCGATTCCAGCATCTGGACGCCCAGGGAGGGGTAGGCATCCTGATCGATGCAGCCGTTCTGGGCGCTGTTCTCGTGTTCCGGTGGCCGCAATTCGACTTCTAAATCAGGTGTAGATTCGCTTTCCCAAATTGCCGCTCATATATAGGCGCTGATTCGTCGGGATGTACACCACAGCCGGTGGGATCCGGGGTTACATTGCGAAGGTATCTGAAATCGCGCCTGTGCATGAAGCAACCTGGTTTGAAACACTCCAGTTGGCAGGGGTCGAGCCCGCAGCTTCAGTTGACGGTGAGAGCGATAACCATTTTGAAAGAGGGCGGCGCCAGGTCTGGCTGGATACACTGTATGAGATCAGCATCGAGCCGTCGATCACCGGAGCATGGCGGCATAGCTTCTATATTGGCAAAAAAAGGCAGGGATAAGGATAGGGTTTCTCTGAACCGGGGAACTACAGTTGGTCTACTTGCGGCCAACATAATCAATCGGCGTTCCGTATTTTAACAAAGGGAGAGCCTCGCGAAGGGCTTTAAATTCTTTTTCGGAGAAGTAAAGTGAACATTCGAATTTTGCCAGGAGCTTTAGGGAATGTAAAGGCAACAAACCATCCCTCAATACCCTGGTGGTATACATCTGAAGCACCTGGAGATTCTTCAATGTTACCAATGGCCAGAGATCATTTACTTTTTGAATCGTCCACATACTACCACAGATGGCAAAATACTCGAGTGTCTGTATCGAACTTACGAAACTCAGGTCCTGGGCTTCTTTCACATTTTCAATGTCAAGCATTTTCAAGTTTGGAAGTTGCTTCAAGTAATCCAGGCCCTTTAATGATGGGCAACTGCTAATGATCAGCGATTCAAGCGATTTGCAGTTTGCCACCGTTTCAATCGTATGTAAACGACCTGTTCCAACCCATAAAGCCTCCAAACCTTTAATTCCTATGGCTGCATCAAAAAGGTCCTGATGAATCGCATGGAATCTCAACATTTTGATTTTTAAACCAGGAAGGGTATTACACCATTGTGTTAATCTTTTCTTTCTCCTGGCTGGGGTATCGTTTGGGAGTGCATATCCAATGGACAACATTTCCTGCCCCGAATATTCCTCCACCTCGGTGATCGGTTTGAGGAAAGGCACGGGCCACCCATGTGCCACCCAATATCCTTTTTGAATTTCCTCAGAGGATAACATTAGTCCCAACGACCTTAATTGCCAAACAAATTTTTCTTAATCATTTTACCATGTAGGTGTACATGGCCTGTTCCTTCGATCCCATGCCGGGTGCCGGGAAAGGATTAGCCTGTAGTATGGCTGCCTGTCTCAACCGGTGACGCCGGCGCTGGTTCGGACGGGCTCAGGCTGCTGCCTTTGCCCCGCCAGATGGGGTCGCGCAGGATGATTAGAGCGATGATAGCCAGCGTGGCAATTCCGTAGATGCCAATGACGAAGGAGAAAGCGGTGTCGAACGGCCTGAAGCCTATGGCCACGATAAAGGCGACAACCTGGTTATTGACCGCATGCAGGAAAGCGGACAGCAAAACACTGCCCGACCTGAGCACGGCATAGCCCAAGACGAAGGCCAGACCGGTGGTGTAGAGCGTCATCAGGAGCACCCCGAGCAAAGGATGGTCTGGATAGTTGAAGCCCATCAGGATAATTGGCCAGTGCCAGGCTCCCCAGATCACACCCAGCAGGAGAATGCCGCGCACACGCCCCAACTTTACTAACTCATTCTGCAGGTAGCCGCGCCAGCCGTACTCCTCGCCGAAGGTAATGACAATGCCCAGGATTGGCCCCAGCAACACCGTCTGCACCACCCCCAGGATCAGATAGGTAGCAGGGCTGAAACCCGGCGGAGCAAGAATCAGCCCTAGTTTGGCTCCACCCAGGCCGGTCAATGCGTTAAGCACCGCCTGCAGGACATAATAAGCAATAAATGCCAGGCCAAAAATCAGCCAGTAGCGCCAATTGCCCCCGGCCAGCCAGACCCGGGCCATCGCCTCGCGGCCTGCAGTAAAACGCAACACGACGAGCAGGAGCAGACCCAGGAAGGACAGAATCAGAGGGACGCTGGCGGCAATCTGCAGGATCGTCTCCTGCCCCGAGGAGAGGTACACACCCAGCGCCCCAAGGGCATAGATCACCGTGAGCAGCAGGAAATAGTAATAGAACCACCTTCCTCGCCCGGCAGTCCGGCCATGGTAGATGGGACTCTCGGGGAAGAAGAACAACCCCAACACGATGGCGCTGAACGCAGGCAGCAGCATTTGCAGCTGCAGAATGGTGATCATGCCTGGCGCGCCGAGACCGCCGCGCAGGTAGATGGCCAGATCGAGCAGGTAGGTCAGGCCGAAGGTGAGGCCCAGGAAAGCGCCCACATGGCGCCAGTCAGGCGCGAGATGAGTATCCGTTTCGATATCCGCAGTCATATTGATGATCCTTATAAATCAGAAATTATTACGAAATTTGTTCTTTTTTGATCCAGCGAGCGATATCCTGGACCACATCCTCGCTGACATGCCCTTCGACGAGATATTCCTGCGGCGTCGAGGGACCTTCACCCGCGATGAACAGATGAAACAGCTTGGGGTAGAGCTTGAGGGTGGCGTTGCTCTTTCCTTGGAGGGCATTTTGCCAGGCAGGAAAATCGCCTTTTGCGGTAACCTGATAATCGCGCCCACCCTGCAAGACTAAAATGCGCATCCTCAGCGATTTAGCCACCTCAGCCGGTTGGTAGCCGCGCAGATCGAGCCAGTAGGCCGGAGGGAGATTCAACGGCAGGTCTTTCGCAGGGACCTGGTCGGATAAATGAGGGTCCTTTACCCGGGCTACTTTTACCCTGAGGTCCTCCAGGTCACGCTTCTGGCTGTCGGTCATGGCTCCAGAGAGGCCGGCCAGGTATGTGAACTGGTCGAGGATCGTGTCCTCCATGGGGCGCGTCATGCCCGCCATGACGATCAGCCCGGCGATGGATGGATCTTGCCGGCCGATACGAGGGGCCAATGTGGCTCCCAGGCTGTGACCCAGCACATAAATCTGCTGCGGGTCGATCCCCTCTGTCTGGCGCAGGAGCCGGACGGCGGAGAGAGCATCGTCGATAGTCTCATCCTGGACGGTACCCCTGGCAATTAATTCGGATGTGAATTGGGCGGCATGAGCCTTGGTGCGTTTTTCGTAGCTCAAGACGGCGATTCCCCGGGAAGCCAGGCCCCCGGCCAGGTCCCGGAAGGGTTTGTTGGGACCGATCGTTTCGTCCCGGTCTTGAGGTCCAGAGCCGTGCACCAGGACAACGGCCGGATATGGATCACCGACATTCGGCATCGAAAGGGTGCCGGGCAGGGCCCATTCCCCGCTGCCGACAGTCACCTCGACTTGATGGAATGCCTCGACTTGGACGTACGAAGGTGGGTTGTAGGTGGTTGCGGCCTGGTCAAGTTGGACGTTCAGGCCGGCAATTTGGCCAGACTGGTTAAAAACCACGAGAATGTCGAAGGAAGCTCTTTCGAACCGGCAGGTAACCGTAACAATGAAGTGGCCCTGTTTTTCATCAGCCTGGCAGTTCGATATCTTTTGGAATGAGCCGGCCAGGGAGACCAGTTGAAGCCAGGTGTCCTTCAGCCGATCTTCCGGCATGGCCTGGGCCAGGTTGCCGTCGAAACGGCGATACGCGCCTGTAAAATCACCTTTAACGAACTGGTAGATCAACTCTTGTGCAATCTGATTCAATCCATCCATGGTGTCCATGGCGATTTCCTTTCTAGTCATATTTTGCTTCACGAGCCTCGGTCGATTCGACATCCGAGCCGCCCGCTTTCGATGGTTTGGGCAGGCGAGCCTCGACAACGTCTGGGAGCGAGATCAAGCCCATGATCTGGCGCCGGCGTTCTGGCGAAGGCTCATTTTTCATATAAGGCTGCATAGCTTTTAGGACGGCTTTTCCCAGACTCTGTACCTCGCCATGGCTCAAATAAATGGGGCTCAGCTGGAAAAGGACATCATCCCGGATGATATCGACGTCGCCTTTATCGATGTAACGAACAAAATAGCCTAACAGCAGGCCCAGATATTGGGCGACCTGGCGAATATAATCCTCGGGTTGGGCGTTTTTTATGTCTTCCGCAGTCAGCATCAAGTCCTTTTCGGGGAGGGCGTAGATTTTTTCGACCGTGTTGCGCACCCGGCGCTCCTGGATCACGTTCAGAAAGCCTGCGGCTGCGAGCAGATTGATATTCCGGTAGAGGGTCGCCTGGGGGATATCCGGCAGCTCATTCGCCAGCTGTTGTGCGGTTACCTGGCGTCCGGCGATGGCCAGGATGATGCGTAAACGGACAGGGTGTAGCAGGAGGTCTTCTTTGATCTGATTCATGAGTCGCTCCCTTTTTGTTGTCTCATCACATTATCATTAATGATAACCATAACATATTATATTATCATTTTTGATAATGTCAAGTACTCAGTATAAGGGTAAGCTCTAAGGCTAATCGACCATTCTCAGAGCGATTTACTGTTAGGAAAACTTCAAAAGTGAACTGATCCAAAGTTGAAAAGTGAACTTTGAAGTTTTCCTGATCGTGAACCAAAGTTCAAAAGTGAACCGCTTTGCCGATCTCCGTGATGGGCAAGTTCATCCGGTGAACCAACATTTTATGTGCCCAAATCCGGATCTCAACCAGGCTCTTTGATTCATCTGGAACCAGGTGCAATTCCACCTCTTCTCGGGGTTCAATCCCTGGAATTTGGATCGCTAGACCGCCAATCGAGATTTTGCGGTAGCCATCCGCTACCCGTTTGTGCCGGATACAGAAGATATCTTTGCTGTCGGGATAGCCATCGGGTAACACAAACGGCCGAAACACGGATTGGTGTTCCGCTTTGGCTTTTTCAAATCGAATGGCGGGGATTTCTTGGGTGGTGGAATGCGTCTGGAGATAGTTGTAGCGATGGATCTCCTCTCGTAGAACCTCCCGGACCTGTGCAAGCGCGGTGACATGGTCCAGCGCACAGGTCCGCACCACCCGATCTTGCATCCAGCGATATGGGCGTTCGATTTTGCCCTTAGCTTGTGGAGAAAGCGCATAAATCACATCCGTGTGCATCAACGCCAAGACTTCGCGCCACTGGGTATTCACATCATCGGTGCCCAGGACCTGTTTGCGCCAGACGCTGTCGCGGTTCTGGATGAAGCGGAAGACCCGTAAATTATCGACGTAATACTGGTGGGGAATGCCAAACGTCTGCATGAGGTACTGAGCGGCCCGGATATGAGCCCAACTGGTCTCCGCTTCGACCAAATCAGCATACAGGACCATGCGGGAGTAGTCATCCAGCGAAGTGATCAAGGTCCATTTCTCACTGGCATAGGGTGACCACAGATGTAGCGAAGCGTCATGTTGGATCAAATCACCGCTGGCAGCGGTGAGCACTTCGCGGTCATGGCGGTCTTTTTTCTTCTTCTTGGCCTGATAACATCCCAAGGCTTTGGCTCGCTGGATCACCGTGGTCGTCGAAACCCGGATCCCAGCCTTTTCCAGGCGATCGTTCAAGGCCGCATAGTTGTAGCCAGAGATGGGTAAGTCCTTATTCTCCACCAGTGCCTTGTCCCGCAGCAATTCCTGGTGGATCTTTTCCTCAGCGGCAGGTGTCAAACGCGGACGGCTTTGGCGGTGATAGTCAATCGAAAAGGTCTCGGGGTGGTCCCGCAACTGTTTCAAGAGGGCGAAGAAACGCGTTTTGCCGATCCCGAGGGTGTGCTCGATCTCTTCTCGGCTCAAATGCCCGTGTTCGTAGGAAGTGAGCAAGACTTTGACCTGGTCGGCGGTGAACTGTTTATGGAGTTGTGTCATGAAGATCCCTTTTTGATCCATGATGTACCACAGACCCAGTTCACTTTTCAAGTTGGGATGGTTCACTTTTGAAGTTTTGGGCGGTTCACTTTTCAACTGGAAAGAGTTCACTTTTGAACCGCTATCGGTTCACTTTTCATCTTTGGCTGACATACCCGGTTACGACCTTGACTTTCTCCCTCCTCACGCTTACAATCGCATTTAGCTCACACCCTGCTGATTTTACCCTGATGATACGCTGGGAAGAGCCGAGATCGGTAAAATTATATAAGAACCAGGCGCCTTGTCCCCCGGATGGGCAGGCTCAATGGCGAAACCGGTGACACGTTCACCTCGATCGTGAAGTCCGGTGCTGTCGCGCAACTGTAGAAAGGTTCTGCATGAGCCTTTAAGCCAGGTCGCCCGCCAGGTTCACCCGTTCACCACGACCTCGCAGCAAGGAGGTGGGAACCCGGCGTTCGTTCCCCGGAAAGCCCCGAAAATTAACTCCCTGTCTGTTGAGACAGGGAGCAATTGTTTTAAGGACCGATTATGAAGCTCAAACGATCACTCCTCTCTATCCTGGTGATCCTGATTCTGGCAGCATGCCAGCCGGCTGCATCCGCCTCTGCCCCAGGCCCCACGCCAACCGCCGCTGCGATCCAGATCACAGACGGTTTGGGCAGGGTCGTCACCCTGCCCGGGCCGGCGCAGCGTATCGTGTCCCTGGCGCCATCCAACACCGAGATCCTCTATGCCCTGGGGGCCGGGGAGCAGGTCGTCGGTCGCGATGAGTTTTCCGACTACCCGGCGCAGGCTAAAACTCTTCCCAGCGTGGGCGGATCGATGGGAAAATACAGCCTGGAAACAATCGTCAGTTTGAAACCCGATCTTGTGCTGGCTGCCGGGGTGAATACTCCCGAGCAGGTGAAATCGCTCGAAAACCTGGGATTGACAGTCTTCTACCTGGCGAACCCCGCCGACCTGAACGGCTTGTACACCAACCTTGAGACAGTTGCCCGTCTGACCGGGAAAGGACCCCAGGCTGCCGAATTGGTTAAATCCCTCCAGGGGCGTGTGTCTGAGATTGAAAGCCGCCTTTCGAAAATCCAGAGCCGGCCCACTGTTTACTACGAGCTGGATGCCACCGACCCTTCCAAACCCTACACCAGCGGGCCGGGCACCTTCGTCGACCAGCTGATCACCCTGGCCGGCGGAAAGAATATTGCCGGCGACCTGAGCTCCTCCTGGGCTCAGATCAGCCAGGAAGACCTGCTGGTCAAGAACCCCGATATCATCCTGCTTGGCGACGCGGCGTATGGCGTCACTCCCCAGTCTCTTGCCGAGCGTCCCGGTTGGGACACCCTCGCCGCGGTCAAAGACAACCGCATCTACGTTTTCGACGATAACCTGGTGAGTCGCCCAACCCCGCGCATGGTGGATGGGCTGGAGACTCTGGCCAAAATCATCCATCCGGAAGCGTTTAAGTAAAGGATGAAGGGTGAAGGCGGAAAAAATCCAAAGTCGAAGCTTTAGTCAAGGCGCTCGTGAGGATCCTGATCAGCGTTCGCTCTCCCGAGTTCTGCGTTCCTGGACCTCGCATCCTTTTGCTATCCTTTTCCCCCTTCTCGGCGTGGCTGCCCTGATCAGCCTGGGGGTCGGGGGTGTATCGATACCCCCGGGCGCCCTGCTGGACGTGCTCTGGAGCCGCCTGGCAGGCTTGCGTATCTCCCAGCCGGCACTGGCAACCTTCGGCGTGATTCTTTTCGAGCTGCGGCTGCCGCGCACCATCCTGATGGCGCTAACCGGCGCAGCCCTCTCAGGCTCGGGCGCCGCATACCAGGGGCTATTCCGCAACCCTCTGGCCGACCCCTATCTGATCGGGGTGGCTTCTGGCGCCGGGCTGGGCGCGGTTTTAGCCATGATGGTGCGCTGGCCTTACACCACGCTCGGGCTGCTTTCGGTGCCAATCGCGGCTTTCCTCTCGGGGCTCCTAACGATCTTCATTGTCTACCTGCTGGCGCGGGTGGGCAGCAGCGTGCCGACCACTCAATTGATTTTGGCGGGTGTCGCCGTGGGATCTTTTGCCACCGCCCTGACATCGTTCTTGATGCTCGAGTCGCAGGGTGAACTGCAGCGAGCCCTCGTCTGGCTGCTCGGCGGCGCCGCGCAGAGCGGCTGGGGTCCGGTGGTAGGGATGTTCCCCTACGTCGCCGCCGGCCTGGGCGCGCTACTTTTATCCGGGTACACCCTGAACGTGCTGCAATTTGGCGATGAGCAGGCCCAGCAGCTCGGTTTGCCGGTGGAAAAGGTACGCCTGATCATCATCCTGGCTGCCTCGCTTTCCTCCGCTGCGGCAGTATCTTTTTCAGGCATCATCGGGTTCGTCGGCTTGGTTGCACCGCATATTATCCGTCTCATCTGGGGATCAGATTACCGCCGCTTGCTACCCCTGTCCATCCTGGGCGGGGCGATCATGCTGCTCCTGGCAGATGTGCTCGCACGCTGGGTGCTGGCGCCTCAGGAGCTGCCGGTGGGGATAATCACTGCACTGGTTGGCGCTCCATTTTTCTTATGGGTGCTGCAGCGCGCCAAACGCAATGGTCCCCGGATCGAGGGAAAAGAAGAATGAACGATCTGCCGCAAGGAATTTGGAACGATCTTTTCCAACTCCCAGGGGAGGTCCGGGTGCTCACAGTAAGCCAGTTATCGGTGGCGTTGTCTTCTCGCCCGATCTTACACCGCATCAGCCTTGAGGTTGCCCCAGGCAGTGTGCTGGGGTTGATCGGCACAAACGGCGCCGGCAAGACCACCCTGATTCG
>JAMCRR010000189.1 GCA_023381565.1 Chloroflexota bacterium
ATCCTGTTCGAGCAAAAACAGGAGGTGGCTACCAAGAAGGTGCTCTTCATCACCACCGAGAAAAAGAAGGTGCAACAGTTGCTGATGGAGACGCCGGTCGCCCTGCTCCAGACGGTCGAGGCGACCAAACAGGGGCTGTTCGGCCACGAGGATCACATCGAGCTGACCTTTGCCTCCGGCGCCCCGTTTTACTCGGCGCATTTTCACCTGGACGGGCAGGACTGCAACGAGTGGCAGGCTCTACTCGGCAAGGCGAAAGCCAAAGATTTCGACCGCGATCGGGCCGTCGCCATCGCCCAGGACGACATCGACAAGGTCAAAGCTGCGCCGGGCCAGTGCCCGGCCTGCGGCGGGGCGATTACCGCCCCGGTGCTGCGCGGGATGGACAGCCTCACCTGCGAGTTCTGCGGCTACGTCATTCGCTTGTAATTGCCAGGTTTAAAGGACAGGATGCTTGCCCATGAAGGCTGGGTTTAAGTTATACTTCAAAGTATAATACTTGAAAGTATAATATTTTCAGAGGCAAGCGTGAAGGCTGGATTCATCGGCAGGCAAAAAGAACTTAGGTTACTGGATCGTTTGTGGGCCTCGAATCGGGCGGAGTTTCTCATCCTCTACGGCCGCCGCCGGGTGGGAAAAACTGCCTTGCTGACTCACTGGATCCGCAAAACCGGCCGGCGGGCCCTGTACTGGGTAGCTTCCCCCGATTCGGCGCTTGCCCAATTGCGTTCATTTTCCAGGGAGGTATATAACTTTGCCCACCCGGATACGCCCGCGCCGGAGCAGTTTACTTACGCTAGCTGGGAGCAAGCCTGGCAAGAAGTGGCGCGCCTGGCCGAACAGGAGCGCATGGCACTGTTCATCGACGAGTTCACCTACCTTCTGGAGGTCACTCCTGCACTGGCCAGTTACTTGCAGCATTTTTGGGACCGGATCTTCCAAAACAGCGATCTTTTTTTGTGCGTTTCCGGATCCCACATGGGAATGATGATGCGCGAAGTATTGTCTTACCAGGCGCCGCTCTACGGGCGGGCGACCGCTCAAATGCACCTTCGCCCGCTGCCTTTTGGCCTGACGCGGATGGCTTTCCCGAATTATTCCGCTGTGGATCGGGTAGGATTGTACGCAATTTTCGGCGGGATTCCAGCGTATTGGGAAAGGATCGATCTGGAAAAATCCGTTTCTCAAAACATCAAAGACCAGCTCCTGACGGCAAACAACCTGATGCAGGTCGAGCCGCGCCTGCTGCTGCAAGATTTCATTTCGGAGATCCATAATTATTGGGCAGTATTGACGGCTATAGCCAATAACGCTCGCACGCCGAAGGAAATTTCTGCCTATACTGGCATCTCGAATGTGCACGTCCCCAAATACCTGAGCGTGTTGAGCGAGGCCGGGTTCGTCGAGCGGCACATATCGATCATGGCTGCCCCTAACTCGCGCACCGGGCGGCAGCATATCACCGACCCGTATCTGAGGTTTTATTTCCGCTTTCTGGCGTCCCGAGAAAGGCAGCTTGCCATGGATGTGCCCGACCAGGCGCTGGCAGAGATCAGCCGACATATGATCGATTTTATTGGAACGCATACCTGGGAAGAGCTTTGCCGGGAATGGACCTTGCGCGCTTCTGCAACGAATGAGTTGCCTTTTCTTCCGGATGAGGTGGGCAGCGCCTGGAATGCGGATGCGCAGATCGATGTGGCGGGGATCAACACGATGGAGAAAACCCTGATCCTGGGAGAGTGCAAATGGACGCTTTCGCCAGTGGACCAAGACGTTTTAACCAAGCTGGTCGAAGAGAAAACACCTCGAATAGCCCCAGCACAGGGGAACTGGCGGATCTTTTACCTGGGTTTCTCACGCAGCGGCTGGACGAAAGAAGCGCTGGCTTATCAGAAGAGCATCGTGAAGCAAAAAATCCCCCGAAAGAACTGGCAAGTCAGCGGGATGTATTTGTTGGATCTGAACCAGGTGGATCGTGATCTGGAGCGGTGGTCAACACAGGTCGAAGCGGATCAGGACAAAATCGAGCTCTGACCAGGATCATGATAGCCGCCGGGTAAATCTTGCGGATATTACCTCGGACTCGGCAACCGTAGGGCTTCTTCCAAGGACCGGAGCGCTTGGTCTGCTTGTCTCCTGTCTTGAGCGATTCTCCAATATCCAAGGGCGTGATTTCTGGTATCGCAACCCGCACGACGGTCACAATGGCGACCTGCCGTGCAACACCTGCCACGTGTCGCATGGCGAGCAGATCGACTATTGCAGTCTGTGCCATGATAACGGCGGACAGCGCATGGTGGGCGCGGAGATCATGTCTCGGGGGACGATCGGTAACTGACCCAATGGCTGCTTTCGATTGTCAGCTTGAACGCCGGCCTAGAACGCCCCGGTTCCTTCGTTTTTTGCCAAGATTTGCTTGCACAATTGGACGCCTACCACGGCGTCGGTGGCCCAATAGTCTGCCCCCACGTACGCACACACCACCGCATTGACCAATCCCCCTCCGAGGATCACCGGCGTGCGGGCCACCTGAGGGTTGCTCGCCTGCCTGATCTGACTCACGATCGACTTCATCACGTCGAACGAGATGGTGAGCAGCCCGTACAGCCCGATGATGTCCGGCTGTAGCTGGAACGCCGCCTCTATGAATTGCTTGGGGGGGACGTTTATGCCAAGATCGGT
>JAMCRR010000020.1 GCA_023381565.1 Chloroflexota bacterium
GTCTGTTGTTGGCGCCGATGTTAAATTCCTAAAAGGAGAATGAGATGACGAAGAAGAAAACCCTGTTCAGCATTGTAACTTTGATCGTGGCACTATCGCTCTTATTAACCGCCTGTGGAGCACCGGCAACTACTGCTCCGGCGAGCCCTACGAGCGCGAGCGGGTCATCCGCCATGGACGCTCTGATCGCTGCCGCGAAAGCGGAAGGCAATCTGACGACCATTGCCCTGCCTCATGACTGGTGCAATTATGGTGAGGCTATCTCCACTTTTTCTTCGCTGTATGGCATCAAGGTCAATGAACTTAATCCCGACGCCGGCTCTGGTGACGAAGTTCAAGCCATTATCGCCAACAAAGGTAACACGGGACCGCAGGCTCCGGACGTTATCGATGTCGGCTACGGCTTTGGACCGCAATTGATTTCGGACAAGCTCGTCCAACCCTACAAAGTGTCTACCTGGGATACTATCCCCGATAGTTCGAAGGATCCCAATGGATACTGGTATGGCGATTATTATGGGGTTCTGGCGATGGAAATCAACAGCGATGTCATCAAGACTGTTCCTCAAGATTGGGCAGATCTACTCAAGCCGGATTACAAGGGTCAGGTTGCTCTGTCCGGCGACCCGCGTGCTTCAGCCCAGGCTCAGATGACTGTTTATGCTGCAGCGATTTACAATGGCGGCTCTCTCGATAATGTTCAACCCGGCCTGGATTACTTCAAGCAGGTCAATGCTGCCGGTAACTTTGTGCCCGTCATTGCCAAACAATCGACTGTGGCAAAAGGCGAGACCCCGATCATTTTCCGCTGGGACTATAATGCGCTAGCCGATAAAGATTCTCTGGCGGGTAACCCGAACATCGATGTAGTTTATCCCAAGAGCGGCACCATCGCCGGTATCTACATTCAAGCAATTTCTGCCTATGCGCCTCACCCGAATGCTGCCAAGCTTTGGGAGGAATTCTTGTACAGCGATCAGGGGCAGAATATCTGGCTTAAGGGCTATTGTCACCCGATCCGCTTTACAGACATGCAGTCTCGTGGCGTGATCCCCAGCGCGATTTCATCCAAGCTACCTTCCTTCAGTGGCCCGGTCGCTTTCCCCAGCATCGACCAGATCAATGCCGCCGCGAAAACAATCGGCGATAATTGGATGTCTGTTGTTGGCGCCGATGTTAAATAATCAAGTTTCAAAACAAACTACGAAACGGGACGCGCGTTCAGCGCGTCCCGTACCTTTCCCCTGGCGCAATTGGATTGGAGTCATTCCGTTTTTTATTTTTGTTTTTCTATTTATCCTGTTGCCATCAATCACATTATTAACCGGCGCGTTTAGAGATAATGCCGGTAAATTAACCCTGAGTAATTTCGTGGGTCTACTCGACCCTTCGATTATTAATGCTTATTGGGTTACGATAAAAATTAGCCTGGCATCAGCCGTAGGCGGTGGTGTATTGGGGTTTCTAATGGCATATGCCGTTACCATCGGTAAATTACCCACTTCGGTACGGAATACCTTGATGACTTTTTCGGGGGTGGCTTCGAATTTTGCCGGTGTGCCATTGGCTTTTGCATTTATCGCCACATTAGGCCGCACCGGTTTGGTCACTGTGCTGCTAAAAAATATCCTGGGACTTAACCTGTACGATCAAGGTTTCAGCCTTTACAGCTTTTGGGGTCTGACCCTGACCTATATGTACTTTCAGTTTCCTCTCATGGTCCTGGTTATTACCTCGGCGCTGGATGGGCTTAAAAATGAGTGGAGCGAGGCCGCCGAGAATTTGGGCGCCGGGAAAAGCCTTTATTGGCGCAAGGTCGCTCTACCCATTTTGATGCCATCCATCCTCGGATCCATGATTTTGTTATTTGGTAATGCGTTTGGCGCGTATGCCACCGCATATTCATTAACCGGGGGCTTTATCAATCTAATTACGATCGTGATTGGTTCGCAAATCAAGGGCGACGTTCTCTATAACCCGGGTTTAGGCTACGCCCTGGCGGTGGGTATGATTATCGTGATGGCAGCGATGATGGCAATTTATTATTCTCTCCGCCGTAGAAGCGAAAGGTGGTTACGCCTGTGAAACGGCGCTCTTTTTGGTCGTGGGTGTGGATCGTTTTAGGCAGTCTTTACTTTATATTGCCGCTCTATTCCACTTTTGACTTTTCATTGCGAGAAAAGAAAGGCGTATTATCTTTCCTTTCTTATAAAAACGTGTTCATCGATCCGAATTTCTGGGATACGATTGGATTCTCGCTCGAGATTGCCATATTCACCATTATCGTAAGCATCTTGCTGGTTGTGCCAACCGTGTACTGGATCCGGCTGCGCTTACCACAATTGAGGGGTATTTTGGAATTTATCTCCATGCTGCCCTTTGTGATCCCGGCGATTGTGCTGGTTTTTGGCATGATCCGCGTATTCAGCGGCGCGCCATTCTTCTTAACGGACACCTATTTTGGCACTTACGCGTTACTTGTGGCAGGATATGTCGTTTTAGCGCTCCCCTATGTATTTCGCGCGGTAGATACAGGTTTAGCTGCAATCGATGTGGTGTCTCTGACGCAAGCAGCCCAGAGTCTCGGAGCAAATTTTGGGACGATATTAATCAGGCTCATTTTCCCCAACTTGAAGGTGGCGATCTTAAGTAGCGCCTTCCTGACCCTGGCCACGGTTGTTGGGGAGTACACGATAGCCAGTTTCCTGGTAGGAATTAAAGCTTTTGGCCCCTACATGTCTCTTATTGGGCAGAACAAGACCTACGAGTCTTCTTCATTAGCGATTATCAGCTTTATGTTCACCTGGAGCTTTATGGGTTTAATCCAATTACTTTCCCGCGGTAAGGCTGCCAGTACTTCTCTCGCCGGGGCGCGATAAACGCCCGGGTTACCTTCGCGAATTTTCACAAAATAACCAAATGGTGAGTCATGGATTTTCTCTCGTTAACTAATCTATCTAAAACCTTTGGCGCCGCAACCGCAGTGGAGGATTTTAATCTCGATGTGGAGAAAGGCGAATTTGTCTCCCTTCTAGGCCCTTCTGGTTGCGGCAAAACCACCACATTGCGGATGATCGCGGGTTTTGAATTACCAAGCACAGGCAAGATTACCGTTGATGGCGAAGATATCACCAACCAACCCCCCAATCAACGCAATGTGGGCATGGTTTTTCAATCCTACGCATTGTTTCCAAACCTGACGATTGGCCAGAATATTGGCTTCGGATTAGAAGTGCGCAAAATGCCAAAGCCGGATATTCAAAAACGGACCTTAGAAATGCTTGAATTGGTCCATCTGGAGAAGCACATCAACAAGTATCCTTACCAGCTTTCGGGTGGGCAGCAGCAGCGGATAGCCCTGGCTCGCGCTCTGGCAATCAGCCCGAGAGTGTTGTTACTCGATGAACCGCTCTCTGCGCTAGATGCAAAAATCCGGGTTGAGTTACGCCTGGAGATCCGGCGGATCCAACAGACGATGGCAATCACTACGATCTATGTGACCCACGATCAGGAAGAGGCTTTATCGCTTTCCGATCGGGTCGTTGTCATGAGCCAGGGGCATATTGAGCAGATCGGAGCCCCCACGGATATTTATAACGATCCATCGACCGAATTTGTGGCACAATTTGTGGGTCAATTAAATATGATACCGGTCACAGAGGTCGACTTACGCAAGGGCACCTGCATACTGGCAGGGCAGAGGGTTAAATTCGAACCATCCCCCAACCAGATCATCAGCTCTGAACCCAGGTTAGCTATTCGTCCTGAAGAATTGCACCTCGGTACCGGCGAAGGACGAAACGCGCTTCAAGGGCGGGTTGAGTCTGTTCAATTCCTTGGTTCTGTGGTGCGATTACGCGTCCATGTGGATAGCGCGATTTTCAGCGCAGATTTATTTAATGAGCGCCGGATCACGCTACCCCGCGCCGGGGATGAGGTTGTCATCAGTTTCCCAGAACAGTCGTGTTGGTTAATTTGACTATCTGAACGAATGGTATTGCTATCAGGAGCGGGTAAATTTGATCAAAGAGACTCTTTTGAATGTCAGCACTGAGATTTCAGCGAACGATCGGATCAGAATTCGCATCAACGGTGAATGGGGCGAGTACGAGGTCGGTCGTGATCTAAAATCCGAGACTACCCTTTCGACATTTCTGCGCGAGCGCCTTGGCTACACCGGACTGAAGATCAGCTGCGACGAAGGCGCCTGCGGCGCTTGCACCGTGATTATGGACGGAAAGGCCATCCTCTCCTGCATGCTGCTGGCGGTAGAGGCTGATGGCCATGACGTACTGACCATCGAGGGGCTGCCGCATGATGATCCCGTGATCGAGGCGTTCGCCGAGCAGAGCGAGCCCGGGCACGGTACTGCGCTCCAATGCGGGTACTGCACCCCAGGTTTTGTCTTGTCGACGCATGCCTTGCTCAACGAAAACCCCAATCCGACTTTGGATGAAATAAAAGAAGCGCTCTCCGGAAATCTCTGTCGCTGTGGCTGCTACTCAGGGATAGTAATGGCGGTGCGGCACGCTTCTGAGAAGATCGCCGCGAAAGGAGGCTGAAGATGAGCGCCTCGTATAAGCCTCGCGTCCAGCGTCAATTCATCGGCGGTTATCGGCCGCGTATCGACGCCATCCAAAAGGCGCAAGGACGCGCGCCTTATGCCGATGATATCATCTCGGACCGCGCCTATCCCGGTCTGCTCCACGCCCGCGTGCTGCGCAGCCCCTATCCGCGAGCCAGGATTGTGCATCTCGACGCCAGTAAAGCGGCGGCGCTCCCGGGCGTCAAAGCCGTCTTGACCTACCAGGATCCTGAGGTGGCGCGCCTGAAGCCTACCAACGCGGGTTGGACAGACGCAGTAGACACCGTCAGCTACGAGGGGATGATGTGGCGAAAATTCCGCGATCGCCGCGTGCTGGGCGATTACGCCGCCTGGGCCGGCGACGAGCTGGGGGTCGCCATCGCCGCGGAGAGCGAGCAGATCGCCGAGCAAGCCCTCAAACTGGTGGAGGTAGAGTGGGAGCAGTTGCCCTTCGTAATGGATCCTTTGAGCGCCATGCAACCCGAAGCGCCGGTGATCCACCCACAGATTGCCGAGCACAATGTGTTGCCCCCTGACCCGATCGGCGGCCCGGATATTTTCCTGAACAAAGGGGATGTGGAGCAAGGCTTCGCCAGTGCGGATGTCGTCCTCGAGATGGACACCAGCCACCACAACCCGACGCAAGGGGCATTGGATCCCTGGTGCTGCGTGGCACAGTGGCAAGACGACCGCCTGACCATCGTGTCGAACTCATACGCCGCGGATCAAACCCGGATGCACGTCAGCCAGATGTTGGATCTGCCCATCCACAAGGTGCGGGTGATCAGCAAATACGTCGGCGGGCAGTTTGGCCGCGGCGACACCGGCGACCAGCCTTTCTTCCTGTTTACCGCCCTGCTGGCAAAGCAAGCCGGCCGCCCGGTTAAATTCAAGCACACGCGGCACGACAGCTTCCACGACACCCGCCAGCCGGCGCTTTACCACTGCAAGGTGGGCGCCAGGACCGACGGCACGATCACCGCGCTTCATTTCAAATCCATCGGCGATATTGGCGCCCACGCCGACCACTCAGTCTTTGCGCTGAAATTTGCGCCGGCTGAGATTGCCGAAGCGGCGCTGGCTCCGGTTCCGAACATCAAGATGGAATCCTACGCCGTCTACACCAATCACATCCCCGGCTGTATGATGCGCGGGGTAGGCAATTCCCAATTCAACTTCATCTTTGGGCGAATGATCGACGGCCTGGCCGAACGGCTCGACATGGACCCCATCGCCCTGTCCAGCAAGAACTTCGGGCACGCCTGGGGGTCTACCCCCGATCAAAGCCTCATGGCGGTGTTGGAAGCGGGGGCGCAGCGCATCGGCTGGCAAGAGAAGCGGCACAAACCCGGCGCCGGGCTCCTGGTTGATGGCACCCGCAGGCGCGGGGTCGGTTTCTCGCTGCATCCCGGCTGGCATACCGAGTGGCAGGAAGAGCGCCGCGGCCAGGTGCAGGCCAAGATCACCCTCTATCCAGACGGCACCGTTACATTGGATGCGCCTACGGTGGAGACCGGCACCGGCTCCAACACCTGCAACGTGCTGGGCTGCGCAGAGGCGCTGGGTTTCCTGGGGGTCCGTCCCGAGGATATCACCTGGGTGGCGACCGTGGATACCGATGCCGGCATGCGGGATTGCGTGCAGACCGATAGCGCGGTTTCTTTCCTGCAGTCCGAAGTGCTGGCTGTGGCCGCTCAGGAGCTGAAGCAGAAGCTCCTGGCGCTGGCGGCGCCCGTGCTGGGGGCGGACGTAGATCAATTGACGATTACCCAAGGACAGATCCATGCGCCGGGGCGCAGTATCGGCGTCAAAGAGCTGCTGTTCCAGGGCGACCTGGTACCGCTCTCGGTGATGGTCAGCCGAAAACCCGCCACCCAACGCACCGGCGTGCCGTATATCGCCAGCTTCGCGGAAGTCGAGGTCGATACCGCCACCGGTCGGACGCAGGTACTCAAGCTGGTGATCGTCAACGACTGCGGCACGGTCATGTATGCCTCCGGCGCAGAAGCGCAGCAGATCGGCGGCCAGGTCATGGCCATCGGCGAGGCGCTGACTGAGGAGATCGTTTACGACCCAGTGCATGGCGTGCCGCTAAATTTCAACCTGATCGACTATAAAATGCCAACTATCGCCGACATGCCGGAGATCGAACCGGTGCTTCTGGAGGTGTGGCGGGGTGCAGGGGAGTATGGCGCCTGCGGCATCGGCGAAGGGACGCTGACTTGCACGCCACGAGCCATCGCCAACGCGGTATACAATGCCATCGGCGCCCGGGTCGATGATATTCCGATCACCCCGGAGAAAGTATTGCAGGCCTTAGGCCGCATTTAGGAACAGGCCATGACACTTGAACCTTTTAAATACATCTCGGTAGATACCTTACAGGCTGCAGAGGATTTGCTGAAGGAACATGGAGACCGGTCTGCGGTGATTGCCGGCGGCACCGATCTGCTCGGCGCCCTTAAGGATGCCATCCATGCGCACCCGCCGGAGCTGCTCATCGGCCTCAAGTCGGTAACCGATTTGAATTATGTAACGGTTGAAGCGGATGGTGTGCGGATCGGCGCCCTCACTACCCTGGCCCAGATTGCCAAACACCCCGCCATTCGGCAAACCTATCCGCTCCTCTCCCAGGCGGCGACCAGCGTGGCCTCGCCGCAGATCCGCAACGTGGCGACCATTGCCGGCAATCTCTGCCAGGAACCCCGCTGCTGGTACTACCGCAATCCCGATAATACCTTCGACTGCCTGCGCAAAGGCGGCGGCCAATGCGATGCGCTCTTCGCCGAGAACCGCTACCACTCCATCTTCGGCGGCATGAGCGTCGCTGCGGCGCCGTGCACGACCGGTTGCCCGATCCACAACGACATCCCTGCCTACATGGAAACACTCCGCCTCGGCCAGGTGGAACAAGCCGCGGCGACCCTCTTGCGCACCAACCCGCTGGCGGCCATCACCGGCCGCGCCTGCGCGCACTATTGCGAGGAAGCCTGCAACCGGGTGGACTACGACCAGCCCGTGTCGATCCGAGACGTCGAGCGTTACCTGGGCGATTATGCGCTGGAACACGCCAGGGACTATTACCGGTCGCCCGAAGCCGAATCGGGAAAGAGCGTGGCAGTGGTTGGCGCAGGTCCTGCCGGGCTCACTGCGGCCTACTTCCTCAGGAAACAGGGGCACGCGGTGACGGTCTATGATCGGATGCCAGAGGCCGGTGGAATGCTGGCCCATAGCATCCCAGCCTACCGCCTGCCTAAGGCTGTCGTTCGTGCGCAGATCGAAGCCCTGGGGGGAATGGGGATCCGCTTCGAGACCGGCATCAACGTTGGCAATAACGGCGTTACGCTGGACGACTTGCGTTCGCGCCATGCCAGTATCTTCCTGGCGACCGGGCTTTGGAATGGGAAGAAATTGAGATTGGAACGGGGTGATCTGCTCGACTCCGGACTGGAATTCCTGATGGATGTTCAGGCTGGCGCGGCCAAGCCCGTGGGCGAGCGCGTGTTGGTGATTGGCGGCGGCAGCGTGGCTGTCGACGTGGCCATCACGGCGAAACGCATGGGAGCACGTCAGGTGACGATGGCCTGCCTGGAAAGCCTGGAGATCATGCCCGCCATTCCGGAGGATATCGAGCAGGCGCACGAGGAAGGGATCGCCATTCTGCCTTCGTGGGGACCCCAGCGCGTCGTGGAGCAAGATGGAAAACTCACGGGGATCGAGCTGGTGCGCTGCACCTCCGTATTCGATAAGGACGGGCGCTTTGCCCCGTCCTTCGACCCGGAAGTAACGACGATTGCCGCAGCAGACCAGGTCCTGCTGGCCATCGGCCAGGCTGCCGACCTTGCATACCTGGGGACATCGCTGGGGACAGAGCGCGGGATGATCGTGGCCGATAACAAGACGGCTGCGACCAGCCTGGATGGGGTATTTGCCGGCGGTGACGTCACCGGCGGACCGGCGACCGTGGTCCAGGCGATGGCCGCGGGAAAAAAGGCGGCAATCGCCATCGACGCATATCTTCGCGCTGCGCCGCCTCAGACTGCCTCGGCTCCCAGGAGCCAGGACCGGCTCACCATCAACCAGGCTGCGCTTGCCACCAGCTCCCGCACACCAACCCCGCGCTTGCATGCACCGCAGCGGACTCTTCTGGGGGAGGATGCCTCTACCCTCACGGCGGACGCTGTGACGCAGGAAGCCTTCCGCTGCGCAAACTGCGGCTGCGTGGCAGTCAATGCCTCAGATCTTGCCACAGCCCTGATCGCGCTCGATGCGCAAGTGAAGACCAATCAGCGAACGCTGGCTGTCGAAGAGCTGTTTGCGGCAGCCGTGAGCAGGACCACGGTTCTGGCGGCGGACGAGCTGATTGAGGAGATCCGTATTCCGGCGCTGCCTCCCGAGAGCCGGCAAATTTACCTCAAATTCCGCACTCGCAACGCCATCGACTTTCCGATCGTTGGCTTGGCCTTCCGGGCGACCCTGCGTGAGAATACATTCCACGATGCCAGACTCGTGTTGGGAGCTGTCGCGCCAATACCACTGCGCGCCCGTGCAGTCGAGGATCTGCTGGAAGGTCAGGCGCCCAGCGAGACGTTGGCGCAAGAGGCGGCTTTACTGGCGGTCCGCGATGCCCAGCCGCTGGCGAGGAATAAAGCCAAAGTTGAAGTGGTGAAGGCGCTCGTCAAAAAGGCCATAGCCAGCCAACCGGGTTGACCGTCGGGTTGAGATGGACCGGCACTTTGCGAAGCGCCGGTGCATCTCTCAGGGTTATTTAAGAGCCCTGACCCACCCTCAGAAGAGAGAGAGCGGGCCAGGGATCAGGTTGTTAGCTTAGTGCTTCCACCCATCCGAGAGCGTCTTCAAGAACGAGACGATATACTCTTCTTGCTTGGGTGTCAGGCCCAGGTTGCCCAGCTCGGTCGTATTGACCGTGAGGGCGTACTCTGGTTCCGGCCAATCAGCCACATCGCGGGTGTTGTAGAAGTGCACGATTTCGGGCAGCGACTTGAAATAACCGTTGTGCCCGTAAGCTTTGACGAACTTATTGTAAGGGCGCAGGTCTACATTGCGCAGGGTAGGCACTTTGAACTTCCCCACCTCGGGCTCGTACACGCTTGAATCAAAGCCAGCAGATTTCAGGAAAGCGCCCAGCCCCAAATCCACCCACTCCTCGCCTAATGGGTTCCATAAAAGCTCGGTGTAGAAGGGGTTTTCGGGGTTGCGCGGGATGCCCAGGTTATCATAGGTGAAATCGGTAAACAGCGGGTATCCTGCCGAGCCGGCTTCCAGGGTATGGCAACCGGAGCATTTGCCAGTCGTGTTGAAGATCGCCAGGCCGCGCAGCTCGTCCGTTTCCAGGCCCAGGTTTAGATACTTCATCCAGTTTTTCTGATCGATTAACGTCACGTCTAAACCCTTGACCTCGGCCTTGCCCCAGAACCGGTCGAACTTTGAGGTATAGGCTGTGACTTCACTCGAGCGCTCGTATGCGGCAACCGCCCGAGCAATCTTTTCATACAGGGTGGTATCGTTTACACAGTCGATGGTCTCCAGGTTGTATACTGTCATGAAAAGATCGGCATAGCTCGAGGCAGCCACCATTTCACAGACCGCCAGCGGCGAAGCCATGTTCTGCTCCAGCGGGTTCAGGAACGGCCCCTCAGCCTGTTCCGCCAGTGGATCTCCCAACATCCAGCCGGTGGCGCGGCCATCCCAGAACATTCCGCCCACCCACGTGCCGGCTTCTGCATCGTAGTAGAGGATGGGAGAATCGCCGGCATAAGCTGCGGTAGGCGGCTTGCGATTGCCAAAGCGGCCGGAAACCGCGCCCTCATACACAGCGCCGGCGGCATTGATCGCCGAATCCGGGCCAGTGAAGCCCACTTCCGGAGCGTGGCAGGCCGCGCAAGCTTCTCCCGGCGGGTCAGACAGGTTTTCGTCGAGGAATATGAATTTTCCAAGCGCTTCCGTTGGTGTCAGCATCGGCTGCTGGGCCATCGCCGGCCAGGCAAATGCCAGCCCAACCAACAACACCCCCAGCCCTGTAACAGCTGCAATTGCCCATTTAACTTTCATATCTTCCTCCCTGAAGAAATCGAAATGGATCCAATTGGCAGATAGCACAAACGGAAAATTCGATGCGCACCTCCTTATCCAGAGATAGTATATCTGCTGCTCGGGCCTGCTGAAGGGCCCAGGCAATAAATCCGTGGTCTGAAATGGAGCGGCGATGAATTTAAACAATACCGGTAGGAGAGAAAGTCCCCCAATACGATTATTACATACTAGATCATAGATATCAATAGGTAATGTATGGAAAACAAAAAGGTCCTGGTGGAACAATTATGCTCTATAATACAAAGGATTATTATTGGATTAAATCCATCCCGGAGAAATGCGCATGGAAACTCAAATAGAGAAGCAGCTGGGAGAGGTAACCAGACGGATCGTCGTTGAGTTAAACCCAAAACAAATCATACTCTTCGGTTCCCATGCTTACGGGCATCCCACATCTGAGAGCGATGTCGATCTGCTCATCGTTATGGAAAGTGAGGAGCGCCCTGCCAGAAGAGCAGCGCTGGTCTCAAGGTTACTTCGACCCAGGCCCTTCGCAATGGACATCATCGTACGCACACCTTTTGAAATCCAGCATCGCCTCAGAATTGGCGATCAGTTTATCCAGGATGTGATGAGTCGAGGCAAGGTGCTCTATGAACGCTGAGTACCTGGAGGAGTGGATTCGTAAGGCGGAGGAGGATTATGAGGCATCTCTCACATTAATTCGAAGGCGGAGACAACCTACCCCAAATGCAGCTGCTTTTCATAGTCAGCAATGCATTGAGAAATATCTAAAAGCATATCTGGTTAAGAATGAGGCAAAATTTCCTAAAATTCACGACTTATTGGAACTGCATAGGTTATGTGTTGCCATTAATCCCGATTTAGAGAAAATTGGCGATCTTCTGGATACTCTAAACCCCTATTCCGTTGAATTCCGTTATCCGGGAGAAGAAGTTACAGTCGAAGAGGCGAAGGCCGCTTTTAGAACGATGCGGAAAGTAAGAGATATTATTCGTAAAACGCTTCTCTTGGAGAAACCTTAATCAAATTGGACGATTGCCCCTGTATTACATATTCCCAGCTCGAACAACCGTGCATTAATCCCATGACCAGCAAATGCCTCTTCCATGTTCCTCAGTGCAGCCGGCAGGCAAGGAAACACGATCAACCCCGGCCCTGCGCCGGATAAAGCCACCGCCCGGGCGCCGGCGTGCAATCCGGCCTGCATGGCCTCCTCCGCTCCCGGGATGAGCGGCAGACGGTAGGGCTGGTGCAGGCGATCGTCCATTACCTGCGCTAATAAGCTCAGGTCCCCCTGGCGCAGCGCTTCGACGACCAGCGCCGCCCGTCCCAGCCCATAGACTGCATCGAGGCGGCTTACCCGGGCGGGGAGCGCGTCGCGGGCAGCCTGGGTGGAGAGGGCCACGTCTGGCAAGACCAGGCCAACACTCAATGGGGCCATCTCAAAACGCCGGTAGACCGGCGTGCCCTCCTCCAGGATCGCCACAACCAACCCGCCCAACAATGCCGCCGTTACGTTATCGGGGTGGCCTTCGATCTGGATCGCCAGTCGCAGGATAGATTCCCGGCTGGCAGGGCTGCCGGCCAGGGCGTTTGCACCCAGAAGTCCGGTCAGGATGGCCGCTGCGCTGGAGCCCAATCCCGAGCTAACGGGAATTTCGTTCCGGCAGACCAGCCGCACGCCGGAAGGCTGCACCCCATACGCCTGGTTGAAAGCTGCAAATGACTGCAAGATCAGGTTCTCATCATTTTCCGGCAGCCGGCCCTGCCCTTCGCCGTGGATTTCAACCCGGTGACCGGCATCCTGCGGGATAAACTCTGTACTGTTCCACAGCTCGAGAGCCATGCCCAGGCAGTCGAAGCCTGGTCCCAGGTTAGCGGAGGTGGCCGGGACACGCACGATAACAGCTTTTGGCGTCATTCCATCCCTTTTTGAAGGTAAGTTTCTAGCGCATCCGCCGTTGGCGGAAGCTGGAGCGGCGGCTGCATGCTGCGGGCAATAATCTCCGGATCTTTCAGGCCGTGGCCGGTGCAGACTGCCACCACCCTTTTCCCCCGCACGTCGATGCGCTGCTCCTGCAGCTCGCGCTTCAATCCGGCCAGACCCGCGGCCGAAGCGGGCTCGACCCACACCCCGTTGCCAGCCAGCCGGCGCTGCATGTCCAGAATTTCGTCATCTGATACGGCGATGATGCGGCCGTTGGATTCCTGCGCCGCGGTGAGCGCCTGTTCGCCGCGCGCCGGACGCCCGATACGGATGGCCGTGGCTACCGTCTCAGGGTAATCGACCGGGTGTCCGAGCACCAGCGGGGCGGCGCCGGCGGCTTGAACGCCCAGAATCTGCGGTAATTTTGTTTTCTGAAGCTCGTGGTACTGCTGGAAGCCCATCCAATAGGCGGTGATATTGCCCGCATTGCCCACCGGCAGGCAGAGCCAATCGGGCGCCTCGCCCAGCGTATCGCAGATCTCGAAAGCGGCCGTCTTTTGGCCCTCCAGACGGTAAGGGTTGAGCGAGTTGACCAGTAAGATCGGCTGGCGCTGGCTGATCTCGACCACCAAGTTGAGCGCATCGTCGAACGAGCCATCGATCTGGATCACCTCCGCGCCGTAGGCTACCGCTCCGGCGAGCTTGCCGGCGGCGACTTTACCCTGGGGGATGAGCACCACCACGCGCAGCCCGGCGGCTGCGCCATAGGCAGCAGCCGAGGCGGCTGTGTTGCCGGTGGAAGCGCAGATGATCGCGCGCGAGCCCCGGCCCACGGCTTCGCCCACGGCGACGGTCATACCACGGTCCTTGAAGGACCCGGTCGGGTTCATGCCCTCGAACTTGGCCCATAGATCAAATCCGCCGCCCAGCTCAGCGGCCAGTCGCGGCAGAGGGATCAGGGGCGTGTTGCCCTCCAGCAGCGAGACGCGCTGCGTGTGCGCGGGAATATTCAACAGCGACCGGTAGCGGTCGAAGACGCCGGTGTAAGATATTTTCTTCTCAGTAAGCATGGTTTAGTTTAGCACAAAACAGCCTGCCGAGAGATGGGTTTGCCTGGGTGGGTGACCCCCTCAGCCAATGCCGCGTAACCCGAAAGTGTATCATTTCTGTCCATTTATCGTTATATAGGGTGAAAGGAGGCACGAAATGACGCTTAGCACGATTATTCTTTGGATTATTATCGGCGGCATCGCCGGCCTTCTCGCCGAAGCCGTGATCAAAGGCGTCCGCCTTGGCCTCGTAGGGGCCGTTGTAGTCGGAATTTTGGGGGCTTTACTCGGTGGGTGGCTTTTCGGTATCCTGCACATCTCGATCGGTACAGGCTTGATCAGCGATATCATCACAGCTCTGATTGGCGCCATCATCCTGCTCGTCCTGCTCCGTTCACTCCGTAGATCCTGGTAGGTTTTTTGTTGTACAATCACAATTGAATTGATCGGGTGGAGGGGCGTAAGCTTATCGTGCTTGAACAGGAAAAGCTCGCCCCAAAACCCTCCCAACGCCCGGGTAGGTACGGTCCTTGCAACCCCCCGCGCAAGCGATCAAAGAGGAGGGTACCCTATGAAACCGAAGCGCGCATTCCTGTGGCTGTTCATCCTCATGGCTACCGCAGCCTGCAATTACCCGGTCAGCAAAAGCACCCCTCAGCCCACTGCTTATCCTCCGCCCTCTACACAGCCAGCGCCGGCTACCGGCACCACGCTGGCGCCAACTGCCATTCCCACCTCCCTCCCTACGCCAACCCTCACGCCAGCGCCCCAGGTCTTTACGCCATTTAAATCCTCGGTATGGGCCGACCATACCAATGTGCGTGCAAACCCCGGCTACCTCTTTCAGGTAGTCCTCAATGTCCTTAAAGGGACTTCATTCACTGTCTTGGGGCAATCTCCTGGGGGAGAATGGATCTACGTGGAGACGGCTTCAGGCAGCCGCGGCTGGATCTATGCCCAGCTCTTCGAGCCCGGAGTGGAGCTCCAGGCCGCGCCGGTGGTTCAGCCAGAAAACACGCAGCTTGTCAAAGGCCGTGTTGTGGATGGATCCGGCAATCCGGTCAGCGCTATCCAGTTCACCCTGCTGCAGGGCGCCGGCGAGAAACAGCTGCGTAACGACGCGGTTACCGATGCCCAGGGAGAGTTCTACGCCTTCATGCCGGCAGACGCCAGCGGCGAGTGGTCCGTCTCGTATACCGGGATCGGCTGCGCGAGCAACGTCATGGACGCCAGTTGCAATTGCAAAGAGGACGCCTGCGGGACGGTCAATCCCCCTCAGGTTACTGTGACCCTGCCTCCTAGCGAGACGCTGGAGTTTACCTGGAGATAGCTCAGTAGGATAAGTTTGTGACCTGTCCTGGGCAAGAGATACAATCTTGCCCTACTCAATTTCTCTCTTTCCTCACCAACCCGTGCTCGAACAGGTAAAACAGAAACAGGCAGATCAGACCAAAGGCAGCCATGGTCAAGAAAGGATCCACGCGCCACAGGTCTGGGACGATCACGTTCCCATAGTTGGCAATTTTGACGATCCCCGGAAATACCTTCTGGTAGGTCAGGCCGAAGAGCACTGCGCCGGTCAGCAGTCCCAGGAAACCCCCCACCAGATAATCGAGCTTGCCTTCACCGCTCCCGGCGGCGCAGGTGCCCGGTCAGTACCCGGTAAGCGCCATACCGATGCCGAAAACCAGCCCACCGATCAGGTTACCTGCAACATAAGTGGCGGGAACGGTGGGGAACTGCACCAGTCCCAATCCTTTCAGCGCATAAAGCCCGGATCCGGCGACGACCAGCGCCGTAAGCATGAACTTGATCACGGTCAGGTCGGTGAAGCGGAATACACCCACCACCTTGCGGTACCGGGTCAATCCGCCCTTGTTCAGCGCATAACCAAATAAAATGCCTATCAATAAAGCCAGGAGCGCCTGCGGGAGAGCCATCCTAGTACCTCCTGCCGTAGACGATCAGCGCCGTCACGATTCCCGATGCAAACATCCCTACCATGAAGAGGAAGGCCGCCGGAGCCAGCAGCATGCCGCCCGAGATTGCCAACCCGCTGGTGCACCCACCGGCAATCCCCGCCCCATACTGCAAGATCACCGCCCCCACGAAGCCGATCACCAGCCGCTTCCAGGGCTGCGGCCCGATAACCTTGCGCCACAAGGGGTCGTCATTCCAGCGCAGGCGCCAGGTATGGCTGCTTAAAGCGCCCAGCATGCCGCCGAAAAACACGCCGATCAGCAACACCCCCTCCCAGGTCAGCCCGGTAGGAATGGTGAAGCGGTAGTAGATATTATTTTGGACAGACGCCGGCGCCACCCATTGCAACAGCGAACCGGAAAGGCTGGCGATGGCCCCCGAAGCGCCCAGCAAGTGGTTTGCCAGCGCTACCGCCAGGATGCAGGTGACGCCCAACAGAACCCCTGCCGCGTAGGGCGACCAGCTTTCCTTCCCCAATCTGCGCATGATTTCATTCATGTTTGATCTCCAGCTCTTCGTCGTCGGCCAGAATGGTGAGCAAAAGCCGTTCACTGCGACTCAACGCATGGACCCGCTTGAGCAGGTCGATATCCAGCTCGGCCAGGCTCAAGAACAGCTCTTCGGCCTGCGCCGGGTCTTCCAGGAGCTCTCGCAATGCTTTCAGGCCTTCTGGGCTGAGCCTGGCTAACCCCGGCGCCAACTCGGCGACTTCTTTTGGATAGCCTTTCAGATCTACCGGCAGCGCCTCAACAGAAGCATTATCCGCTTGCTCCCCCATCCGGCGGTTGCGGCGTTCATTCCAGTAGATGTACCCTCCGCCCCCGATGAGGACCGCGGCGATGATCAGAACCAGGATCGTATTTCCGAGCACATTCGGGCCCGGGTCGGCTGGCGCAGCCAGCGCAACCGGTGTGGGCGTTGGCTCGCTCACCCCGGAGGAGTTCACCCCCAGGAAAGCTCCCACCCCGCTGCGGGTCGGCGCTGCGGAGGGCGGCCCGTTCTCCAGGCTAACGCCCAGCGCCGCCGCATATCCCTGCAGGCGCATCTGCGCATCCCCGGTATGGCAGGTCGTGCAGGCAGCTTGCATATCGTTGAGTTTGACAGTCACGCCGTTGTGCGCGGCAGATGCATCGACGGCGATCTTATCTCCCCCATGACAGAGGGCGCAGTAATCGAAAGATGCATGGTCGGAATGCCACACGCCGAGCGTGCTTACCGGAGCTTGCTTCTGGGTCTCATGGCAGGTCTTGCAGGTTGATGGGGTGGTGCCGCATTGGGCGCTGGCTGTAGAGGCGCTTCCAAACCAGGCCAGGCTGAGTGCAACCGCAAAACCCAGGCTCAAGATCAATAATATCTGAATGCGCCTTGCCATGGTTATCTCCAGGGTTAGAATCGGCTAATCCAATGAAAATATCTCATAGTTATGAAAAACCCGAATAGTGAACCCTGTCACGATTCCGGGGGTTTAATGTCATATATAATGGATTTTCGAAGTAAGATTATAATTGAAAAAAGCGAGAGGCGGGATTCGAGCGAGGAGAGTGCGAAAGCAGCAAATCTTTCGGTTCTCCCTTCTCGATCACTTGTCGGTAAAGGAGGCAAAGGTGGATATCTTAGGCAAAGAAGCGCCCTCCATCGATGTGGGGATGCGTTTACGATCTTTACGAGAAGAACGCGGCGTCTCGATGCGGGCGCTGGCGCGCCGAAGCGGGTTATCGGCGAATGCACTCAGTATGATTGAACGCGGGCTGACTTCTCCTTCGGTGAGCACGCTGCACAAACTTTCGAATGCCTTGGAGGTTCCCATTACTGCCTTCTTCCGAGAGGACCCGCCGCGCACCAAGATCGTCTTTTGTAAGGCCAGCGAGCGCGTGCGCGTGCCGATCCTGCGCGGTGTCTGGGAAGGGTTGGGAGGCGATTCTTTTTCGGGCAGGATGGAACCCTTTATGATAACGCTGGAAACTGGAGGCAGCAGCGGCCCATACGGGATGCTGCATACCGGTCACGAGTTCGTCTTTTGCCTGCGCGGCAGCCTTGAATACGAGGTCGATGGGCAGCGCTTCCTGCTGCAAAGCGGCGATAGCCTGATCTTCGCCGCTCAACTTCTGCATCGCTGGCGGAACGTGGGCAAAACGGTCGCCAACGCCATCATCGTATTGGCAGGTTTCGAGGAAAGCGAACATCCCAGCGAGTTCCATTTTACCCGCCCCCAACCTGCCGGCGCGCAGCCAGACACCAAAGAGCAAAGTGCATCGCAGCCATCCCACAACAGCTAAAGGATTGCCAGCTTGATAGAATATTTCCCCATTACCGCAGCCATCGCTCCTGATGGAAAGATTACCCTGGGTGGGCAAAACCTGGACGATCTGGCCCGTTCCTGGGGCACTCCTCTCTATGTATATGATGCCGCTACCCTGCGCCGCCAGGTAGAGATCCTGCGGCGATCTCTGCAGGCAGCTTATCCGGGTCCCTCACAGGTCACGTATGCAGGCAAAGCTTATTTCTCCCTGCGCATGGCCCGCCATCTCGCTGCCCTTGGGTTAGGGGTCGACGTGGTGAGCCTGGGCGAGCTGAATATCGCCCGCCAGGCGGGGTTTGCGCCTCAAAGGGTCCACCTGCACGGCAACAACAAATCTCCCCAGGAGCTCGAAAACGCCTTGAAATGGGGCGTGCAGGCCATCGTAGTTGACAGCCTGGATGAGCTGGCGCTGCTGGAGGAAATCGCCAAAGCTTCCGGGCAGACGGGACGCATCTGGCTGCGCATCACTCCCGGCCTCTCTGTGCAAACCCACCCCTACCGGCAAACAGCCCATCCGGCAAGCAAATTCGGCCTGCCGATCGAGGATGGCCAGGCAGCCGAAGCCATCCACCGGGCGATGGGGTCACGCTGGCTGCATCTCACCGGGCTGCATACCCACCTGGGCTCGCAGATCTTCGAGCTCGAGCCCTACACCCGGGCGGTGGAGATGCTCTGCGAGCTGGCGCGAGGCGAGCATTTCACCCCCGAAGATCTCAGCCCCGGCGGGGGCTGGGGCGTGCGTTACGTCCCAGAAGACTCCGACGAGCCGGTCGAAGGCTGGGTATCGGCCGTCAGCCAGACCATCCAGGAGCAGTGCCGCCTGGCAGGGTGGCCGCTGCCCAAGTTGATCCTCGAGCCAGGCCGCTGGCTGGTGGCCGAAGCTGGCGTGGCTGTTTATACTGTCGGCGTCGTGAAGACCGCCATGGACGGCACCTGCATGGTTGCCGTGGACGGCGGCATGGCCGATAATCCTCGCCCGGCGCTCTATCAGGCGGGGTACACCGCCCGCCTCATCCCGGGTCCACAGCGACCGCCGGGGGGAGGCGACCTGGCTACACTACACAAAGTGACCGTAGTGGGTAAATTCTGCGAGACCGGCGACCAGCTGATCCCAGAAGTCATGCTCCCCTCTGCGCAAAGAGGCGACCTGCTGGTGATCCCGGTTTCTGGCGCTTACCATCTGAGCATGGCATCCAACTACAATCTGGCGCCCCGCCCGGCAGTCCTGTGGGTAGATAACGGCCAGGTCGAGGTGCTGCAAGAGCGAGAAGATCCCTCGGCTGCAGGGTGGTGGGTTTAATTAAATCGTACCTGGGGGCTACCGCCTCCAGGTACGCTGCATCATCCGCTCTGGCAGCTTGTTACGCCGCGCCGGGTGTTGAAGCCCCGAGCTCGCCTTTCAATTGATCCAGGTGGGCCAGCTGTTCGGTGATGTGCTTGTGAATCTCTTCATAAGGCCCCAATTTGTTCTCACGCTCTTCAGCGATGCGCTGCTCTTCCTCGGCTTTGTTCTTTCCCCCGACCCGCCGTTGGGTCATGGCATTTAATGCCGCCTGGCGCCCGTGGAACTGCGAACGCAGGGCGTGCATATCGAAGTTCAAACCCATCTCGATCTGCCTGAGTTTTTCTTGAACTTCTTCGATCCGGCTGAGATTTTTACCCGATTCTTCTCCAGGTAAGCCCTGCGAGTCGATCTCATCCAGATGGAGTTCGGCAATTTCATGTTGGTATTGCGCTGGAGTCTTCACTTATTATCCTCCTCTAATCTTGAAACCCAGCGGATCATTTAATGGTTAGCTGCCCCAGGCATCGCGGATGCGGTGGTAGGTTGCAGAGAGATCCTCGGGGAGCACTCGGGTCGCGCCAACGGTGGACATGAAGTTCGTGTCTGCCGACCAGCGCGGGACCACATGCAGGTGGACGTGTTCGGCCACCCCGGCGCCGGCCGCTTCTCCGATATTGGCGCCCATGTTGAATGCGTCCGGATGATACACGCTACGCAGAACCTCAATAGAACGCGTGACCAGCTCCATGAGTTCAGAGCGGGTCTCCGCATCCAGCAGCTCGAGCGATCCTTTGTGGGCGAACGGAACCACCATCAGATGCCCACTGGTATACGGATACCGGTTTAATATGACATAGGCATGGCGGCCCCGATACACAATCAGGTTTTCATCCCCATCGGTTTTCTGCGGTTCCAGACAAAAAATACAGCCGTTCTTAGGCTCAGTGCTCTCAATATATTCCATACGCCAGGGGGACCAAAGGTAGTTCATGATGAAAATTGTTGATCAAAATCAACGTGCGCCTTCCTGCAGATGGTATGAATAATTCTAGCAGAGAATTGGTAAAGGTGGAATAGTTGACACCCTGCGCCAAGCAGGGTATCCTAATTTATTAATGGAGCAAATTCCACTCTTTCACCTGCAATTTTTGACTGTATCTGAACTCACCCGGTATCTGCGCCAGCTGATCGAAAGCGACGAGCTGCTGCAGGAGGTATGGGTTGAAGGGGAGGTCTCGAACCTCTCTCGCCCAGCCTCGGGGCACATCTATTTTACTCTGAAAGACCAGGGCGCATCATTACGCTGCGTGATCTGGCGCAGCACCGCGCAAAGGCTGCGCCTCTTGCCCCAGGATGGAGCTCTGGTACAGGCTCATGGCTCCATCGGTGTTTATGAGGCTGGCGGGCAATATCAGTTGTACGCGGACTTGATCCAGTCCGCCGGTGAAGGGGCGCTCTTCCAGGAATTCTTGCGCCTTAAAGCTCTTTTGGAAGCCGAGGGCCTGTTTGCACCCGAGCGCAAGCGGGCCATCCCGCCCTGGCCTCGCCAAATCGGCATCGTTACTTCCCCCACCGGCGCCGCATTGCAGGACATGCTCAACACGCTGCGCCGCCGCTTCCCGCTGGCAGAGGTCGTCCTGGCGCCGGCGCCTGTTCAAGGGGACGAAGCGCCTGCGGCAATCGTTGCCGCTTTGCAGGCGCTCAACCGGACCATCCATCCAGACGTGATATTGGTGGCACGCGGCGGAGGATCGCTGGAAGACCTGTGGGCATTCAACGACGAAAGGGTGGCGCGCGCCATCGCCGCCTCACAGGCTCCGGTGATCACCGGTATCGGCCACGAGACCGATTTCACCCTGGCCGATTTTGCCGCCGACCTGCGCGCCCCTACCCCCACCGCGGCCGCCGAGCTGGCTGCGCCCAACCGCGAAGACCTGCGCCTGGCACTGGCAGAACAATCCGGCGCATTAACCCGCAGCGTGCGCTCCTTACTGGAAACCTTCCGTTTCCGCCTGGAGGGGGCACAATCGCAGCTGCAGCGCTATTCACCCCTGGGTTACATTCGCAGCGAACGCCAGCGCCTGGACGATCTAGGCCGCTACGCCGGCAGGTCGATCTTGCACCGTCTGAGCCTGCAGCGCGCTCTTCTGTCTGGTGTACACATGCGCCTGAACGTGCTTAGCCCTCAATCCGCATTGCAGCGTGGTTTTGCCATCGTCACCCGCCATCCCCAGGGAGACCTGGTACGCAGCGCCGCACAGGTCGCCCCAGGAACTGAGCTCCAGATCCGCGTGGCCGAGGGAAGTTTCGGGGCAAAAGTCATCGACCAATTCTCAGAATAAGCGCCTCCCCTGTGGAGGAGAACGGGGCAGTCTATGTCTGCAAACCCACCCATTGAAGAAATGAACTACGAACAGGCATATGCCGAGTTAGAGAGTATCGTCGCTTCCCTGGAGACCAGCCAGCGGCCTCTGGAGGAGGCCATGGCGCTGTTCGAACGCGGCCAGGCCCTGGCTGCGCGCTGCGCCACCCTGCTGGATAAAGCCGAGCTGAAGATCCGCCAGCTTTCTGGGGAAGACCTGCAGGGGCTGGGGGAAGAAGAGGAGTCTGAGGAATGATCCACGGGAATATCCTGGCTAATCGGGTGTTGATTGCCGGGTTGATTGCCTGGATTCTAGCGCAGGGGTTGAAACTGCCGCTGGAATATCTGCAGACTCGCCGCTGGAACTGGGCGCTGCTGATCAGCACAGGGGGCATGCCCAGCTCCCACTCGGCCCTGGTCGTGTCGACGGCTCTGGCGATCGGGTTGTTTGTGGGGTTCGACAGCCCCCTGTTCGCCCTGGCCGTGGCTATTGCCATGGTGGTGACCTACGACGCCACCAATATCCGCCGGCAGGCCGGCATGCATGCGCAAAAGATCAACCTGCTCATCAACGAGCTTTTCAGCGGGCAGCCGATTTCTGAAGAGCGTCTCAAGGAGGTCCTGGGGCACACGCCTCTGGAAGTGGCAGGGGGTGTCATTTTGGGGGTGGCCGTGGCGCTGATCACATGGTTTTTTATAAAGTAATATTATATTCTTTCGTAGTCGAGACCTTTATCACCGCCGAAGTCGGGACTGTAAAGCCATGGTCACGCAATGCGCAGTCTCCTGCGGATCGCATGGATGACCTCGCCCATCTCTGGAACGCGCAGCCCCAGCATCGCCGCAGCATACACCACCCCTCCGACCGCCACACCCCCCAATGTCACCGCCCAATTCGCACGATCCTGCGCCCAGCCCATCCACAACACCACACCCAACGACATGATCACCGTGCCCACTGCCGCCTGAACCAAGCCCCTGAGCAGGAGGTTTCCCCCCAACCCGCCCAGCTTCCGGCGCATCAAAACGAGCAACCCCACCATCTCCAGCGCGGTTGCCAGCGAGTTCGCCAGCGCCAAACCGCCGTGCGGCGCCCAACCGATGCGGGCGAACGCGGATGAAAATACCAGGCTGAAGACCACGTTCAGGGTCATCGCTCCGGCGCCCACCAAGACCGGCGTGAGGGTATCATGCATGGCATAGAACGCCCGGCTGACCACCTCGACAACCGAATGACCTACCAACCCAGCCGCATACCACAGCAGCGCCCAGGCCACCAGGTCGGTCGAGTGAGCGTCAAACGCGCCGCGCTGTAAAAACGCCGCCACCAGAGGCTGGCGCAGCAAGATCAAACCCAGCATCGCCGGCAAAGAGAGCAAGAGCACCCCGCGCAGGGTTGCCGCCAAGGAGTGGCGCATCTCATCCGACCTGCCGCGAGCCACCTGCGCCGAGAAAGTCGGCATCGCCGCAATGGCGATCGCCTGGGCGATCACGATCTGCGGCACCGTCATAATGGCAAAGCCGTACGTAATCCCGGTGATGCTACCGGTCGTCATCCCCGTGGCCAGGATAATATTGACCAGCCCGTTAATCTGCACCACAGCCACCCCGAACAGCCGGGGACCCATCAGACGCGCCACCTCGCGCACGGCGGGCAGCCTGAGGCCCAGAGAGGCGAAATATCGCCTGCCCGCCAGGCGGAATAAACCAGGAATTTGTACAGCCAGGTGCAGTCCTGCGCCGATGACCGCTCCCCAGGCAGGCCCATAGATCCCAAGCGTGGGCGAGAGCGCCACTACCCCGAAAATGATCCCCAGCCAGTACATGGATGGCGCCAGCGCCGGCAGCAAAAAGCTCTGGTGCGAGTTCAAGATCCCCATCAGCAACCCGCTCAATCCAAAAATGACCGCTGAAGGCAGGAGCACTCGCAGCAGGCTTGCCGTCAGAGCTTGCTCGGCGGGCGGAAAATGGGGAGCAAGGATGTAACCCACAATCTGGGGAGCGAACAGGGCCGCCAGGCCGGCCACCCCCACCAGGACCAGGGTCACCAGGTTCGCCACAGACGAGGCCAGCTCCCAGGCGCCGCGGCGGTCATCTTTGGTCAGGAACCCGGTGAAGGTGGGGATGAACGCCGAAGCCAGGGCGCCGCCTGCCACCAGGTTGAAGAGAATATCCGGCAGCTTGGCAGCCGCGTAGAATGCATCCACTTCTGAGCTGGTGCCAAAAGCGCTGCTCATCACGATCGAGCGCGCCAGCCCGAGAAGCTGGCTCAATGCAAAGGCAGCCATCACCGTTCCGGCGGCGCGGGCAATCTGGCGGTTGGCAGAAGTGTTTACGGTTGGGAGCGAGGCCATGTGGCTTGATTATAAAACATTTATTTGCCGATACCCTGCACAGACGCTATACTTATAGATGAGCGCAGGAGGTGGGTTTGATCCCTATAAAAGATACTATCCGCTCACGGTCCTTTCCCTTCGTTAATTTGGGTTTGATTGCCCTTAACGTAGTCATTTTCCTATACGAGCTTAGCCTTCCTTCGCCGGCCCTGGATCGCCTAGTCGGTGTCTATGGGCTTGTTCCGGCCTATGTCCATCTGCAAAATCCGATATCTCTGGGACCCATCTTTACCAGCATGTTCCTCCACGGCGGCTGGCTGCACATCATCAGCAACATGTGGGTATTGTTTATTTTTGGGGATAACGTGGAGGACCGGCTTGGGCATGGTCGTTACTTCATCTTCTACCTGCTGAGCGGTCTGGCTGCCGGGTTGATGCAGATTTTTGTTTCAACAGGAAGCCTGGTACCGACGATTGGCGCCAGCGGAGCGATCGCCGGCGTCTTGGGTGCTTATTTTTCCTTCTTTCCAGCCGCTCGGGTCCTCGCCCTGATCCCCGTCTTCATTATCCCCTGGTTCATCCAGGTCCCGGCAATCCTGTTTCTAGGATTCTGGTTTATTTCTCAACTATTTTCAGGGGTCCTCTCGCTGGGGGCAAGCGATGCCGGCGGCATCGCCTGGTGGGCGCATGTCGGGGGTTTTATCTTTGGATTGATTGCTGCGCGTATCTTTTTCTCCAGCAAACGTACGGCTACCTGGGCCACCGATCGATATTGGCCTCGCTAATGGGAACAGTTCATTTTCATAGACCGTGAACCGCCCTCACCCCGCCTTGTTTCAACGAGCCGCCGCACAAACGGGTCAAGTCTGAGCATGGGAAAGAGATAAACCTGAACGAACGTTCCCGGGCAAGCTATCCACCCGGGAACGTTGAGTCGTTATGGCCAATCAAGTGAAAATCAGTAGCGCAGCAAAGCGCCGATCTTACCGGAATCCTCCAGGCCGGGGGTCGAGTGAATAATTTCAACCTCCCCACCTTCTTGCAGTACCTCGCGCACAGCCATCTCGGCAGCGTCCACGATCTTCGTAAACGTACCACCACAGAAGGGGCAGGCTTCCGTTTCCTCGGTTACCATATAACCGCACGTTTCACAGCGGTATCCTGATGCGCGGAAACCCTCGGTAATCAACAGCGTCTGGATGCGTCCATCGTGCAGGGCTTTCAGCGTATTCTCCAGCCCCATCACGCCGCCGTTGCCTTTTGCCGCGGCGGTAGTCAGGGCATCGATAAGGCGTTTTTCCCGTTTTTGCTCGGCGTCCAACCCCACCTGGGTAGCCTTCTCAAGAACGTCCGCAGTGCTGGCGGTCATGCTCATGGGGAACACACCGACCACCAGGCTCTGCCAGGCTTTGGGGAGCAGGCTGCGGAAGAGTGAAACGTTGTCATCCGTCCCGCCGATCAGCACCCGCCTGACACGTTTTTCTTCCCAGAAACGGGTGGCAAATTCGATCACATCTCGCATGTTACGTTCAACCAGCTCATCTTGATAATGGGTCTGTCCGGCGATGCCGCCTCGGCGCCCCGGAAACGCAGAAGCGCCGCCACGTTTGGTATGTTTCACCACTTCGCCAAGCACACCTTCTTGCTCGGCCAGCTCACCCATGTGGATGTAGAACAATCGGGCGCCTTGTTTGTCTACCAGTGCAACTCCATACCCTCCATACGCATCAAGTAAGTCAACCAGCGGTTTAACCGTTGGACGAATGTCAATCCGAACACGGTCCTTGACCGGGACCGCTAGGGGAAAAGCGCGAAAGAAACCCTGCGGAGCGCAGGAAAATATCACCACGCCCCGTCCGTACCAATCTCGCTCATGTTCAAAATAACGTTCTATCGCCTGTTGGTCTTGCTCCAGATTCACCTCTTTTAGCATATTCCTGAGGCGAAGGCGATGTACATCAGTGTTTCCATCCGTGGGATCCGTCGATAGATAAAGGCTGACGACAGGATCCGGGGCGGAGAAATCCAACAATTCCCGCAAGTCACTTTCAGATAACATGGTAACCTCCTTTTCTGAGATCTGATGTGAGAGAGGACCACTTACGGGCGTTTCCCTAAAGTCAACGTAACCTCCTTTTGTTGATTATTGCGTATGATCGTAAGAACGATCTGATCACCCGGGCTCTTATAGTTCATCAAATAGCTGAGTAAATCGCCAAAGAGCCTTACCGGGTGTTTATCCACAGCGATGATTAAATCGCCGCCGGCGTCTAAACCCACGATACTGGTCGGTTTGGTTCCACCCAAGATGCCGGCCTGGTCTGCCGGACCTGCGGGGGTCACCTCGGTCACGTAGGCGCCGGTAGTGCCTTGCGGCAGACCCAGCGCTTCCAGATCGGCCAGGCTGAGTTCCTCCTGGCTGCTGATGCCCAGGTAGGGATAATCGAACTTCCCGGTTTGAATCAACACCGGGACGACCCGTTTGATAATATTGATTGACACCGCGAAACCAATCCCTGAGTTCGTTGGTTCCCCGTTTGCGGTGGTGTTATCGGTGCGGATCGCGCGGTTGATGCCGATAACCTCCCCCTGCGTGTTGAGCAGTGGTCCGCCCGAATTTCCGGGGTTGATCGCCGCATCGGTCTGTATCAGGTCGCCAGCCGAGTAGGGTTGCCCGGCCGGGGTGGCGCGGATCGACTGCAGCGTACGCCCGAGGGCAGAGACGATGCCGGTCGTCATCGTATTGGTCAACCCGAATGGGTTGCCAATGGCAACAACGGTTTCACCCACCTGCAGTTTCGACGAATCACCCAAAGCCAAAGGGTGTAGCTCGCTTGCCGGGGTATTTTCGGCCAGCAGAACGGCAATATCGGAATCGAGATCGGAGCCGATCACCTTCCCATGCGCCTTATACCCGGATGGAAAGTCGATCTCTAATTGAGAGCCACCTTCCACCACGTGGTAGTTCGTAATGACGTGCCCCTGTGTATCGTATACAAAACCCGAGCCCAACGCGTCGCCTTGAGATGTCAGCACAGAAATGGAAACTACTCCTGGCGAGACTCTCTGGTACAACCCAATCAGCAGATTTTGGGAAGCCGCCGGTAGTGGGTTGCTGACATCCTGGGTGGGTAAGGGAGGCAGCGTGGCGGCCGGTGCGTTCGAGCTGGGGGAGGCCGCCGTAGGAGAGGTAGATACGCTGGGGATGCTCAGCTGGCAACCGAGGGAAGCTCCTAAAAGTACCAGTAGAGCAGCAAACGGGTAAAACTTCTTCATGAGGACTACCCTTTCGTAGCGATAATGATGCATTGCCGCAATGTTCCGCAGACTAACCGTGCACCCCTGGTTCAGCCGCCGTGGGCTAATTTCTCAAACAACGCGCGCTGCTGCGGTGTAAGCTGTTTCGGAATCTGCACCTTAGCCCGCACATAAAGATCGCCGTGAGTCTGCGGATCCTTAAGCACCGGCATCCCCCTGCCAGCCAGGCGGAAGGTTTGCCCCGGCTGCGTTCCAGCCGGGATGGTCAGGACCACATTGCCGTCGGGAGTTACCACCGTGACCTGCCCCCCCAGGACGGCTGTATAGAGATCAACCCCGGCATCTGTGTAAAGGTCATTCTTTCTAATTTCAAAGCGCGGATCCGGCTCGACCTCGATGACCAGATAAAGGTCGCTCGGCTGCCGGCTTGGCCCTGCAGGCCCGCCGCCCGATACGCGCACTTTCGTGCCCGTATGCGCGCCCGGCGGGATACGCACTTCCATGCGCCGCCCATCTACCTGTAAGATGCGCTGGGTCCCATGGTATGCTTCCTGGAAGCTGATCTTTACCGGCTGTTGGTAAGCCTGAGGTTCCTGGCGGACGGTGCGGCTCCAACTTCGGCCTCCGCCTGGCGTGCCTCCCAGGCCGCCGAAGATGCTATTGAAGAAATCGGAAAAACCGCCTCCGAAGATATCACCCAAATCGCCAACCTCTACTCGTGTGGTGCCAGGCTGATTCGCGCCGCGCGCCACCCACTCATCCCAATTGAAGCCCCCCGGAGCGCCGCTTTGCTGCCAGCGCGAGTAAGATTCTCCTAACTGGTCGTAACGCGCTCGCTTTTTGCTGTCGCTCAATACCTGATAGGCTTCATTAATCTCCTTGAATTTTTCCTCAGCCTGTTTATTCCCCTGGTTACGATCCGGATGATATTTTAACGCCAACTTCCGGTAAGCCTTTTTAATATCCTGTTCCGATGCATTCCGTTCAACACCCAGGATCTTATAATAGTCTTTGTATTCCATATATTAGCCCGCTGATAATTTACCGCTTTGTTAACTCATTTTATGCGCGGCAGGCACTGCAAGTCAAGAGGAACCCCATCATCTTATATAATTCTAACCTCTTTTTGATAAATAGATTACAATAACCGACAAGATCGCCAGACTCCCTTTTTTTAACTATCCGTGCTATGATAAGATTATGGGCAACGCAGCTGACCGTATCTTGATCATCGAAAACGACCCAGCCATCAGTGATTTAATCGGCCGGCAAGCGCTCCAATCCCTGGGCTACGACGTGCAGATCGTAGAAGACGCCACCTCTGCCATCGCCGAAACCCTCCAATTCCAACCAGACATCTTAATTATCGACCTGAACCAGGCTAACCTCAGCGGCAAGGACCTTCTCGTCGCGCTGGCCTCTCAGGGAGTCAATTCACCGGTGATCGCCCTGGCGAGGAAGGGTGAGGAAGCCAACCTGGTTCAGGCGTTTCGCCTGGGTGCGACCGACTATTTGCTCGTCCCTGCACGCGATGCTGAAGTGGTCGCCGTGGTGGAGCGCGCCCTAAAACAGGTGCACGAAAGCCGCGAGCGCGAAAACCTGGCTCGCAAGCTCAACCAGACGAACCAGGATATGCAGGCGCGGGTGCGCGAGCTGACTGCGGTTTTTGCCATCGGGAAAGCGTTCTTATTTCTTGCCGACCCCCAAACTCTGCACGAACGCATGATGGAAGCAGCCATTCGAGTCACCAACGCCGATCTGGGCTGGCTTTTGGTGCGGGATGAGGCAGGAAAAGGCTTTATCCTGGCTGCCCAGCGCCAATTGCCGGCTTCTCTGGCGGCGCGTGCCGGCTTGCCGTGGGATGATGGCGTCAGTCTCCTGGTAGCCATCTCCGGCGAGACGCTCTCGCTGTACGGGGAACCGCTCAAGAACCACAAAGTATCCAGCCTGGGGCGGTCGGTATTGATCGTACCGGTTAAAATCCAAAAGCAAATCGTCGCCATCCTGGCGGTCATGCGTAAAGCCGCTCGTCCTTTTACCGCCAGCGAGCAGGCGCTCCTGGAGGCCGCTGCAGATTATGCCTCGATCTCTCTGGCGAATTCGCGCCAGTACCAGGCATTAGAAGATCGGGCGCGGTCCTTGCAGCAAGCCGCCGATTCTGCCCAGAACCAGAAGAAAACCGCCTCCGAAACCCTGCATCGGGTGAACCAGGAATTGCGCTCTTCGCTCGATGCCTCATATAAATACCTCGACCTCCTCGCCGAGGGTCAGAAGGGCAAGATCACTCCCGAGCAGCGTACCATCCTGCGCGCTGCCCAAGATAGACTCCGGCAGGGCATCGGCGTCCTGGACCGTCTGGAAAATCCGGTCACAACACCCTCAGCCAGAAATCTGACCATCTTTAACGTTAATAATCTGGCCCGCCAGGCATTGGCCCGTTTTCACCGTACGGCACGCCAAAACAACCTGAACCTGGTCAGCGAGCTTTCCCCTGAACCGGTTTATGTATGGGCAGACTCTACCCAGGTGACGCAGATCTTGAACGGGCTGCTGGCGAATGCGGTAGAATCCAGCGCCGCCGGCGGGAACATAAACCTGCGCATCGAGAAAACACCGGAAAACCTGGCGCATATTATGGTTTGCGATAACGGTCCGGTCATCGAACCGCAGCAGCTTGCCCATTTCTTCGACCGGGCGCCGAAAGACGATCCCGATTCCCGTCCTGGGGGCAATATAGGAATTTGCCTGGCTGACATCAAAGAGATGGTCATTTCATACGGCGGTAAAATCTGGGTTGAGAACAGTTCTGGCAAAGGGTCAGCCGTCCATTTCACCTTGATGCCTCCGAAGGAACGTATCTAACCCTGTTGTTTGGTTCGGTCCTCAACGCCGGTCATCAAAAAATTAAATCCCAAGGATTTATGCCTTATGGCAGAAAACAAAACAGGCCAAGTTACTGTGTTTACCTCGGATCAGCAGATCGGTACACTGCTCGAAGCGGTGTTCGCTCCCTCGGGGTATACTCTCACCCGGATTCGGGACCCCAGGGGTGCTTCTGATCTTTTTAACCAGGAACCACCCAGCCTGGTGATCCTTTCGGAAAACCTCAGCGGGGGAGATAGCCTGGCAGTTGCCGCCTCGTTGCACGAACATTTCCCGATATTGCCCATCATCCTGCTCGTTTCGACGGAGACACCCGAAGTCTATAAGCAAGCGCTGAGGAGCGGGGTGGCGGATGTACTTTGCCTGCCGCTCACGCGCGACGAAATCCTGATGTCGGCCGAGCGATGCTTGAAGCAGTCGGCGCGCATGAAAACCGGTCAGGAGACCGGACCCAGCGAGGATGCAGACCGGCTCCAGCATCGGGTCGATGAGCTGGAAACCCTCGCCCAGGTTGGTCGCTCGATCACTTCCTCCCTGGATCTGGGCAGCGTTCTGACCTCGGTGGTTGACGCGGCGGTTGCTCTGACCGGTGCCGAGGAAGGCAGCCTGATGCTCCTGGACGAAAACACCGGTGAGCTTTATATGCGCGCCGCCCGCAATTTTCAGGAAGATTTTGTGCGCACATTCCGCCTGCCGGTGACGGACAGCCTGGTGGGATCGGTGGTTACCAGCGGAAAACCGGTGATGATTGACACCAAAACCCCGCAAAAAATCAAGACCTCTTACCTGGTGCAAAGCCTCTTATACGTTCCATTGCAGATCCGCAACCGCATCCTCGGGGTTTTAGGCGTGGATAACCGCCAGTCCTCACTGCCTTTCACCGAGCATCATGTCAAATTGCTGACCGCCATGGCCGATTTTGCTGTGGGGGCTATCGAAAACGCGCGCCTGTACGACCACACCTCCGTCGAGCGCAGTAAATTGGAAACGATCCTGACCCGCATTCAAGATGGGGTGATCGTCCTCGACCTGACTCAGCGCTTTTTACTCGCAAACCAGACGGCTCGCCAGGCATTTAACCTCGAAGATGAAGCCCTGATTGGAAAAACAGCCACAGACTTTGAGAGGTTGCAGCCATTAATGGAATTGGTGAACCAATCCGGCCAGAATCAGTTCAACCGGGGTGAAATCGCGGTTGAGGATGGGCGCGTGTTTGGCGTCCAATTTATCACCATCCCCGAAGTCGGCCAGACAATTACGCTGCACGACATCACCTATCTGAAAAAATTGGACCGCCTCAAAAGCGATTTTGTGACCACTGTTTCTCACGACTTGCGCTCGCCGCTCACCGCCATCCGGGGATACGTCGATTACCTGGACCGGGTCGGCCCGATCAATGACCGGCAAAAAGAGTTCATCGAACGCGTGCAGACCAGTATTACCAATATCTCCGAGCTGATTAGCGACCTGCTGAACCTGGGCCGCATTGAATCTGGATTTGACGCCCAAAAGGAAGTAGTTCCGCTGGATCAGATCCTCCAGCTTTCTGTCGAAGGGTACCGCAGCCGGGCTGCCGGAAAAGGCCAGCAGCTCAAAGTGAACCTGTCACCCAACATCCCGCCGGTATTGGGTAACCCTCTACACTTACGCCAGATGGTCGATAACCTGCTCGACAATGCCATTAAGTACACCCCCGAAGACGGCTTGATCGACGTCAACGTTCAGTTGGATGGGAAGCAGCTCGTGTTCCAGGTTACCGACAGCGGCCCTGGGATCCCCCCCATTGACCTGCCCTACATATTCGATAAATTCTACCGCGCCAGCAACGCGTCTGAAGAAACCCCCGGGGTTGGTTTGGGCCTGTCGATCGTTAAATCGGTCGTAGAAGATCACCAGGGGCGCATTTGGGTTGACTCGCCTCCCGGCAAAGGCGCCACTTTTACCGTGCTACTGCCGGTGGCAGAGAATGGGAACAAAGTCGAGAATTAAAGCAAGCCTCCGCTGGGGGCGGTGAGGGAACCCAGCGGAGGCTTTCGCCAAAGGAGGAGACAGAGATGAGCGGCAATGTGTTGTACGAGATCCCGTCTCCAGGTCTATTTATACGCGAAATAAGGTCTGATTACTAGGGCATTAAGTCATCACTTGTCAATGACTTTGTTCATCCCTTGGTCATCCTATCTATGAAATCCCGCACGAGGTTGCGTGCCTCGTCTGGTGTGCGATATTCTCTGAGGCGCAGGCCTGGGTGGGTGTTGCCGCTGATCATCTTGGAGATGCGCCGCCCCTCGCGGTAGCAGCAGAGCACCGGTTTTCCCAGGTCGAGAGCTGCGGCGATTTCATACCCCACCCCATGCGAAGGGGTGCTCACCTCGGCAACCACCGCATCGCAGTTGTGGAGCCAGGCCATATCGCGGGAATACACCTCCTGCGGGGAGAGGCGCCCATCCATCGCGAGCACATCCGGATTGGAGAGATGGGCGGTTGGCACATGGTGACCCTCAGCCAGTAGAAAATCGACCAGGTTCTGATACACCTCTTCTTCCGCACGACCACCGGTGATGGAACAGCTAAAATAAATATTCATGGTGCCAGCCTGTTGTTTTTGCTTGATTTTACCATCGGCATAGATGGCACGATATTTGCAACGTATCCTGTCTAACCGCTGCATCCATCCTATTGATCAGCTTGACGCGTTTTGAGGGTAATGGCCAGATCACGGCTCGCTCCATGTAAAAGTAAGATATTTGAGCGGGTGTCTCTCAATCTTGCGACAGGCGCTCGGGAGGTCCTTCCATGAATAAAAAGTTTGGAGTCATCTTCCTCACCATCCTTGCCCTCTTGGTCATCTCAGCCTGCGAGAGGCCTGCCTCCAAAGCCCCCTTCAGCACAGCCACGAGCACCGGGGTGCTGCCCTTTCCCCTACCTGCTAATGAAAGTACGCAAATCGCCGCCGTGGTCAACACCCAATCCGCCCCATCGGACGTCCCATCGGACGTCCCGTCAGACATCCCGGTTGTGGAAGCTTCGCAGACGCCGGTGCTGGTGATCCCCAGCCCCACCCTTGCTCCGCAACCCACACCGACATTCGTTGTTGTGGCTACCGCCACCCCCGGCCTCCCCACCACATATGCGCTGCATGACGGCGAATGGCCTTACTGCATTGCGCGCCGCTTCAACGTCGACCCCTCCGAGCTTCTTACGGCAAACGACCTGACCATGGAAGACAAACCCGCTGCCGGGACAGAGCTGAAGATCCCTCAGGGCGCCAACCCCTGGCCCGGGCCGCGCGCATTGATTGAACACCCGTCGGTGTATACGGCAGCAGAAGGCGATACCATTTATTCGATCGCCTGCGATTTTGGCGACGTGGACCCGAACGGCATCATCGCCGCGAATAACCTGAAGAGCCCCTACACCGTTACCGCCGGACAAGTACTGCAGATCCCCTGATCGATTTATCGGGCAAGCCCAAATCGCCCGAATTCTCCGATCAATCCAGAGCGTTTCCCAACCGAGAGTGGGAGACGCTCTGATTTTAACCTGTAGAACAAGCTTCAGCTTGTTCCTGCGCAAGCTAAAGCGTGCGCTACAGGGTGTAGAACAAGCTTTAGCTTGTTCCTGCGCAAGCTAATGCGTGCGCTACATCAATAGAAATAGGCTTCCGCTTGTTCCTGCGCAAGCTAAAGCCTGCGCTACAGCAATAGGAATAGGCTTCAGCTTGTTCCTGCGCAAGCTAAAGCCTGCGCTTCAGCAATAGAAATAGGCTTCCGCTTGTTCCTGCGCAAGCTAAAGCGTGCGCTACATCAATAGAAATACGCTTCAGCTTGTTCCTGCGCAAGCTAAAGCGTGCGCTACACCGATAGAATACGCTTCAACCTGTCCCTGCGCAAGCTAAAGCATGCGCTACAGCAATAGGAATAGGCTTCAGCTTGTTCCTGCGCAAGCTAAAGCGTGCGCTACACCGATAGAATAGGCTTCAGCTTGTTCCTGCGCAAGCTAACACCTTCGAGACCTATCCATCAGCTTAGTCATCCATAAATCATGCTTTCGCTATATAATAATCGGTGTAACTAGATAATATTCATAGATATTTGTGCAAGTACCCATTCGGGCATGCCTCAAGAGACTGCTTGGAGTGAATACGATAAACCGGGTTGGCTTATTCACTCCCGCGCAACTCACAGCGGGGGAAATCTCTTGCGCGCATACGAAAACCGATCATTGAAAGGATCCCATCTTCCATGAACCCCCGGTACTCCCGTTTACCAGGCAGGCTGACAGTCATCACCCTTGTTATGTTCCTGACATTTATGTCTGCCTGCGCCCCTAACCCAATTGCCCTTACCGGTACAACTCAAACGCCGAAGCAAACCAACCTTCCCGGCGCAACTCAGACGCCCCAGCCTGCCAGGCCGGCAAATTTTAGCTGGCTGCAGTTCGGAGGCAACCCGCAGCACAATGGGGTTAACTCCCAAGAGACAGCGATCACTCCTTCTAACGTCAGCAGCCTGAAGAAGATCTACCAGGTTACTCTGCCCGGTCAGCCAGATACAGGCATCGCAACCCTCAGTGGTGTCCAGACTCCCCAGGGCGTCAAGAATGTGCTCTACATGACGACCACCGATGGGCGCATTCTGGCGGTCGATGCGAGTAACGGCGACCTCCTCTGGCAGCACCAGTATCCGCCCAACGGGTGCACCGTCTGGGATCAGTCGCAGCCCTGCTATACAACTTCCGCTCCGGCAATCGATCCAGACCTCAAGTATGTCTACAGCTACGGTCTGGACGGCAAGGTCCACAAATACCAGGTTGGAAATGGCGAAGAGGTCATCACAGGCGGTTGGCCCGTGACGGTGACGCTCAAACCCGATTTCGAAAAAAGCTCCGCGGCGCTGGCCGTTGCTACGGCAAAAAACGGGAACAGCTACCTCTATGTGACCCTGAGCGGGTACCCGGGTGATCGTGGCAATTATCAAGGCCACCTGGTAACCATCAATCTAGAAACCGGATCGACGCACATATTTAATGCCGTATGCAGCAACGAGACCGTGCTCTTTGGCAATCAACCCGGAATGCCCGAATGTTCCGCAACGCAATCCGCCATCTGGCCGCGCCCCGGGGTCGTCTACGACCCGGCTACCAACCACATCTACACCGCCACCGGAAACGGGACTTTCGACCCCAGCCAGTTTGATTGGGGGGATACTGTGCTCGCCCTGAACCCAGACGGCGCCGGGAAATCCGGCAGCCCGGTGGACAGCTATACTCCCTCTGACTACCAGCAACTCCAGAGCCAGGACCTGGATCTGGGGAGCACAGCTCCGGCCATCCTGCCGGTCTCAGCCAGCAGCAAGATCCAAAACCTGGGGCTGCAAAGCGGCAAGGATGGGATGCTGCGATTGATCAACCTGAGCAACCTGAGCGGTAAAGGCGGGCCAGGCAACCTTGGCGGGGAAATCCGTGCTCCCATCTCCCTGCCCCAGGGCGGCATGGTGCTCACACAGCCGGCCGTGTGGGTCAACCCTGCAGATAAAACCACATGGGTATTTGTAACTGACTCTGACGGCATTTCGGCATTCACTGTAGCCCTGGACGGCAACGCGATCCCCTATCTAAAGAGTGAATGGGTGTCGAACAAGGGTGGTACTTCACCGATTATCGCCAATGGGGTTTTGTACTACGATAACACCGGCATTGTTTACGCCCTCAACCCGATCACTGGCAAATTGTTGTGGAGCGACAGCTCCGTCGGGAGCATCCACTGGGGCACCCCGCTGGTCGCTAACGGCATCTTATACGTATCCGATTGGAGTTACCACCTGACGGCTTACGCCCTAAACGGCACCAACCCGCTGGCTGCACCCACATCCGCTTCACAGCCTTGAACCCGTTGGCCTCCCCTGCCCTGGGTTTGGCTAATCCTGCCTGCTGATCTGATTTCGGGATGACATCCCGGGCGGGGCCGGCCTATCCGGGCCGAGATGGTGACGGTAAGGACATCCGCGTCGAGGTAGGAAGGATTTGCGGCTATAATATAGCCGGGGAAACCGATCTAAATTTTGACCCGAAGGACACAGGATGACACCCGCTCTGGAAGCCCGGCAGCTCAGCCGGTATTATGACCGTTACGCCGCTCTGGCTGAAACCAGCTTTGCAATCTCCGCTAACGAGATCGTCGTTCTCACCGGACCCAACGGCGCCGGTAAATCCACCTTGCTGCTGTGCTTGAGCAGCCTGCTCCTACCAACCAGCGGCACAATCCAGGTCGGCGGTTACGACCTGTATAATGACGAAGTCGAAGCCAAGAAACGGCTGGCCTTCGTCCCCGATGTGCCGCGATATTATTCCGAATTGACTGCCTGGGAGCATTTGCAGTTCCTCGCCTTAGCCTACCACGCCGATCAGGGTTTCGAAACACGCGCCAAAGAAATCCTGGGAGATCTCAACCTGTGGGAGGCGCGCGATCTGTATCCCCATAACTATTCGCGCGGCATGCGCCTCAAGCTCGGGCTGGCGCTGGCTTTGATCCACCCTTTCCAGGTGCTGCTCCTGGACGAGCCGACCTCGGCGCTCGACCCGCAAGCCGTGGCGTATGTGAAAGATAAGCTGCGGGATTTGCGGGCACAGGGCGCCGCCATCTTGCTTTCTTCTCACGACCCGGCGATCGTGCAGGAGATGCACGCCCGCCATTGGCACATGGACAGAGGCATCCTGGAGCTGGATGCATGAATGCCGTCTGGTTCGTGCGTTCCCGGCAGATTAACCGCTCGATCAGTTGGTGGCTGGCAATCACCGGATATAAGACCAGCGACCGCTCGTTTTCCAACCGCATTTACTTCGTCTACCTGGTGATCTTCTTCGCCATTTGGGGGTTGACCGTGTTGGCGTTGGTCACCTCCACCGTAGCAGAAGGACTGCAGGCTTTCGATCCTGCACGGCCGGTGTGGCTCGCCGCACAAATAACCGTAGTGGTGTTCCTGGCCTGGTGGCTGTGGAGCCTGTTCGAGGCATCTCGCCGCAGCCCGATCAAGTTCACCGAGGAAGATGCAGCGTTGATCTGCGCCACGCCGGCGCCTCGCCCGGCGGTTGCTTTTGCCTGGTTGGTCAGCGCCTGGTTTACCACCGGCTTGCTCTTTTGGGCGCTGGCCATCACCCTGGGTTTTGCTCGCGCCGAAATTGCCGTGGGAGGAAACCCAACATGGGCCGATGCGCCCTTTTATTTATCCGCAGCAGGGCAGCTCTTGCTGCCGGTCATCTTGCTGCACCTGGGGATGCTGGCTGTGGTGTGGGCTTTCGGCTGCCTGCGCCTGAACGGCTACCACAGCCAAGGCAGCCTCAATAGATATCCACTCGCCCTCGGGTTCATTTTCACTGCCGGTCTGGTCTTCGGAGGCTTCGAAGGTATCTTTTTTCAATCTATGGCATGGCCGGCCTCCGCTCCGGTGCTCTCGGGAAGCGGACTGGCGAACTATCTTCCGGGTAATCTGGCCGGGCTGGCCTGGGCGGGTTTGGGGATGGGTGCGCTCTATCTGGCCTCCCGCCGCCTCAATCTTTCCCGCGCCGCGCAGGAGACATCTCTATCCGGGCGGCTTCAGGCAGCTTCCATCCTGGGCGACCAAAAGCTGGCTGCCAGTATCCACCTCAAACAGCGCCTGAAAAGCGGCAGCCGGCCTTTCCCATTGCCGGGAAGACCCGGTGCGCTCGCCCTATCCTGGAAGCAAATCCTCCAATCCGTCAGGGCATTCGGAGCCGGCGCGTTGTACAACTGGAGCATTGTGTTTGCTTTGAGCCTGGCGGTCTTGCTGGCGCCTAATTGGGGCGTGCGAGGGGTGGCTGCCCTGTTCTGGATCGCTCAACTTCACGCCCGCCTCACGCAGAGCCTGCGCCTCGATCTTGACCAGTGGCCCCTGTTCCAGGCTTTGCCCATCCGATCTAGTTACAAACTGCTCGCCGAGATCGCTCCCCCCGGCGTGCTGGCCGTGCTCGTGGGTTGGGCAGGTATCGCAATTGCGAGCCTGCTGGCGCCGGGGATCAACCTTTGGGGTGCAGCCCTGCTTCTGCCGTTAGTGATATTCGACCTGGCGTGTGGCGCTGCCTGGGATGTATTTCGGCAAGCACGCGCCGAACTGCTCCTGGCAGGAATGGCCCCCAGTCCCAGTTTCTTATCACTGGTGCTTTCCGGCTTGATCCTCATCCTTTTCCTCCTGCCTTTTATTTTCTTCAATGCGGGCCTGGAGGCCGTACTCGTTGCCCTCCTCTGGGGCGGAGGCGCATGCTACCTGCTGTTTTCACTCGCCTCGAGAAGCATGAGGAAATTGGGAAAATGAAGCCAACTATCAAAGGGAAACCATCCTAAAGTAACCCCGCTCCTGCGGTTTGTGCAGGTGCAGGTCTCTCAACGAACGCTCGCAGCAACACGATAAGGGAGTCTGGTCCGCAAAGACGAATATTTAGGTCGGGGAAATATCACAATAACATTTACCTCAAATAAGGGAAACGAATGGACGTCGAGACTGTTTGGACCGAAGAAACTCGGGTCAGATCCTTCGAGACTGATTTTCAAATGAGATGGAAGCTTTCTGGGATATTCCAGGCAATGCAAGAGGCCGCTACCCACCATGCCGGCCATCTCGGCTATGCGTATGAAAAAATGTTGGCTAGAGAGAAGATCTGGATCCTCTCGCGCGTCAAAGTGGCTTTTTATCAATTTCCGGTGATGGGCGAGAACGTAGTCATCCGCACCTGGCCGAAAGGCATCCAGCAGAAGGTCTTTTTCATGCGCGACTTCCAGTTTTCAGCACCAGATGGGCGAGGCTACGCCGCGGCCACTTCGGCCTGGATCCTGGTGAACCCCACAGCCCGCCGCATGCTCCCGCCCCAAGCGCTGAACGCACCCCTCCCGGATAATGATGGGCGCAGCGCCCTGGATGAGCCGCTCGACAAGATCTCTCCCTCCGGCGTGCTGGAGGAGCGCTTTGTCACCCAGGCCGGCTACAGCTCGGTGGACCTGATGGGGCACGTCAACAACGCTCGCTATATCGATTGGATCGCTGATTGTTTCCCCATCCAAGTGCACGCCGCACAGACCCTGGACTGGCTGCAGATCAACTATGTGAATGAAGTCAAACCCGGCGAGTGTGTATCGGTAGCTGCCGGCCCTGCCCAACCGGGCAGTGCGCTCTGGTTCGTCCAGGGAACGAACCAGACGACCGCCGCCAGGGCTTTCGAAGCAATGGTAAAGTGGAGTGAGGGTATAATCCTCTAAATGTTCCCCGCTCTCTTCCTCGATCGCGATGGGGTGATCATCAAAAACCGCCGCGGCTACGTGCGCACCTGGGAAGATGTCGCCTTTTTTCCGCATGCCCTGGAAGCACTGGTCAGGATGCGGACCGGCGCGTTCAAAATCGTGGTGGTCACCAACCAATCCCAGGTGGGGAGAGGCATCACCTCCCTGGCTGCCGCCGAAGAGGTCAACCGGCGCTTCCTCGAGCAAGTCGAGGCTGCGGGTGGGCGCATCGATGGCATCTTCATGTGCCCGCATGCCCCCGAAGACCGGTGCGACTGCCGCAAACCCAGGCCCGGCTTGATCTTGCAGGCCAAGCAAGCGTTGAATCTCGACTTGAGCCGTTCTATCTTGATTGGAGATGCGCTGGAGGACATCATGGCCGGGGAAAATGCCGGCGTGCCTCACCGGGTGCTGGTCCTCACCGGGCGCGGTCGCGCGCAGAACAGGCTCCCCGCGGCACGCACGCTGAAGCCTTACCAGGTGAGGCGCTCATTAGCCGCAGCTCTCGAAAAGCTCCCGGAATCCCTTTTTAGTGGCATAGTCACTTGACCACATATAAAAGCAAATTGACACATGGTGGATCTTATCGAATCGTCGATAATCATCTGCCAATGTTTATCTGGTAGCTCTGCAATTAACTATTATCATCTCCCCCCCTGCCCCCCTCCAAGGAGAGGGGAATATGATGATTCGGGAGAAAGGGCAGAATCCAGCAACCACGGTTTATTGTGGCGCTACTATTTATCTGTGGTTAGCCCTGGTAATCTATACCCATCAAACTTTCAACGCGTAGGTGTTGAGCGGGTGAGTGATGGTGGTGGTGATCGCCGTCAGCATTAGCAGATCCTCGACTTTGAAGGGATTGGTCTCGGGACGTGAAAGTGTGACGACGCCAATCACCTGGTCGCCAATCATCAGCGGGGCGCACAAGACCGAGCGCCGGTCGGTGGAATTCCCGAGCTGCAGTCGCTGGAGCCAACGGCTGTCTTCCTCGGTATTTGCCACCAGGGCAGCCTTGCGGTTCTCGGCCACCCATCCTGCCAGCCCATGCTCGATGTATTCTCCCAGCTGCGTTTTGCTGGCAGGCTGAACCTGCCCGGCGTATGCCACTGCGCTGTTCACCACCTTACCTTGCTCATCCAGGGTCGCCAGACTCCCTCCGCTGGCTCCAATACTGACCATGGTCAGCAGGAGTACCCTTTCCAGGATTTCTGTCGAACCAAATGCAGCTTGTTTATCCCCATTCATGTAGTTGATCAGCTGAAGCAGCTGTTCGATGGAGCCGTTGGTTCCCTGGTTTACGGGCATCCCTGCTCCATCTTGATCTTCCACATCGTGGTAACTTCCATTTCTTTTCACCGGAGCGAAGGGTCGCAACGACTGAGGAGCGAGGATAGAAGGTTTGGCCAGATCTGCCAGGATCCTGCTCATCATATGAGCCAGAACCAGATGGATATCTTCTACCTGATCGACCCGCATGTTGGGCACATGTACGTTGAATTGAGCAATTTCGCTCAACTTGCCGCCCTTCAAACCGGTAAATCCCACGGTGCGGGCGCCGATCTCGTTGGCAGCTTCCACAGCCTTCACCACATTGGGCGAGTTGCCACTGGTTGAGATGGCAATGACCACATCTTCCGGCTGCAGAACACTGACTAACTGCTGGGCGAATACATTTTCGAAGCCTTCATCATTTGCGAAAGCCGAGAAAACCGCCATATTGTCCGTAAGGCCGAAGACGCGGAAATCCGGGCACCCCGCCACCCGGGTATTTTTTCCCAGGTCGCAGACGAAGTGCGAGGCTGTCGAGGCGCTGCCGCCGTTCCCCATGATGAAGACATGCTGAGAATTCAACCTGGCTTCATGCAGGAGATTAATGATCTTCTCGATATTCTCTACCGGCAAGCCCTCGATGGTCTTTTGTATTTCCGAAAGATAAGAAATGATTGCGTCCATACCATTGATCTTCCTTGTAACTTTGAGATTTACTGTAATAATCGCTCCAATATCCTTCCTTTGTACGAGGATTGGTAACGATAATCGGTGAAGTACCAGACCAGGTATTCAAAATAATAATGACCATTCAGATCAAGAACTTGTTTACCTTGATTTGAAAAAATGGCCCATGCCCGATAACAATATTTAATTTATCGATCTACGGATAAAAATTGCAGAACCCGATAATGGTTCTCGTGGCGAGCAATATACGCAATTAGCTACTAAGGTGAAGGGTTATGATGCACCTTACCATGAATGGCCCCTCTGCATTGGCGATTCAGTAAGAGGAATGAATTAGCCAGAAATAACCACCGGCTCCGTAATTAGCTCTCCGAAGGCTTTGCCGTGCCATCGCTGACAAAGCAACCATTTATACCTTCGGATCTACGCTTCATCCACCTGCTGTTATTTTACAGTTTAATACATTATATCCGACTTCTTACCCAGAATACAACTATCCGGAAAATTTTTTACGCGGAACCTCAAGACAGTGTCACCGGGTTAAAATCGGTATCCCGGTCGAAATAGTCTTCTTTCTCGGCGCGTTTCAAATAATTCACCACAATATAAGTCAGGGGGGTCGCCAGCGTCTCATAGCCGACTTTGAACGCCCATTGGGAGAGGATTGCCCGGCCTAAGTCAGCGCCGGGAATAATTCCCAGGAAGGCAGCCGTAATAAATACCACCGAATCGGCGCCCTGCCCCACCAGCGTGGACCCGATGGTGCGTACCCACAGGAAACGCCCCTGCGTCCGGACCTTAAGCCTGGCCAGTACAAACGAGTTGAGAAATTCGCCCACCAGGTATGCGGCAAACGAAGCTCCCAGGAGGCGCGGGGTGAAACCCAGAATCGCCTTGTAAGCCTCCTGCGCGGCTGCGGGCGACATGAACACCCCGGCCGACCAGAAAGGCGCAGCCGGGATACGCCCACCGATCCAAATCGCTGTAACTGCCAGCAAGTTGCAGAAGAACCCCGTCCAGATCACCCGCCGGGCGCGCGAATACCCGTAGACCTCGGTCAGGATATCCCCGAAAATGTACGCGACGGGGAATAGAACCACGGCAGCCGGCAAATACAGCCCCGCAATCTGCACGATCTTGACGGCGATGATATTCGATACGATCAAGGTGGTGACGAACACTGCCGTGATAAAAGGCAGCCAGCGGTAGCTTTGGCGTTCCATCCGATCGGGACCTCCGGGGGTCAGGCCTCCCGTCCCTCCTGGCGACCCTGCCATGCCAGCCGGGCTTGCGCCGTCTTGATGTGTTCGGCTTCGACCGTGATCCCAATTCCACCGCGCACGTTGAAGATACCGGTCACACGTATCCAGTGTGGATCGAGGGTCACCACCAGATCGTCGAGGATCTTATTCACCACGTGCTCGTGGAAAGCGCCTTCGTTTCGGTAGGACCATAAATACAGCTTGAGCGACTTAGATTCGACAACCTTCGCATCGGGGACGTATTGGATCTTGATATGGGCGAAATCCGGCTGGCCGGTAGCCGGGCACAGGCAGGTGAATTCAGAGGTTTCCAGAGTAACCAGGTAGTACCGGTCTGGTGAGCGGTTGGGAAAAGCCTCGAGAGTTTTGCTGGGTTGGGCATTTCGCCCCAAGAGAGTCAGGCCTTCCAGGTCAGAGGGGGGAGTGACCATCATACGCATTCCTTTCACAGATAGATCAACTCCAAATTATAACCTTCTTATCTCCTTTTGCGCCTGCATGACCTGGCGGTGGAGCAGCAGCGGACCCACCTGATCCATCGCCCAACCAAACAGCACCTCAGCCCACGGCGTGACCCTCAGCCACCCGGGGACGTATACCACCCGCCGCGGCCGGTCGAGCAGCGACACGATACAATCGGCAACCCTCTCCGGTGTGGTGCTGAAACGCTCGGCAGGCACCCTTCTCCCCTGGCTGGCGTGCGCCGTCACCTCGAAAAACTCGGTCGCTACCGGCCCGGGGCGCACCACACTGGCGCGCACCTGCGTGCCTTTTAACTCGCGGTGCAGGGAAGTGGTAAATGCATCCAGGAAGGCCTTACTGGCCGAATAGACCGCCACCCCCTGGCTGGGAATGCTCCCGGAAACCGAGCCTACGTTAATAATGTGTCCCCGGTCTAACCGGCGCATCTGGCGCAGGAAAAGCAGGCTGAGCTGCACCACCGCTTCGACGTTGACCTGGATCAGATCTCGGCCGGTCTCCCAGGGCATATCTGCAAAAAAGCCGTACCAGCCCAAACCAGCGTTATTCACCAGCACATCTGGACAGCCATAATCCTTCATAACGAGGTCATACAGCCTCAGCCGCTCAGATTCCGACGCAAGGTCAGCCGGAATGATCTCCGCCCGGCCTGACTCACCGGAGATTTTCGCAGCGAGCATCTGCAGGCGGCTTTCGCGACGCGCCGTCAGGATTACACGCAACCCGGCACGCGCCAATGCCAGCGCCGCCACTTCGCCAATACCGCTGGAAGCGCCTGTCACCAGGGCAGTCTTGCCCAGCCAGTCCCCGGGCTTCAATGCAAGCCTCTTCCGGCCGAAAAAGCGAATTGCCGCCACCAGCCGACCGTGTCTGCAACGGTTACGACCATCGAGCGAGCCTGGTAACCCAGGTCTCGATAGGCCTTGCCCGCGTTGACGAACATTTTACCTGTTACGGTCTCGAGCGAATAAGTGGTGAAAGCCGGCTTGCTCCTCGTCAACCTGTAGAAAAACGGAGCCACAAGCGCGGCTTGTTTTGCCAATGCAAGCGGGATCAGGAGGCTTCCCGTATGGATCCCGGCCTCAGCCTGCACCATTTCGCGCAGCTTCACCAGGCGAATATTCTCTCCAGCCAGCAAATAAACTTCCCCCGCTTTGCCGCGCCCGGCGGTTAAAATCATCCCACGGGCCACATCGCGCACATCTACGAAGTCAAAGGCCCCATCCACCATCATATGAATCTTTGGATCCATCCAACTCCGGATCATATTGCCCATATCAGAGCTGCGAAAATCGTTCGGCCCGATCACCCCCGTCGGGCATACGATGACCGCGTCCAACCCTTCGTGGATGGATTGCAGGACTGCGAGCGAAGCTTCAGCCTTGGAACGATCGTATTCGTTGGTGGGGCTTTGCGGGTCGAAGGGAATCGTTTCGTCCACAGTAGCGCCATCGGGAAGCCGCTGGAAAGCATGGATCGAGCTGGTGTAGACCAATCGCTTCACCCCAGCCTGCCGGGCAGCCTGCAGGACGTTTTTCGTCCCTTCGATGTTCACCCGCCGTACGAGGTCGCTTCTACCCGGCAGAATAAAGATGATCCCTGCCAGGTGGTAGACCACCTGCACCCCGCGGAAGGCGGGTGGAAGCGTCTCCGGTTTGAGGATGTCTCCCTCGACACGTTCGATAGGCAGACCATCCAACGAGGCGGTATCTTCACCAGGGAGGACCAGCGCTCGCACCGGTTCACCCCTGGATAAAAGCTCACGAACTAGAACATTACCGATATGTCCTGCAGCTCCAGTAACCAGATTCATTTTGTTTTCCTTTCCAGACCGTACAATAAAATACTCATCATTTCTCGACCGGCCTTACCCCACACGGCTGCCTGCGGGTCGATCAACCCCTGCAAGAGCAGCCCCAACGCCAGCGCCAGGATCACCCGCCCGCCCAGATCCGGATCGATCGGCCGTAAGGATCCTTGAGAGATCCCGACTTGCATAATCCCGGCAAACAGCTCCTGGTAGCGGCGGTACGGGGCAATCGTGGCCTTCCATACTTCAGGGTCGCGACTGGCCTGCGCCCAAAATTCCAGGAAGATAGGTAAGCGCTGGTCGGCAGCCTGAAAGATCTCTGCCGCGATGCCCCCCAGATCGAGCAATCCCTGGGGCACGTCGCTCGCCAGGCCGTAGATTCGCTGGATCTCGGCGTCCAACCCGGCCAGCCAATCTTCGAGCAGCCGCATAAAAACGGCATGCTTGGAGGGGAAGTGGTGGTAGAACGCCCCCTTACTCACTCCTGCCGCCTGGCAAATCTCAGCGACGCCGGTGCCGTCATAGCCAGACCGGGCAAACAACGTTTGAGCGGCCAGAAGGATATGTTCCTGGGTTTCTGCGCTTCGTTTCTGCATACTGGCCTCCTTGATATGAAACCGACCGGTCGGTATTATTATAACATAAAAATATATCACGGTGGTCTCAAAACGAAAGCCACGTCGTCATAAAACAACGTGGCCATTTATTGTATGCATCCCTAAAGTATAGTATGCATCCCTAAAGCAGATAGCCAACTCCAGGTTCAGTCTATCCGAACCTGAAGAATTCCATCACCAACCCATAATGCAAGCGCTGGCCGCCGGCCCGTGACGGGAAGTATGTTGTCCTTTGCTCTCCGGAAATTGCCGGGCATCTCCAGGGGAGCGGATGGTCCCGCCCAGACAGCCGAACGGCCAGCCCCGGCCGGTAGTTCTCTATCATTGAATTTCTACGACCCGTTTCACCAGTAAATCAATCGTCATCCAGAAGACTAAAGCTCGTTTCACCATGTTTACTTTCACCATCAGCCGAATCGGGCTTTATCGATCGAATTCAATCATAAGAGATGGTCTTATTGTAGCACGTTTATACCGCTCAGAAAAGACAGAGACAACGGCTATTGAAACAGGCGATGAATTTTCAAATCTTTGAGCTACAAATCCGATTTACTCAGGTTGAGGTATATCCGCCGGCTGGGCGGCCGTATTCCGCAAGACCACTCCCGCCTCCAGCACGATCCTTTGAGGTTGGTGCGTCTCCGGATTCGACATGGCATCCACCAGCTGCATCACCCCCAGCCTGCCCATCTCGACCAGGTTCTGCCGGACGGTGGTCAGTTGGACGGTGGGCGAACGCGAAATCTCGATATCGTCGAATCCCACCAGGCTGATCTGCCGGGGGATCTCCAACCCCCTTTCGAGCAACGCATCCATGGCGCCCAGGGCGACAACATCGTTTACGGCAAAAATCGCCGTCGTACGCGGCTCGCGTTGCAGCAATTCCTGCACTGCCTGTGCGCCGGCTTCGTGAGTGAACTTGCTGCGCACGACCAGCTCTGGATTAAACGGTATCCCCTTCTTTTCCAGTGCGCGCCGGTATCCTGCCAGACGGTCCTCGCACAATGTGGCATATTCCGGGCCAGCGATGTGGCCGATTGTGCGGTGTCCCAGCTCTAACAGGTGGGTGACGATTTCCTCGGCACCCTTCTGATTATCCGAAATGACCACGTCAACGTCGCGGAGCAAGCGCGGCCGCCGGTTGAGTACGACAACCGGCACGCCTGCCTGGCTCGCTAGCGAGAGATGCTTCTCATCTTCGCCGACCGAGGCATGGATAATCCCATCCACCCCCTGGGCAATCAGCCGGTCCAGATATTTGAGCGATCGAGGCGGGTCGTCGTCTGTATTGCACAGCACCACGATATAGCCGAAGTTGCTGGCGGCATCCTCAATGCTCTTCGCTAACGCCGGGTAGAACGGATTGGCGATATCGGAAACTAACAAGCCAATGGTAGAAGTCCGGCCCAGCACAAGGCTCTGGGCCAGCAATGATGGCCGGTACCCCAGTTCCTGGCTGGCGCCGAGCACCTGCTTGCGCGTCTGCGCGCTGACATCCGGATGGCCGGTCAGCGCCCGCGACGCAGTAGATACCGACACACCGGCGCGCTCAGCCACATCTAGAATGGTTACACCCCGACCGCGTCTTGGTCTCATACTCCTGCTCGAACAGCTTTCCTTTCAGCCCGTCTTTTGATATAAAATCCCGTCGGATCGACCGCCTCCCGCAGGATGCGCAACTCTTCCTCCGTCGGTGGTGCAGTCTCCTCCACCCGCCGGGGGACGACCAGCTCGAATCCCGTCCGGCTCTGTACATCCTCCACGGTTATGCCAGGATGCAAACTTTCTATCCGCATGCGGTGCGTCTTTTCGTCGAAATCCAAGACAGCCAGATCGGTGATGACTTTGTCGGGACCGTCACCAATCAAACCTGCTTTCTTCCGCGCATCTGGGCTGCCGTCCAGGTACCCGGGGCTGGTAATGTAATCCACCTTCTTTGGAAAGCGACGAGTATCGTGGTTCATAGTGATTATAGTCCGTTTCGCACAGGATGCAATTTCATTCGCTCCGCCCCCTCCCGGTAGCCTCACGAGTGGTTTTTCGTAAGGGCCAACCACTGTGGCGTTAATATTGCCGAACTGGTCTACCTGTGCGCCGCCCAAAAAGCCCACGTCGATCACACCGGTTTGCAGGAAACCCAGGACGTCTACCATGCTGGAGAGCATGGTCAGTCCTTTCATGAAGCGGATATCGCCGACCAACCGCGCAGTGTGAATGTTATGGCAGCCCACATAACCGCTCTCGTAGATAATCACCAACCGAGGGGCGTGAGTGTAGAGGGCCATCTGAGCCGCCAGCATGGGCAGGCCGGTGCCGATAAACGCCACTTCGCCGTCATTTAATTCACGTGCGCCAACGACCGCCATCATTTCATAAGCCGAATAGGTTGGTTCGATCATGCGATTGCCTCGTAATAAGTGGAATAGCCCAACGATGCATTCGAGCGCAGTCCGAGGATTTTCTGCAGGCCGAGTTTTTCTTGATAGTCAGTCTCATCCTCCGTAGAATAGATGAATTCGTCCAGATAGGATTGGAAACCTTCGAGTGTCTTGGCCTGCTGGGCATAGGTTTCAATGTGCTCCCAGTCGTAATCGTAGTAGCCATAGCAGGCATAGGGATGGGCACCAAAAGGCACCACCGCCACGTGGTCGACCAAAAATCCGGGTAAGATGGTTTTTTCTGGCTGAGATTGCACGAATTCTGGCTCGACGATCTCCTCACAGGTCACGATCAGGCATTTAGCCGATTTGGCTTTCTCGACATTGTCGTATTTCGGCCCTTCGATGCTCACGTTACCTTCGGTATCCACGCGCTGTACATGCAGAATGGCAAAATCGGGATGTACGGCCTTTACCGCCAGGATTTTCTCGCCGGTAAACGGGCTATCCATCTCGATGACATGGTCAGGGTTGGCGTAGGCAATCACGTCGCTCCCCATGCCGGTGCGGATGGGCATGAACGGTATGCCCATTCCGCCGGCGAAGAAACGCATGGTCATAATGAAGTTGGAGTAGTCCTCCACTTTCATCTTTCCGCTCTCAGCCGCCCGGCGAAAGCAGGGCGCCAGCCCGATGTTCTCGAATCCGATGTGGCCGATTTCGGCAGCTGAAATACAGCCTGCACCAATGAGCATATCGGCGTCGACATTCATCCCCGACCCATACAAATAAAGATCTTTCTTTCCCTGGCGAATCAGTTCGCGGATAAAAGCAAATGCCACTTTTTCGTAGCCGAAGCTTGGGCAGACGATGCTGCTGCCGTCGCTGACCAGGCCCACCGCCTCTTTGAGCGGTAACAGTTTATCCTTCAAATTCCCAGTACGCCCCATTCTTCCTCCTTCATTCTCTCTCTAATATCACCGACATTCCCTGGCCGTTGCCCACACACATCGTCACCAGGCCATAGTGCACGCGGCGGCGTTCCATTTCGGCCAGCATCTTGATCACCAGGATCAACCCGGTAGCGCCCACCGGGTGACCCAGTGAGATCGCTCCGCCGTTTACATTCACCCGATCGGGATCGAGGCGCAGCTCTTTAATCACAGCCAGGGTCGAAGAAGCGAAAGCTTCGTTGATCTCGACCAATCCGATGTCGCCCAGGGTCATGCCGGTGCGGGCGAGGAGCTTCTGTGTGGCGGGCACCGGACCGATACCGAACAGCCCGGGTTCGACCCCCGCCGCCGCCCAGGCATTAAGGTAACCGCGCGGTTTCAGCCCGCGCCGCCCTGCCTCGCTCTCGCTCATCAACAGCAGCGCCGCGGCTCCGTCGTTGATCCCCGAGGAGTTGCCGGCGGTCACGGTTCCATCCGAGCGAAATGCCGGCTTCAAGCGGGCCAGACTTTCGCGCGTGGTTTCTCGCCGGGGGTGCTCGTCGGTTGTAAATTCGAGCGGCGGTCCCTTGCGCTGCGACACCTGCACCGGCAGGATATCGGCGGCAAACTTACCGGCATCGATGGCTGCCAGAGCCTTCATCTGGCTAAAGTAGGCGAACTCATCCTGCTCCTGGCGGGTAACGCCGTATTTGGCGGCCACCGCTTCGGCCATCGGGCCGGCATCGCCCAGGATATAGTTTGCCAGGAAATCGACCAGCGCCCCGTCACCTATACGGTAGCCCCAGCGCGCGCCTTCCAACAAATAGGGCGTCTGGCTCATATTTTCCATGCCTACAGCCAGGCCGATATGCACGTCGCCCATCAGGATATCCTGCGCCAGGCTGGTCATGGCCCGCAGCCCCGAGGCGCAGTTCATGTTGATGGTGTAATCGTCGCTGGTATTGGGGATGCCCGCTTTCAGCAAAACCGACCGTGCCGGGTTTCCTCGCGGGGTAAGTTGGATGTTCTCGCCCGCCACCACCCTTTCGATCTCCTCGAGGCCCAAACCACCCCGGCGTACAACTTCAGCAGCCGCCAACGCGCCCAGTTCGATGGCAGATAGGTCTTTGAGCGTCCCGCCAAAGCGCCCGATGGGCGTTCGCACCGCGCTGATGATTGCGATTCTCTCTCGTCCAGCCATATCGATATCCTTTCATTATCCCAATAATTCCGGCACCGCTTCGGCGATTGCCGGGCGCATCACCGCCAGGCAGTCGTCGAAGGCCTCTACCGCTTTCTGCACGTCTGACTCTGCCATCGGGACAGAAATATTCAACATGCCGCGCTTGGCTGTGTAAATGCCGCGTTCCAGCAAGAGCAAGTGCAGCAGCCGGGTCAGCGGTTCGGGGGAGCTTTCGGCTCCGCGGTAATTCACCACGGACTGCGGGGTGAAATGCACGTTCAAGATCGAGCCTGCCCCGGTCACCTGCCCGCGCATGCCATGCTGGGCAAAAGCCTCGCGCAGCCCCTGGATCAACTTCCCAGCCAGGAGATTGAGGCGGTCGATGGCAGCCTGATCCAAGACGTCCAGCGTGGCGCAACCGGCGATCATCGCCAGCGGATGACCGTTGAAGGTGCCTCCGTGCGAAACCGAGCCGGGTTTCTCGGGGTCGTAGACCGACATGATCTCGCGGGTGCCGCCAACCCCGCCGATCGGGAAGCCTCCGCCGATGATCTTACCGATCGCGGTAATGTCCGGCACCACACCATAGAGCGCCTGCGCACCACCCGGTGAGAAGCGCATGGTCTGGACTTCATCGAAAATCAGCAGGCAACCATACTGGCGCGTCAGCTCGCGCAGCTTCTGCAGGTAACCCGGCTGGGGCGGGATGGCTCCCGCCGAGCCCATCATCGGCTCGAGTAATACGGCCGCCACCTGCCCGCGGTGCTCCTCCAGCAGGTCCTGGACGGCCTCGGCGTCGTTAAACGGCGCTACCGGCGAGACCTCCGCCAATCCCGGCGGTATGCCGCGGCTCTCGGGTAGCGGCAGCGGTTTATCCGGCGGGCCGGCCTTAGCAACATCCGGGTGAACGCTGATCTCGAGCACATCGGAAGTCCCGTGGTAGCCGCCTTCCATTTTGATCACCAGCGGTTTGCCGGTATAAATGCGCGCCAAACGCACGGCATACATCACCGCCTCGGTGCCTGAGTTGCAGAAGCGCACCAAATCGATCCCGGGCATGCGAGCGCAGATACGCTCAGCCAGCTCGACCTGGGCCAGGTGTGGCGCCCCAAAGACGGTGCCGTCGGGCAAGGCGGCGCCCACCGCCTCGACCACCGCCGGGTGGGCATGCCCAAGCACCAGCGAGGTGTAGTTGTTGAGGAAATCCAGGTAGCGGTTACCATCTAGGTCTTCGATCACCGCCCCGCTTCCGCGGGCAATATAGACAGGATGCGGCTTGAAATACGTGGACGAGCGCGTATCGCCCCCGGGGAGCGCCAGGCGCGCTCGCTGGTGGGCTTGCTGCGAGCGCGGCGTGCGCTGGACGTATGTAGATTGGGTTTTTTGCAGGAGGTTTTCTAGAAGGGCGTCTCCCATTCTTTGCTCTCCTTAACCGATATTTTATGGATCAGATAGGATTCTCGTAGTATAGCCTCTTCCATAAATTTCGTGATATTCCGCGACAATACCTGAAAGAATTTGAGATTCTCGCTATCCATATTTCAAGCGAATACCTAATTAAAACGCAGCTGGGCTAAAAAACCGCCATCGACCAGAAATGCGGCCCCGTCCACGTAGCTGCTCTCATCCGAAGCCAGGAAGACTGCCAGGCTGGCGACTTCTTCGGGGGTGCCCGGTCTCCCGAGAAGCGTGCCCTGGCGGATGCCGGTGGCATACGGCTCCTGTGCAAACGGCGCCTGGGTGGTTTCGGTCAGGATCGGACCAGGGGCGATTGCGTTTACCAAAATCCCGTAGGGCGCCAGCTCGACAGCCATGGTGCGGGTCAGACCCAGCAAGCCGGCCTTGGTGGTCACGTAGGCTGGGCCGAATCTTTCAGCGGCGAAGCTGTTGATCGAGGCCAGGTTGATGATCCTCCCGGTAATGCGGGTCTCCACCATCAGGCGCGCTAACGCCTGCCCGCACAGGAAAGCCCCGGTCAGGTTCGTATCCAGTGTTTGCTTCCAGGCTTCCAGGTCCAAATCCAGGAAGCTCTGCCCGAAGGTGACCCGGGCAGCATCGTTGACCAGGATATCGACACGCCCGAAGCGGCTCTTGCACTCCTCGACCTG
>JAMCRR010000072.1:0-12388 GCA_023381565.1 Chloroflexota bacterium
AGGTCTTAGTGCTGGCCTCCCCAAGGGCGTCCGTTTGAGAGGTCAGCGTGTTGCGGTCATCATAGCTGTGAGTTTCGCTGTTATCCAGGGCGTCCGAAAGCGTGACTGTGCCATCTGGATGGTAAGAAAGCTCCACAACCAGTTCCCCAGCCCCATTGTACTGGCGCAGGGCGCGTCCCTGAGCATCGAACTCGGTACGTTCAACCGTGACACCGCGCGGGTCGACCACTTCGGTCAGGTAATGCGGGAGGGCGGGATCATCGTAGCGATAACTCCGGGTCTCTCCCACGACGTCGGTGCTGGTTATCAGATCACCTGTCGCCCCGTCATAAGAAAAGGTTACTTGACGACCCGTATGATCGCTCACCTCCTGAATCCGTCCCTGCCCATCATAAACGAATTCAAGATAACGCAACCCACTGTCGTCCACCACTCGCTCCAATCGATTGCCCTGGTTGTATTCGTAATGCAAGGCGTGCCCAGGTGAATCGGCCCATTGAATCAGCTTGCCATCTGCCCGGAACAGGTACGTCGAATTGCCGTTATCGGTGAAGGTATAAGTTACTGGGTCGCCTGAGTTGCGTACCAGTTGACCGCATACCCCTGGATAGGCATAAAAGGTCTCACCCCCATTATCGGTGAAGAACTCATAATGATTAGCGGATTGGGCTTTAAATAAGACCGACGTAAGGGTGCCTTGCTCGTCATAAACGAAGGTCAGGCCCGAATCCAGGTTATGGGTCCAGCCCGGGCCGAGGGTGTCGGTATAGACCTCGGTCGCCTTGGAAGCGTACCAGCGCTGAAAGCTCAGCTGGCCGGCGGAGGTCGGGATTGAAAGATCGGTGATCGAGTAATCGTAGGCACCGTTACGCGTGTTGATCGGGCCGCCGGTTGACCCGCTGGCGCCTTGCCAGGCGCTGCCGATACACCGGTCCGGCGAATAGCTCCATGGCCATTGGCAGTATGCACTGCGTGGGAACCAATTCAGTCGTGACCTGGCTGATGAGCGGATGTAAAGGCAAGTTGAACGGGTTATCGTGGTTCAATGAGGCCCAAAAGTCGACAAACCGGCCTGGTTTCGAAGCGTGCAGGCGCCATGTAATCGTAACTTTTCCGCCGGGAGGAATATCGCCCAGAGTGAGGTTGAGAGCCTGACCCTGGTCGTTGTCATCGATCATAGCTGAGATGATCTTAAGGATAACCGGTTTGCCGGTGTAGTCAGTGACATTGGGTTGGGCAACGTTGATACGAACGTTATGCGCCCATCCTTCCCCTGTATTGGTCAGCGTGAGTCTTAGATCGAATTCAGTGCAGTAATAGCTAGGGCTGGGCAGCTTGTAATCGAGCTCCAGCTTAGGGGCTGGGCTAACTATTATCCATTGTGGAACAGTATCAAAGGTATACTCTACCCCTTGGTACCGGTAAGTAATCTCGGCCGACACCAGGAAGCACAAACCATCGAGTGGGATCGCAGTGGCAATCGTTGGCAAGATGAAAACGTCTTCCTCAGCCTGGCTACCACTGCCGATAGTCCCAGGGAGGTGATTCTGGTATACCAGGGAAAAGTCATCGGCAGCTTCATTCCCGAGTGAGTCAGTGAATTTATACTGAATAGATACGTAGGTCAGATCACTGCTGGTAATATTTTCTAGACCCAGGTGAGCGGAAAACCCTTCGCCCTCCAGAAGAATGTTCTGGGACAACTCTATTGTGGAGTATTGTTTGCCACCTCCATATCTGACCGGCGGAGCACCACCTGGAACGGATATCCCACTATCCCACGGCAGGTCCCATACATATTCTCCGTCTGATGATTCACAATCCGTGCACCATGGTGGGGGAGGTGGTATCTCCTCAACACTACCATCATCAAGACCTGATTCATAGATCATATGCAATGTTACCTTGTAAACATCGTCTATGCGTGTGACTACCCAGCTGTAACGGAAATGATCTGTTTTCAAGATCGCGCTCTCGTACTGGGTGCCACCTCCTGGCTGCACTATCAGGCTACCGCTGCCCGGTTCGAAACCATCGACAAAAGCTTTGTAAAGGTAATCCCCTGACGGCAGATCATCGAATACAGCGACCCCATTCTCGTCCAGCGCTCGGGAGAATTGTGGTTGGTAAGACAGTAGAACCCCGTTCACTGTTGCGCTGATAGGATCCTGGCCGGTCAACAATACCCTTCCGGATGAAACTGCACCCCCTTCGTCGTTTGTGAATGTGAGCTGCAGGTTACGCTCCTCTGGCGCGTCCCAGGCCACAACGTCGATGTGCACCTCTGCCACCGCCTCCATTTCCCCAGAGGCGACCTGAATGCTATCGATATACTGGCCTACTGAGGTGGTGATAGGCGGGCTGGCCAGGATCGTGATCTCCTGGCTCTCGCCTGGCGCCAACTCTGACAGATCATCAGGCTGGACCAAGGCGAGCCAGGGAAGGCTGGCAGGTGGCGTAAGAACAAGATTTTCGAGCGGTGCGGCGCCATAATTGTGGATCGTAAATGTTTGCTGTTGAGTTTCTCCTTGTTTAACCCCCAGCGTGGTCTCAGTTGGGCTCACGCCCAGAGCCGGTAAGGCAGATAAGGCGTAGGTCTGAGTCAGCGGCCCGCCAACCATGAGAGTGGCAGTGAGGGAATCGTGGTGCAGCGCGCTGATAGAAACGAAGTAATTGCCGGCTTCCAGGGTAGCAAAATGAACGGATCCATCCTGGCCAGTGATTTTCGTAGCGTGCTCGTAATATTGATCATCGATGAGATTACCCTGGTCCACACGCACATCAGGCGCATCCAGGGTCAGCTGCACTTGCGCGCCAGCCAAAGTATGGCCCAGGTCGTTGTTGATCTCCACAGTGAGGGGATATCTGGCGCCCTCATAGACGTGGGCCATAAATCCAACTTTTTGGGTATTGTGGAATTCGGCCGCCACCGTGACATAATCATAGTAATATCCGCGCGTTATGGTTACACCGGGAGAAGCCGTGAGGGTGATGGTGACCGTCTCGCTAGCTGCCATCACCGGGATGGACGCCGGCTCGACTGCGACCCACGGGATGTTCGGCGGCGCGCCAATGGCCACATCAAAAACGGATGCGAGCCCGCTGTTCGTGACCCGGAATGCTTGCGTCGCCACATAGCCTCGCCGCACTCCCAAAGTGGGCAATATCGGAACGACCGTCAAGACTGCACCCGGCTGTAGGATTTCTGTTCCCAGAAAGGCCTGGTTATTGGTTGGAGACTCATCCAAGCTAGTGGTGCTCGCCTGTACGGTGTTGGTAATGACTCTTCCCCCCATCCAGGCATCGATTTGGGCCACGAATTGGAGGGTGGCATTCTGATTGACCTCCAATCTCCCCAGATTCCATACTATGTTATCCCCATCCAATAAAGTATAGGGGGGACTGAAGGAGGCTGGGTTAGGGGTTATCCCTGCGGGCAGGGTATCGGTGACGACCACATTTTCAGCTTGAGATAGCCCTTCGTTCACGACGGTGATTGTATAAGTGATCGGATAGCCAGCCGTTGCTTGAGAATTGGATAGGCCTTGATTGGTTGGCGCGACAGCGCTCATACTAATCGCCAGGTCAGCCTCCCGAAAAAGGACCGCAGCGGTATCTGCGAGCAATACTCCGTCTACGCTAGCCGTAACAGTGATGGGTTCTGCGACATCATTATGGATTGAACCACTAGCTTCCCCCTGGGAGTTTGTTAATTCTAAAGGCTGGGTAACTTGGGCGCTGCCGGTGGCGGTCAAAACGACGGTTGCACCTTGGATCAGATTTTGATAAGCATCCATTGCCTGGACTGTGATCGTTACCGGAGTTACACCATCTGCTGAGGCTGTCGTTCGCTCTGTAGTAATCGATGAAAGGCTATCGTCAACAGGACCTGGAATAAAGGTGACCAGTCCGCTGGATTGCAACGGCTGGTCATCGACGTAGGGACGAATCGCTCGTTCGCCGACGATCTCTGCCGTAATGGTAGCAGTGATGACGCCATTGCTATCGGTCAGGCCAGCATCCACGAATTCGCCTAATTGTGTCAATTGATTATTTAGGACTACTTCGTTTCCGGATTCTAGCTCCAGCCGGACATTTTGATCTGGCATTGGATAGCCATCTACATTACGGATCGTTACCGTGATGGTACCTGTGCTGTACCCGTCGGTACGGATTTGGTTTGGGGAGACGGAAACTTGCGAATTGACCGGATCGAGCTCATTCCTGAAAATCGTGCCGGCAGCTCCGTTATTCGATTCAAAACCGCTCCCCGCTGCAACAGACAAGTCGAGACCTGAGTCAATCGAATTGGCGTAAATGGCAATTCTGCCGCCCCCACCGCCACCGCCGTAAGGAGCGTCGCCGCCTTTCGCCTGAATGCTCCCTGATCCAACCAATTGATCTGCCGATACCCAGATGGAGCCGCCCGAGCCGCCTCCCGAGCCGCCAGTAGCTCCGGAATAAGTCCCGCCAGCTCCACTGGCCCCGTTGGCGGAGAGCAGTCCATTTACAATCAGATTTTGGGTTACGTCTAATCGGATGGCACCGCCTCCATTGGCTCCCATTAAGACTGTGGCTACCACTACCCCCGCCCCGCCGGCGCTGCCCAGGAAAATGGGTTCGGTTGCATCCCCATAAATGGCCCCCCCATAATACACATCCCCGCCATCGCCGCCTTCCCCTCCATACCCCCCTCCACCGCCACGGCGATATCCGATGGAAGAATTCCCCAGCCCGCCTCCCGGCCCAGAACCGTTTCCGCTGGTACCCGCATATCCGAGTCCATCCGACTCGAGAACACCACCCGAAATAATGGTTATCGTTCCAGCAATAATATCGGCGGGACCATCATCTGTATAATCAGAATCTCCATCGTTAGATGGAATCAGTGTCAGTTTTCCGGCCGCCTCCACAGTCAGGTTGTTAAAAGTATTTGGCCCGGAATGCAGCGGGGTATTTGAATGTAGGATAAGCTGCCCTTGATTGCCAATGCTCAGATCTTCAACCCCTGTTAACCCTCCCTGAATGTCTACGATGGTATTTTCCAGTTCAAACGTTGATGGAAGGCTGAGCCAGCCGTAAGGGATTAAAGTTCCTGTGCTGTCGCCGTTGAGTGTATTCTGTGTGACGGTTAAAACCGAATTGGTTCCAAGGATGGAGAGGGTTGCATGATTGGTTAACTCGATATCCGAGATTGCGTAATTACCCGTCAAGAGCGCGGCTGAGGCGCTGGGGTCGTTATTATCGTTGACGATCAAGCGGTCTTCAGCAGCTAAATAGATTGTCCCCGCCCCACCATCCTGCCCGCCGTCGCCCCCAAAAGCGTGGATTGAACCGGAGAAGGTATTGGCGGGCACATCGATTGTGATCCGTCCCCCGGAACCACCTCCACCATATCCATAACCCGAATTAATCCCATTGCCCCCATCGGCAGAGATCAGGCCATTGCCGCCTATATTTGCTGCCTCAATCCAGATCGACCCGCCAGCGCCCCCTCCAGAACCGCCGAGGTCTTGACCACCCCCATCGGTACCATTTGCTTGTAGAGTGCCGCTGACGACGACACTATCCGTTGCGATCAGGTGAATTGCTCCACCTCCGGATCCTCCAGGTTGATTCCCATGCGAGCCACCCCCGCTGCCCAGGGTGACAGGGTTTTGATAATCCCCATAAGGGCTGCCGCCCGCAGTAGACGATTTGCCTCCCCAGCCGCCGTGACCACCGCCACTGGAGCTTGCTCCCAATCCGGCTATTATACCGGCACCAGGCCCACTGTTGCTGGCAAACCCTTGCCCACCTGCCGAAAGAGTGCCGCCTCCCGCCAACATAAACGTATCAGCGTAAATCGTTACGCCGCTTTGGGCAATTGGATCACCGTGAACGATGATCGTCCCGCCATCTTCGATAGTTATTTGAGTATAAGTGTAGACACCTGGCTCCCAATAACACGATTCACTGGCCCCAATCGTCAGGTCTTCATCCTCAGGGCAGGCAACGTCCTCTAACAAACTATAACTTAACCCTGTTATGGATGCATTCGTATGCTCAACTTGCTTGGCGTCCGACGAGGTCTCGCTGTCGACAACTGCATCTTTCGCGGATGCTTTTTCAAAGCCGGCGTTGAAGATCCCACCTGCTCCAAGCACATTCGAGAATAAGATCGACAAAATGATCCAGAAATTCAGTAAATAGAGCCTGCCTCGTCGATACCTGCCGTGATGGAAACTTCTTGAACGAATAATAGCAGGATGAGTTGAAGTTTGGGCTGGTTCGAGTTTCATCTGGGCTCTCCGTAGAAATGCAATAGTAAACCCAACGAACTCGGCTTACTGGTGGCTTGCCGGGAAGTCGATCAATGAAGGTTTATGCAATTTTTCGAAAGGAGGGAGCTTGGTTCCTTAGATTGACGCCCCCTTAAGTTAAGGAAAATGATGGCATAGATCAGTATAGGATTAACAGCGACGCAAGGAAAATGACAAATGTAATATTTAAGTTCGACAAATGTAATTTAATTTACGAATTGATAATAAATTCATATTTTATTGCATCAATAATTGTATGCATCTCTCAGGTCAATCCCCTTATTAACAGAGCCCCATTGTTCAAATCGATTTTTAAAACTTCAGTGATTAATAACCCATTAAACCGTCTATCAATCGAAGGTCAAAGGAAATGGAATTTGCTATGTCAGGTCTCTCAGATTCCGTTATGAAAACAATTGGGTTGGGTGGGGCTCTTTCACAAGAGACGGCGGATCAAATCCGGGCATTGAATCGTTGAGCAGATAAGGCCACGACCAGGGCTGCGCTGTAGGTCAGCAAAACAAATTGCGTCACCCGCAGCCTGGAGAAGCATTGGAATTACTTCAGAGCGGCCAAAAAATCGGCACCAGGCTGATCGCCAGCAAAAATACGACCAGGGTCAGCAACCCACCGACTTTGAGAAAGTCGATGAAACGATAGCGCCCCGGGCCATACACCATCAAACATGCCGGTTCCAGCGGGGTAAGATAGGAGGTGCTGGCTGCCACCGCAATCATCATGGCGAAAGGGCGTGGATTGAGGTTGAGCTGAATGGCGGTATGCAAGGCTACCGGGATGATCACGGCTGCCGCAGCCTGGTTAGACATTGGCTGAGTCAACAAAACGGTCAACAGAAAGAAGCCCGCCAGCAGCCATAAGGGATCCCAATGTCCCAGCAAGGCCACCAGGCGTTCAGCCAGGAACTGCGCTGTACCGGTGGTTTGCATCGCCACGCCGAGCGCCAGCATGCACCCGATCAGGATCAGCACCTTCCACTCCACCTGGCGGTAGGCATCTTCAGGGGAGATGCAACGCGTCAAAAAGACGAGCAGCGCCCCCAGCAGCATCGCTACGGGCATGGGAGTCAGATTGAACGTCGCCAGCATCAATGCCATTGCAAAGATCCCAATTACGGTCCAGGCCTGCTTGCGGTTAAAGCGCTGCGATTCGACCACCCCCAACACATCGAATGCGTTCTCATCTTGCAGGGCGGCGATCTGTCTCTGATTGCCCTGCACCAGCAGCACGTCCCCCATGCTCAGGCGGGTGCGCGCGATCTTGCTGTGAACCACACCGGTACGGCGGCTGATCGCCAGCACTTGAATATGGTACCTCTCGCGCAGTTGCAGGCCTCGAAGCGTGCGCCCGATAAAGTGAGATTGCGGCAACAACACCACCTCAGCCAGCCGCAAGTCGTTGTCCTGCAGATCGATATCGGAGAACTTCGCATCAGCCTGGATATCGATCCCGGCGACATCTTTGATCTTGAGGATATCTTCAGACGAGCCTTCCACTAAAAGAGCATCACCGGCTTGCAGCCTGGAATCGGCGGAGGGAGCCAGTTGGCGCTGATTGCCACGAATGATGGCCATGGCGGTCAAATCGAGGTCGCGGCCCAGGCCAGATTGCGCCAACGTACTGCCCACCAGGGGCGAGTCGGATTGAATGCGTAATTCAGCCAGGTAAGGCCGCAAACCGAAGGTATCGGTCAGGTTTTCTGGAGCAGGTCGTTCGGGGATCAAGCGCTGCCCAATTACCAACATATATACCAGGCCAGCGACCAACACCGGCAAACCTACAGGCGTCAGCTCGAACATGCCGATGGGAGGCAGACCAGCCTGCACGATCAACCCGCTGACAACCACGTTGGTAGAAGTGCTGATCAAAGTGACCGAGCTGGCAAGCACCGCAGCAAAAGCCATTGGCATGAGCAGCCGCGAGGCGCTGAATTTGGCCCGCTGGCTCAAGCCAAGGATCACCGGTAGAAAGAAGGCGGCTGCGGCAGTGTTGTTGATGATGGCACTCAACAGCCCAACCGCCAGCATGGTCATCAACAGAAGCCGCTGCGGACGGTCGCGGGTGTACTGCAGCAGATACTGGCTTACAATCCCGACGACCCCCGTCCGCATCAGGGCGGCAGTCATGATCAGCAAACCGAGCAGCAGCATGACCGTGTCGCTGCCGAAACCAGCGAAGGCTTTATCGATGGGGATCAGACCCAACAGCACCAAAGCCAGCAGCACACCCAGGGCAGTCACATCGGGCGAGATCCATTCGAACGAAAAAAGGACCAGCGCAATGGCTAAGATAATGAGTAAAAGGAAGATGGGAAGAGTCATATGGGATCATCACGCAAGACCGGCTGTTCGAGCTAGTATACCAAAAAGCCCCAACAAGCGCGTGAAACCGCTAAACCTGAATTGAGATGGATTCACTTGACAAATCAACCAATCTTTGTATAATATGGAAAACGGTTTCCGGAAAACGTTTCCCGTGAGAAGCCATGCCCTCAATCTCTGATGTCGCCAAATTGGCCGGCGTTTCTGTTACGACAGTGTCGCGAGTGATTAACAACAGCGCCCATCCTGTTAATCAGGAGACGCGCGAACGGGTGCTCAAGGTTGCCCAGGAATTGAATTTCGTTCCGAACGCCCTGGCAAGGGCACTGGTCAGCGACAGCACTCACATGATCGGTGTGCTGGTTGGGGATGCCTCCGACCCATATTTTGCCACGATCTTAAGGGGCATCAGCGTGATTGCACGTGAGGAAGGTTACCTGACTATGATCTGCAACTCAGATCGTCTCCCAGAGATCGAGCTTTCCTACGTGCAGATGATGAGTAATTATCATGTGGACGGCATCCTATTTACCGGCGGCGGCTTAACCGATAGCAGTTATATCCAGGAAATGCGCAATTTACTCGCCGACCTGCAGGAACGCGGCGTTCCGGTTGTCCTGCTGGGCACTCACAGGTTCTCTGCTCCACAAGTCAGTATCGATAATGTCCAGGCTGCAATGGATATGACCGAGTACTTGATCAGTTTAGGCCACAAAAGAATCGGTTTTATCAATGGTCCGGATTTGCTGACCACCAGCGCTCTGCGCCTGGAAGGCTACTGTAAAGCGCTTGAGAAGTACGGCATCCCTTACGATCCGGGCATCGTCGTTTCCAGTGAATTTACCTACGAGGATGGCCAACGCGCTACGGATCTAATCATAAGCTGTCCAGAAAGGCCCACTGCCATATTTGGCTCGAATGATTTGACAGCCATTGGTTGCCTGAGCCGGCTGAGGGAGCGCGGCATCCAGGTGCCGGAGGAAATCAGCGTGGCTGGCTTTGATGATATCTCGGCCGCTCGTTATGTAAATCCTCCGTTGACGACGGTGCACGTACCGATGTGGGACCTGGGGGCCGCCGGGATGCGCCACCTTTTGAAGCTGATCAAGGGGGAAGCGCAAGCTGTTGAGGAAACCTATCTGCTGCCCTACACCCTGGAGAAGCGCCAATCCACCGCCGCTTATCCCGGCAGATAAACTGCAGTAAAACATCGCCCATAAACCGATCGAAGGTCTTGGCAAAGGTGACGGCGTCGCCATGAAAATCAGCCTGATAACCGACGAAATTAGCGCTGACCTGGAAACTGCCATCGAGCTCGGGGTATCCTGGGGAGTGCGAGATTTTGAACTGCGCAGCGTGGGGGTCGATCGCGTGCCGCGTTTTCCGGATTACCAGAAGCGCCGCTTGAAAGAACTGCTGGAAGAATACCAGGCCGTTGTAATCGCCATCTCACCGGGATTGTTCAAATGCCCCTTCCCCGGCGAGACCCGCAGCCGTTTTTCCGTACAGGCGATGGACCATTCCCTCTACCAACAGTGGCATTCGGCTAACGACCTGGTTCGATTTCACCGGGAGGAGCTGCTGCCCGAATCGCTGGAATACGCGCAGGAAATCGGCGCCAAGATCGTGGTGATATTCAGTTTTCAGCGTGACGATGCAGGCTCCGCTTCTGCACCCGACGAAATTGTGGCCATCCTGCAGGATGCCGCCATCCAGGCAGAAAATTTGGGCTTGCAGCTTGCCGTCGAAGTGGAGAATGGTTTTTGGGCTGACAGCGGCGAGCACACCCTCGATCTGCTGAGCAGGGTCGACCGCGCCGGCCTGGGGGTAAATTGGGATCCTGGAAACGCCTTCGAGGCCGGAGATATCCCTTATCCAATTGGCTACCGGGCCATTCAAAAGTATTTGAAGCACCTGCACTTCAAAGATATTTTGCGCCGCAGTGATGGTAAATGCGATTATGCAATCGAAGGCCATATCGATTGGGCCGGTCAAATCAAAGCACTGGTCCATGACGGATACCCTGGTCATATATCCATTGAAACGCACATGCAACCCAAGGTGAGGAGCGCCGAGCTGGCTCTACAGCGTTTACGTTTTCTAGTCCAGTCCGCCGGCGCCCCGGTCTCCTGACCTCAATCATCCGGTTACAGTCCGAAATCTCTCGTCCAAGGAGCGCAAGATGAAAGACATCCATTTGAAAGGCGTCGTGCCGGCAGTCATCCTCCCGATGTCTGCAGATTATGAGCCCGACTACCAGGCTTTCGCCCAATACCTAGAATGGATCATTGCCGAAAACGCGGTGGCGGTAGCGGTCAACATGGATACCGGCGAGGGGCCGCAGCTCAAAGCAGCCGAACGCCGCAAGGCCGTGGAAACGGCGGTTCGCGTGGCAAATGGTCGCGTGGCGGTGGTCGCCGGCGTAATGGGCGGGTCCACGCTGGACGCGGTCGAAACTGCGCGCGCCTACCAGGAAGCCGGCGCCGACGGGCTGGTCGTCTTTCCCAATGCAGCCTTTCGCAACGATCCGCTCGATCCCCAGGTGGCTTACAGCTATCACAAAGCGATCGCCGATGCGACCGGACTGCCAATCATTTTGTTCCAGTTGGCGCCTGTCTTTGGTGGGGTAAATTTCAGCCGGGAAGCCTTATTAAAGATGTTGGAGATCCCGGAAGTCGTGGCAATTAAAGAAGCTTCATTCGACGCCCAGTATTTTTCCTTCACCAAACAGACCGTGGAACAGTCCGGGCGGGAGATCACGCTGCTGACAGGGAACGACCGTTTCATCCTTGAAAGTTTTCTGCTGGGGGCCGAAGGCGCCCTGCTCGGGTTCTGCGCCGTGGGATGCGGGTTGGTCGCGGAAATACTGGCCAACCTGCAGCGAGGCAGGGTAGCCGAGGCGGTGGCGATGCGTTCACGGGTACAAGGATTTTCCGATTTTATTTACCAGGATCCGGTTCTGGACTACCGGGTGCGCTGCAAAGCCGCCCTGGCACAATTGGGCGTGATCGATCGGAGTTTGATCTACGTCCGGCCTCCCATGCTGCAGGTCTCGGATGAAATGTACGATCAAATTGGGAAGGCCCTCCAACAAGCCGGGATGATCCCTGTCGCAGCGGCCCGATCGTGATTCGCCCGGTAACCTTCAGCACCCTGGCCTGTCCGGAGTGGGATATCCAGCGAGTCATTTCGGAGGCGGCTCGTTTCGGTTATGACGGCATCGAGTGGCGTGGGGGTCCCCAAGGACACGTCCAACCCGGCATGAACCCGGAAATGAAAAGGGCGATTCGCCAGCGAATGGACGACCTTGGATTAATTTCCCAGGCGGTCACGGCCTACACTTCTTTCGTGTCGCCTGACGGGCAGGAACGTAAGGACAACCTGGAAACATTGAAAAACTACCTCAACCTGGCTGCCGAGCTTGGCGCAAAATATGTGCGTGCTTTTTTGGGTGAGCTGCCCGCCGGGACCACACCAACATCTGCCTACTCACTTATCCTGGATTGTCTCCAGCCAGCAGTTGAATGCGCCGATGCCGTGGGCGTGACGATTGCGGTAGAACCGCACGACGATTTTGTGCGGGCCGCCTCGGTCGTCCCATTGATTGAATCGATCGACCACCCCAGGCTGAAAGTTATTTGGGATTTCGGCAATGCATTTTCAGTTGGCGAAGCGCCTGAAGAGGGCTTTCGATTGCTGCACCAACACATTGCCTACATCCATGTCAAAGACGGACTTCGTACAGCA
>JAMCRR010000072.1:12398-13622 GCA_023381565.1 Chloroflexota bacterium
AACTCTACTTCATAGAAAGCCTGACGAATGTCATATGGGACGTAGCAATCGTTCCGTACAATGATCGCCCAGTTGCCGTCCGTACTTCTGAGTTCGCTTTCGTACAGCAGCCGGATGGCAGTTATGCCCTTTAGGGCAAGGGGAAATCCCGTTGTCCGAGATTTTCGACATGCTCGTAAACGCCGGCTACAGCGGAGCGGCGAACATTGAATGGGAGCGCGCCTGGCACCCAGAGCTCGATCCACCTGAGGTAGCCTTACCAGCCTGCCTGCAGGCCGTACGCAGCCTGTGGTCCAGAAATTAAGCTGGCAGGTTGCATAATGATCTACATTTTCTGTACGCCGGAAGGGAATTGGACATGAAATTCGGAATCATCCCCACCGAAGGTGGTCATTATTTCAACGAAGCGCTGGAAGAAGCCGTCTACAGCGAAGAACTGGGTTTTGATTCTGTCTGGCTGGAAGAACATCACAGCATTCGAAACCATTATTGGCCGTCCCCCTTGATCGGCCTGGCCGGGATAGCAACCCGCACCTCTCGCATTTTGCTCGGCACCGATATCGTTGTGCTCCCGCTCTACCATCCGGTGCGAGCGGCGGAAGATATTGCGGTCCTGGATGTCATCGCCGGCGGGCGCACCATCCTGGGCGTTGCCATCGGCTACCGCGAACCCGAGTTTTCATTATATGGAGTCCCGATGGATAATCGCGGGGCGCGCTATGTCGAGGTTTTGAAGATCATGCGGGCCCTCTGGACGGAAGAGCACGTCGAGTTCATGGGCGAATTTTTCCAGGTGACCGGCTGCATCGAACCGAGGCCGGAAAGAAACCTGCCTATCTGGCTCGGCGGTTGGGGTGAACTATCTCTTAAGCGAGCCGCCCGGCTGGGCGATGCATGGGTCCCGGGTCCAACAGCCAACCTGGAAAAGCTGCTGTCTTCTCAGGAACAGTACCGGGGCTTCCTCAAAGACTATGGAAAAGATCCCAGCGGGATACCCACTCCCCTGACGCGTGATGTCATAATTGCTCCGACCCGAGAAGAAGCCTGGGAATTAGCCGAAAAGTACCTGATGGTGAGTTATCGTGACGAGTATGGGGGTGGATGGCAGCATCCCCTGATTGGGAAGCAGGATAAGACGCCAGTCAATATGCTGGAGGAGCTTCGCCAGGACCGCTTCATCATTGGCAGCCCAGAAGAATGCATTCAAACCATCGAAAGATTTCG
>JAMCRR010000097.1 GCA_023381565.1 Chloroflexota bacterium
GAAAGACGGGCATAGGGTTACCGGTCCACTCCGATGGGTTGGTCTTTGGAGAAAGTCAAATCCCCTCTTGCGTAGATCCACGTCCGGCGACATGAAAAGCTCCCCGGTTGGGGACCATGGAGCTGTTGATATTTCCGATACTGTCATATTCCCTTCTTCATTCGCTCACCCTTCTTCGCCGCAACTTCCTCGAAGCAGGCGGCGACCTCCTCGGGTCCCGGAGGGGTGAGAATCGTATCCCGATAGGTGAGATCCGGGTAGCCGGCGGCGAGAGCCTGCGCAGCGGCGCGCTCGAAAACGTAGGCGGGGCGAGCTGTGGCAGAAGCGTACATGCCCCAGACGGCGAAGCGCCGGGCCGGGTTCTCTTCCAGCGGGTCGTACGGCAGGGGGCGGTCGCAGGCGCCGATCGTCTCGCGGCCGGCATTGGCGCGCACAAAACAGGCTTGCCTGCCAGGCTCCATCAATCGTTCCAGGGTCTCGCCCACAAAGGGACCCGAGGCAACATCCCCGCAGACAACGACCGCCTCGGGCTTTTCGCGCTCCACCTCATCCAGAACGGCTTCAAGCGCCCGCAGGTTGCCGTGTATATCCGATAAGACCGCTACCTTTTCCATCCTACATCAATTCCAGGACGAGCGCCGTGCCCATGCCCCCGCCGATGCACAGCGTGGCCAGGCCAAGCGCAGCCCCACGGCGGCGCATCTCGTAGAGCAGGGTGACCACGATGCGCGCTCCACTGGCCCCGATGGGGTGTCCCAGGGCGATGGCGCCGCCGTTCACGTTCAGGCGCTCGTCGGGGATCTCCAGCTCGCGCTGTACGGCAATGGCCTGGGCGGCAAAAGCTTCGTTATCCTCGAACAGGTCGATGTCCTGCCGGGTGAGCCCGGCCTTATCCAGCGCCCGCCGGGCCGCCGGCAGCGGCCCCAGCCCCATGACGAGCGGGTCCACGGCGCCCACGCCCCAGCCGCGCAGCCGGGCCAGGGGCGGCAGGCCCAGCTCGCGGGCTTTCTGCAGGCTCATCACCACCAGAGCCGCCGCGCCGTCGCTGATCCCCGAGGCATTCCCCGCCGTGACCGTCCCGCCGGGCTTGAAAGCCGGCGCCAGGTGAGCCAGGCTTTCCAGCGAGGTATCCGGGCGCGGGTGCTCGTCCACCTGGAACCAAAGGGAAGGGGCGCGAGTAGATTGCGCCCCTACTTTCTTCTGGGGGACCTCCACGGGGACGATTTCGTCGCAGAACCGGCCGGAACGGATGGCGTCCATGGCTTTTTCATGGCTCTGGCAGGCGAACTCGTCCTGCTCGCGGCGCGAGATGGAGTATTTTTCGGCCAGAAGCTCGGCGGTCATGCCCATGTGAACGCCATTGAAAGCGTCGGTCAAGCCGTCCAGGACCATGCTGTCTGCCAGGGAGGCGTCGCCCATGCGCAAACCCCGCCGGGCGCTGCGCACCAGGTAGGGCGCGGCCGACATGTTCTCCATCCCGCCGGCGACGACCACCTGCGCGTCACCGGCCCGGATGGCCTGTGCCGCCAGGATGAGCGCCTGCATGCCCGAGCCGCAGACTTTATTGACCGAGTAGGCCGGGGTAGAGTAGGGCAGACCGCCCCAGACCGCCGCCTGCCGCCCAACCCCCTGCCCGGCGCCGGCATCCAGCACGCAGCCCATGACCGCCTCGTCGACTGCCTCCGGGGCCAGGCTTGAGCGGGCCACCGCCTCGCGCACCACCGCTGCTCCCAGCCGCCCGACCGGGACCTCGGACAGGGCGCCCATGAAGTTGCCGATGGCCGTCCGGCAGGCGGAGGTGATGACAACTTCTTGCTCGGCGTTCACGGTGCGCTCACTTCACCGGCTGGCTCGGGCGTTCTCGAGCGAACTCGAGCAGGTAGAGAGGCTGACCGGCAGGATCTTTGATCGAAAAGACTTTGCCGAAAGGCATTTGTTTGATCGGAAAGATGGTTTCCGTTTTTCGAGAGAGATCATCGAAGGCCGCCTCGGCATCGTCGACGAGCCAGTAGACTTCAGGATCACGGGTGCCGCTCAACGACTCGTCGCTGGCGATGGCGAAGTGGTCCTTGAATTGGACAAAGACGGGGTGAGCGCGCTCGACCTCAAAGCCCAGCACCTCAACATAAAAACGCTTCACAGCTTCGATATCGGTGACATATTCAAGGAGAAATCCGAATTTGGGTTGGTTGCTCACTACAGTTCCTTCTATGCTCGCGAGAATTGGGTGCGCATAGGTTAAATTATTCCCCCAGGTCCGAGCATTAACCTAGTTATTAGATCATTATTATCAGTATATTATCTATTGTGGATCTACGCAAGAGGGGATTTGACTTTCTCCAAAGACCAACCCATCGGAGTGGACCGGTAACCCTATGCCCGTCTTTCTATCACGCCCACAGATTTTCTGATCACCAAGGAAATCGGCAAGATATGGTGAGTTGGCACTGCGTTACCCGCAATCGTTTTGAGAAGCAATTCGGCGGCCAACTTGCCTTTTTCTGTCAGCGGCTGGGCCACAGTAGTGAGGGGTGGGTTCACCAATTTGGCCAGAGGAATATCGTCGAAGCCTACGATGGAGAGTTCTTCGGGTATCTTGACACCTGCATTCAGGGCGGCTTCCATGACACCGATGGCGATGATGTCGCTCATAGCCACAATCGCAGATGGATGACGCTTCTTTTTCCAGATTTCGCGGAATCCAAACTGGCCGCCCTTTTCCGTGCTGACGCATTCCAGTAATGAGATCCTGCGACGGTCCAGGGTCAGGTGATACTCCTCGAGCGCGGCCAGATACCCATTCATACGATAGCGCAGGGTGCCATGATACTCTTCAATATGCGCCTGTACGCCGGAGCGGATGGCCAGGATGGCAATCTCCCGATGTCCGGCAGCTAACACGTGGCGCATGGCGGCGCGTGCGCCGCTCTCGTCATCGATGTTGATGCTGGGGGCGCCCTCAATCGGATCGCTGTCCACCGTCACGAACGGCACGCCCCGCTGGCGCAGCACCAGCATGGTCGCCTTATATTCCTCCAGGCCCAGAGTGATAAATCCATCCACGGCCGCATTCTCGATTGCACGCCGCATACTACCCTTCAAGGGTGGGACAATCATCAGCGAGAGGCCTTCTTTGGTGCAAACCTCCCCAATCCCTTCGAGGAACTTCGGCATAAAGGGATTACGGATGATCTCCGGAATAGGTTGGGGAACCAAGACGCCGATCGTACCCGTATGCCCGGTCGTCAGGGTGCGCGCCACCGGGTTGGGAGTATATCCTAACTCTTCGGCTATCTTCAGGATATGTCCCACGGTAGCCTGTGACAACCGCTCGGGGTTATTATAGGCAAAAGATACCGCCGTTTTCGAAACACCGGCTTTTTTCGCAATATCACTGATATTGACTCGCCCCATAGGTTTACCTTCAGCATCAACACGCATCATTCTTCTGGAAAGAGCAATAAGGCATTTTTCTCCGGCAGGATCGGAATGGATAGCCCGCCGGTTCCCACTCTATATCTTACATCAGAGAACAGGTCTCGCCATAGTCTCTTTTCAGAGTGGATAGGCAATTGTATCTCCCTCTGAGCGTGGCGCGGGTTTAGCACGACGATCACCTCATCCTGCCCTTGAAAGCGCCGGAAAGCGTACACACCATTAAATACGAGGAGACTCTCATAACCCAGGGAGCGCAAGGCGGGATGCTCGCGGCGAGCTTGAATCAGATTCCTTATGGTTTGATGTATACGCTGATCCCAGTGAGTGCTGTCCCAATCCATGCAGCGGCGGCAATCGGGATCGTTTCCTCCTGCCATACCGATCTCGTCTCCATAATAGATCATTGGCGCGCCAGGGGCGGTGAATTGCGCCGTCAGGGCCAGGATCACCCTGGATACATCACCCTGACACAAAGTCAGCAGGCGTGGTGTATCATGGCTTCCCAGAAGGTTGAGCTGGGAAGACCCGGCTGCGCCATAATCCTGACGCAAGCGGGTTGTAAAATGATCGAAATCCTCAGCATCCATCGTATCGCGGACACAAAAATCCAGGATGGCCTCTCTCAGGAGATAATTCATGATCCCGTCGCAGGTGTCTCCGGAAAGCCAGGGCAGCGGATCTCGCCAGACTTCTCCAACAATAAAGGCCTCTGAGTTTGCCTCCTTCACCACCTGGCGGAATTCGCCCCAGAAATCCATTGGCACCTTCCAGGGTACGTCCAGACGCCAGCCATCAATCCCGGCTTCTCGCATCCAATAAACCGCCACATCCAAGAGATAACGCCGCAAGTCCAGATTAGCTAAATTGAGTTTTGGTAGATAGGCGGCACCACCACAGGTTTGATAATTCGGTGGGTCTTGCCGTATCGGAAGAGATTGCGGTAAAAACCAATCCTTATAGGCAGAGGCATTTCCTTTCCGGCAGAGATCCTCAAAAGCCCAGAATCCATCCCCGCAGTGGTTAAACACCGCGTCCAAGACCACTCGAATACCACGGTTGTGGGCTTCTGTGACCAGCTTGCGCAGCAGGGGAAGGTCGCCGAAAGATGGATCCACCTGTAAATAATCACAGGTATCATATTTGTGATTCGTGTGGGCTTTGAAGATCGGAGTGAGGTAAAGGGCCGTGATACCTAATTCCTGCAGGTAGGGCAGGCGATTCAAAATCCCTTGTAGATCGCCACCGAAATAATTCTCGTAGGTGGGGGTGTCGCCCCAGGAGCGGACACCAGTCGGATCGTTGCTTTGATCGCCGTTATCAAAACGTTCTGGGAAAATCTGGTAAAAAACTGCATCCTGGATCCAATTGGGAGCCATTAAGTTCATAATTCACACCCTATAATGATGTTCATGTTATGCCCGCAGGCCCGTACGTGATAAACCGGAAATAAATTGTTTTTGAGCTGCAAGGAAAAGCAGGATAGGCGGAAGAGTGGCCATCATCGTCCCGGCCATCCAGTAAGTCCACTCGGTCAGGTAGCGGCCGCTAAAAGCCTGCAGTCCGGTCTGGATCAACCGCATATTGGTATCATTGGCAACCAGCAACGGCCACAGGAAATCATTCCAAATGAAGAGAAAGCTGAAGATCGCCACAGTCAAGACCGTAGGCCGGCTCATCGGGAAGATAATCCGCCACAATATCCTCCAGTGAGAAGCGCCATCGATGCGTGCTGCATCGAGGTAATCCTTGGGGACCGCGATAAATGCCTGACGCAGCAGTAAAATAGCGAAGGCATCCACCATGCGTGGGACAATCAGCGCCTGGAAGGAATTGAACCAGGCCAGGTCCTTGATGATCAAATAGGTTGGGATCACCACGGCATAGAAAGGAATCATCATGGTGCTCAAATACAGCATGAAGAGCAGATCGCGGCCTTTGAACTTCAGCACGGCAAAGGCATAAGCAGCCATGCTGCCAATGATCACACGCGAGAGCACCACGGTTATGGCTACGATGGCCGTATTTAGAAAATAGCGGGCAAAAGGAGCGCCTTCCCAGGCTTTCAGGTAGTTGCTGAAGTCGAAAGTGACCGGGAACAAATAAGGTGGCTCACCGATCGTTCCCCGGTGCTTGAGCGATCCCGTGATCATCCATAAATACGGCGTCATAATGACCAGCGCCACCGGGATCAGGACAAGCAGCAGGAGCAGGTTAGTGCGAAACTTCCTGCTGGACAGGAAAGATAACCGGGGGTTAGAGAGCTGCGTTGCCTCTGTCGGCAAGACGGTATTCATAAGATCACTCCACGCTCCGGCCAAAGCCAACCGTCCGCCACTGCAAAAGAGTCAGCGAGGCGATGATCACGAGCGTCACTACGGCGATCGCCGAACCTGTGCCCATCTTGAACAGGGTGAAGGCATCACTATACAGAAATTGGCCGATCACCTCCGTTGCGCCAGCCGGACCGCCGCGGGTCATCACCAACACCTGATCAAAGACCAGGAAAGAGTCGATCAAGCCCAGTGTGATTAACATCAAGGTCGTGGGGACTACCAATGGTACGGTTATATGCAAAAAAGAGCGCCAGCTGCTCGCGCCATCTACCTGAGCGCTCTCATAATATTCGTTCGGAATGGCTTGCAGGGCAGCCAGGTACACGATTACCGTAAAACCGACCCGGCGCCAGATGCCTAGAGACATGACCGTGGGTAATGCCCAGGCAGTCGACGACAACCAGTTCGGACCCTGGATGCCGATCTGGCGGAACAGCGTATTGACGTAACCGAAGGTAGGATTGAACAGCAAAATCCAAACCATCGCCGCCGCGATGGTCGGGGATACAGTAGGGAGAAAAAACAAAACCCGCCACAGGGATTTCCACACCAGGTAGCGGTTATTCAAAAACACAGCCAGGATCAAACCGAACCCGATACTGGTTGAGGTAACGCCAAGCATATACTCGAAAGTAACGCGCAGCGAATTCCAGAACCGGTCGTTGTGGAAGAGCTGGATGTAATTGGTAATACCATTAAAGACCGGAGGAAAAGCCAGATTATCCCACTTGAAAAAACTAAGCCGGATCGCCGAAACCATGGGATAGAAACTGAAGACGGCAAACAGAACCAGAGAAGGGAGAAGGAAGAGTAGGGCTACCCAAGCATCTTTCCATTGTCTCTTGCCTGAGAGGGATGATTGCATAATCTCAATACCTCACCAATCGGGACGATTAACCGGTAGCTTCATCATACCTGTTTCCAGGGCAATGGGATCCCCCACTGCCCTGGAAATCATTAGAGTCAAAGATCGCGAATAGAAAAGTTACTGGCTGAGGGCCTCATTAACCGCTTTTTCTGCGGAGTCGAGAGCCTCCTGGGGAGTTGCCTGGCCGAGCATGGCTGTCTGGATTTCGCGCGAGAAGGCATCGCTAACCTGGGTGTAAAGCGGCGTCGCCGGACGAGAATGAGCGGTCTGCATTCCTTGGGCGAAGGGGAGCATGCGCGGCTCGGTGTCGTTGATCCACTTCAAATATTCCGGGTTATCCCCCACGGCCTTACGGACGGGCAGGAAACCGGTGGCCTCATCCCACTTGAGCTGGACATCGGCGCTGGTCATGTATTTCATGAATTCCCACACAGCAGCCTTATTCTTTGAGGATTGGAACATAATCAGGTGTTCACCGCCGATGTTGGACGTGGTTTGCCCGCCTTCCGGATAAGGCACCGCAGCAATCCCCCACTGGAAGGGAGCATCCTTGCGGTACCCAAACAACCAGGAGCCGTCCAACTGCATGCAAGCTTTCTGGTCGCCGAAGGCGCCCCAGGGGCCCGGAACCGAACCGTGCCCGGCCAGCATATTCGAAACATAGGTGAGCGCTTTGAGGCCTTCGGGAGTGTTAAACGCAGCTTTGGTGTTATCGGCGTTGAGGAACTGCCCCCCAGCCGCCCACAGCCAGACCTGGAACTGCCAGGTAATGCCCTCGCCGGTGGGCTGGGTGTAGAACTCGAAACCGATCACGCCATTCGCCGGGTCAGAGCACTTCTCAGACATGGTTTGCATCTCGTTCCAGGTCTTGGGAGGAGTTTCGGGATCGAGACCAGCTTTGGCAAATAAATCCTTATTCCAAATTAGCTGCATGTTGTTGGCGCTGACCGGCAAGGCGTAGCGCTTCCCACCCATCACATCGTATCCGGCGAGCAGGGGATAGAAATCAGCCAGATCGAAGCTCGAATCAGGTTGAATGTAGCTATCCAGGGGCTCGAGAGCATTCGAAGCGACCAGGCCCGGTACCCAGACCAGGTCGACCGCCGCAATATCCGGTGAGGTGCCGGATAAGATCGAGGTCTGGATGAGTGTCTTGTATTCGTCATAGCTGGGTTGAATGACGGCATTGACTTTGATATTCGGATGCGTTTGGTTGAATGCATCCACCAGCTCCTGGATCATATCGGCATTGGCTTTGTCGTACTGGTGCCAGAAGGTAATCTCCACCGGGGCGCTGACCTGGGTAGGTGCAGGCGCCTGTGTCGGCACCGCAATGGGTGGAGTAGTGGGCTGAGCGGGCGGGGAGGTCGGCGCTGCAGGTTGAGGATTCTGGGCTACCTGTGCTGGAGCGCAGGCAGCCAGCACGAAAGTAGACACGAGGACGAACAGAACGAGGATCTTGGTTTTCATCGTATTCTCCTGAACGTCACAATGATTTGGAACAATTGAAAAATGGGGTGTAGTTGGAACTAAACCGGATTAGTAAACCGGTTTAATTATAGCCCGGATTGCATTCGATGTCAAGTCTGGATTGATTCTGAAGGGTAGTAAGCAGCGGCCACAGGGCCACCTCGATGATTGCGCCCACGAACAGGATGCGCCAGTAGCCAAAGTGGTCCGCCAGCCAACCCAGCAGCGAGCCGCGGTCTGTGCCTTTGAAGCGATCGCGATAGCCCAGCCCCGGGGCGGCGACGACAATCGCCAATAGAACGGCGTCGATCGAGAGCAGCGCCGGCAGTCCCCAGCGGTCCACCACCGGGCCGCCAATCAAGGTGCAAGGGGCACGGTACCCGGAAGAGCTGGAGCGAAGGACCGGGCTATGAGCGAAAAACGGAGGTAAGCCCTATGCGTGCAACCGTAATGTATGGCGTCATCTGCGGCAGCGACCTCTGGCCGTACAAAACGATGGAGCCCAGCGAGACCGGCCGCCGCATGGGACACGAGTGCATCGGCTTTGTCGGGGCGGCCGGCGCCGAGGTTCGTACAATTAAGACCGGCGATGTCGTCCTTGCGCCATTTGTGTGGCCCGATGGGACCTGCATTTTCTGCCAGAAGGGCTGCAGCCTGCCTGCCTCCACGGAGGAAGGTGGGGTGTAAACGGCGTCGACGGAGGGCAGGGGGAAGCGGTGCGCGTCCCGCAGGCTGACTGCACCCTTGTCGTCCTGCCGGTCGGTAAAGACGACGCGCGGATGCCGTCGCTTCTGACCCTTTCAGAGTTGATGGCGACCGGCCATCACGCCGTGCTTTCCGCCAAGGTCGGCCCTGGGAAGACGGTAGCCGTTGTCGGCGACGGCGCTGTCGGCTTGCGCGGCGTAATTGCCTCCCGGCGCCTGGGCGCCGAGCAGATCATTCTCCTGGGCCGCCATCCCGACCGGATCGCGCTGGCGAGGGGGTTCGGGGCAACCGTATGTTTGTGGGCGGGCATCGGAGAAACTTGTGGGGACAATCTATCATAGCGAGGATGGCGGGATGAATTGGCAAGAAAGCTTCAAGATCACTTCAAAATATGGAATATTAACCAGCCTCACCGTTAGCGTGGTTATTTATTATAGGAGAAAGGAAGCAATGAAAAACGGTTCCGATAAAGTTGAATCGCTGCTAACCCTATTAGAACAACCATTCCTGCAAGTGCTACGGTCTGAAGAAGACTGAATTCATTGTTAAACCCTTCCGGTGCTTTTAGAAATTGATAGATTCCAAAATAAGCCCATGCAACAGGAAGTGGGAATGCGGCGTTGCGGTTTTTAGAGAGCACAAAAATGACCAGGAAAACCGCTATTATGAGGATTATGATTGCCCATGTATCATTAGTAAATCCAAAACCGTTCCATTTCAGCTTGACGAGCGCTACAGCTGTGTTGACTACTGTTGCAATAAACAACCAGCCTGTATAAAGTCCAAAGGTCAGGGGCAATAGCCAGGATTTTTTTTCTTGAATCTTGATGAGTTTCTGGCAAATTAAAGCCAATGTAATTACAAATCCGAGAATGAAGAGCAAGGATAGTTCAATCTGTACATAAGAGAAAGAAACAATCCAGGCAATATTAAACACGCAGGAAATTCTGAAAAGGGTCGTAATCTGATCGAGAGCGTTTTCATAATAGGTATCATTCTTTCTTACTATCATCACGATCACAGAAATCAGCAGTAACAAGTAGATAACGCTCCAGATGCTGAAGGTGGAAGGACTCGGCGTTATCAGGGTTACATACCTATCAGAAATTTGCTTTTGTGAAAGACCGTTGATTAAGCCTATCGCGCCCAGGGTATTGATAGCCAGAGTAACTACAAAGAATAATCCATTAATCCATGCTTTTCTTGTTCTATCCATCATAATTCTCCCCGTAAAGTAATTCTTTGAGAAAAGATATAGAAAATATCCGTTAGAACTAATTGTACCTTTAATTTACCAATAAAAGCTTTCTGCAGGTTGATTACTATACATTTCACAGTTGTACTGGCTTACCAGATTTTACAATCTGCTTGCGCTGTTGAATATACATCTCGGTCATCCGATCAGATGCTTGAATACGCAGCAGCTTGAATACAAACGCAATGCCCATACCCATATTGAAGAGTTGCTTCCCGATGTCCTTCTGAAGGAAATCAAATAATCCGTGCTTCTTGTAGAAGCGATGGTCATCTCCGACCATGCCTCTCATACTATCGATAAGATCCCTAAAGATCTTTATCTCCTGGCCGCGAAACCCAACAGCACGATCCCCAGCGCCGTCAAGACCGCCGCGGTAGGGAAGACGGCGAAGACGCTGCCGCGCGTCACCAGGCTGCCGATGGTCGGCCCCAGGAAGAGGCCCATGTTCACGGGCAGGTAGGCGAAAGACATGATCCGCCCGCGCACGTCTTCTGAGGCGGAATGTGCCAGCACGGTGAACGAGACGGCGAAAACGCCTGCACCCACCCCGTTAATCAGCGCCCAGGTGATGCCAAAGGGGACCAGGCTGTGCGCCAGCGCCGGCAGCGGCCACAGGGCCACCTCGATAATTGCGCCTACGAACAGGATGCGCCAGTAGCCAAAGCGGTCCGCCAACCAGCCCAGCAGCGGGCTGATCACGAGCGCCAGCAGGCCGCCGGCTCCCAGGATGATGCCCACCATGGTCGCCTGATCCTGGCCGGAGTAGAGCTGGGCGATGGCCAATGGGGCATAGGTCAGCGCCAGCATCCACCCGGCGAAGAGCAAGAACAACGCCGGGAAGAGCAAGCGCAGCCGCCGGCTCTGCAGAAGGATGCGCACAGAATCCCCAGCCATCTTCAGCAGCGGGCCGCGGTCTGTGCCTTTGAAGCGATCGCGATAGCCCAGCCCCAGGGCGGCGACGACAATCGCCAACAGAACGGCGTCGATCGAGAGCAGCGCCGGCAGACCCCAGCGGTCCACCACCGGGCCGCCAATCAGCGGGCCGATGAACACACCGATCGGCCCGGCGCTGTTCATAATGGAGATGGCCAACCCCTGGCGGTTCGCCGGCGCCCGTTCGGAGAGCGTGGCCATCATCAGGCCGGTGTTGCCCAGCGACAGGCTGGTGACCGAGCGACCGATCAGGAAGATCCAGATGTTCCCGGCCAGGAGGGCGATCACCCCGGCGATGGCCTCAATGGCAAACGAGCGCAGGATGACCGGCTTACGGGCGTAGCGGTCGGCCAGGGCGCCCCAGAAGGGCAGGAAGGGTATCCCCAGCAGCCCTGAAGCAGCCGCGATGATCCCCGTCCAGCGAGCCACCTCGCCCACGGGGATGCCCAGCCGGGGCAGGTAGAGCGGCGTGAAGGCGCCGAGCTGCCCGAAGAAGATGGTTTCGACGAAGCTGCCGAAGGTGAACAACGAGAGCAGGGCGACCCAGCGAGAGGATTGTGGCACGGGCTGTGCATCCATAATCCCTCAAGGATACTCGAAAAATACAGAATCTGCAGCGCTTGAATTCGCGGAGATTTTCGTCTATACTCTCCCCATAAAAGCATTTTACCGTCCTTATCCACCCATTACCGCATTACAAAGGAGATCTTTATGGCAACATCACGCATGCCACGCTACGACATCCGCAACGACGGCGCCGGGCCGTATGCCATCTTTTACTGCGACACCTGCAATCGCGAGTTCCGCAGCAACCCCGACCTGGCCAATACGGTTTCGCGGGATATCGGCAAAGCGGCTATGGGCGGGTTCCTGCGCAAGATCCCCATCGTGGGCAGCTCAGTAGCCGACAGCGCCCTAGGGGAGGACCCGCGTTATTCGTACCGCATGAACCCCGATCAGCTGCAGAAAGCCTGGGGCCAGGTGGAGGTGCATTTCCGGGAATGCCCCACCTGCGGCAAGCTGGTGTGCCTCTCCGATTGGGATGCGCAGTCGAATGTGTGCAACGAGGACAGCCCCCGCCTGGGCGAGATCTCGGAAGCGCGCGGCGAGCAAGCCGGCGCCGCCATCAAAGGCTTCGCCTCCGCCTTCGGGCTGGATAAGTTCGTCCAGCAAGCCAGCAATGCCATGGAGCAAGCCGCGGCAAATACGGCGCGCTGCCCCCAGGACGGCACGCTGGCCCCCGCGGGGACCAAGTTCTGCCCCAACTGCGGCACGCCCATGGTGCAGCCGGCCGCGCAGAAGTGTCCCAAGTGCGGCGCAGAGACGAAAGGCGCCAAGTTCTGCCCCGAGTGCGGCACGAAGATCGAAGCGCCGGCGGCTGCCCCGGCGAATTGCCCCAACTGCGGGGCTGAGACCAAGGGCCCCAAGTTCTGCCCCGAGTGCGGCACGAAGCTGGTGTAAACATTCGTCAGAAGAGATCCTTAACCACAAAGGGCACAAAGAACACGAAGATTATTTAGATAAATACTGAGAAAGCCTCAGTGTTCCCTGTGGCTTTCTTTCCCTCTGTTTTCTTTGTACCCTTTGTGTTCTTTGTGGTAAATTAAATAATGGAAATTTCCGAGACCATTCATCTATTGGGGGACATTCTCGGACAGGTACTGGTAGAGCAAGAGTCGCGGGCGCTATTCGAGGTGGAAGAACGCATCCGCGAGGCCGCCTTGAAACGACGCTCGGACGACCCTCTCGCCGCGGCGGAAGGCGGGCGCCTCCTGGCTACCGAGATTGCCGCCCTGGAGACCCCCACGGCGCGCGGGATCGCCGGCGCTTTCGCCCTGTATTTCGACCTGGTCAACACTGCTGAAGACAACTCGCGCATCGAAGCCCTGCGCCAGGAGGCGCTCCGCGGCTCGGAGGCGCTTCGCGACCCCACTCAATCGCTTCGCGACTCGGGGGTGCTTCGCAAGAGCCCCGCGCCCATCCACGATTCGATTGCCGAAGCCATCGCCCAACTAAGAGCCGGCGGGGTGACGAAGGAGCAGATGGCGGACCTGCTGGCCCGGCTGCAGATCGAGCTGGTGCTGACGGCGCACCCGACCGAATCTCGCCGCCGGACGATCCTCTCCAAGATCGAGCGCATCACCGAGACGCTGCGCTTAATGAGCCTGCCGGAATGTCTCCCCGAGGAGCTCGTGCAGATGCGCAAAGAGCTTCACGAGGAGATCACCACACTCTGGCTAACGGACCGGACACGCACTGCCCAACCCACGCCCACTGACGAGGTCAAAACCTCCCTCTATTTCGTCGGGCAGGTCTTTTGGACGGCGCTGCCGGAGATCTACCGGCGGTTGGACGCCGCCCTCGAGCAGGATTTTCCCGGCCTGCGGGCGGGCCACTCCTGGTTGCGGCTGGCCTCCTGGATCGGTGGAGACCGCGACGGCAACCCGAACGTAACTGTCGAGGCCGCCTTGAAAC
>JAMCRR010000023.1 GCA_023381565.1 Chloroflexota bacterium
TCAAGGTGGACTGGCAGGAGGCGGCTTCTTTGCCGGGTATGGATGACCTGTATACCTATCTGCGCTCTCAGCCAACCGAGGATAAGGTGCTGGTCGAAAAGGGCGACGCCGCGGCGGCGTTCGAACGCACTGCCCGGCAGCTTCACTCGGAGTATTACCAGCCGTACCACGCCCACGCCTCGATCGGCCCGTCGTGCGCCATCGCCGATGTGACCGCAGATCGCATCACGGTCTGGGCGCCCATGCCAGGCCCGTACCCGCTGCGCGGAGCGCTGGCGCAGCTCGCCGGGATGAGCCCTGAAAAAGTGCATCTGGTCCATGTAGAAGGCGCCGGAGCGTACGGACAGAACGGCACGGATGACGCCTGCGGGGATGCGGTGGTCTTATCCCAGGCAGTTGGAAAGCCGGTGCGCGTGCAGTGGTCGCGCCAGGATGAGTTCGTCTGGGAGCCGAAAGCGCCTGCCATGGTGATGGAGGTCAGGGCTGGGTTGGATGAGCACGGAGAGGTGATCGCCTGGGATTACCAGGTGTGGTCGCCCTCGCATACGCAGCGCCCACGCTTTGCCAGGCAGTTGATCGCCGCCCAGCTGATCTCATGGGAAGCCGCCCCTCGATCCGGTTTTTTCATGGGGGCAGAGCGCAACGCCCCGACGAATTATGCTTTCCCCAACCAGCGCGTGACGGTGCACTGGCTGGCAGAGAGCCCCCTGCATGCATCCTCCTTCCGCAGCCTGGGAGGAGCAGGCAACACTTTCGCCAACGAATCCTTCATCGACGAGTGCGCCGCCGCGGCTCAAGTCGACGCCCTTGAATATCGCCTGCGCTACCTGAAAGACCCGCGGGCGATCGAGGTTTTGAAGGCCGCAACTGACCGGGCAAATTGGGAGAGGCGCCCTGCGCCAAAGCGCGAACAGAAGAGCCTGGTAGAAGGCCGCGGGCTTGCTTTTGCCCGCTATGAGAACACCCAGGCTATCGTAGCTTGCGTGGCGAATGTCGAGGTGGATACGGATACGGGAGCGGTGACCGTGAAGCGATTGGTGGCCGCGCACGATTGCGGGCTGATCATCAACCCGGATGGGTTGAAGAATCAGATTGAAGGCAACCTGATCCAGTCCCTGAGCAGGGCTCTCAAAGAGGAGGTTAAATTTGAGGGGGCGCGGCAGACGTCCGTCGATTGGGAGAGCTATCCCATCCTGACGTTTTCCGAGGTCCCCGAGGTGGAGGTGATCTTGATCAACCGCCCTGATCAGCCCGCCGTGGGCGCGGGAGAGCCGGCCACGATCACCACCGCCGCAGCGGTCGCCAACGCCATCTTTGACGCCACGGGAGCACGCGTGAGGCAGATGCCGTTTACCCCGGCCAGGGTTAAGGCAGCGATACAGACATAGGCTGCTATTGGAAGCTACCTCGAAAACGCAGGTGAAGGTCAAGATTGCATCTTAGGGGAGAATTCAAACCATCATAGGAGTGCTTCCAACACGCCATTCCGAAACCCGGGAGTCTGAATTGGTGCGTTGTGGACAAGTGATTCTTTCGGTTGGTGGATTCCGGGGTGGATCGTCCTTCGAAAAAATTATGATCACTCACTCACCCACCTACCCACCCGACCTTCCTATCGTTACATGCTCCTATCATGATAGATATTTACCGTATGAGATTTGCCAATTTCAATGCCCACAAGACTACCGAAATGCCCACTTCGAGGATAGGAAGACTGACCAATGCGATAAATACTCCCGTTAAAGAATAAACACAAAGATATGGGGATAGGAATGGAGAAGAAATAATCGAAGAACGGATACTCGTGCGCCGAATAGCCAAAATTAGAAAAATGAGCCCAAGGAAAAGAGATATTGGCCACAGACTAATATTCTCGGGATTATTCTCAATTCCACCAGGCAGCAGGAACCAAAGGCCAAATATTGGAATTGAGATGAGATAGGCCAAAACTACCGGGATAAATGTTGAAGTAACTCGTCGTATGCCACCAGAACGATAGGCATCAGCCAGCCAGAAGATAGCAACCCCGATACCAATTTGAGGTTTAGCTAAAACCAAGAATAAGCCATATTGTGCTGGTAGAAGGACACCTGATAGTGACACCCAATCGATTTGTCCACGGTAAAGGCATTTAGTAACCGGATAGGAAAGCAATAGGATGCCGAGTGTCCAGGGGCGAGCTCCGAATCGAAAAGCCAAGTAAGAAATAACAGCTATCCCGAGGATAGTGAATAAGGTGAAACCTATGTGTGAGGGGAGAATCGATAAAGGTAAGAGCGGTAAGAGTAACCAGGGTGCGTTAAAATAATTTGTTGGGCCATAAGGAGAGACGCCAGAGAGCAAACGTAAAGCAGCCGGACGAAATGAATGCTCCCATTCGTAGCCTGTCGGTACAAAAATGTAAACCGCCAGAAAGAAGAGTATAAATGCGAGCAGACCCAAAAGAAAAGTCAGACGAAATTCGGAGGAGTGTATTTTTTTGCTTATCGTCATCTGTCGTGGTGATATGCAATTTAGAAGTTATGATTTGTGATTGAGATCAAGATACCTTACTTATCCTCCAATTATCGATCATCTCACTAGATTTGCAAAGGATTCCT
>JAMCRR010000136.1:0-606 GCA_023381565.1 Chloroflexota bacterium
GCTATTTTAGTATCTCCACCCTCGCTCTAGCTGTTCTGGCCGTGGTGGTTGGGTTACAATTAGCCATCGGGTTCAGACAGCCATCCATAAAATCGCTGGAAGCCCAAACCCAACCCATTCAGGGGAGAACTTATGGCAAATAACCCCGGAGTCCATGAAAATTCAGGCTGGACCATTGGCCAGTCTATCTCGATGGAGCTCGATACGGCTTTTTTCATCCTCCTCGGGAGTGAGTATACAGGCGATATCCTGACCGATTTCCTGCCTCTGGTGCGTGCGGTTCCCTCCGAGTGGCTGGTCGAGTTCAAGCAGATGCTTGGGCAGACCGCCCGCTCAAATTCCATCCTGGAGGCTGTGGCTCTCTGGGCCGGGGTCTTGTTCGACGAAGATTACAGCCATGCAACCCTGGCCATGCGCCAGCTGGATGTGGAAACGGCCCTCGAACATTTGTCGCAGCAGGCGGTCGCCTACCAACTTACCCCGGATGCCGCTCTCCCTCCCATCGAACGGTTGGTGGATCTTACCTGCCGCTTTCGTATCGCACTCTTCCAGAATTTGGGGATCGAGTGGATCTCGAAGGCTCTGACGGTTCTGCGGCTGGAAGTC
>JAMCRR010000136.1:616-13265 GCA_023381565.1 Chloroflexota bacterium
AGCTTCTGGCACTGGATGGACCGTTTCTATTACGAAGTCTACCATCCCTGGCGCCTCCAGCGCCAGAACCTGCTCGAGGCACAAACCAGGCGAGCATTGACGGTGTTAGGTGTAAAAGAAAAGCGCAACGCCATCCCCGAGATTTCCTGGCTGCCGGAGATGAATCCCCTTCTGCGCTACCCAGAGGTGAAATCCGCAGTCCAGGCCGGTCAAATCGGCGTATACTTCTGGCTCGAGCCTTTCGGGCTGGCCGATTCCTGGTGGGTAGCGCCGGGACTGGTGATTGTATCGTTTGCCGAGCCGGGGAAGATTTACGAAAATTACTACTCCTTCGCCCGCAGCCTAGCTTCCCGCACTCAGGCTCTGGCTGATCCCACCCGGCTGGTCATCCTGCGCATGATCCGCAATATCGGCATGACCAATACCGACATGGCAAAATACCTGGGAATTTCACGCCCCACCGTAAGCATCCACGCCCGCATCCTGCGGGAAGCAGGGTTGATCCGCTCCCTGCAGCGAGGGCGCGAAGTCCGGCACGAGATCCTGCCCGATGAAGTACATCGCGTGTTCCACGACCTGGAACACTTTCTCGACCTGCCGCCGGAGGAAAAGGATAAAGGATAAAGGATAAAAAATGAAAAATCACTCTTTATTGATGATCCCAGGACCCGTGGAGTTTGAACCCGAGGTCCTTGCCGCGCTGGCTGTTCCGACGACCAGCCACGTGGCTCCCGATTTTATCCAAATCTTTGGAAGCGCCCTCGAGCAGATGCGCCAGGTCTTTCAGAGCCCGGATGGCCAGCCGTTCATCCTGGCCGGCTCGGGAACGCTCGCTATGGATACCGCCGCCGCCAACCTGGTCGAGCAGGGCGATAAAGTGCTCGTGATCAATACCGGTTATTTCTCCGACCGTTTCGCCGCCATTGCTTCGCGATACGGCGGCAGGGTAACCCAGGTTCCGGCGCCGGTGGGAGGCCGGCCATCGCTCGATGAGGTAGAGGCAATGCTGCAGCAGGGCGGCTACCAGGTGATGACCGTCACCCATGTGGACACTTCTACCGGGGTAATCAACGATGTGCAAGGCCTGGCCGGGCTGGCTCGCCGCTACGGCGCTTTATGCGTGGTGGACGGCGTGTGCTCGGTGGCTGCCGAGGAGCTGCGCATGAGCGAGTGGGGTGTGGACCTGGTTTTGACTGCTTCGCAAAAAGCTGTCGGCACGCCGCCCGGGCTGGCGCTGGTGGTGGCCGGTCCGCGCGCCCTTGAAAAGTTCAAAGGGAGAACCACGCCGGTGCCAAACTACTACGCCGATTGGGCCAACTGGCTGCCGGTGATGGAAGCCTACGAAGCTCGCAAAACCGGGTATTTTGGCACACCGGCGGTAAATTTAGTCGTGGCGCTGCACACCAGCCTGACCCAGATCCTGGCCGAAGGAATGGAAACGCGCTGGCAGCGCCACATGGCGGTCAGCCGGGCGTGCAAAGCTGGGATTGCCGCGCTGGGGTTGGCTCAGGTGCCGCTGGGGGAGGAGGTCGCCGCTCACGCCATGACGGCGCCGCGCTACCCGCTAGGCGTTAACGGCGCAGAGCTGGTGAGCCGCGTGGCAAGCCACGGTGTGGTGGTGGCCGGAGGCCTGCACCCGGCCATCCGGGGGGACTACTTCCGCATCGGTCACATGGGCGCTGCGGGGATCGCCGAGGTGCTGGCGACCCTCTCTGCTATCGAGCTGGCCCTGGGAGAATGCGGCTATCCTGTTGAGACCGGCAAAGGGGTTGCGGCCGCGCAGGGCGCTTATAGCAACTATTAGGGCTTTATTTATTTCCAAATTTTGCTTTCAGTAAATCTTCCAGCGTGGGCTGGCCAATCTCCTGCAGCTCATAGCGCACGCGCTGGGCCGGCTTGTTGATCTTGATCAGCCGCTTCAGGTCAATCGGGGTGCCGATCAGCACCAGGTCTACATCTGAGCTGTTGATCGTTGCTTCGAGGTCGCGCGTCATCTCTTCGCCGTACCCCATGGCGGGCAGGATCGCCCCGGTTTTGGGGTACTTGCGGTAGGTGGCTGCGATGGCGCCCACGGCAAAGGGCCGCGGGTCGACGATCTCGGCTGCGCCGAAGCGTTTGGCTGCCACCCAGGCCGCGCCGTAGGCCATTTCGCCGTGGGTGAGTGTGGGTCCGTCCTCGATGGCCAGGACGCGCTTGCCGCGGATCTGCTCCGGGTGGTCGACGAAGAGCGGCGAAGCAGCTTCGATGACCACGGCTGTTGGGTTAAGGGCATAGAGTGACTCGCGGAGCTGGATCACGTTATTGGGATCGGCAGTATCCACCTTGTTGATCACGATCACGTCGGCTGAACGAGCGTTCGTCTCGCCGGGGTAGTAGCGCGATTCATGCCCCGGGCGGTGCGGGTCGGCGACCACGATCTGGAAATCTGAGACGTAGAAGGGGAAGTCGTTGTTGCCCCCGTCCCACAAAATGATGTCCACTTCCTTCTCGGCCTGCCGCAGGATGGCCTCGTAATCCACCCCGGCATATACGATCACGCCATTATCCAGGTGCGGCTCGTACTCCTCGCGTTCCTCGATCGTGCATTCATTCTTCGCCAGGTCGTCGTAACTGGCAAAACGCTGCACAGCCTGCTTGACCAGGTTGCCGTAGGGCATGGGGTGGCGGATGGCGGCGACTTTGAACCCCAGGTCGATCAAAATCCTGGAGACGCGCCGGGTGGTCTGGCTCTTGCCCGAGCCGGTGCGCACAGCGCATACCGAAACGACCGGTTTGATCGATTTCACCTGCGTTGCCCGCGCGCCCATCAAGCGGAAGTCTGCCCCGGCTGCGATGACTATCGAAGCCTTGTGCATCACGTACTCGTGCGGTACGTCGCTGTAGGCAAAGATCACCTGGTCGACGTTATTTTCCTTGATCAGCTTGACCAGGTCGCTCTCCGGGCAAATCGGGATCCCTTTAGGATAGAGTTTTCCGGCTAGCTCGGGGGGATATTGCCGCCCCTCGATATTGGGAATCTGCGTGGCAGTGAAAGCCACCACCTCATAGCTGGGGTTATCCCGAAAATATACGTTGAAATTGTGGAAGTCGCGCCCGGCGGCGCCCATAATAACCGTACGAATCGGTGCCATCTTTTTCTCCTTATTTGGTGCGAGTGTCATTGCGAGCGTTCTGGGCAAAGCAATCTCCTGCTCCATCATTTTATGTGGCCTGCCTCCCCACGAACGGTTTTAGATCGTAATCCCTTATTTGGTGCGAGTGTCATTGCGAGCGTTCTAGGCGAAGCAATCTCCTGCTCCATCATTTTGTGTGGCCTGCCTCCCCACGAACGGTTTTTAGATCGTAATCCCTCAGTCAAACCGTAGGTCCATACCATTATAACGGAGCTTTTAGAGAAAGGATGAAGGATGAATCCACACCAATCGGCCTCCGGTGATGGAACAGGTAGGATGGGGCCGAATGAACATATTCGGGGATCCATCGGATCGCCGGCTTCATGCCACGGACCAGGGTTGTTAATCAGATATAATGTAAATAGATGAATATTATCGTATAATATCTGCCGGATATTTCGTCTGAGGGGTATTAATGCAAGCGATTGAAGTCGAAAATTTAAAGAAATATTATGGAAAGATTAGAGCGGTGGACGGCATCAGCTTGAGCATCGGGCAGGGTGAGGTATTTGCCCTCCTGGGACCCAACGGGGCCGGCAAAACCACCACCATCGAAATCATCGAAGGGCTACGCCTGCCGGACAGTGGAATAGTGAACGTCCTCGGCCTGGACGTGATCCGGCAGCCGCGGCAGGTTAAGAGCCGCATCGGCATACAGCTCCAGAATACAGCCCTCTTCCAGCGCCTGACCGTCGCCGAGGTGTTGGAGCTCTTCCGCACCTTTTATCCCGGCCAAACCCGTAACAGCCGCGAGCTGATCGACCTGGTGGACCTGGGGGAAAAGAAAGACACGCAGAGCAGGGAACTGTCTGGCGGGCAGCGCCAACGCCTGTCGGTCGCCCTGGCGCTGGTCAACTATCCCGAAATCGTCTTCCTGGACGAGCCGACCACCGGATTGGACCCTCAGGCCCGCCGCAGCTTGTGGGATACCATCCGGCAGATCCAGAAATCCGGCGCCTCGGTCCTTCTGACCACCCATTACATGGAGGAAGCCCAGGAACTGTGCGACCGGGTCGCCATCATCGACAGCGGTACGGTCATTGCCATGGATACCCCCGGCAACCTGATCCAGCAAAACTTCAACGAGACGATCATTGAGTTCAATACCGCCGGGTCGCGCCCGCTGGATGGCATTTTCCACGGGTTGGCAGGTCTCACCCGCCCAGAAATGGTTAAAGACCATCACGTCACCCTCTATACAGCCAATACCGTGGCTACCCTGGGCAGCCTGATGAACCTTTCTGAGCGTGGGGAAATCCACTTTGACACCTTGAACGTTCGCGTGGCCACCCTGGAGGACGTGTTCCTTAAACTGACCGGCAAGACCATCCGTGATTAGGGCAGATATCATGAAAACGATCATCCAGCTTTATTTAGCTAACCTGAAAGAATACCGGCGTGAACGGATGGAGATCTTTTGGACGCTGGCTTTCCCAATCCTCTTCATGCTGTTGTTTGGCATCATCTTCAGCGGGAACGGCAACACGACCTTCGATGTGGGCATCGCCAACCAGGATCAGGGATCGGCCGGCGCCGGATTGATCCAGGCTTTCCAGGGTGTCAGCGTCTTTAAAGTAACTACGGGCAACGAGTCAACCCTGATGTCCAGCTTGAAAAAGGGTGACCTGACCGTCTTGCTCGTCATCCCACCCAATATGACAGCTTCCATCGCGGCCGATAAGGCCTCGAATGTGGCCGTTTATTACGACCCCACCAACCAGACCACCCCTCAGGTTGTGCTGCCGATTGTGAGCCAGGTCGTGCAGGGTTTCAACCAGGGGCTCACCCACCAGCCGGCATTGGTGGTGGTGACCCCGAAAACGGTGACGGCTGCAAACCTGAGGGAGATTGATTTTCTACTTCCGGGGATTCTTGCGATGTCGCTGATGCAGCTCGGCCTCTTCGCCACCGCCAATGTGCTCGTCCAGCTGCGCCAGCAGCAGGTGCTGCGCCGGCTGGGGGCCACGCCTCTTCCCCGCTCGATGCTTTTGATCTCCCAAGTCCTGTTTCGCCTGACCATCGGCTTGCTTCAGGCTGCGGCGATCATCCTGGTGGGGGTCTGGTTCTTTAACGTGCACATCCTGGGCAATCCGATTATCCTGGTAGGGATCGTGCTGTTCGGGTCGCTGATGTTCATTGCCCTGGGCTACCTGATCTCCGGGCTGGCCCGCACGCAAGAGAGCTCCGCTGCCATCACCAACCTGATCAACTTCCCCATGATGATCCTCTCAGGCATCTTCTTCCCGCTTACCCTTATGCCGAATTGGATTCGCCCGTTGGTCGACGCCATGCCGCTCACCTACCTGGCCGATTTGCTGCGCCGGGTAATGATCAACTCTACGCCGGTCTTCCCATTGACCACCGATGTGGGTGTGTTGGCAGGTTGGCTCGTGGTGTGCTCTCTGCTGGCGTTGCGCTTCTTCCGGTGGGAATAATGATTAAGTGCGTGGAGCGGATGATCCGCTCTCTGGCGCAGCGCGGCGAGGTGTTTGCCTGAGGCCTTCGCCTGGACACCGGCGGGCTCGGGCAAGCTGTTTTGATAGAAGGTGTTCAACGGGGCAGCACCGCCATCTTCCTGGTTTGGGATGATTGGGGAGGATTGTATGATAACGTCGTGCCACCCACCGTGGATGCCAACGGCTACGGGCTGCGGGTGCCGGCTATGGTGATCAGCCCATATGCCAAACAGGGAACCATCGACCACCAGACGCTGAGCTTCGATGCCTATCTCAAATTCATCGAAGACGATTTCCTCAACAGTCAGCGCTTGAATCCCGCCACCGATGGTCGTCCCGATTCACGCCCGGATGTGCGCGAAAATGCCTCCATCCTGGGGAATCTGATCCAGGATTTCGATTTCACACAGGCGCCCCGCCCGCCTATTATCTTGCCTCTCCACCCTAAGCCGGGCCCAGCCTCCATCCCGGGATCGTAGGAAAGGATGAAGGCGAAAAGATGGTATAAACCGTAGAGATGGGGTCAGCCTTCATCCTTCGTCTTTCGTCTTTCCGCCTTCGCTTTTTTTCGGTTCCACCAAGCCCCACTTCGCCTCAGGTGTGATAATATTCACCTGCACATCTGGCAATGCTGGCATTTCTTCTACCAAATACCCGCGAGTGATGAACCCCTTTCGGTTAATCACCCGCCCATGGCATTCTTTGCCATATCAGGATCGTCGCTGTCACACTAACTTCCCAAGGAGTCGCTATGCTCAAAACGAATGATCGTTCGGTTGTGGAATTCATCCTGGAATGCCAGCCCGGATACCCGAAGTATTCCCGGCATTGGGAGGTCGACCGCCACGGCGTCCCATTTATTCTGCCCTCCATCGGCGGGATCACGCTCAATATGCAGGTCGGCGACTCGGCCTTCGGCTGGGCCGGCGATCATTTGGAGCCCGGGGTGAGCTGCACTGCCGACACGCAAAAGCCTTTCGAACATCCCAACAACTCGCTGCAGGCCTATTCCTGCGTGGGCAATAAAGCCCGGGTCATCAGCGGGGATGCCAAGGGCGCCGAGGGCGTCGTTCTCGGGCACCATGGGGGCTCGGAGCACGTGATCGTAGATTTCCCTCGCGAAGCTAAAGAAAAGCTCACCTACGACGACAAGATCATCATCTTTGCCAGAGGCCAGGGCTTGAAGCTGGTCGATTACCCCGACATCGTGCTCTTCAACCTGGACCCCGAGCTGCTGAAGAAGATGAACGTCCGCGAGTCCGGTAACGGGAAGCTGCAGGTCCCCGTGACCACCATCGTGCCGGCGGCTTGCCTGGGCTCGGGCATCGGCTCGCTGCATGTCGCCACCGGCGATTACGACATCGTCACCGGCGACCCGGAAAGTGTGAAGAAATACGGCCTCGACCGCATCCGCTTCGGCGATTTTGTGGCCCTGATGGATCACGACAACCGTTTTGGCCGCGATTATCACCAGGGCGCCGTCTCCATCGGCGTGGTCGTGCACAGCGACTGCCTGGTGGCGGGGCACGGCCCCGGCGTGACCACCCTGATGACCTGCTCTGAACCGCTGATCGAGCCGGTGATCGACCCCCATGCGGGCATCGCCGATTTGCTCGGCATCGGCACGCAAGCCAAATAAAAATGATCTCAAGGGGCGCGTCTGCGCACAGGGGACGAAGATCGATCATTACCCCCTGGGCGACCAGGACGCGCCATGCTTCACGCAGGGCATGGACCATGCCCTCATGCTGGATTCATCAAAGGGAAGAGGCAAACAGGGCGACGTCGAAAGCGTTAGAGCGGAAGGGTAGGGCTTCACCCGCTGCCAGGTGGCTCACATCGGCGCCTTCGGGGTCGCGCAGTCCGTGCATGTCGGCCTCCCTTTCACTAAATTGTGTCGGTTTATGCGGGAATATTCAATCCGATTATCTTACAGAATTAATTCCCAATCCTCTCCCACCAGGTCTTTTCCAAAGTTGCGTTCCGCATTCTGTTCGACGAGCTTGAAGCCCATTTTCTGGTAGATGTGGCGCGCCTCCACCAATACACTGTTGGTCCACAGCACCATTTTCTTGTACCCGGCGCTCCTGGCGAAGCGGATGCACTCCTCCACCAGGCGCGTGCCCAACCCCAGCCCGCGTGCCTCGGGCCTGACCAGCAGCATCCGCAGCCGGGCGGTGTCGTCGTCGAGACGCACGCAAAATATTGAGCCGACCAATTCGCCGCCCATCTCAGCGAGCCAGCAGCGTTCTTTAGCCGGGTTGAAATTGTTGATGAAATCGGCCACGATCTGCGCAGCCAGGGCTTCAAAATGCTCGTCCCAGCCGTACTCCCGGGCGTAAAGCTCGCCGTGCAGGCGCACCACTGTGCCCAGATCTCCCGGCTCGGGCGGCCTCAAGAAAAACGGCTCGGCATATTTGTAGTGAGTCTCTTTTTTGAGGATGCTCTGGATCGTGCTCATGGCCTTCAGCAAGCGCTGCTGCTCCGCATCGTTGAGCGCATCCAGCATTTCCGCTACTTCCTCGCGCGAGCGCAGGTCCAGGACGGCGAAAGCCTCCCGACCCTGCGGGGTGAGCGAGAGCAAACGCTGTCGACCGTCTGTTTCGGAGGGCATCTTGACAATCAGGCCTTGCCCCTCGAGCCGGGATAGAATACGGCTCAGGTAGCCCGCGTCCAGGCCCAGCTCGCGACCCAACTGGGTGGCGGTGAGATGATCGCCATGGGCGATTTCGAACAGGAGGCGCGCCTCGGTTAACGTATAGGGGGTGTGGAGCAAACCTTCGCGCAACACACCGATTTGGCGGGTGAAAAAGCGGTTGAAACCCCGGACAGCGCTGATCCGGTCTTCCATATTTTCTGCGATCATCAGAGCCTCTTAAAAGCAACAGATTATATGGCTATTATGGATAAATTAGTTGCTTTTGTCAAAAATTATCTCCTGATACATCCCTCATCTTAATCTTTGTCCTGATCTTCTCCCCGGCAGTGTTATTATTGTGACTCCTTGATATTCTTTGTGGAAAGAGTGCCCAATGACCAGGCTTCTCCGTTGGATCTATAGGGCGAGGAAGATCCTTTATCTGGCAGCTGCGGCTGCCTTTATTGCTGCGGCATTTTTCTTCGCCGGGGTGGTGATCTCCCGGAGAATGACGCTCCACCTGCCCGTGCCCACCGGGCCGTACGCCGTCGGGCGCATGGAATACGATTGGGTCGACCAGTCTCGCATGGACCCGCTCGCCGGTCAGCCCAACACGCCTCGCGAGCTGGCCGTCTGGGTCTGGTACCCGGCGGAGGCCGGGGGAGCTACATACGCCCCGTATATGCCACCGGCCTGGGCGCAGGCGCGGGCAAAAGACCAGGGCCTCGGCTACCTGATCGAAACCGACCTCAATCGTATCCAAACCCACTCTTACGAAGGCATTTCCCTGGCCGCAGCGCCCTCGGCTCTCCCGGTCCTGATCATGGAGCCCGGTATGGGTCCCTCCGTGCCAGATTACACCGTCTTTGCCGAGAACCTGGCCAGCCATGGCTACGTCGTCGTGGGGATCAACCCCACCTATACCTCCAACCTGATCGTTTTTCCGAATGGCCGCGTGGTTACCCGCTCGCTTACAGGCGCCATACCCGACAGCGATACCGGTGCGCAGTTAGACGCAGACGCCAACCGCATCCAGGCCGTGTGGGATACAGATGTGCGTTTTGTCATGGATCAGGCGCAAAAACTGGATGCCTCCCCATCGAGCCCATTCTACAACCGCCTGGACCTGGCGAAAATCGGCGTTTGGGGGCATTCCTTCGGCGGCGCCACAGCTTACGCCGTCTGCCAGCAGGAGCCGCGCTGCAAAGCCGGCGCCGACCTGGACGGTACCCTGTTCGGCGCTGAATTGAAGGCGACGGTCTCCCAGCCGTTTATGTTCATCACCGAGGATTACCGGAAAAGCTGCGACGCGAACTGCGCCTCGATGCATCAGGGGTATCAGAGCGTTAACCCCGGCGATGCCTATTTCCTTTCCATTGCAGAGGCGGGGCACTTCAATTTCACGGACCTGCCTCTGCGCCAGGTTCCCCTGCTGCGCCCGTTTTTCATAGCTGCCGGGCTCGAAGGACCGATCGACCCTGCCCGCGGCCTGCAGATCACCAACGCTTATCTCGTAGCTTTCTTTGACCGGTATTTAAAGGGGACAAGCTCACCCCTCTTAGAAGGTCCATCCGCGCTCTACCCTGAGGTGACGTTCGCAAAACGCTAGAGGTGAATTTACCTCAGTCCTCCTCATCCTCCAGTTCCTCCGCAATCTCGCTTAACTGCTCCTGAACGCCGTTTAACTCTTCGTATCTGCCCATGTTGTCCATTTTTGATCGAAGTGCTATACTTAATTTCAGGTCAACTTTATCAAACAATCATATCGATCCCCAGAAGGAGTGCCCTATGGCAAAAATCGAGGATATTGAAGGGATTGGCAAGACCTATGCCGAGGTGTTGAAGGCAAAGGCAGCGATCAACACGGTTGAAGAACTGCTGGAGAAAGGCTGTACCCCGGCGGGCCGCAAATCCATCGAGGAGGCCACCGGCATCAGCCACACCAAGGTGCTGGAGTGGGTCAACCGGGCAGACTTATTCCGGATTAAAGGCGTCAAGGAGGAATATTCCGACCTCCTGGAAGCCGCGGGCGTCGATACGGTGGTTGAGCTGGGTAAGCGGTTGCCAGAAAACCTGGTCAAAAAAATGGTGGAAGTCAATGCAGAGAAGAAAGTTGTCCGCCAGCTGCCCACCCTGAAACAGGTAACCGATTGGGTTGACCAGGCAAAGAAGCTGCCCAGGGTTGTGACGTACTGATCCCGGGCACAAAGTCAAGATTATTCGTTGAGGGTGCACCCAACCTGTAAAAAAGGTGCGTTCAAGGTCGAACGCACCCTACTTTTGTTGTATCGGGTGCTGCCCAGGGTTGTGACGTACTGATCGCGGGCACAGGGTCAAGATCATTCCTTGAGGATGCGCCCAACCTGTAAAAAAGGTGCGTTCAAGGTCGAACGCACCCTACTTTTGTTATATCTGGTGCCCCCGAGGCGACTCGAACGCCTAACCTATTGCTCCGCAAGCAAGCGCTCTATCCAAATTGAGCTACGAGGGCAAAATCCATCTTATTAAAAATATTCTATCCTACTTGAAAGAGATGGTCAAGAGCCGAAATCATCATCAAACGTTAACTTGAATCGCGGATAAATGCGACATATAATGTAAATTACCTGATGTTAGGGTGGATACGTTGCTCTGCCCGGCTGGGCAGGATCCAAACCGATCCCACCGTCAGGCCCTGGACACACTCCAGGGAGCCCCGTCAGATCGAGGACGAACCGCCGCACCGGCACTGAATCTATACTCTGGAAATTCACTGCACGACTGCGACGGTTAACAGATAAATACTCCAGGACATCGTCTGCTGACCTGAGCGGGATGCGTGACCGGCTTCCAATGCCCCATCCGTCAAGCTTAGCTCCGCCTTATCACTGCCACGCTTGGGAAGAATTGAATATCAGGATTGGGTGCACTCTTAGACTCACCGTTTGTCTGAAGAGGTTATTATGCGCCGATATATTATTGTTGGATCCGGAGTTGCGGCGATGGCTGCCGCCGGGGCTATCCGCCAGCAAGATGAGAGCGGCGAAATCGTCGTGGTTGGGGAGGAAGCGCATCCGTTTTACCAGCGCCGTAAATTGATTTCCTTCCTCGTGGGCGAGATCCCCGAAGCCCATCTCTTTTCTGCAGCAGAGAACGAGGTGCAACCGCGCCAACTTCACCTGCGCCGCATTTCTCACCGCAGGGTCACCTCTTTGGCGTGGCGCGAACATGAAATCGAGCTTTCCACCGGCGAACGCCTGAGCTACGACCGGCTGCTGCTGGCAACGGGCGCCCAGAGCGCTCGTATCGACGTTCCAGGAGCGCGCTTGAGCAGGGTCTTGAAACTGGATAACCTGAACGATGCCCGTACCTTGATTAGAGCCGCTAAAAAAGCTCATGTTGTCGTCTTGGAGGGGGGCGGGATTTCGGCTTTACAGCTCGCCGAGGGGCTTCGCAGCTTACACCTTCAGGTCCATTACCTGCTGAGTGAAGACCGCCTGTTGAAGAATGTGCTGGATAGAGCCGAATCTCAGATAATCCTGCAGCGCCTGGCTGCCATGGGTATCTGCATCCACCCTTACTCCAGGCTGGCCGAAATCACCGGACGAGGCGGGCACGCGACCGGTGTGCTGACCACGGCGGGAGAAACCATCGCCTGCGATCTGGTCGTATCTGCCGGCAGGGTTTTGCCGCGCGCTGAGCTGGCCCGCTCCGCCGGGCTGTTCACCAATCGCGGCATCCTGGTTGACGAGAACCTGCAGACCAGCGCGGAGGATGTGTTTGCGGCCGGCGACGTGACCGAAATCTACGATCCGGCTTTCGGCAAATCGCTGCTCGATACGCTCTGGTGGGCGGCGCGGGCGCAGGGAACCACCGCCGGGCAGAACATGGCCGGGCAAAATACCCCTTACCAGAAGCCGCTGTCTTTCAGCCATACCGTACTGGCCGGGCTGCAAGCCACGATCATCGGCGCAACCGGGCGCGGCACCGACGCCAACCTGCGCGGCATTACCTGGGGCGAAAGCGAAACCTGGCGCCAGCTTTCCAATGCATTCCCCGTGCGGGACGACCAGGGCGATAACCACCTGAGGGTGACGGTCGGTCAGAAAACGCTGATAGGGGCCGTACTCCTGGGCGACCAATCGCTAGCGCAGCCGCTTTACTCGCTCATCTCGGAACAGGCATTTCTGCCGACTGCCCTGCGCGACCGGCTGATCCGCGGCGACATTTCGCGGGTACGCTCCTTGTTGGAATTCTGGAGCTCCTGGAAGCAGCAGCATACCGTGCATCCTGCCACCACGCGAATGTGGGTGGGATCGATGATACAATAATTCAACGGTGATTTCACCGCAGAGAGCTCAGAGTCCACAGAGATTAATGTTTCAAAAAACAGCTCTGTGGTC
>JAMCRR010000138.1 GCA_023381565.1 Chloroflexota bacterium
GTCGCCGCGGCAACGCCATCAACGACGGCGAGACCGTTGAGCTGACCCGCCCGATGGGGCAAGGCCGCGACCGGCGCGACCGCAGAGTGGTCTGGCATTACAAGTGGGAGCGTGCCCAGCGGGACCATGGGCTGGTTGAAGGTCACGCTGATAAAAGGCGCGATGGGGATTTCGCCTTCTGGGGAATAGCGCAGCACTTTTAATGGTCCGCTTTCCACCGTCGCGGGACCAGACGGCTCAGGAGCAGGCGGCGGGAAAGGGATGTCGATGGTCTCGCCGGGGCGTGGCGGGGGGATGGGTTGCTGTGCCAGGTGGAACTCGCCCTGGTCGCCAGGCTCGGGGGTCAGCTCGGGCAGGCGAGAGGCGACCTGGGCAATCTCCTCTTCGGAAAGAGGCTCGCCGGTGGAGACCTGGGCGGGCTGAGCTGCTTGCGGTTGAGCCTGCCCTTCGCTGAGATGGATCGATGCGAGTGACACGTTGCCTCCCTCGCCAGCCTGGCCGACAGAAGTCAGAGGTCTTTCGGTATTGACGGGTGCAGTGCGGTCTCCCTCATTGGAAGGCACCTGCGGCAGCGAGAGTGAATAAGCCCCAACCGCGGCGACGCCGACGATGAAAATGGAGAAGACGACGGCCAAACGATGCCGGAAGAGCCACTGCGTCCATCTGTGTGCCATAGGGATACCCCCAGTCGAAACAATCGGGTAATTTAAGATAGGGATTGTGATGCTTAGACGCTAAAATCGGCTGGTTTGTTCCAATTGTACCGTGAAATAATCGGTGCTGTTGGAAGCTCTATTGTTGGGTGTGCGGATGGCAATCACCTTCTCCGGCCCAGAGGTGCTTCCAACGGACCAATCGGCTTGGTGCGTTCAAAAGCGAACGCACCCTACGGCTGATGGCGACATTCGGAGGCTCAGGGGCGCACAGACTACGAAGCGAACCCACCCTACGACCGGTGGTGTGGGTAACAGCACAGAAGAGTGTCCGGATACTCCACCCCACGGAAGTAGGGGCAGATGGAAATATTTTTCACCGCGCACTGATGCTGGTTGGACTTTTTAGCTTGATTCCACGGGCATTGATCCTGCTGCCATGAAATCTTCCCCTCCGGTGTCGCCAGGTCAATGTCCATATTTGCCCCTTTGAGCTTGATCAGCGGCTCGTCCATCGAGTGTTCCTCCTGGGGAGTATCCGTTGAGTATCGCCGGATGGCGGGATCGGGATTCTCACCATCACGAGACAGCATTCAAACGGAAGGCTCAACCCGATCTACCCCTGCAGGCTTATTCGAGAGTGCGCTGCAGCTCTTCCCATTCCGCCAGGAGCTGCTCCAGCTCGCCCTGCATGCGCACGTAATCTGAGCCCAGGCGCTGCACTTTGGCGGGGTTATCCGGCGGGTTCTCGAGCTGGCGCGATAGGGCGCTCATCTGGGCCTCTAGCCCGGCGATGCGCTCTTCCAACTCGCGCAGCCGGCTGCGCCTGCGCCGCTCCTCATTCGAGACCGATGGGTTCGCCCGTGCTCTCGAGCGACCGGGGGCAGGCGCCTCGCTTTCCGCCGGTTGGCTGCGCGCCGAAGCTTCCGCTTCCTTCAGGCTGTGGTACTCGCTGTACGTCCCCTCGAAGATGCGCAGGGCCGACTGCTCCGGCTCCACCTCCCAGATCTGTGTGGCCAGGGCGTCGATCAGGTAGCGGTCGTGCGAGACGAGCAAGATCGTGCCGTGATACCCGGCTAAGACTGCCTGCAAGACCTCCTGCGCCGGCAGGTCCAGGTGGTTGGTTGGCTCGTCGAGCAGCAGCAGGTTGGCGCCCCTGCGAGCCAGCTTGGCCAGCGCCAGGCGGCCCCTCTCGCCGCCGGAAAGCACGGAGACCGGTTTGAAGACGTCATCGCCGGTAAACAGGAACTTCGCCAGGTATTCGCGGGCTGGGCCCGGCCTCAACTCCGGCGCCACCGATTGGATCTCCTGGATCAGGTCCAGCTCCGGGTGCAAGCCTTCGTGGGCCTGCGAGAAATAGCCAATCTGCAGCCCCGCCCCGAGAACCACTTCGCCCGCATAAGGCGGCACCTGCTCCAGCAGGGTCTTAAGAAAGGTCGTCTTGCCGGCGCCGTTGGGCCCGATCACCGCAGCGCATTCGCCCCGTACCAGAGTCAGGTCGGGGACGGAGAAAAGCGGGCGTCCCTCATCGGCATAGCCCACGCTAAGCCCCAGCGTGCGCAGCACCAGGTCTCCGGAGCGCCCCGCCGGCTCCAGGCGCAGGTGAAGGCGGCGCGATTGGGTAGGGGGCGACAGGCGGGCTTCTTCGAGGAGCCGCTCCAGCCGTTTGCGCCGCCCTTGGGCCTGGCGGGTGTTTTGTCCGGCAATGTTGCGGCGGATATATTCTTCTTCTTTTTCGATAAAGGCAGCCTGCGCCTGGTATTCTTCCAGGCGGCGCTGGTAGCGCTCGCTGCGCTGGATCAGGTACGCGCTGTAGTTGCCGTGATAGACTTCGATGGTCGGGGTCATCTCCCAGATCGTGCGCGCCACCTGGTCCATGAAATAGCGGTCGTGCGAGACGAACAGGACCGCCCCGCCCCACTCCTTCAGATAGGTCTCCAGCCACTCCACCGCGGCGATATCCAGGTGGTTGGTGGGCTCGTCCAACAGCAGCAGGTCGGGATCGGAGAGCAGCAGACGCGCCAGCAAAGCCCGCGTGCGCTGTCCGCCCGAAAGCTGGTCCAGCGGGCGGTTGAAATCCTCGGGCGCAAACCCCAGCCCGCTGAGCGTCTGGCGGATGCGCGTCTCGTAGGTATAGCCTCCCTGGCGCTCGAAAGCCTCCTGCAGGCGGCCGTAGGCCTGCAGCGCGGCTTCCGCTTGCCCCGGATCGCTCATGGCGGCTTCCAGGCGGGCCATCTCCTTCTGCTGCTCGAGCAAGCCGGCGAAGGCTGTCAGGCATTCATCCCACAAGGAATGCCTGGAGATAAACTGGGCTTCCTGCGGCAGGTAGCCCGCGCGTAAGCCGCGGCTGCGCAGGACTTCGCCCGAGGATGGCTCCTCCAGCCCCAATAGCAGGCGCAGCAGGGTGGTCTTGCCGACCCCGTTGGCGCCCACCAGGGCGATGCGCGCCGTGTGCGGGATGCTCAGGTTCAGGCTGCTGAATATATCGTTCGGGCCGTATGATTTGCCCAGGTCTTTGGTCGTGATCAAAGGCATAGCACGCTGAAGTATACCAAATGTTAATGGTAGAATCCTTGCCATGAAGCGTTGGCAGTTTTGGCTCGGGCTGGTGATCAGCGCCGTTTTCTTATATTTTGCTCTGCGTAAACAAAATCTGGACCAGGTCTGGGCAACCCTGCTGAATGCGGATTATCTGTGGCTTTTGCCGGGGATTGCAGTTTATTTTGTGGGGGTTTGGGTGCGCGCCTGGCGCTGGCACTATCTGCTGCGTCCCCTGAAAAAGATCCCCACGAATAAGATGTTCCCCATTGTCACGATTGGCTATATGGGCAACAATATCTACCCGGCGCGGGCCGGCGAGGTGCTGCGGGCAGTGATCCTTAAGCGCCACGAGGCCGTGCCCATCTCAGCCTCGCTGGCCACGATTATCGTGGAGCGTATTTTTGACGCCGTGGTGATGCTCATGTTCGTGTTCTTGAATTTCCCCGAGCTGGCGCGCCTGGCAGGCAAGTCGGTCTCCATCGCCGGGTTCAGCATCCGCGATTTCACGATTCTCGGCACGGTCGTGGCGGTGGTGGTGCTGGTGATCTTTCTGGCGGCGGCCATGTTTCCCGTGGCAACCGAGAAAGTCGTGCGTTATCTGATCGGGAAGGTAATTCCGGCCTCCCTGCGGCAAAAAACGCTGGACCTGAGCATGCGCTTCCTGACGGGACTGGAATCGCTGCGCTCGCCGCAAGAGGCGCTGATGATCTTCGTGACCTCGGTGGTCATCTGGCTTTTGGAAACCGGTAAATACTGGTTCGTGATGCACGCTTTCCACTTCCAGGTGACCTTTTTTGCGCTCATGCTGATGAACGGGATCGTCAACCTGGCCACCACACTCCCCTCGGCGCCGGGGTACGTGGGCACCTTCGACGCCCCAGGAATTGCCCTGCTGCAAGCCTACGGTATCCCCGGAGCGATTGCCACCGGTTACACGCTCGTGCTGCATGCCGCCCTCTGGCTTCCGATCACACTGCTGGGGGCTTTCTTCTTTGCCAGGGAGGGAATGAAGTGGGGACAGAAACTTCCCGAAATGACCGAAACCTAAAAATGAAAATTGCGATCATCGGCGCTGGAATAGGCGGATTAGCCGCCGCGTATGACCTGAGGCGTGCCGGGCACGACGTCACGATTTATGAGGCGTCGGCAGAAGTGGGTGGGTTGGCATCCGGGTTCAAAGAGCCGAACTGGTCCTGGTCGGTGGAGAAGTTCTACCACCACTGGTTCCAGACCGACCGGCACATTCTGGGGTTGATCGACGAGCTGGGCTGGCAGGATAAGGTGCGATTCCCGCGCCCGGTGACGGTGATGTATTCCCGGGGTAAGTTCTACCCCTTCGATTCGCCCCTGGCAGCTTTGCTCTACCCTGGCCTGGGATGGGGGGTCAATAAAGCCCGTTTTGGACTGGTGGGGCTTTACCTGCGCCTGACCAACAACTGGCGCCCGCTGGAGAAATCTACAGTGGACGAGTGGATGCGCAAATGGTCGGGGAACAGGGTCTATGAAACCATGTGGGAGCCTTTGATGGTCGGTAAATTTGGCGAACGCTACGCCAAAGTGGTCAATATGGCCTGGATGTGGGCGCGCTTACACTCCCGGACGACGCGCCTGGGCACCTTCGAAGGCGGTTTCCAGGCGTTTGCCGACGCGTTTGCCGAACGCCTGCGCCAGATGGGTGTGCAAATCTGCCTTTCGACCCCGGTGAGCAGCATCCTTCCTGCCCCCTCCGGCGGGCTGACCCTGGAGATTCCTACCGGCCCGGCGGCTTTTAACCGCTGCCTGGTCACCTCCTCTCCCGCTCTGCTGGCCCGCCTGGCGCCCGACCTGCCTCCGGCTTATCTGCAGGGGCTGCTCAACCTGAAGAGCATGGGTGCGGTGGTGATGGTCCTCGCCCTGCGGGAACAGCTTTCCAGAGAAGGTTATTACTGGTACAACATCCCCAAGTCTGGGGGGTTCCCCTTCTTATCGCTGGTCGAGCATACGAATTTTCTCTCTCCGGAGTATTTCGGGGGCGACCATATCGTCTACATCGGCGACTACCTGGAACCAGAGCACGAATATTTCCGCCTGAGCCGGGAAGAGCTGCTGGAGCGTTTCCTGCCCGTGCTGCCGCGCTTCAACCCCGATTTTAAACCGGATTGGGTGCGCCAGAGCTGGCTTTTCCGCACGGCCTATGCCCAGCCGGTGCCGCTGGTGAACCACTCGCAGAATATCCCCGCCATCCAGACGCCGCTGCCAGGGCTGTTTTTTGCCAGCATGAGCCAGGTGTATCCCTGGGATCGCGGCACTAATTTTGCTGTGGAGATCGGACGGCGGGCGGCGCGCTTAATTCTGGAGTCCTCAGGCTAATCGGTTAGTGTCCGCAGCCCATACGGTACGATAGATCGGGGATTCGAGATTTGGCTTTTTACGCCCCGCAAATCGATACAATATCCCATGAATGTGAGGGAAGATCAGCCCCCACAGGTTGACTCGATGCCCGGAAATTTATCCAAACCGCCATATGTGGGGGTAAATATTGTATTCATCCGCCACCGGTGGCGAGGGCCAGACGCATCTTTCCTTTCGTGTAGGTTTATTTTAGAAAAAGATTCCTTAACCTTAGCTTTCTTAAAGAGTCATCTTTATTTAGAATATCGTAGGCTGTAAAACTTGTTTCTCGCCCCTCTTTCTGCTAGAATCCAATCGTCACAAGTTCCACGGGGTGACGCCTGAAGCATCAAAGTTTTCAAGTATCCTGAAGTAATCCATCAAAACGAATGCAATTCCCGCCTCCCACAGCCGGAGCGGTGGGGTTTGTATACTCTATTCCATTGGAATTGCTGGTCGAATGGCTTGCTTCAAATTAAAGGATGTCATCTTTATGAATTACAACCAAGCCTGGCAAGCCACCCTTGGACAGCTGCAGATGGATATGTCCAAGGCCGCCTTTGAAACCTGGGTGCGCAGCACAGAGCTGATTTCTTACGAAGATGGGAACTTCACCATCGGAGTGCAAAACACCTACGCTCGCGATTGGCTGGAAAGCCGCCTGTCGAGCACCGTCAAGCGCATTCTGACCGGTCTGATCGACCGCCAGGCTTCCGTTCGTTTCGTCGTCAACCACGGCAGCCAGAGCGCCGACCCCTCCGAAGAGCCAGATTTCACGGAGCCGGCAGTGCCCGAACAGACCAGCCTCCCCCGGCGGATGAACTCCACCATCAATCCCCATTACACCTTTGAGAATTTCGTGGTGGGCGCAGGAAACCGGCTGGCGCACGCCGCCTGCCAGGCGGTAGCTGAATCCCCTGCTAGAGCGTACAACCCCCTGTTCCTCTACGGGGGGGTGGGTTTGGGGAAGACCCACCTGCTTCACGCCATCGGGAATGCCACTCACCAGGCCGGGCTGCAGATTTTATACGTTTCCTCGGAAGAGTTCACCAACGACCTGATCAGCGCCATCCGTACGCACACGACCCAGGCTTTCAGGGACCGCTACCGCCGTGCGGATGTGCTGTTGATCGACGACATCCAGTTCATCGCCGGTAAGGAATCGACCCAGGAAGAATTTTTTCATACGTTCAATACCCTGCATGGCCAGGATAAACAGATTGTGATTTCTTCCGACCGGCCGCCCAAGGCTCTGCTTACCCTCGAAGAGCGCCTGCGCTCACGCTTTGGCTGGGGGTTGGCCGCGGATATCCAGGCGCCAGACCTGGAGACCCGCCTGGCCATCCTGCGCTCGAAAGCCGAGAATGCCGGACGCAGGGTCCCCGATGAGATCCTGGAGGCGATCGCCCGCCTGATTCAATCCAATATCCGTGAGCTCGAAGGGGCTTTGAACCGCGTGCTGGCTTTTTCGGAGTTGAGTGGGCTGGCGCTTACCCCACAGCTTGCCAACACGGCCCTGGCCGATCTGCTGCCGCAGCATAGCGAGGTGAACTCCAACCAGGTGATGCGGGTGGTGGCAAAGAGTTTCGGCATCTCCATGGAAGAGCTGCTCAGCCGCAACCGCTCGCGCGGAGTGGCGCTGCCCCGCCAGGTGGCCATGTACCTGCTGCGCGAAGAAGCGAATATCTCGCTGCCCCAGATCGGTGAAGCCCTGGGCGGTCGCGACCACACCACGGTGATGTATGCCTGTGAAAAGGTAGCCGATATGCTGGAGCGCGACGACCGCCTGCGCCGGCAAGTCTTCCAGATCCGTGAGCAGCTTTACGGACCGGCCCAACTGGCAGCGTGAGACGCAGCCTTGTGGTCTAATTCCGGATGGATTCAGAGTCAACGTCGATAAGATCCGACGGATATAGAAGAGATATTGTGCAATGATCCGTTATTTACTATAATGGACAATGTACTCTGAGATTCATCATTAACCATTCATCGCGGGGCAATTCATCCACAATGTCGACGAAAAAAGGTCTTCTGCCGCTGCTGCTCGCCATCACAATCCTTCTGGTGGCGGCGCATCCGGTCGCAGCGCAGGGCCAGGATTCGCTCTATTTCCCCGAAACCGGCCATTGGGTTTCTGGCGAGTTCCTGCAATATTACAACGCCGCCAAACAGCCCTTCCTGCTCTTCGGCTATCCCATTACCGATGCCTACCAGGACCCGCTGACGGGTCTGACCGTGCAGTATTTCCAGCGGGTGCGCTTCGAGCTGCACATCGAAGCCGCCGCAGGAGCAAGGGTGCAGTTGAGCAACCTGGGCGAGCTGCTTTACCAGCCGGGGACGCCGGTGGATATTCCCCTCGAAGCCCCGGCCTGCCGCTTCTTCTCGCAGCAGAAGCATTACGTGTGCTATGCCTTCCTGAGCTTCTTCGACCAGAACGGGGGAGTCAACCAGTTTGGCAATCCCCTCTCCGATTTCGAGAAGCAGGACAACCTGTACGTCCAATATTTCGAAAAAGCGCGCTTCGAATGGCATCCGGAGGCTTCGTCGGGGCAGTGGGTGGTGCTATCGGACCTGGGGAAGGTGTATTTCGATAAACTCGTGGGCGATCCGGCTCTGCTGGAGCCCAGCCCGAGCAACAATACCGATCAGCCAACCATCCAATTGCAGGCGCGCGCTTTCGTGGCGCGAGCGGTCATCTCTCCCAATACCACGCAGGTGCTTTTCGTGGTCGTCCAGGACCAGTACCTGCGTCCGGTGAGCCAGGCGAACGTAGCCGTCACCGTGCATCTGCCGGTCGGCGGCGAAGAGCGCTACCGCTTGCAGCTCACCAATAAAGACGGCATCAGCCGTTTCGAGCTGCCGGTGGGCATTCAGCCCTACGACCAGATTGTTGAGCTGGATGTAGAGGTGTCGCAGGGTGGCCTCGAGGCGAGCGCCAGCACCTGGTTCCGCATCTGGTGGTAATCCCCAAGGTAAGGGCAAAGCGGGAGATACGTGGGTGGTAATTCTGTTGCATTCCCACTGTGCCCCTATTGAAACATCCCCACCTCGACGTAGTTCCAAACCTCATCTTTCAGGGCATAGAACCAGACCATCTGGTCGCTGCTGCCCACGTTGAAAGCTGCCGGCTCGCAGCACAGCCTGTGGACCACCTGCTGGTAGGCAACGGGAAGCGCCTGCCCGGCGTACGAGATCGATACCTGGCCGTCCTTGACGAAGAAATAGAACGGCTTTCCATCCAGCAGGCTCCAGTTGAAGATTTCGGTGTAGCCCAGGTCCTGGTTGAGGATGCGCCCATCCTGCACCAGCATGCCATCTACCTCCAGGATCCAGTGACCGTCATAGCTGCCCAGCCGGTAGATGTGACTGCTGGCGCCGAAGGGGGTCAGGGTATATTGAAAGACGACCTGGCCGTCGACCTTGACCAGCGCCTGGGTATTTCCATACTGCGAGGAATTCAGGCTGGTTTCTTCCACCGTCACCTGCTTGCCGCCCACTGTAACCGGCGCCAGGGGGTTCCCCGGTGTGCTTTGCCGGTATGCCTGGCGACCTTCCAGGATGGAGGCAGGGATGCGCCGGTTGAACTCGAACCAGCCGGGGGAATCCACGCCGGCGGAAACGATGGGATAGGCCTCCACGGTTAACCCGTTCGAGCGGGTCACATCCGGCGTGATCGTCTCGGGTGGCTGGATCGAACCGGGATCTGTGTTGAAGGAGCTGCCCGTGAGGGTGGGCTGCGCCGGGATATACGGCGTGTAGCTCAGGCTGCGGGCGATGGCTTCGGCCTGGGTCCCCTCCAGGCGCAGGATCAGGAAGCGGATCCCATCCGACGGCGTCGGGTTGGGGAAGATCAGCGCAGAAGGGCCGCCGTTGACGCCGGCAATCCAGCACGGGCTGCCGGATGGATCCGCTGAGCTGGCTGAGGTGGGAAGGACGGCAATAGCGGGAGAGGGGCCGTAAAGCTCCGGATGAAAGTTGGCTTCCCATTCGCAGGCCTGGCCCGAGTTCGATCCCGGACCACTGAATGCTTCCAGCCTGGCCGAACCCACCGGTCCCTGGTAAGCATCGGTGGAAACGGCTTTCCATCCGGCCGGCAGCGAGAGAGTGACCGGCCAGGTCGGGCTGGTCACCTCCTGCCAATCGGCCGGCAGGGCGGTGGGTGTGGGTACGTAGCTGGGAGCGTCCATGGAAGCGGCAATATTCAATAAAGCGGTGTCCAGCCCGTGGGGGTTCGCCGCGTCCGGTTGGGGCCAATCGCCGGACAGGCTGAGGTAGACATTCAGCTCCCCGTCGCGCCAGGCCAGCCAGGCTGAGTTGCCGCCCGAGCCCGACTGCTGCCACCACAGGTAGCCTGCGGCGCCGCCTACCATGGTCTCGCGCACGTCTAAGGCAGTGGTCTTGAGCTGGCGGTTAAGCGTATCCGGCGTCACCGCTTCGGGCGAGTTAGATAGCTCTACGAAGAGCATTTTCTGATTGGCGTCGGGTTGGCCGGCTGGTTGGAGGTACCACTGCCGAACCTCCTGCAGCCCACCGGGGTAATCGGAGACACTGGCTTTGGCGAAGGGGAGCCCATCGGGAACGAAGCCAGGTGTCAGGATATTGAAGAGGGCCACCTGTCCGGCTTCCAGCAAAGTGCTATATTCGCGGTAAAGCTCGGGTGTGGGCAGCGGGACGGCCGTCTCGGCGGGGGCCTGGGTGGCCCCGGTCGTCATTGCAGGCCGGTCGGTGAATGTTGGCCCAGGGGTAATAGTGGCAGCCGGGGTCGCCGGTGGGGCAGGCATCGTCGTCCCAGGAAGTGGGGGCACAGCTGCCGGGACCGGCCGCAGGCCTTTGAAGATCCAGCTCAAACCCCAGATGGCGGCTACGATCAGAATTACCAACCCCCCGGCTTGAAGCGCAGGCCTTAGCCGGGTAAAAACTGCCGGCCTCTCCTGAGGGGCAGGGCGCTTCGCCTGGGCGAGCGCCGCCATCCGGAGGCGCAGGCTATTTTGGTGCTCGCCGCGTGGGGTGAATTTGAACCCCGTCAGGGTTCGGGCAAGCTCGAGGGTCTTTTCCGCATCTTCGGGGAGAGCAGAATTGCGGGGCGCCGCCGGACTCTGCCGGGTTGGGTCGAACAGCCGGTTCAGCTCATCGGCATAGTCGCGTTCATCCATGGTTTGTCTCCTTTTTGACGATCTCCGGAGCCATCCCCCGGTCAGAGCGCGCGAGGGCTTTGCGCAGGCGTTCGATCGCCCGGTAAAGGATCACCCCCACGTTGGTGGCGCTCAACCCGGTGATCTGGGCAATCTGCTGGTTGCTCAGGTCTGTGCTGTAGCGCAATCCGAGCAGGTCGCGCTCGCGCTCCGATAGGGAGGGCAGCGCGCAAGCCAGTTGGGCGTGGAGCTCGCGCTCCATCACCACCTCTTCCGGCACAGATTCACCGGAGGGGCGGCTCTCGGAAGCCTCCCAAGGCAGAGACTTCCTCAGGCGCTGCGTTCGGAGGTAGTCGCTGACGATGTTGCGCACGATGGCGAACAGCCAGGCTTCGAAAGAGCCGCGCTGGGGGGTGAAACGCTCGATCACCCGCAAGAGGCGCTCGAAAGCCTGGGAGGTCAGGTCTTCGGCGGCGGGGTCGCTGTCGCATCGATAGCGTATGTAGTTATAGACCCTTGCGTAGTAGCGGTCGAAGAGGGCGGCGAAGGCTTGCGGATCGCATCGGGCCTGCACTGCCAGCGCCGTTTCATCCTGGATCATAAGAATCTTGACCTCCACATCTCATAGGGGAGGAATTGATGATTGTATCTACTATTTAATTACGGATGAGACTGGTATATCTTACACAAGCAAAGAGGCTTTTTCCAACTTCGGCGTTGAAACCCGATCTTGCCACTCCATTTTACCCCGAATCCTCATATTCCCCGCCCCTTGGGGGGTGAGGCCGGGTGTGGGGTTGATAAATTAGCGGCCTGTCGATATGATTTTATTGCGGTGCATACCCACTACCCTGATGTGGAACGTCTGAAACCAGATATAAAATACAACCGGATCAGGGTTTGTGGTCCACCTCAAAGATCCAGTTCCCCTTGATGGTATGCGTCAGTAGATCCCAAACTTTCGCGTTGACCTGATCATCGGTTATCCCGGCCGGTTTTTGGACGATTCCCCAATTTCGATTTTGCTCGATTGCCTCAAAGTCGATCACGATCCCTTCTCGAGCCAGGGCCTCTTTCACTTTTTGTTGCAGTGAGGGAGACTCCAACAAGGTGAAAAAACTATCCGTGGTGGTCAGATCGGATACCTTCAGTGTGATCCTTGAAACCGGATCGATGGCTTCGGCAAAACCCACCTCCCTGCAAATCTCATCTGCAGCCTCAGTCGTTTGGTCAGTAGGAAGGAAACCTCCTGGATGGATTGGTTCATCCCCATCGACCTGGAGTTCAACCTCTCGGAAACTCCATTCCTCTCCTTTGTCCGGTTTCGGATCGGACGGCTGCCGGTAACACAGGCGAATAACCGTAAAGGAGGGGGTAAAGGTCATCGTGTCCAGGCGCATCTTGATCCCGCCGGACTCAGCCTCCTGGTGAGGGGATACCGTCATCCCGCGGTTCACGGGCACGCGGAAAGAAAGATGATAGTTGCCGATGAGCGGTGGGGGGGTCGGCGTTGGCCCGGGACCGGCATAGAACTCTTGAAAGTTCCAGCGGGGTCCGCATGCGCCAACGGTTAAGTCCATGTGCAGATCCAGGTGATCAACCTGCTGAGCATCCACGTGCTGGTAAGTCACATAGACCAAATCAATAGAACCCTCCGTTTGAGAACGAGAAGAACCATCAATGTAAGGATTGAAAATCGGAATTCTCTGGTCATTGGTAATATAGGGCCGGCACACAAAATCACCCAACTCGGCCTCTTTTGGGATGGATAGTCCCGACAGGGTGATTTGCCACGCCAAGCGGTACTCGTCCATGTAAGCCCAATCCAGTGTTACGGTGATCCCGTTCTGACTTTGAGACACTTTGGGGTTGGCCCTGAGCTGGGTGGGCACAGCGGCAAACTCTGTGGGCAGCGCCTTCTGGTTATAATCTACGACCAGGCCCTTCTGGTCGGCAGCCTCCAATCCATGATCCACCATGATGCGATAGGCATACACAGCCGTCGCCCCCGCCGCCAGCACGGCGAGCAGAATGAAGAGCACCTTCCGAAGCAAATGATTTGGATACGCGGCGGGTTTCTCGGTTTTCCGGAGCTGCGGGGCCAGTTTCGGCCAGGGGTTGGTGTGGTTTCGGGTTCCTTCTCTGGCAATTTCTTGCAAAGCGTTATAGATTCTTTCTTTGCTGTTCATAATTGATCGCCCTCCGCCTTGAGGATTGCGCGTAAAACTCTCCTTGCTTCAAACAAGATCCATTTCACCGTGCCGGGAGCAGATTGGAGCGTCTCGGCCATCTCTTTCTCGCCCATCTCTAAAAAATAGCGCTGGACGACTGCCGCGCGCTGGCGAGGAGACAATTGTAAAATTCCATGCCATAATTTTTCTTTCAGCTCCGATTGGATCACTTGCTCTTCGACCGCCTCTTCGGCAGAGACTAACCGGTCTATCCAGTCATAATCGCTGGAGCCAGAATCCAGGGAAATTTGTCTGGCCTGTTTTTGAGATGTGTATCAAAT
>JAMCRR010000129.1 GCA_023381565.1 Chloroflexota bacterium
GCTTACAAGGAGAAGTTCTCCTTGTAAGCTAGAGGGAACATCGCCGGCGACGACCAGCTCGACCGGCAGGCGGTAATCCCGGAGCAAGCAAGCCGCCAGGTCGAGGGCGTTTTCAAGCCCGGTCTCATTCCCGCCCCCCAGGTGCCCTTCGACCATGAGCAGGCGCAGGGCGTTCGCGGGCAGCTCGCCCGGCCCATGCGGAGACCATGCCTGCAGGTCGACGCCGTTATACACCACTGCCGCAGGTTTCGACAGCCTGCCGTAGACGCGCTCCCACCAGTTCTGCGAAAACCGGCTTTGGTAGATAATGGCGTGCGCCAAGTGACGGCGGATGAAGCTCAATACCCAGTTGTTCAGCTCGGAACGCCAGTAGTGGCGCCAGCCGGTGCGGCGTTTGCGGTGGATCCAGTTCATCCCATCCAGGCGCTGCACGATCCTGGCCCCGCGGCGGCGCGCTTGAGCCAATCCTCCTAAATTGTAGATGCCGCCTGTAACGAGAACCGCCGAACAACCCGGATCGCCCAAATCATAGCTGATATCGACGCCTCGACCGGCTAAGCCCTGCGCCAGGCGGGATTGGAACGAAGAAGGGCCACCCAATCCGGTCAAGCGAGGCACCAGGCAGAGACGCGGGGCAGCTTTCATAATTTGAAGTCGAGCAGCGCTCGCACGATGCGCCCGGCGGCGTGCCCGTCGCCGAAGGGGTTGGCCAGGTGGGCCATCGCCTGATAGGCAGCCGGATCGTCCAACAGGCGCCGGGCAGAATTAACGATGTGTTCGTGATCGGTGCCTACAAGCTGCAGCACCCCAGCTTCCACCCCCTCCGGTCGCTCGGTGACCTGCCGCAGCACGAGCGTAGGGATACCAAAGGCGGGCGCCTCTTCCTGGATTCCGCCTGAATCGGTCAGAACTAAGGTGGAATGCTTCAACAGGTGGACCAGCGGCAGGTAATCTAACGGCGGCGTGAGGGTCAGGTTGGGGATGCCGCTCAACAGGCGGTAAACAGGCTCCTGAACGTTCGGGTTCAGGTGGACGGCGTAGAGCAGCTCCACCTGCCCCCGGTAGGTCTCAGCCAGGCTGCGCAGGGCGGTGCAGATATCTTCCAGGGGCTTGCCGAAATTCTCGCGGCGGTGAGCGGTGATCAGCACCAGGCGCTTCTCACCCGGTGTGCCGATCCCTAGCCGAGAGAGCAGTTCCTGCGTTTCGGGCGGGGCCGGTTGGCGTGCAATTGCCTGCAAGGCGTCGATCACCGGGTTACCGGTGACAGCTATACGCTGGTCGGGCACGCCTTCTGCCAGGAGATTGCGCCGGCTGTGCTCGGTGGGCGCGAAATGCAGGTCGGCAGCGACTCCAGCCACGCGGCGGTTGATCTCTTCAGGGAACGGCTGCCACTTGTCTCCCGTGCGCAGCCCGGCTTCTACGTGACCGACGCGGATGCGGCGGTAAAATGCCGCCAGAGAAGCTGCCATTACCGTGGTGGTGTCGCCCTGCACCAGGATCCAATCCGGCTGCACGTCCACCAGGACCGGGTCGAGCCCGGTGAAGATGGCGGCAGTCAACTCCGCCAGGTTCTGGTCGGGGCGCATCAGATCCAGATCGATATCCGGGTGGATTTGGAAAAGGTCAAGCACCTGGTCCAGCATCTGGCGATGCTGCGCCGTCACGCATACCTTTGCCTCCACCCCGGATGTTTGAGCCAGGAGCTGCACCACGGGCGCCATCTTGACGGCTTCGGGACGCGTCCCGAATATCGAGAGAACGCGCATGGTCACCCCGCTCCCAAGCGGAAAAAGTGGAAACCAGCGGCCTGCCAGCGCTCCTGCGTCCAGCCGTTCACGGCGTCGAAGACTACTCGCGCCGGGGTGATCTGGGAGATCACGGAAGGGTCCAGGCTGCGCAGCGGTGTGTGCGACACAGCGAGAAGAAGGGCATCTGCCTCTTCCACGGCATCAGCCAGGTTCGAAGCCAGCTTCAAGCCGGGGATCTCTGCATTGGGCTTGTTCGGTTCAAAAGCGACCACCGATGCGCCTGCATTTTCCAACAGATGCGCAGTCTCAATCGCCGGGCTTTCGCGCAGATCGTCCACGTCGGGTTTATACGCCAGCCCCAACACCGCAATGCGCTTCCCAGCCAGGCCGCCGAGCGCCTTGGCGAGCGATGCGACAACGAATTCGGGCTGGCTGTCGTTGACCTGCCGGGTGGTGCGGATGAGAGGCGTCAGATCGGGCGCTGCCTCCACCAGGAACCAGGGATCGACACTGATGCAGTGCCCGCCGACGCCGGGACCCGGGCGCAGGATGTTCACACGCGGGTGCCGGTTTGCCAGTTCGATCGCCTTCCAGACATCCACGCCGAAGCGGACGGCCAGGCGAGAGAATTCATTGGCGATGGCGATGTTCACGTCGCGATAGGTGTTCTCCATCAGCTTGATCATCTCGGCTGTGGTGGCGTCGGTCAGCAGGATTTCACCCTGGACGAAGATTTGATACAGGTCGCGGCCGATTTCGGCTGAAGCGGGGTCTATCCCGCCGATCACCCTGGCGTTCTCGATCAGCTCGCGCAAGATCTGTCCCGGAAGCACGCGTTCGGGCGAATACGCCAGGTAGAAATCCTGTCCGGCGGTCAGCCCAGACTGCTCCAGGATCGGCGCGATGCGGTCGATCGTCGTGCGCGGCGGTGAGGTAGATTCCAGGATCACCAGGTTCGCCGGGCGCAGGTGCGGGACGATCGACTCGGCTGCGGAAACCACGAAACTCATATCCGCCCGTTTGTCGGGCAGGAAGGGCGTGGGCACCGCGATGATAAATGCATCGGCAGGCTCGGGTTGGGAGGCGATCTCCAGGTTGCCGGAGCGCAGGGCTGCTTGAACCAGGGTGCGCAAACCGGGTTCGTAAATGTGCAGATCGCCATTTTGCAGGGTGCTGACCACCTGTGGGTTTACGTCGACCCCGATCACATGGATACCATGGCTGGCAAACGTGCTGGCGGTGGGGAGGCCGATATATCCCAGACCCAATACGCAGATCTTATTAAAATCCACAGGGACTCCTTGGAAAGAAAGAAATGGATTGAGTAATTATGCCATATTCCGCAATCCTCGGGGAGGGAATGTGGAAATATGATTCGCGGGCGCCCACAAGGGGTGCTCCGACGTGTTATCGAAAGAACCTGACCAATTCAACCCGAAGGCGTTGCTGAAGGGTCGGGCAAGGTGGGTTCGGGGGTTTTCGTGGGCGGAGGGCCCGGGGTTTTCGAAGGCGGTTCCGCTGTGTCTGTTGGCGGAACAGCGGTATCTGTGGGGGGGACGGGTGTATCTGTCGGCAGGATGGGTGGTTCGCTGGGGACAGGGGTGTTGGTGATGGTCGGTGGCTGGGTAGGAAGCTCGGTCGGGGAAGGCGTATCGGATGGGCGCGGTGTCCAGGTTGCGCTGGGAGGCGGTGTTGGCGTGTTCGCGCGCGTCTCGCTCGGAGCAGGTTTAGGAGATGGAGTATAGGTTGCGGTCGGGCGGATGGTTGGAATTTCTGTTGGAGAGTAGGTAGACCAGGGCGTGACCGTTTCGGAAGGGTTGATATTTGGAGGGGGAGGGGGAGTCCCAGTTGAGGTAGGAGTCGAGCTGGATGTTGGTGTCCGGTTGTTTAATCCCGTAGTTGGGGTTCGAGAGGGTGTGCTGGAGGGTGTCTGATTGAGAAATGATGGAATAAAGGGTAGGTTAAAATCAGATTGCAGTTGAATGCCTGTCATGCAAGGCACTGGACCGGTGCAATTCTTCCCTCCTGGGAGCCAGCCGGTATAGTTGCTGATGGCGATCCAAGATATCGCGCGGTAATGCGCTCCGGGGATAGGACTAAAAGCCATCTGATAGGGGTAACACTGCGTTTCACGGCTACCCAGCTGTTGGCCTGGAGTAATGATCTGCTCCGCGCCAATCACTTCCTGGTAATCTGTCCCTCCTCCTACGGTATACAGAACCTGATTGTGTATGGTCAGATCCAATGTCAGCTCAAATCCGGTGTTCGTGATGCAGGCCTGACCTTTCACCCCGGCCAGGTCGGATTGGCCGTATCCAGAGGCGGTCAGGGTGCCGTTGATGATTGTCTCTCCTGGGGATGAAGAGGTATAAGGCTGTGAAGCCAGGGTAAAATCGGTCTTCACCTGATCTCCGATCGCGCAGGGCACCGGCCCGGGGCAGTTGGCGCTGCCCGCCACCCATCCGGAGTAGTTGGTAATAGTCGCCTGAAGAGAAGCCCGGTAAGAGGCTCCCTCGACCGGGTCGAACAGGATCCTGGCGGGATAGCAGTGCGATTCAGAGGGCTCCAGCACAGGCTTGGAGCTGACGTCCACCATTGCCATCTGGTAATTAACATAATCTTTCTGGCCGGTTTTGGTCTGGATGACAGCCAGGATGGCGAGATTTTGGGTAGGCGCCTCGCCATAATTGGTTACGCAGGCCTCGAGGTTGATCCCGGTCACGTTCTTTCCGGCCTGCTGCTCGATGAACCCAGAAGCGGTGAGAACTGCTTCGAGCATGGTCCCGCCGGAGGGTTGGATGGCCGGCCGAACCGATGAGATTGCCATTTCTGCAGTTTTGGTTTTTGTCGGAGAGCCTAGATACGACCAGGAAGGTTTCATCCCGATCATTGCGATGATAAAGACCCCCAACGCGGCGGTTACCAGGAGCAGCGCCGGAAAACCCCACATCTCTAACATCGAGCGCGGATGTGGGTTCGCGAGGTCTTTTCTCACGAATGAGTGGGTTCTGGAATTGATGCTCTTAAAGAGATCGGTAATGACTTTCAAGGGACCCATCCATTAATCATCTAGTCTACCAGTATTCGATTGCAATCAACCTGGATTTTACCGGCTTCCTATCCACCCCGGCAAAAAAACCGGCCGGGCCCGGCCGGTTCCCCCTTCCATGCTTTCATTTTACGCATCCTCGATGATTTGTCAATAGATGTTGGATTTGCCCCTTGACATAGAACGAATGTTCGTGTATAAATATTATAAGCCAAGAGAAAGTTGGTCAAAGAAGGGAGAATCCAATATGGCCAGAAAACGAATGGGATTAAGCGAAAGGCATAAACGCATCCTGGTCTTCCTGGATGAGTTTCAAAGCCAATTCGGTTATCCCCCTTCGATCCGCGAAATTGGTGATAAGACAGGCATCACCTCCACCTCGGTCGTCAACTATTATCTGGAACAGCTCGAGGAAACCGGATACATCGAGCGCGAAAGTCATATCTCGCGCGGCATCCGCCTGCTGAAGCCGCTGGTGAATCTGGGATCTGCGAAGGAAACGGTAGGGAAAACGGTGCGCACGGTTACGGGCACTATCGAGGATATGCTGCGCATTCCGGTAATCGGGCGGATTGTCGCCGGTGAACCGGTTCCGGTGCCCTCGTCAGATTTCAGCTACTACGACCCAGAAACGGGGATCGACATTGCTCGCAGCCTGCTGCCGGCACGTGAAAAATCCACTGATTTGTTTGCCCTGGAAGTGCAGGGGGACTCGATGATTGACGCCATGGTTAATGACGGCGATATTGTCATCATGAAGAAGGTTGACCAGGCAAGGAATGGGGAGATGGTGGCAGTCTGGCTGCGCGACCGGGATGAGACGACCCTTAAATATTTCTACCTGGAAAACGGCCGTGTGCGCCTGCAGCCGGCCAATCCGACGATGAAACCGATCTACATCGAAGATCCGAATGTCGTCCAGGTACAGGGGAAAGTGGTGATGGTGATACGCAGAGTGGCCAGTGTGGCCGCTTAGCTGGAAACCCCCGTCAAGCCGGGGATCGCTTTTGGTGGGTTGAGGCCAAGGGTAGGGGTGCAATTGAATTGCACCCCTACGTGCATATATAAACAGTAGTAATCAGGCGACGTCTACGGAAGCGCCGGCAGTCTCAAGCTTGCTCTTAGCATCCTGGGCTGCCTGTTTGCGACGCCCGAGAGAACCTTCGCCCCGGCCGTCTCGGCCATCGATTTCGCCTCGACCAAACCCAGGTTGGTGAGCTGGCGGATGACTTTGATGACTTCGATGCGCTTGGGGCCGGCATCTTTCAAGACCACGTCGAATTCAGTCTTCTCTTCCACAGGCTCGGCAGCAGCCGCAGCCGGAGATGCTCCTGCGGCGGCCATCGCAACGGGAGCCGCAGCCGAAACGCCCCATTTTTCTTCTAATTTCTTAACCAGTTCTGCAGCTTCCAGCACGCTCAGCTCGCTTAAATCTGCAACTAACTTTTCAAGATCAGCCATTTTACTTTCTCCTTAATCCTCACTCTGCAGCCGGAACTGCAGATTTTTCCGAATATGATTTCAATACCGCGGCAACCGAACGCGCTGGTTCGGCCAATGTGCGGACAATCTGGCTGGCGGGAGCCATCAACGCGCCCAACAACGTAGCGCGAACCACCGGCAGTGGCGGGAGCTCTGCGAGGGCTTTGATCTCCGCTGCATTTACCGCCTGGGTGCCCAGGTAGCCGCCTTTGACCTTAAATATCTCCGAGCCCCGGAATGCATCGTTCAGGATTTTCGCCAGAGCGGGCGCATCTGTAAAGGCAAAACTAACTGCAGTACTGCCCTCCAGAAAATTCTTGGGCTGCGACAAACCGCTGCTCGCTAAAGCACGCCCCAACAAGGTGTTCTTGACGATGTGAACCTCGCCGCCCATCTCGCGGACTTTGACGCGCAGGCCATCGATATCTTTCATGGTCATTTTCTTATACTCAATCAGTATGACCGCCTGACTTTTCTTGATCCAGCTTTGATACTGTTCCAGCATCTCAGCTTTCTGTTCTTTGGTAAAAGCCAATGAAAATTCACCTCCTTTCTGGTTAAAAAATAAGAGCCTTTGCCGGGCTGGCTGGCGCCGGGTAAAGACTCTCCTCCCAGATTGGGAATATCAGGTTACTGACGGATCGTCCTCACCTCGGCTGGAATATTAAGCCTGTATCAGGCACCGGCTGTCTCTGGTGAAGCTAAATTGTTAATTAGATCTTACTCAGCCGACTCCATGGTTTGCGCCAGGTTGGTGTCGACTCTAATGCCGGGGCCCATGGTCGAGGTGACGGTGAGCCGTTTTATGTAGGTGCCTTTGGCAGCGGAGGGCTTCGCTTTCTTGATGGCGTCCATCAGGGCAGCCATATTCTCATACAGCTTGGGCAGTTCGAAAGATACTTTCCCAATCGGCACGTGCAGGTTGGCGGTCTTATCCAGGCGGAACTCCACGCGGCCGGCTTTCGCCTCGTGAATCACGCGCGGCAGATCTTCTGCGCCTACGACGGTGCCTGCCTTCGGATTGGGCATCAGCCCGCGCGGCCCGAGGACGCGCCCCAAACGGCCGACTTTGCCCATCATATCTGGGGTGGCGATGGCTACGTCGAATTCAGTCCATCCACCCTGGATCTTTTGGATCATTTCATCGGTATCGGCGATCTGGTCTGCGCCGGCTTCCTGAGCGCGAGTGGCCGCGTCTCCCTGGGCAAAGACCAGTACGCGCACCGTCTTCCCAAGACCGTTGGGCAAGACGACCACGTCACGCACCTGCTGGTCGGCCTGGCGGGGATCCAACCCCATGCGCATGTGGATTTCGACGGTGCCGTCGAATTTGGTATATGCGGTTTCTTTTACCAGCTCAAGTGCCTGACGAGGATTGTAAGCTTGATCCAAATTCACTTTTGCCAGGGCGGCAAGATATTTTTTTCCGTGTTTTGCCATTTGTTCTCCTTGGTGGTCCAGGCGGGCTGTTTAGCCCTCCCACCAGCTCAATCAACGACCGTTATCCCCATATTGCGGGCGGTTCCTTCGATCTGGCGCATAGCGCCATCCAGGTCGATCGCGTTCATATCCTTCATTTTACTTTCAGCGATCTCGCGAATTTGGGTACGGGTGACTTTGCCGACCTTATTGCGGTTAGGCTGGTCGGAACCCTTTTCAATCCCGGCAGCCTTGCATAAAAGCACCGATGCCGGAGGGGATTTGAGGATAAATGAAAACGATCCGTCGGTATAGATGCTGATCTCAGCCGGAATGACATCGCCGGTGCGGCTTGCCGTACGGGCGTTGTATTCCTTGCAGAAGGCCATGATGTTCAGGCCGTGTCCGGCCAGCGCAGGACCGATTGGCGGCGCAGGATTGGCCTTGCCTGCCATGATCTGTAAACGAACGATTGTTTTTAACTTTTTTGCCACGATTGTTTCTCCTTAGTGGTATTAGCGGGTTTATTGGAGGACACCCTCCCACACGTACTATCCATTACACGAGATTATGCCTTTTCTACCTGCAGGAAATCCAGCTCCACGGGCGTTTCGCGACCGAAGAAATTAACCATCACCCGGACTTTGGACCGCTCCATGTCGATCTCGGCTACCGTGCCGCGGAAATCGTTGAAAGGCCCGTCGACGATGCGTACCCGTTCGCCGGTCTTGAAGGTGACTTTGATGTGCGGCGCCTCAGCCTCCATGCGTTTCAGGATCTGAGCCACTTCCTCGGGCCGCAGGGCGGTGGGCGAATTGCCCATTCCCACAAAGCCGGTCACGCCGGGGGTATTGCGCACCACATACCACGATTCCTCAGACAGGATCATATTGACCAGGACATATCCCGGGAACACGTGGCGCTCCACCGTGCGGCGCTTTCCGTCCCTCACCTCGATCTCCTCCTGAGTAGGGATGACCACATCGAAAATCTTGTCTTTCATCCCCATGGTTTCGATGCGCTGTTCCAGGTTGTGGCGGACTTTATTTTCGTATCCCGAGTAGCAGTGAATGACATACCAGGCGCGTTGATCACCGCTCACTTCCAGCATCTCGCCAGAAGGAGCCTCGGAGGGGATTGGAAGACCAGTCTCTTCTGGAGCCGTCGATTCTTCTTCCTCAAGCGACGCTTCGTTCTGGTCCTCGGAGTCTGCCTCCTCTAACGGGTCATAAGAATCTTGCATATTCATCACAGATTACTTACCTCTCTGTCTCATGCAAACCGAACCCCTAGCCCAACAGCCTTGTTATGATCTGAGAAAACACATAATCCAGTAACCCTAGAAGCAGGCTCATCACGGCCAACACAAGCAGGACAATTTTGGTTAAGTTCCAGGCTTCTTGGGTCGTCGGCCAGGTGACTTTGCGCAGTTCCCCCAACGTTTCTCGGGAGAAGCGTTGGATAAAACTGGACCGCTGCTTTTTCTCAACTTTTTCAGCCACAATTGACTCCTTCAATTAGAACCTGTCCGAAATCCCCAACATGCCCGACTCATCTAATTATTTTGTACGGATAAAACGCCGCCTTATCGAGACGGCGTGGATACTATCCAGGCAGGCCAGGCAGGAATTGAACCCACAACCTTCCGTTTTGGAGACGGACGCTCTGCCAAATTGAGCTACTGGCCTGTATGATCGATGGAATGTTCCCTTCATGCTGCACATTCCAGAATCGATCATCTATCTTCACCTTACTTTGTTTCCCGGTGCAGGGTGTGTTTCCGGCAGCGTTTGCAATATTTCTGCAGCTCCATGCGTCCAGGGTCGTTACGTCGATTTTTCTCGGACGTATAGTTGCGTTCTTTGCATTCAGTGCAAGCCAGTGTAATCACCGGGCGAACGTCTTTTTTCTTAGATGCCATGACAATCCGTCATCCTTCTAGTCCAGAATCTTGGTGATCACGCCGGCGCCCACCGTGAGACCACCTTCACGAATAGCAAACTTGGAGCCCTGCTCCAGCGCCACCGGCACGATCAGCTCCACTTCCAGGTTGACGTCATCCCCCGGCATGACCATCTCCACCCCTTGCGGCAGGGTGAGCGACCCGGTCACGTCCATGGTGCGGATGTAGAACTGCGGCCGGTACCCGGTGAAGAAGGCCTTGTGCCGGCCCCCGTCTTCCTTTTTGAGCACGTACACCTGCCCCTGGAAGTGCTTGTGCGGGGTGATGCTGCCCACCTTGGCCACCACCTGCCCCCGCTCCACGTCGGTACGCTCAATGCCGCGCAGCAGGATGCCGATGTTGTCCCCGGCGATGCCTTCGTCCAGCAGCTTGTGGAACATCTCCACCCCGGTCACCACCGAGTTCAGGCTCTTCTCGCGCAGCCCCACGATCTCCACCGGCTCGCCGACTTTGATCCGCCCGCGCTCCACACGCCCGGTCACCACCGTCCCCCGCCCTTTGATCGAGAACACGTCTTCAATGGGCATCATGAAGGGCTTGTCCAGCGCCCGCGGCGGCTCGGGGATGTATTCGTCAATCACCCGCAAGAGCTCCCGGATGCTGTCGTACTCCGGCGCCATCGGATCGGTGGAGGTGCTCTCCAGCGCCTTCAGGGCGCTGCCCCGCACGATGGGCGTGGTGTCCCCCGGATAGCCGTACCCGGTGAGCATCTCGCGCAGCTCCAGCTCCACCAGCTCCAACAACTCCGGATCGTCCATCTGGTCTACCTTGTTCAGATACACCACGATCGACGGCACTTCAACCTGCCGCGCCAGCAGCACATGCTCCTTGGTCTGCGGCATGGGCCCGTCCGGCGCCGCCACCACCAGGATGGCCCCATCTACCTGCGCCGCCCCCGTAATCATGTTCTTGATGTAGTCCCGGTGCCCCGGCATGTCCACGTGCGCATAGTGCCGCTTGGCCGTCTGGTACTCCACGTGGGCAATGTTGATCGTGATGCCGCGGGCTTTCTCTTCGGGCGCATTGTCAATCGAGTCGTACGAACGGTAGTCCGCCATCCCCATCATGTTGGCCACCTTGGTGATGGCCGCCGTCAGCGTCGTCTTCCCGTGGTCGATGTGCCCCATCGTCCCCACGTTCAGGTGCGGCTTCGATCGATCAAATTTCTGCTTGGCCATTTTTCTTCTCCTTACGAAAACGATTTCTAGATACGTCCGGCAGCAAGAGCCCTCAATGGGATTCGAACCCATGACCCCGTTCTTACCAAGAACGTGCTCTACCGACTGAGCTATGAGGGCTTGCTGTTTCGATTAGCCACGGCTGCCAATGTCACCATCGGTTGGTCAGCAGGACCAGGTGGGCGGTGAAGGATTCGAACCTCCGAAGGCGTGTCGCCAACTGATTTACAGTCAGTCCCCGTTGGCCACTTGGGTAACCGCCCAAGAATATTTGATTGTGTATCGTTGATTTCAGATGAAATTTGCGAGCCGTCATCTAAAATCAGCAATTACCGCCCGTGGAGCCGACGACGGGAATCGAACCCGTAACCTACCACTTACAAGGCGGTTGCTCTGCCGATTGAGCTACGTCGGCGCCTCATTGAAAAATGCAATCAAAGCGGGCTAGATTATACCAAAGCCAGGCAATGAAGGCAAGGTTAAGTTTGACCTTAACCGCGGAACCGGAGTCTATCAAAAATTTGCTTGAGAGTCAAGGTCACTTTTAATTCTTACTTTCTTTTGCCAGCGGCAGCCACATGCAGAAGGTGGTTCCCTGCCCTTCTTTGCTGTTCACCTCGATGCGGCCGTTATGGTTGCGCACAATCCAATAGGCTATCGAGAGGCCCAGGCCAAACCCGCTCCCATCTCGGGAGCGCGTGCGTGATTTTTCTGCCCGGTAAAAGCGCTCGAAGATGTGGGGCAAATCTTCGGCCGGTATGCCCGGCCCGCTATCCTGAACGATCAGCCGGGCCTGGTCTCCCACTTTGCCCAGGCTAAGATTAATTTGTCCGCCTGCGGGGGTATATTTGACCGCATTCCCGACCAGGTTGACCAGGACTTGCTTCAGTCGGTCGCGGTCGCCGGTGACCTGCACCTGGTCGATCTCGGTGATCCGCAGCTGGCTGTGATCGCCCGCCAGAACGCGCATCTGCTGGAAGACTTCCAACAGGATGGTATCCAGCTCGACCGTGTGCATATCCAGCGGAATCTTCCCCGATTCGGCTTGAGCCAGCAGCAGTAAGTCTCCGACCATGCGTGTCAGCCGGTCGACTTCATTTTCGATGCTGCTCAGGGATTCTTCATCGGTGGCGCCCATGCGGCGCAGCAGGCCGACATTCCCTTTGATGACCGTCAGAGGGGTGCGCAGCTCGTGGCTTACGTCGGCGAGGAAACGCCTCTGAGAATTGAAAAGCACTTCCAGCCGGCTCAGGGTCTGGTTGAAGGCGGTGATCAACTGCCCGACTTCGGATTGCACAACGCCGTTGTACGGGATGCGGCGGGACAGATCGTCGGCCCGGGTGATGTGAGTTGCCACCTGGGTGACAGTTTCCAGGGGCGCCAGTGCCCGGCCGGTAGTCAGCCAGGCGCCTAGAGCGGCCAATCCCATCGAAACCAGCGCGGTAGCCACCAGGACAATCATCAAAGCGCGCTGGGTGGCATCGATCAGCCCCAGGCTCGTCCCGACCTGGATCAAACCGATAATGCGCCCGCTGGCTTGCAGCGGCACGGTCAGCACTCGCAGGTGAGCCTGCTGGACGACCGAGTTACTGAAGACCGGATGGGTGGCCTTCATACCGTTTGAATCCATCGAGACCGTCAGGCTGCTGATATTAGGTGAGGAGGCACGCAAACGCCCATCTCTCCCCCAAACCTGGACGAATACGTTCTCGGTCAGGTCGAGGGTTGGAAACTGAACGATATTCAACTGCCCGACGGAATCGACGTGGGTTACTGAGATGATTTCGTTTACGGTTTGTTGCAGCTGGTCGTCTACCTGGCTAACCAGCATGACGCCGACCAGAACGTACACTAACACTCCGAATAACAGCAGTACGCCCCCCAGCAGCGAGGTGTAGAGCAGTGTCAGACGGAGCCGTAGGGACATTAAGGCATCTCGCGCAAAACGTACCCCACGCCGCGCACGGTGTGGAGCAGGCGTGTTTCTCCCTCGATCTCGAGTTTTTGGCGCAGGTAACGGATGTAGACATCCAGGACGTTGCTCTCGCCCCCGAAATCGTAACCCCAGACACGATCGAAGATCATCTCGCGGGTGAGCACCTGGCGAGGATGGCGCAGGAATAATTCCAGGAGATCGTATTCTTTGGCAGTCAGGGAGATCATCCGGCCTTTACGGAGGGCCTGGCGGGTGCCGGTATCCAGGGTGAGGTCGGCAAACGATAAGACCTGCACGCGCTCGGGTTGGGTGCGGCGCAGCAGCGCCCGGATGCGCGC
>JAMCRR010000177.1 GCA_023381565.1 Chloroflexota bacterium
TTAGTACGATCACGCCGAGCAGTATTTTCCAGGCCTGACGCTCAAAAAATGTTTCGGTCTTCGTATCAGGGGGAGCAGCGACCTGAGTCGTCATAGTAAGCATCCTTTCACTCAAAATGGTTTGGAAATCATCAGCCAGGCGATGATCCCCAGGCTGCCAAATCCAACCAGCGCCAGCCAGACCGGGCGCGAGCGGCTAAGCAGGGCATCGATCTCTTCTGGGCAGGCCGGTTCGCCCGCTGGATGCGGCTTAAAACCTTTCTTGGCGCAGCGCAAAGGCGACGCCGACGGATACGCCGTGAGCCATCAGAAATCCGAAAACACCCAATACGTGTAGTAGAACAAGCCATGGATACATCATGCACCTCCTCTTGACGGTGGAACGATCCCAAGCTGCTGCAATAGATCGTACTGGTCGATCTGGATCTGGACTTCAATAATTCGTTCGTCAGCAATCCGGACGAAGATCGTGCCCTTGGCAAGGATCTTTCTGCCGGTGGAAGGATTCCCCAGGAACGGGCCCAAGTGAGTTCCGCGCATCGTCCAGTTTGCAGCCAACCTGCCGGACTCAAATATCTCGCCATCAATGATGCAATAAAGATCCGGGAAGGCCGCTCGCAGAGAAGCGATAAACAACTTGAAACCTGTTCGGCTGGCAGGCATCCCCCACGTGGGTATGTGGGTGATGCTCTCTGATGTTAACAGCTCGTCCACAACAACCAGGTCGCCTTGATTGAAAGCCAGCTCAAAAATCCGCCGCACAAGAGACGATGAAGTTCTTTTCATTCATGTCTGTTCCTGGTTATTTGTCCAGTCGATCGCGATCGGATCAACCAGTTGGCGCTATTATTTTGACAAAGCGGCGGAGCGGCGCTCACCGGAGGGCCTGCCAGTTCAGAAGGATCAGAAAGGTCCAAACCATGGCAAAGATCGGCGGGAATGGCAAGGCGAAGCCCCACCAGAAAACCCCGCCCACGGGAAGCAGCACGAGTGCGAGAACGGCGCCAGACTTGTGACCCCCCCAGAGCAGGACGCCGGCGACGGCCTCGAGTATGCAGACGAGGAGGAAGGCAGCCAGGAGAGGGACGGTCGTGGGTATGCCAACACGCTCGAAGGGCCCTCGTCCATAGGCGGGAAGGCCCATGACGGTGGGGATGCCGCGGCCGGTCAGGAGGTTCCGAATGGCTGGGAAGCAAAACACTCCTAAACCAACGGCGATTAGCCAATGAAGGATGGCAGCCACTCGGATTAGAGTTGGAACGGTCATGGTGATCCCTTTCCTCGTTTTTCTTTCCTGTGGATGGTGGTTGAATAGAGCAGTCCGATGGCCCTATTATGACAAATCAGATAAAAATAGTCATGAGTGTTAATACGTATCTGCCATACGTATCTGCTTTGACGATGTCGCATTCAGGAACCACGCTCTATCGTTTCAACGGGGTAGCTGTCGTGGCGCGGCCCGACTTCTGGCCTGCTCCCATACTGCTAACCGGGTTGCTGGCCTGGGTCGCCGGGCTGCGCAAACCGAAACGCTCCTGGCTCCAACGCCTGGGTGTGGGGTTGCTGGCGATGCCGATTGCTTTATTCGTCGATCTCGGTCACGCCATGGCACATACGATCAGCGCCAGGCTTGCCGGCGCGCCTATGGATGAAATTCTGCTCTCTTCCGGAATGCCGCGCACACTCTACCAGGACAACGATTTTCCGCCGCAGACACATATCCGCCGCTCGCTGGGCGGCCCGATTTTCAGCCTCACCGGTTTCACGCTCAGCCTGTTGTGGCGGCGCATCGCGCCGCATGGATCGCTAAGCCATGATCTTGCGGAAGCCTCCCTGGCCAGCCACACCTTTATCCTGTTGGGCAGCCTGGCGCCTCTACCGATGGTCGATGGCGGTATTATCCTGAAATGGAAACTGGTAGAGGCAGGACAATCTACAGAGCAAGCGGATCAGACGGTTCACAAGACCAGCCTGAGGCCGGGCGCAGCATTTCTCGGCCTGGGCATTCTGCTGGGTATATTTCGAAAGCGCAAGCTGGTGGGTAGTTTGTTGGCAGCGGGCGGCGCGGCGGGGATCGCCGCGGGCCTCGGATGGCTGAAATAGGATGAGACAGAAAAGGAATAGCCGGAGCGGATGATACACGCCCGCTATGGTTGCGATGTAAATGACGACCGCGATTACCTGAAAGCTTACCCCGGCGGGACTTTTTCGATTGACCAGCGCACGATCTGCGTCCGGCTGGTAAACCCGAGCTTGGACAGGATATTGGCGACGTGCTTCTCGACGGTGCGCCTGCTTAACACCAATTCATCGGCAATCTCACGATTCGACTTGCCTTGCGCGACCAGCGCAGCGATTTCACGCTCGCGCCCGGTAAGGTAACCCGGTGATTCATCCACCGCCGGTGCAATACCTGGTTTGAGCTGCAAATTCTGGGCATATTCGATGGCCTGCTCAAGGGACATCGCACTACCGGCCGACTGTGCCGACTGGAACTCAACTACGGTGAGGCTTGAACGAGCCAGCTCGAGATATTCATCATACTCCATGACC
>JAMCRR010000033.1:0-45798 GCA_023381565.1 Chloroflexota bacterium
CAGCGTGGACCGCCAGCGGTTTTGCCCCTCCGATCCGGCCGAAATCGAACAGCTGAGAGCGGACCTGGAGCTGATCGGGAAGAAGGTCATCGTTTTTGTGGGCAGCCTGAGCCTGCCCAGCCACCCGGTAGACGTGCTCCTGCGCGCCTTCCAGCAGGTCTGGGCGGCAATCCCCCAGGCCCGGCTGCTCCTGGTGGGCGGCGGCGAAGACCTGCCTGCCCTGCAAGCCCTGGCGCAGGAGCTCGGAATGGGCGAGGCAGTGCAGTTCTGCGGTCGCCAACCAGGTAACCGGATACCGCTGTATTACCGACTGGCAGAGGTTTCCGTCAAAGAATAAACCAACGACGATGCCGCTCGTGGGCGCTCCCCGCTGAAGCTCTTCGAGAGCTGGGCGGCAGGGACGCCTTTCGTTTCCGGAGACGTGGGCGACCGCCCAATCCTACTCGGCGAACCTCCCGCCGGCCTCCTGGTCCGCCCGGGAGATGCCGCCCGGATGGCGGAAGCCATCGTGCGCGTCTTGAAAGACCCGGCGCTCGCCCAGGCGCTGCGGGAGCGCGGTTTGCAGCGCGTCGAAGCTTATTATTGGGACCAGATCGTGAAAAATGCAGCCTCGATCTATGAGGATTGAACCCATGGCTGCGCCCACCTTTTCAATCATCCTCCCTGTGCTCGAATCGCCAACCCTGGCAGATGCCCTGCGGGCTATCCAATGCCAGACGGCTTTCGACCAGATCGTGGAGATACTGGTGGTTGGGCGCCAGGAGAAAGAGCCGCTGCCAGAGATGCCCAAGGTGCGTTACCTTCCGGTGACAGAACAGCCCAGCCCGGCGCATAACCGCAATGTGGGCGCTTCGCAAGCCCAAGGGGAATGGTTGTGCTTCACCGACTCGGATTGCACCCCGCAGGCCGATTGGCTCGCTCAATTGGCCGGCGCAGTCTCCGGCGCAGAAGTCGCCCTGGCAGGGACCGTCGCCATCCCGCCTGAAACCGGCTATTGGGGCAGGTGCGACCACCTGTTCGGTTTCGCCGACCAGGCACAGGGGCGCCCACATGGAGAATGGATTAAATCGCCTGCCACGCTGAATTTCTGCATCCGGGCAGAGCAATTCGCCGCTTCGGGGGGCTTCGAGGAGAGTTTCCTTTCAGCCGCCGGAGAAGACCTGGAATTCGCCTGGAGGCTGCGCCGGTCCGGGGTGAAAACCCGCCTCATTCCGCAGGCTGTCGTCGTTCACCGCCATGCCCGGGCAGATTTCCGTTCTGCCTGGAAGCACTGCTTTGGCTATGGCGCAGCCAGCGCCCAGTTCCGGGCCAAACGGGGCGGCAGCCGGCTATGGAGCCTGTTTAGCCCTGTTTTAGCCATCCCGTTGACCGGTGAGTTGGTCGGCGCGGGGCGCGTTCTGTTGCGCGGGCTGGCCCGGCCTTTCCGCTACCCCGACCTGCTGCGCTCTCCCTGGCTCTTGCCGGGGATTGGCTTATTGGATGCTGCCCATACCTGGGGTATGCTGCGGGGGGTTCGCCATGCCGCCTGAAATCAACCTGATCCTGCTCAACTGGAACGGCTGGAGAGACACGCTGGCCTGCCTGGAATCACTGCGCAGCATGGATTACCCCGCAGAGTGCCTGCAGATCACCATCATCGATAACGGCTCTACCGACGAGTCGCTGGCTCATCTCGAGGCTCTCGCAGGAGTGTCTCTGCTCCGCTCGCCGGTGAATCTGGGGTACGCAGGCGGGAACAACCTGGGCATCCGTCAGGCGCTATCCAAAGGGAGAGAGTGGATCCTGCTGCTCAATAACGACACGATCGTGGGCTCATCCTTTATAATGGAAATGCTGCAGATTTTTGAGAAAGACCCTGACGCCGGGATCGTTTGCCCCAAGATCTATTATCATGACCGCCCGGATACCTTTTGGTATGCAGGAGGCAAATTCCGCAGCCCGCGACTGATCGGCGAGATGGTCGGCATGGGCGAGATCGATCGCGGGCAGTTCGACCAGGCCAGGCAGGTGGATTTTGCGGTGGGAGCGTGCATGCTTATCCACGCCCCTGTGTTCGCAAAGATTGGCCTCCTGGATGAGAATTTCGTCGCATACGAAGAAGATATCGACTTCTCTTACCGTGCCAGGCAAGCCGGCTTTTCCATCTGGTACCAACCTGCGGCGAAGATCTGGCATAAAGTCTCAGCGAGCACTCAGGCTGACCCTCCGCAGCGCGTTTATCTCTCGGCGCAGAGCCGTGCGCTCTTCTTCCGCAAGCACATCCGCGGGGCCAGCGTTCTCCTGGTGGTCGGGCTGGAAGCGATGCGGCTGGTACGCGTGATGGCAAGATCGTTGTGGCAGGGCAAATTGGAATTGGGAAGGAGTTATGCGGCTGGTTTGTGGTCGGGATTGAAGAAAAAGTATGATTGAAATTCGCCATACCAAAGACACCCGTCCTTCCTATGATCAGATGTACATGGGTGAGGAAATCCACCAGATGGATTCCTTTTTCATTTGGGTCTGCAAGCTGTTGGAGCTGAGGCCGGGGATAAGCCTTTTGGATATTTCCACCGGTAGGGGACAGATGGTGGAGTATGCGGGTAAGTGTGGGACCAATCCCTTTGGGATCGACTTCTCCATGGTCGCCTGCCGGCTGGCAGCCGAACGCTCTCCAGGGACAATTGCCGTCGCAGATGGGCAGCAGCTCCCTTTCCCTGACCATTCGTTCGACGCAGTCACCAATCTTGGCAGCCTGGAGCACTTCGAGCATATGGATTTGGGGATCAGAGAAATGGTTCGCGTGCTAAAACCTGAGGGAACAGCCTTGTTGACTGTCCCAAATACGTTTGGCTTGCGCTGGAATATTGCCATCAATCAAAAGACTGGCGATGTGGATGACGATGGGCAGCCCCTTCAGCGTTACGGTACCCGGCGCCAATGGGAGAGCCTGCTCACTGAGAATGGGTTGGCGATCCAGCGCGTGCTGGGATATGAGCACGAACGCGCTTTCCCGCGAACCCGCCGGGATTTCTTTTCGTATTTGCGACACCCTAAAAGATTATTCTCAAAAATGCTCGTCGTCCCACTCATCCCGGTCAACCTGGCCGGACAATTCGTTTTTATCTGCAAACCGCGTGCGGGATCCGGCGCAACTTGATAGGAGTATGATGCCATGCAAAAAGTGAGCAGCAAGAGATGGATATTGACGATCCTCCTGGCGATACTGGCAATTCTTGCGGTGCTCGCCTATTGGTGGGTAAACCGGCCGAAAAGCGACCCGGCCCAATCCGCATTAGCCACCGCAGACCAGGTCACTAAATTAGGGAATTACGAGCAGGCACTCGCCGACTATACCCGGGTGATCCAATCGGGCAAGGATTTGGCCAGGGCATATGAAGGGAGAGGAAACGTATATACCCTGACGCGCCATTTCGATGAAGCGCTCCAAGATTACACAACCTCTTTATCCTACGAACGCTCTGCGCAAGTCCTTACCGAACGCTGCAACGTCTACCGCGTGCTTTCCGACAACAAGCGCGCCATGGAAGATTGCACTGCCGCTGTTCAATTGGATCCAAACAATGTGGATACGCACATTTCTCTAGCCGCGCTCTATCTGCAAGAAAAAGACCTGAGCAGCGCCCGCAGCGAAGTCGATAAGGCGATGAAAATTGACCCGAAATCGGATAAAGCCTATTATATGCTCTCACAAATAGAGACCCAGGCCGGAGAGCTGGATAAAGCTATTGCCGCACTTACGCAGTGCATCACTCTTGACCCGACCAACCCCACATATTATTGGGATCGCGGTTTCATTTACCTGGGCACCGGAAAGCCCGATTTGGCAAGGACAGATATGGAAGCTGTGCTGAAATACGGCAATCCCGAAAAAGATGGTAACCTGTTGCTCCAGGCAGGCAGTACCCTGCATGCCATGGGGGTAAATCCTTAACCGCGCGGAAAGGCTGAGGATGGTGATTAATCCACAACTATCTAATACTAAAGGATTACTCGAGAACCAATGAGGGGCTATCCTATCCCTCATGTTACCCCAAATGGGTAATAGACTCAGAGACCGCAATCCCTATAATTGAAGGTAAGAATTAACCAACCCTCAGGAGGTAAAGAATGTCGCGAAGAAGGCTCTATTTCCTTTTCTCATTTTTAGCCCTTGTAGTATTAGTCGCCACCCCAGCCTCGGCTGGAATGAGCGGCCCGGCTGTATCCGGTGTACAGGTCCAGAACCTGGACATCGCCAGTGGAACCACCGTGGATATCTCCTTGTATCCGCAAGGTGGGGGAGCTTCTGTTCCCTTAGCCACCGGCGTATCTATCGGAGCTAAAGCCGCCACGAACTTCTACCTGCCGAACTATTCTTCGGTAACCAGCGGCACCTATGCTATGGTGGTTTCGTCGACCTCCGCTCCAGTAGCTGCCATCGCCCGCACCGATTGGTCCTCCACCGGCGCGGCGGCCATCTACAACTCCGTACCCCCGGCCACCGACGTCACGATCCCGCTGATTCTCTGGCAGTTCGCCAGCCAGACCAGCCAGTTCACCATCCAGAACACGGATACGTCGACGGATGCCACCGATGTCAGCATCGCCCTGACGGCACGCGGGCAGTCAACTCCGCTGAAGACCCTCACAGCCCAAACCATCGCTAAAGGCACCTCCAAGAGCTGGAGCCTGAACGACGCTGTTTGGGGTGCTCTGCCCAACACCGGCGTCGATATGGGCGCAACCGGTTTTGTCGGCTCAATTCGCATCACCTCCAGCCACCAGCTCGAAGTCATGTCCTTCATCGACCTGGCCGGCGCACCCGCGGTGACAGGCTTTAGCGGCGTTCCGACCGCATCAGCCACCGATACCCTCTTCTGCCCGCTCATCCGCGCCAATTACTACGGCGATACGGGCATCTCCCTGGTCAACACTGGCGGAACCTCAGCCGCGGCAGTCATCACCTTCTACCCGGATGCAGGCAGCCCCCATAAGGGAACCACCTGGACCCAGAATATTACTGTTCCGGCCAACTCTGCAGTAATCGCTTCCCAAGTTCCTGGCGGCAACTCCCGCACTGCAGGCCTCCCTGGCGGCACACAAACCGTTGCCAACCCGACCCCCACCAATGACGGCTTCTATGGTGTAGCCAAGATTTCCGCCCCGGCTGGATCAACCCTCCTGGCAGTCGTCAACGATGCCAAATTTGGCACCGGTTGGGCAGTCAAATCCCAAAGCACCTACAATTGCGCCACCGTGGCTGACGCGGGCAACACCTTTGCTTTGCCCCTGGTCCGCAAATACCATCTGGCCACCACCAAGCTCACCACCGGTATCCAGATCCAGAATACCGGCGGAACCCAGGTTACCGTCCACCTCGACCTGACCAACTGGGATGGCACTTCTCAATCCTCCAGTGATCCGGCTGATGTAGTCATCCCTGCCTATGGCTCTGGTAACTACTTCAACGGTAATCTCACCGGGCTACCCACGGTACCCCCTTCAGCAGGCGGCTCTGGCTGGTACGGCTCAGCCATCCTTACTGCAACGGGTGGGAACGTGGTCGTAGTTGTGAACGATGAGGGTTTTGGCAGTGTGGCTGTCGATACAGCAAACTACAATGGCTTGAAGATCCAATAATCAAGCCCATCTTTTCTCTCTAATCCACTTACTATCTGGCTCGTCTCAGGTTTCTGGGACGAGCCTTTTTTATTTTCTATACCTATCACGTTAGTGCCGGAATTTCATGATTTTGATTGGTAAAGAGTTGCTTTGCGCTTTTTGCGATGACCCTTTTAACAGCTCGCTCATTAATAATTTCTTTGCGCCTCTTGCACTCTTTGCGGCTTTACGATAAATCTTTTACAGTACTTTCACGGATGGACATACGGCAGGCCAATCCTGAAGACAGCCTGATAGACTTCCATTCGCGAGCTGTATTCCCCCTGGGCAACTCCACCCAGCGCATACAAATAATCCTGATAAGGGACCAGTGCCGGATATTCTCCCACCGGCTCGGTCGGATCGTCAAACTCGATCCAGGTGTTGTTTTGTGGAGAATATTGAAGCGGAGGCAGCGTACGCCCGGAGGCGGTTGTTCCGCCCACAATATAAACTGTGTCAGCCAGGCTGGTCATCCCCATCTTGTAGCGACCCTCAGGCAGCGAGGCCTTGCGTTCCCAGGGTTTCCCCCCTCCTCCATCTTTTTCGGGTGAATACACCTCGTTCACCGCCAGGGTTTTCTTGCCATCATAACCGCCGATCACGTAAATTCTGCCTCCGGCAACGGCCGCGCCGGCGTGCGCCCGGGCTGTGGGCATGGATGTTTTTTGAGACCAGGCATCCCGGTCGGGGTCATACTCGTACACGGTTGCCAGCGCTTTCTGGCCATCCCAGCCTCCAAATAGATAAAGCTTTCCTTCCATGACCGCCAGAGCATACCCGCTGACTGCGGCTGGCAGGTTTGCGCCGGGTTTCCACAGGTTTTGCTCCGGATCGTAGATTTCCATGATCGAGGTCGGTTGTCCCGATGCCAGGCGCCCCCCGGGGACGTAGACCAGGCCCCCGATCATGGCTGCCTGCGCCTCAGACACCGGTGTGGGTTTGGATTTGAGCGTTTGCCAGGTATTGCTTCCCGTCTGGTAGCGGTCGACCTCCCCGCTAACCCCCTCGGATGATTCTCCGCCGATAGCGTAGATCTGGTCTTCAAAAACCGCCGCCGCCAGCCCGCTGCGCGCCAATGGTAGCGGGGCCTTACTCTGCCAGCGCACCAGGGTAGGCTGCTGGGAAGGGGCGGCGGTGGCCGCCGGCGCATAAACTCGCCAGACCATCCAGATCACGCCTGCCAGGATGATAACTGCCAGACTCAACCAGACTGCCGGTCTCTGGCGCAGGAGTGGATGGCCCCTGTCCAAAGGGAAGGATTCAGACGGGAGCACCGCCTCCGAAGTCCCAACCCCGGAGGGAACTGAATTGGGCGCAGGCACCAATCCCTCCCGGATGGCAAACAGGGTCGCCTCGGTTCGCGAAAAGACGCCGATCTTGCTGAAGATGTTGCGAAGGTGGACCTTCACGGTATTTGCGCTGATCGACAGCTGTTGGGCAATCTGTTTATTGCTCGCTCCGGTTGCCACCAGCCGCAAGATTTCACGCTCGCGTTCGCTCAGGTCATTATCATTGGGCATAGATAAATTTGATTATATCATTTGGGTCGGAGGGAGGTAGAAAGATAAGCAGGTCTAAGTGTTGGGATATAATACCTAACCAATCCATCCACACGAAATGGAATAGTGGAAAAACCGAAGAATAAACATCCAAATCAATCCAATGATCCAACCATTGTGGAATTTCATCCGTGCACGCTCGATCCAGGGAAGTAGCTGGAAGTGGCTTATTGGTCTCTTGATCGCAGTATTGGTATTCTCTTATCTCGGATACCGGGCATTCAAGGGTATCCAGCAGCTAACTCAAACCAGCCTGCATTTTCAGCCTGGCTTCTTGGCGCTTTCGCTGGCCTGTCATTGGATTGGCACCGGAGTGGCCGTGGTGGTCTGGGGAGATATCTTGCGCCGTTTGGGGGTGTTATCAAATACCATATTTGATTTTGAAGCTTTTTGCGCTTCAGCCATTGCGCGTAAAATCCCAGGCACGGTATGGTATGCAGTCGGTCGAATCGCCATCTACAACCTGATCGACGCCTCGAAAGCGCTTGTGATTATTGCCTTGGTGATCGAAGCTCTCATGCTATCTCTCGCCGGATTAGTTGACTTGAGTATCAGCGTTATCTATGTCAATATATTGCCAGCCTGGATCGACCGCCGGATTCTTTTCTATGTTGTCTTACCGGTATTAGTGATTCTTGCCGTCGTAGCTGCCCCGGCTGCCATTCGTTATGCGATCCAGCGGGCCCAACGCCGTCAAAAGAATGGGGTTAAATTGACAGTTCCCAAAATCACCTATCGAGATTCTCTGCGGTGGTTAGCGGGCGAGGCGATTGTCCTGGTATTGGCGACCTCAGTTTATTATTTTTTATATAAATCCATCGATACCGCGCATACGCATGTGCCTTTTACAGCTATGTTAGGTGCTTTCAGCCTGTCAACCGTTGTTGGCCCATTGGCTGTCTGGCTACCGGGAGATATCGGCTTGCGTGATGGATTTCTTTATCTTGCGCTGACCCCATTCGTGGATAGCTCCTTTGCCGGCCTGATCACCATCGCCGGACGGATCTGGATATCAATCTCGGAAGTATTCCTGGGGTTAGTCTCTGCTGCATTATTGAGCCGCAGGTACAGCCTGAAACTGAAGAACAAACCGGATCGCAACCAGATATGACCCATACTGAAGAATGGTGTTCTTGTATTCAACTTTTTCAATGGGTTTCAATTGGGGTAATCAATAAGACGAATTGATAAGCAAAAAGGTTCGGGGATATCTTCACTAAAATTCGTTCGAGCCAATTGAGAGCACGGTGGAAGAATGGCGAGCGGTGTAAAAAAGTAAGGCTTTTGAAAGTAATATCGTCTAAAGTATTAAAGTTAGCTATTGATATGGATGCCTCCTGGGAATACCCGGCCCTCCGGATCATTTGACTGATGGACTGGCGCGAAAAAAAACGCAGATGAGTCCGGTCGAAAAGACCATAGCTGCGGTATGGAAAACGGCCCATCAAGACCTCGCGCCGGAAAATCCAATGCGTAGAGTTGGGGATCGAGGCAACTACCCGTCCTCCTGGCATTAGCCAGGAATCTCGAATAAGCACGAGCAGTTTTTCCGGGTCTTTTAAATGCTCGAGGACGTCCCCTAAAATGACGGCATCGAATTTTTCATTCACCTGCTCTTGCACCGATGACTCTTCGATATCCCCAATGATCACCCGATCACACACCTCCTGTGCTTGCCGGCCCGCATCCGGGTTGCTCTCCACGCCAACGACCTGCGCTCCCCTGGCAACGAGGAAGCGGCTGAAGAAACCGTTCGAGCAGCCAATCTCAAGGACCGATCCAGCATTTTCGGTTAATTTAAGCTGCCAATAGTAGGTTGTATGCGGGTTCTTCGGGTCGACGACGAAATCATAGGTTTGGTTTTGAGCAGTCATGGTAGGATTGGTCTTATCAAGATATGTATGTGTTCGATCTGAGTTCACCGGGAAAACCATTTGCTATGGCATTATAGAATAACACCAGTCTGTGTCAATAGAGAAAAAATCAGCAATTTGTAATTACAGGGTTTATATCAGAAAAGAGTCATCAATCGAAATCATTCGAGGCAAATTCTATGAAACGTCTGGCAGTATTAACGGGTGGAGGCGACGCTCCCGGCCTCAATGCCGTTATCCGGGCGGTGGTCAAAACTGCCGGCCTGCAGTACCAGGCGGAGGTGCTGGGCGTACGTGACGGCTTCGACGGTTTCCTCGAGCCGGGCGGCGTCTTCCCGCTTACGCTCGATTCGGTGCGCGGCATTCTGCCACGCGGCGGCACCATCCTGGGGACGGCTTCGCGCGGCAACCCCTTCGCCCGCAAGATCGTCCGGGAAGGGAAGACAATCGTCGTGGATGTCTCCGAAGATGTCGCCACGAGCATCCGCAGCCTGAACCTGGAGGCGCTAATCGTCGTCGGTGGAGATGGCACCCTGCACATCGCCGAAGAGCTCTACCGCAAGGGCGTGCCCACCATTGGCGTCCCCAAGACCATCGATAACGATATCTCCGGCACCGAGGTCACCTTTGGTTTCGACACGGCGCTGAACGTCGCTATGGATGCCCTCGACCGCCTGCACACTACCGCCGAAGCGCACCACCGGGTGATGATCCTGGAGCTGATGGGGCGGGACGCCGGGTTTATCACCCTGGAGGCCGGCGTAGCCGGCGGCGCGGACGTAATCCTGATCCCAGAGATCCCCTTCCGCTTCGAGAGCATCTGCGAGAAGGTCCGCGAGCGCATGGAGCGCGGTTCTTCGTTCAGCATGATTGCCGCGGCTGAAGGCGCCCGCCCGGTGGGCGAAAGGCAGGTCTACCGCATGGGCGGTGATGAGGTCTACACGCCACGACTGGGAGGCATCGGTCAGGTCGTGGCGGAGCAAGTGGGTGAAGCCTGCGGCATCGAGACGCGCGTCACCGTGCTCGGCCACCTGCAACGCGGCGGCTCGCCCACCGCTTTCGACCGCTGGCTGGCCACGCGCTTCGGCGCGGCGGCAGTCAGGCTGGCGGCAGAGGGCGGCTTTGGGCGCATGGTCGCCCTGCAGGGAGCGCATATCGTGAACATCGCTCTAACTGAAGCTCTAGCCGTCCCCAAGCGAGTCGATCCGCACGGCGAAGGGGTGGCTACCGCTCGCGGTCTGGGGATATCCTTCGGAGATTAAAGCAGAGAGCCGCCCCGTTGGGCGGCTCTCCGGAGGCTGCGGCTCCCTTACTTCTTATCGAGAAGAGAGGAGGGATGCCGCAGCGCTCTGTTTATAACTCGTACTGTCATTCATTCAGGCACCACCTCCTCTTCGTTAGAATAGCTACTTGAATTTGGAGTGGTGGCTAACCTTTCATACCACTATGATGACAGTATGCCATGCTTCCCGGCAAATGTCAAGTCAGGGATTCCCCTAACTCTTGTGGCTCCGCCCGGATGCCTCTATAATGGGGAGACCGATGAAAAACCCCCTCCCAGGCAGTTCATGGAAATGGCTTCCGTTCATCACTGCAGGCCTGGTGCTTGCCGTATGGGCTTTTTATACACCTGACGGCTTGCTGGGTAAAGCCGACGCCATTGCTTATTCGGTATGCCACCGGATCGATGCTCATTCGCTGCATTTTGGAAACCGCCAACTGCCGCTCTGCGCCCGCTGCACCGGGATGTACCTGGGCGCGCTGCTGGGGTTGGTTTATCAGACGAGAATCCCCAAGCGCGGCGGCTTCCCCACCTGGAAAATGGCGCTTCCTTTCGGCGCATTTTTTCTGGCGTTTGCGCTGGATGGAGTCAACTCTTACCTGCACTTCTTTCCCGACATACCCGGCCTGTATACTCCCAGTAACAGCCTGCGGCTGGCCACTGGAACCGGGATGGGCCTGTCTATCGCGGTAATATTGCTGCCGGCATTCCGCCAAACGTACTGGGTCGATTGGCAGGACCATCCCCTCTTGAGCAAATGGAGTGAACTTGGCGCGTTGGTCCTGCTGGCAGCCGTAATGGATCTGGCCGTCTTGACAGAGAACCCCCTGCTGGTTTACCCTCTTGCTTTGCTCAGCGCGCTGGGGGTGGTGGTGGTGCTGGCGCTGGTTTACAGCATGCTTGTCGTGATGATCTTGCGGATCGAGAACCGCTTTTCAAGTATCCGTCAGGTTCTGGCGCCCCTTGCGGCAGGCTTCTCGGTAGCCTTGATCCAGGTGGGGGCAATCGATTGGTTGCGTTTCTTTTTCACAGGAAGCTGGCAAGGCTTCCACTTGTAGTCGGGGATTTCTATGTTAAAATAGATTAAGAATCCGGATCGTTTATCACTGCATCGATCATCATTGGGAATGGATCTATTCGGGGTTTTCTCTGCATTTGGTCTTTCGGCGAGCGCAGGCTTGAATGCCTACATTCCGCTGCTTGTGATCGCACTCCTGGCGCGCTTCACAAATTTTATCCACCTGGCTTCCCCCTGGGACACGCTCTCGAGCTGGTGGATCATCGCGCTCCTGGTGCTGCTGTCGATTGTAGAATTTTTCGCCGATAAAATCCCCGCGGTCAACCACATCAATGACATCATCCAGACTTTTGTGCGGCCGGCAGCTGGCGCAATTGCGTTCGCAGCCAGCGCACAAATCGTCACCGACATCCATCCCGTGCTTTCCCTGGGTGCGGGATTGCTGGTCGCCGGCGGAGTGCACGCCGTCAAAGCAGTGGCCGTGCGCCCGGCCGTTACCGCCACCACTGCCGGAGCCGGCAACGTACCGGTCAGCATCCTGGAGGATGTGGTCTCCACCGGGTTGTCCATCCTGTCCATCGTCGTGCCGGTGCTGATTGCCTGTATCCTGATCATGGTCACTGCGTGGGTAGTTTGGCTTTTGTGGCGACGCAGCCGCCTTCCGGCCAGGACATAATAACCCTTCCAGTGATCTTTGCTCTCATTCTTCATCGAACACAGGAGAAAACATGACCGATTATCAAACCCCTAACCCGATCCCACCGCCCCCCACGTATATGCAAACCAGCACGCTGGCTATCGTCAGCCTGGTAGCGGGCATCCTGGGATGGACCCTCATCCCCACCCTGGGCTCGATTGTGGCAATCATTACCGGCTACATGGCCAAGAATGAAATTCGCAAAAGCGCCGGCCGTATTAGCGGAGATGGTTTAGCCACTGCCGGGTTGATCCTGGGATGGCTGAATATCGCCCTGGCCTTGATTGGCATCTGCATAGCCGCGCTGGCGATTGCCGGCGTTGTGACCCTCCCGGTCTGCTTCCTGCCTTTCTCAAACCAGCTGCGCTGAATCAAACACTTCAAACCGGTAAAATTCCCTGTTGCCGAAACGCCTATTTTCAGGTATCATGGGAAGGACAACCGGATCGTTAAAATAGCCATGGACGCGGAGGAGATATGGACCAAGATTACAACGTCCCGCCCGTTGGCCCAGCGGTGGAACCCCCACCCCCTGAGGTCGCACCCAAGAAAAACAATACGATCTGGATTGTGTTGGCTATCGTTCTGATCCTTTTATGCTGCTGTTGTCTGGTGGTGATCTTACTGCTCTACAGGTACGGTGACCAGATCTTTACCAGCTCATTTCAAACTTTAGCGCCTACGGTTTTGTCCTTTCTTTAGGGCAGACACCAACTTCAGGCAGCCTGGCGAGGCAGCAGGTTCCATCCTTCAAGATGGAATTTGCAGAGAGGCTCCCCTTGTGGGGAAAAAACCGGGAGAAACCTTCTCTATGTCCATTGGGGAATCCCGAGTCTCCGGGACCACCCAGCCTCATGGGGTCATCCAATCCCTGCCAGGCTGCCTTTATTTAATCTCGGCTGGCAAACAGTCGCTTTAGCTCCGCCAGGGCGCGCAGCGATTGATCGCGTTCGACCGGGATCAATGGCAGCGCGGCAAACTCGTCTTCATCGAGCACCAACTGGGCGCCACCGGGATAAACCAGCAGGTCCAGCGCCAGATCGACGAAGCGGATCTCTTTTTCTGAGATAACCGCGGGTTTGCTGACATTGCAGTACCAGCCCTTCAGGTGGTCATCCTGCCGGTCGTGGATCTCGTAGATGTTGTACCAGCGGTCGGAGTAATAGGTTTCCAGGAAACGATCGCCCTGACCAAAAACGATGCCGTGGAAGGGCAGGTCGGGCCGGTTAAAACGCGCCTCGATCAAGATGGAGTTGGTTTCTGTGTGGAGGACTTTCCCGGAATAGGACCAGGTCTCCTGTCCGGCGTAATTCAGCTTGTGAACGGTGATCTGATTCAAGCTTCTTTTTCTACCCTCCGTCGGGTCATAATGCGTTCCCCGATGCGGGCAAACGATTCACCGATTTTCCACAGACCCACGATCCCCAACCCGGTGGTGATCAAGTAATAGACCAGGTGGGAGGTGAGCGTGATCGCCAGAGCGCTGCTGGGGGTGTATTTGCCGTGGAAAGGCAGCACCAGCGCCTGCTGCCCGACGTATTGGAAGACTCCGATGAAGCCCGGGCTGGAAGGCACGGCAATCGCCAGCGCCAAGGCTACCACGATGAAGATGGCCTCTACTGCGGTCGGGTTGGGCTGGTATGCCCGCAGGACAAACCAGTAGATGCTGATCGAAAATACCCACGAAACCAGCGACCAAAACACCGCCAGCAACCCGGAGCGCCAGTGGGTGAGCGGCGCCAGCCCATCGACCAGCTCTCCCCAGCGCGCCTGGATAGCCTGACCCGGTAGGAAAGTGAAGCGCTTGAGCACAAATTGCAGCAGGCGTTCGCTCTGCTGGCGAAAGCGGACTATAAACCACAACATCACCAGGGCAACCAGGACGATCGCGCCGAATGTCAGCCCGGCATCTGAGACCAGCTTGGGCACGTCCATAAAGGGCAGCACCAGCGCCAGGCCGAACACTACCGTCGCCACGTCCAATACCCGCTCTACCAGAATCGACCCTGCGACCTGCACCAGCGGGATCTGCGCCTTTTCGGAGACCACGACAGCCCGCGCCGGTTCGCCCATGCGCAAGGGAAGAACATTGGTAAATAAAAATCCGATGCTTTCACCCCAATAGGTAGTTTTCAGGATGCCTTTTTTGCCCAACAGGACCATCCAGCGCTCTGCCCGGCTCCACACCGCCAGGAATTGGACCAAAACCGCCGGGATCAGCCAGATGAAGTCGGCCTGGGCCAGCGAAGATTGAAAGCTGTTGAAGGGCACCACCCTGATAGCCAGCCAGAGAGTCAGCGCGCTGATCCCCATCCCGATCCAGAAACGGACAGATTTCAGCATCTTCATGAGGCAGTTTGATCCCCTGCCGGTTCTGCAGCAGTCTCATCCTGAGTTGCCGTTTCAGGCTTTGCCGGGTGAATTTTGCGAGCCAGGTAGATTGGCCTGCCCTTTGACTGCTGGAAGATGTATCCCACATAAATACCGATAAAGCTCAACAAGGTCGTCAGCGTGCCTCCCACGATTAATATCATAAACATCAGCGAGCTCCAACCAGGGGCCAGGACCGATTTTTGGCCGAGCAGCCACAGGCTGAGCACGTAGATCGCTTCCAGGCCTGCGAGAAGATAAAACAGCAGGCCAACGATGATGCCGATCTGCAAAGGGACCAGGGAAAATGAAAAAGTAGCATCCATGGCCAATCTAACCATCTTCGCCAGGGAATATTTCGATTTGCCGCCTAGCCGGGCAGGAGCCTGGTACGGCAGGATCACCGTCGGGTATCCCATCCACGCTACCATGCCGCGCAAGAAGCGGTGGTACTCGCGCATCTCGTACAGCGCGGCTACCACCTGGCGAGACATGAGGCGAAAATCGGCCGCCCCGGGCACCAGGCGGGTATCCCCGATGCGGTTCAGAACTCGGTAGAAGATCCCCGAGGTGAGGCGTTTGAACAACGACGGCTGTTGAGCATCCAGGCGCTGGGTGAGGACGACGTCGTACCCGTCGCGATACAGGTCGAGCATCTGCGAGATCATTTCGGGGGGATGCTGTCCATCCCCGTCCAGGGTGATTACCGCTTCTCCCTGGGCGAGGTCCAGCCCGGCGGTGAGCGCAGCCTGGTGCCCGAAGTTGCGGCTGAGCTGCACGGTCGTTACCCGCGCGTCCGAAGCGGCAATCTCTTCCAGGACCTGGGGAGTGCGGTCGCTCGAGCCGTCGTCCACGTAATACAGCCTCACCGCGCAATCCAGGCAGTCAATCGCCTGGCAAAGCTGCCGGTGGAATAAAGGTAGAGCATCTTCCTCATTATATATAGGGATGACAACATCCAGGGTGTGCAGCTCTCGCATGGGGGAAGGCTTCATAGGTTCATTTCCCCTGTATCTGGTAAGTTTCCCATCCGTAGGCGAAAGTCCTGCGGTCGAGAGTGGGCGCCGGGGCTGCGCAGTAGCTCCTGCCCTGAATGAACGGGCAGAAAAGCTGCGGCAGGTCGAGGTTGAACAGGTGGAACTGGTAGCTATCTGTGTGCAAGAGAGCTGCTCCCGTGGCTTGCAGCGCCTCCTGGAGGGACTGGTTCCAACCATCCTGAGTGGGTTCGTTCACCCCCATGCGCACGCTCATGCGGATCTGGTTTTGGATGGTCGGCAAGATGACATACGCTCGCGCCGGGAGGGCTTTCCCCTGGTAAGCAGTCAGGCTGATATCGGGGCGATCGTGCAGCACCGCCAGATGCAGGCCAATTTCGACGACATATTCATTCGGATCCTGGATGTTGACCAGCACCTGGCTGCCTGCGGGCAGGTTGGCCGCAAGGTAATCCAGCATGGCGGCGTTTGCCCGATCCACAGTAAGCTGGATATTGGCGTTGGTGGCATTATTGGCGATGGTCCCCAGCAAGAAGACTCCCGCCAGAGCCAGGCAGGCAAACCCCACCGCCTTGACCCAACGCACAGCTGCGGGCAGTGCCACCAACAGCTCATCCAGAGCCAGGCCGCCGATAACCGCCGCTCCTGCGGCGAAAGCCAGCATATAATACTCCACCGTGAAGATCCAGGGCATAAAGACAACCAGCCAGCCAACCATCCAGATCAAGGCGCCGAAAAGCAGCCCGGACTGTGCAACGCGGCGGCGCGCGGCGAAGGCGATGACGAGAAGCAGGGCCAGCAGGAATAAATGTGGGTAATCGCGGATGATCCAGCCGCCCCAGCGCACGATCGAAGCCAGCACGCCACCCACCGTGAAGACGTATCTACCGCTGTAAGAGCCGGTGGAGAGGCTGTGAATGCCGAAAGCCACGCGCAGCCCATACCAGGCGGCTGCGCTGACCCCCGCGGCCAGCAGCATGCCCCAGAGGAATGGCCACTCGGCCGCAGTTCCCTTGCGGTGCTTCCCCATCCAGGCCAGAAAGATCCATCCCACGGCGACGGGCACGAGAACCAGGGCGGTCTCTTTAGAGGTCATCGCAGAAAGGAACAGGAGAGTGGCGCCCAGCACGCGGGCCGATCTCTGCAATAGGTTGGACACCCGAGATAGCGGGCGAAGCACGATCAACCCGGCCAGCACCAGGAGCAGCTGCAGCGGCTCGGCTTTCGAAAGGGTATAGTAATTTTCGATCACCGGCCCAGAGATGGCAAACAGCAACCCAGTGAACAATGCCTGCCGGGGACTGCCTCCCCAGGAACGGACCAGCCAGACGGCAGCCAGGGGCGTGAGGATCAACAACAAGGTATTGCCGAGAAAAAATGCCAGGGGGTTTGCGCCGGCAATCCCATAGATCAAAGCGTAATACAGCCAATAAACCGGCCTGAAGCGCCCGGTGGCGATATCGAAGGACATGTTCCAACCGCCATGCAGGATCTGGCGCGCCGTCTCGATGGTGGTGCCGTCATCGAAGAGGCCGAACTGAGGAGAGGCCAATCTGGGGAGCATGATTACCACGCAGACCAGGACGATCAGCGCCCACCCCAATCGATAGCGGTCAGGCACAGCAGTTGGTTTGGACAATGACATGAAAGATACCTGAGTCAGAAACTAACTTTGCAGATGGCTCTTAAGGATGATTAAGCCATCGCGGACTCAGACAGTATAACGCTTTGCGGTGATTTTGCCAATAAAGTATAGAAAGTCCTGCCCCGTAATACGAGATTCGCCTTCAGCGAAAGATGGAATCGGCTTACGTCTTGACGGGGCCCTTACGTTCTCGAAAGATCAGGCCAGGGCGCCATGGGGTACCCAATGCAGGCAAAATCCAGCGGTCAAGACCCCACCATCCCGCTGTCCGCCAGGCCAGGACCAACCATGTCGCGAAAATAAAGAGCAGCGGATTGGTACTTATAGAACCGGCCAGGAGGTAGTTCACGTTCATGATGCTACCTAATAAAGCTGCCAGCCCGGTAAAAATCCCAAGGACGCGCGCAGCCCCCACCAATAATTCTCCAATGGTGATCAAATAGCCCCAAACAACCGGATAAGGAAGGACTAAGGTCTTCAAGAAATCCGCGTACACCGCTGGTGCACGCTTTGCTTCCGTCCAGGGGATTTTTGCTCATGGTATAATCGCGACACATACTCTCCCCATTGTGAAATGCACCCTTCGATGTATACCATCCTGCTCTCTGCCCCTTACATGATCCCCTCCCTGGACCGCTTTCGCCCGATCTTTGAGCGCTACAGCTTGAATTTAATTGTTCCGCAAGTCGCAGAGCGATTATCAGAAGGCGAGCTGCTCGCTTACGCCGGGCAGTTCGATGGCGCCGTGAGCGGGGACGACCGTTTTACCGCCCGCGTTCTCGAAGCCTGCTCGCCGCGGCTGAAAGTGATCTCCAAATGGGGTACCGGCATCGATTCGATCGACTTGCAGGCGGCTGAGCGTCTGGGGATCCGCGTGGGCAATACCCCCAACGCTTTCACCCTGCCCGTAGCCGATAGCGTGTTGGGCTACATGCTGGCCTTCGCTCGCCGGCTGCCCTGGATGGACCGCCAGGTGAAAACCGGCGCCTGGGAGAAGATCCCCGGGTTCTCCCTGAGCGAGCGCACGCTCGGCGTCATCGGTGTGGGGAATGTGGGCAAAGCCGTGCTGCGCCGCGCCCGCGCATTTGGCATGCGCCTGCTGGGGAACGATATCGTCTCTATCGCCCCCGATTTTCTCCTCAAGAACAGGGTGGAGATGACCGGCCTGGGCGACCTGCTCCGCCGCGCTGATTTCGTCAGCCTGAACTGCGATCTCAACCCCACCAGCTTCCACCTGATCAACGCGGCAACACTGGCGCAGATGAAGCCTGAGGCAGTGCTCATCAATACGGCGCGCGGCCCGATCGTCGACGAGGCGGCGCTGGTTGCCGCTCTGCAGGCCGGAACGATCGCCGGAGCCGCCCTGGATGTGTTCGAAACCGAGCCGCTGCCCGCCGCAAGCCCCCTGATGCAGATGGACCAGGTGATGTTAGCATCGCATAATGCGAACTCCAGCCCGGCCGCCTGGGAGCGGGTGCATTGGAACACGATCCACAACCTGCTGGAGGGGTTGGGCATCCCTCACGAAAATCTGTCCGCAAATAATGGATAGAATGCTGACGAGCGCGGATTGAGGCGGATATTCTTTTATTAGAAATCGCCGAAACGATACAAAATAAGAATTAGCTCCTGAAGAAGAGCAGATGGTAAAAATCCGCATTATCTGCGCCCAAATTAATTAGAATCACAAAGGACTTCTAAATGGAGACATCTGTTCAGCGGACCATGCTCATCACAGGCGCAGCCGGAGGCATCGGGCGGGCAACCGTCGAGCTCTTTGCGGCGACTGGATGGCGGGTGATCGGCGTCGACCGGGCGCCGTTCGGTGAACCTTTCCCTGCCCAGGGTCTTTTTATTCAGGCCGACATTTCCAACCCAAATGATCTGCAGACCATCTACGAACGCACGCACGCCTTCACACCCTGCCTGGATGCAGTGGTGAACAACGCCGGATTGCAGATTGCCAAGCCCGTTTTGGAAACGACCGTCGAAGAATGGGATGCAGTGATGGCTTCCAATTTAAGATCCGTATTCCTGGGGGCAAAGCTGGCTCACCCCCTGCTGAAAGCTTCCGGCAATGGAGCCATCGTGAACGTGTCTTCAGTGCACGCGGTAGCCACCTCCGCCAATATTGCCGCGTATGCAGCCAGCAAGGGTGGGCTGCTGGCCCTGACGCGCGCCCTGGCCATCGAGTTCGCCCCCGATCATATCCGGGTGAATGCCATCCTGCCCGGGGCAGTCGATACGCCTATGCTGCGCGCCGGCCTCGACCGCGGGCACCTGGGCGGATCCAACCTGACCGACCGCCTGGATAACCTGGCTCGCAAAACGGTGAACGGGCGCATCGGCAAACCCGAAGAGATTGCCCACGCCATCTACTTCCTGGCGGATGGCACCCAATCATCGTTCATGACCGGTCAGGCACTGATCGTCGACGGCGGGGCTACGGCTCGCTTGAGCACAGAATAACATGGACCGCCAGACCCTAAAACGCATCACTCCACACCCGGTTTGGAACGTAGCCTCGCAGACTTACTGGTGGTGGTACAACCGCGGCCGCCACGTCTTCTTGCGCTCGCTTTCCCCTGCCTGGCGACACAGCCAGCAGCTCCTGCGCCAGTACCGCGACCTCCATCAAGGACAGCGATGCTTCATTATCGGCAACGGACCCAGCCTGCGGCAGATGGACCTCTCGTTATTGAAAAATGAGGTTACCTTTGGCTTGAACCGCATCTACTTGCTCTTCCCCGAGCTGGGTTTCACCACCACCTACCTGGTACTGACCAACACCCTTGTCCTGGAACAGAGTGCCCCGGAGCTCCAACGGCTGCAGTTGCCCAAGTTTTTCACCTGGCGCGCTCACTCCTGGTTCGCAAATGATCCTCAGGCCATCTTCCTGGACACCGATTTCACCGGTCCGGAGAATTTCTGCCCGGATGCCACCGGGCGCATCTTTGAGGGCTTCACCGTCACTTACACAGCCATGGAACTTGCATTTTACATGGGTTTCAACCAGGTCATCTTGATCGGGGTCGACCATAACTATCAAGCCTCCGGTCCGGCGAACTCCACGGTCGTATCCCAGGGAGACGATCCGAACCACTTTGCCGCCAACTATTTCGGCAAAGGCTTCCGCTGGCAGCTCCCCGATCTGGAAGGCTCGGAGCGTTCTTACCGTCTGGCGCGCCAGGCTTACCAGGACGCCGGGCGCAGCATCGTCGACGCCACCGTCGGCGGCAAATTGACCATTTTTCCAAAAGCAGATTACCGCTCATTTTTCTCCTCCTGACATCTGGCATAACGGATGGATCCCCTCGTAACGATCGTTACCCCTTCGTTCAAACAGGCGCAATATATCGAGGATACACTGCGATCCGTCCTGGCGCAGGATTACCCTTCCATCGAATATATGGTCGTCGACGGCGGCTCGACCGACGGCAGCGTGGAGATCATCCAGCGCTATGCGGATCGGTTAGCCTGGTGGGTTTCGGAGCCCGACCGCGGCCATTGGGATGCGGTCAACAAGGGCTTCCTGCGGGCGAGGGGCGAAATCGTCGCCTGGCTCAACTCGGATGACTTGTTTTACCGCCCAGACGTCGTTCGCCACGCCGTCGAGGCGCTGCATGCGCACCCTGAGGCCGGCATGGTCTACGGAGATGGGGTCATGGTGGACTCGGATGGGACACTGCTGGACTGGCACCCCTACCCCCAATATACACTCACGGACCTGCTGGGTTTTAAACCGTTGCTCCAGCCGGCCGTCTTCATGCGCCGGGAGGTGGTGAGGCAGGCTGGATACCTCAGACCGACCTACTACCTGATCCTGGATCACGAGCTGTGGATCCGCATGGCTGCCCTCGCCCCGGTCCTGCATATCGGTGAAACCTGGGCGGTCGAGCGTACGCACCTGGAAGCCAAAACCATGGCGCACGCCGCGCAGTTTGTAGACGAAGCGTTCGACCTGGTGGCTTCGCTAAAGGATGAGGACCCCTACGCGGGCCTTCTGAAAGAAAAACAGCGCTCCATCTATGCCAATTTGCATGTCTATGCTGCCCGCCGCCTGATCGATGCCGGGCAGCCAAAACGCGCTCTCGCTCATTATGGGAGGGCATTCCGCCTGTCTCCTCCAGAAGCGATCCGTTTTTGGTTCAAAGGAGCGCAGGCGCTGGGCGGCACGCTCGGCCTGTCTTCGCTGTTCATGGCTTACCGCGCGGGGCGCCGCAAGCTTCAGTTTGGTGGCAAGAAGATCGTCGTTAGCGAACAGGGACCGCGCTGGGAATAGCTATTTAAGATATAATCGAATTTAGAGGTGGGGTATGAACACAAAATCTCCCCGGAATATAAAACCGGTCAGCGGGGGTTTCTTTTCCGACCTGGCTTTGCGCATCAAACTGATCCTGCGCCTGCTCGGCGACAAGCGAGTTAACCCCCTGCTGAAGCTGCTCCCGATCGGCGCCCTGGCATATTGGCTCATCCCAGACCTGGCTCCAGGCCCCATCGACGATGCCGCCATTATCTGGTTGGGGGCTTATTTGTTCGTCGAGCTTTGCCCGCAAGAAGTCGTCAAAGAGCATATGGACCGGCTGCAGAACGTCGTCACCGCTCAGTGGCACGAGGCTCATTCGGATGGGGAGATTATCGATGGAGAAGTCCGGGATGTGGGGGATGACCGGGATGAACCAAAGGAAGAGCAATAGTCGTTTACATCAAAGGCTGCTAAGGCCTCGCACAACTAAACAGATCTTATCTCACCGATCCGGCCGGCTGACCCTGCTGGCATTCCTGGCGGGCGCATTAGCTTTAACTGCTTGCGGCCCAGGTCCGGTTACTTTTACCCCGACTCAAAGAGCGCCGGCGCCTTTACCGATCACCTATACCCCCTCTCCCGTCCCCACGGTTACCTCTGTTCCTCCCACGCCAACCCCTTCTTCGACCCCCTTGCCGACCGCGGTACCCCCTTCGCTCACCCCAGCGCCGCTTTTCCCCGACCCTCAATCCTATTTATGGATGCAGGTGGTGGCTGGCCTAGACCAGCCGGTTTTTGTGGGCAACGCCGGAGACGATTCGGGGCGGCTGTTCATTCTCGAGCAGCCTGGCGTCATTCTCATCCTTCAGAACGGAGCGCTTCTTACTACCCCATTCCTGGATATACGTGACCGGGTGAACACCAAGAACTATGTCGAACAGGGACTTTTGGGGCTGGCATTCGACCCTAACTTCCAACAGAATGGTTATTTCTACGTCAATTATACGGATTCCCAGAATGCTACCGTTGTAGCCCGGTTTTCCGTCACGAGCAACCCCAACCGTGCCGACCCCAACAGCGAAACAATCATCTTGCATATCCCCAAGCCTTATCCAAACCATAACGCCGGTATGCTGGCTTTCGGGCCGGATGGCTACCTGTATATCGGCGAGGGCGATGGAGGCAGCGAAGGCGACCCTCTCGACCTGGGACAATCGCTCAACACGCTACTCGGCAAGTTGCTGCGCATCGATGTCGAGCACGGTTCGCCTTATGCCATTCCTGCGGACAATCCTTTTGCTAACGGAGGCGGTAAACCTGAGGTCTGGGCTTACGGGCTGCGCAACCCCTGGCGTTTTTCTTTCGACAGCACTACCGGCGACCTGTACATTGCTGACGTCGGCCAGGACCTTTGGGAGGAGGTCGATTACCTGCCTGCCGGCAGCCCGGGAGGGACTAACTTCGGCTGGAGCTATCGGGAAGGCGATCATCCCTACAAAGGCACCCCGCCGGCAGGGATCACCCTTACCGATCCGGTATTCGAATACAGCCACAGCGAGGGGGGCTGCGCCATCAGCGGCGGTTACGTCTACCGAGGCCAGGAGTTGCCTGCCTGGCAAGGGGTATACCTGTTCGGCGATTACTGCAGCGGTCTGGTATGGGGTTTGAAACGCTCCAACGGCGGCGCATGGGTTGGCCAGATTTTATTTCAGACTGGCAGCGCCATCTCTTCCTTCGGCGTTGACCAGAGCGGCGAGATCTATCTTGTCGACCGTCATGGAACCGTCTATAAATTAACCGCAAAATAATCTGAAGCTGATGTTGCTTGCCAAATCGTGGTAAGATACGTCATTCGTCCATTTCAAATATGACGGGTGTCACTGGAAATTAATTTGTGGCCCGGGTATATTCACAAAAAGGATAGGTAACGGTATATTCGGAGGCTTGAAATGGCTTTACGAACATGGCAGTCGATTAAGTCGCAGTATTGTCCGCATGCCGAAGCAGAAGTCTACCTGGAAGCTGAAGTTGTTTATCCCGCCGAATGGCTACCAGAACAACCGGCGCGCGTCCTGGCCCACCGTTGCTCGCGCGGTGTGCTATGCAACCAAAATTCCAGCGGTGGCTGCGTGTGGTCAGGCACAAATCCATCTTACGACCCGTTTTCTGAAAGAGCATAAAGTAAATTTTGCCACCCGCGGTTGTGGGCGGCTCTGCCTTTTTGTAGTTCCGCCCCTTGTGGGGGGCTATACCCGGCTCGATCTCACCTCTTCCGACCATAAAGGCCGGGACTACTAAAGACGTCACCAGGTTTTGCGGTGACGTCTATTCATTAAGAACGGTGAATTTTCCTGATTTCTAAATAGTGACGGTCAGTTTCTTGCCGACACGCGCGAATGATTCCAGCCCCTTATCCAGATCCTGGCGCGAGTGCGCCGCCGAGATCATCACGCGGATGCGCGCCTTTCCCTTAGGCACCGTGGGATAGCCGATGGGCATGGCGAAAACACCCTCGTCGAACAGGTCCCGCGAGAACTGCTGGGCCAGCGGCGCCTCCCCCAGCATGATCGGGGTGATCGGCGTGACACTCCGCCCGGTATCGAACCCCAACCGCTTCATTTCGGCTTTGAAGTAACGGGTATTTTCCCATAGGCGATCGACCAGCTCGGTTGATTCCTCCAGAATATCCAGCGCAGCCAGCGTGGCAGCCACATCCGGGACCGTCACGGCCGAGGAGAACAGGAACGGCCTTCCGCGCTGCCGCAACCATTCTACGATCACCTCTTTCCCCGCCGATACGCCGCCGACGACGCCAAATGCCTTAGATAAAGTGCCGACCTCCACGTCGACCTTACCGTGCAGGTTAAAATGATCCACGATGCCCCGCCCACCTTTGCCCATCACTCCTTCGCCGTGAGCATCGTCCACCATAAGCATCAGGTTATGCTTCTGGGTAACTTCATAGATTTCATCCAGCGGGGCGATATCGCCGTCCATGCTGAAGACGCCATCGGTGATCACCAGCCCGCGCCGGTAGTCCTGTGCTTCCTGAATGACGCATTCCAGGTCCTCGGGGTTGGCATGGGCATAGCGCACAATACGCGCTCCCGAAAGCCGGCTGCCGTCGATGATGCTGGCATGGTTAAGCTCGTCGGAGAAGATCACGTCTTCTTTGCCAACCAGCGCCGGGATGGTCGCCAGGTTAGCCGTAAACCCCGATTGGAAGGTGATAGCCGCCGGAACGCCCTTGAAAGCTGCCAGGCGCCTTTCCAGCTCGAGATGCAGGTCCATGGTCCCGGCGATCGAGCGCACCGCAGCCGGCCCAACTCCATATTTCTTCACCGCCTCCTGGGCAGCTGAGACCAGGCGGGGATTATTCGCCAGGCCCAGGTAGTTGTTTGAGCAGAAATTGAGCACGCGCTTGCCGTCAACTACCAACCAGGCGCCTTGCGGCGAGCTTAAGGTCCGGATGCGGTTGTATAACCCGGCTTGCTTCAGATTTTCGAGCTCGTCCTGGATCCAATCTAAGTGTTGTGACATAAAGACCTCTGTAAAATTAGAGAATTACCACCAAAACAAAATCGCCCGTTTGGCGGATTCGCCAACGATATCCCCACGGAAGAGCATGATGTTGCAGAATCGGGAAATTTCGAGATCTACCGATAAATCCTCCCCGGAATCGATAATGCACAAATAGACCGAACACGCACGATATTATATCCCCAATACTCAAATTGAGGACCCTCCCCCTTAATCTACCTGTTCTATGCCCCCAAATAAATCTAAAACCTTAACTACATGCCGTACATCTCGATGATCTCTTGCTTCGTCTTACCCAGGATATTATATTTCTTGCCGATCGCAGTGAAAGCCTCGAGGGCCTGATTTAAATGATGGATCTCATGCGCAGCAGACACCTGCGTGCGGATTCTGGCCTGCCCCTGTGGGACGACCGGGAAGAAGAACCCGATCGCATAAATCCCCAGATCATACAGATCGCGGGAGAAATCCTGAGAGAGTTTGGCATTGAAGAGCATCACCGGCACGATAGGCGTATCGCCCTCTTTAATGATCAAGCCGGCCTCGCTCAAGCCCTTCCGCCAATAGATCGTATTTTTCTCCAGCTTGTCGCGCCGTTCGGTGGTTTGAGTCAGGAGCTCGAAGGCGCGCAGGGTCCCAGACACGATCACCGGAGAAATCGTATTGGAGAAGAGGTAAGGCCTGGCCCGCTGGCGGCACATCTCGACCAGCTCTCTCCTCCCGGATACGCAGCCACCCGAGGCGCCGCCCAACGCTTTACCGAACGTGGTGGTGATGACATCGACCTGCCCCATCACACCATACTTCTCATGGGTGCCACGCCCGGTTTTTCCAATAAAACCCGTAGCGTGCGAATCGTCGACGAAGAGCAGCGCGTCGTGTTTCTCGCACAGCCGGGCCATTTCATCCAGCCTGGCCGTATCACCGTCCATCGAGAAAACCCCGTCAGTGATCACCATCCGGAGGCGCTTGTTGGCATACTGCTCCAGCTTTTCTTCCAGATGCTCCATATTAGAATGCTTGAAGGTGTCGTGCTCGGCGCTGCACAGGCGCATCCCATCAATGATCGAGGCGTGCACCAGCCGGTCAGAGATCATCACGTCATCGCTCGTCAGAATAGCTTCGAATACTCCGGCGTTGGCATCCATACAGGATGGGAACAGGATCGTATCTTCGGTGCCGAGGAACTCGGTCACCCTGGCTTCCAGCTCGTGATGGATATCCTGGGTTCCGCAGATAAACCTGACCGAGGACATGCCAAAACCGCGGTAATCCAGACCGGCGTGAGCCGCCTTGACCACCTCAGGATGGCTGGAAAGTCCCAGGTAATTGTTTGAACAGATATTGATCACCTTCTTAACCGAAGAGCCTGGCGGGTATTCCACCTCGATCTCAGCCGATTGGTTAGAGTGGATGAAACGCTCCTGTTTGAAGATTCCCGACTCTTTGAGACCGTTGAGCTGGTTTAGATATAAACCTCGTGCCCGATCGCTGTACGACATGGATTACCTCCTCACTTTTGAAACTCTTTGACCAATTGGACAATTTTGTTCACGGAATCAAAAGCTTCTGGTGTGGCTTTATCATCTGGAATGGATATCTTGTATTTTGTTTCCAGGAATCTCTTCAAAGAAACCATCGAGAAGGAGTCTACCAGGCCTCCAGAGATGAGGGGTGTGTCGTAAGTCACCTCATCTTCATCCTCGGCGTATTCTGCCTTTACATATTCCAGCACTACTTCTTTTATGTCATCCATGGTATTTTCTCCTTATCATGTTATTGGGTTATTCGTTATCTTCCAGTGTAGATGTATCGCCGATGGCTTCGCCCCATTCCCTGGCATGCAGCAGTCTGCGCATGATCTTTCCCGAGCGGGTTTTCGGGAGGGAATCTACAAACTCGATTTCCTGAGGCATCGCCAGAGGAGAAAGCTTCTTGCGGATAAAGTTCATGATATTCAGCTCGAGATCGTCGCTGGCGGCAAACCCGGGTTTCAGGGCCACGAAAGCTTTGACCACCTCCATATTGATCTCATCCGGTTTCGCCACCACTGCCGATTCGGCCACCGCCGGATGTTCCAACAAAGCCGATTCGACCTCAAAGGGGCTGACCAGGTGCCCGGCCGTATTGATGATGTCGTCGTCGCGCCCTACGAACCAGAAATAGCCGTCTTTATCCAACCGACCGCGGTCTCCGGGCAGGTACCAGCCATTTCTGAACTTATTCTGGAAGGTCGCCTCGTTGTTCCAGTAGGTCCTCATCCGGGCAGGCCAATCAGGCTGGAAGGCGATCAAACCAACCACACCCGGTTCAGAGATCGGCTCGTAATTGATGGGATCGAGAATGGCAGCCGTGATGCCCGGGAAAGGTTTGCCCATCGAGCCGGGTTTGATTTCCATCCCCGGATAGTTCGAGATCATGATCGACCCGGTCTCCGTTTGCCAGTAGCTGTCGTGAAACGGTTTGCCATATACCTTCTGCGACCAAACCACCGCCTCGGGGTTCAGCGGCTCACCAACGCTGACCAGATGGCGCAGCGATGACAGGTCGTATTTCTTGACGACCTCATCCCCGGCTTTCATCAGCGACCGGATGGCCGTCGGCGCCGAATACCAGACGGTGATGCGCTGCTTTTCGATAAATGCGTACCAGTTGTCTGCCGAAAAACCGATATCTGTAACGCACTGCGTAACGCCCAGGCTCCAGGGCCCGATGACGCCGTACGATGTCCCGGTCACCCAGCCTGGGTCTGCCGTGCACCAGTAGATATCATCGTCACGCAGGTCCAGAACCCATTTCGTAGTCAGGTACTGCGAAACCAGCGAATCATGTACGTGCTTCACGCCCTTGGGCTGCCCGGTCGTGCCTGATGTATAGTGGAGCATCGAGTGGGTTTCGGCTTTCGCCGGATATGACTCGAAATCTTCCACAGGAGGCATATCCTCCAGGGAAAAGGCTTTTTCGCGCTCCTGCAAGGGTTTCTTGCCATCATAATCCACGATGATGACATGCTCCAGACAGGGCAGTTGACTCAAAATATTGCGCACTTTTCCGGCGTGTTTGCGCTGCGTAATAATGGCAGAAGTCTGGGCGTCTTTCAGGCGCAGCAGCAGCGCTTCATCCCCGAACGCGGAAAACAGCGGCTGGGCCACGGCTCCCGATTTCAGGATGCCCACCAGCCCGATATACAATTCCGGGATTTTATCCATGAACAGGCACACCCGGTCGCCCGGATGGATCCCCAGGTCTACCAGATATTTGGCGATCGTATTGCTTGCACGACGCACATCATTATAGGTATATCTTTTTTCATTCCCGGTCGCTCCTTGCCAGATCAGAGCCAGCTTATCCCCTTTCCCCTGCCGGCAAATGCGGTCCGAGCAGTACCAGCCAATATTGATATCACCATCTTGCTGGTAATCTAGCTCCTTCTCTGCGATCGACCAGCTAAAACCTTTGATCCTTTGATCGTATGACCCAATATTTGACATAGATCTCCCTTCCTAAGCTTCGAGGATGACAATCGCACACGCATAATCTTTTAAATGGCTGATAGACACCTGCATATTCTTAATCTCAAGTTTTTCAGCCATTTCCTTCACGGTTCCGGATACGACAATCTCAGGTTTGCCCATCTCGTTTGCCAATATTTCGATCTCGTTGAAAACCATCCCCTGGCGCAAGCCAACACCCAGGGCTTTAAAGAAAGCTTCCTTAGCAGCATAACGCGCCGCATAATGCTGAGCCTGCCATTTCTTAGCTTCGCAATGCTCAATTTCTGTGGGAGTAAACAGTGTCGCTTTCAGATCATTATCGATCAGGACCTGCTCTTTGATGCGTGCGACATCCATCAGATCGATACCAACCCCAATGATCAATGCGCAACCTCCCAACCGATCCAGATCATCCTCACCACCAGCGAAATTAAATGTGCTTGTGCGTATTGCTGACTAATGAACTTAAAAATATCAGATCGTGGCTATTTACTTTATAGAAAAAGGATTAATGGAAACCTGTACACCAGTAACCTGAACGCTAGATCACGTAGGAAACCCATCAGGCAAATGCTGCGCAGTGAAATCAGATTGTATGGAAACGCTTCACCGTGTAATATTATAGCATCAATGAATTTATTCACATAAATGATTGGTAACCGCAAAGAGAGTGAAAACACCTATTCGCGGCGACTCATTTCGAGAATAGAAGAAAAGTGAGAGAAAGCGATGGACATCCATAAACTGGATTGCCTCCTCAAACCGCAGCGTATTGCCTTGATCGGGATTACCACGAATCCCAACAGCGTGGGCGGTAAAGTGCTCATCAACCTCATCTCGGGCGGGTTTCGCGGGGTGGTCTATCCAGTAAACCCCGACCACGAAGCGGTGATGGGCATTCACTGCTTCCCCGGCGTCAGCAGCCTACCTAAGGTGCCCGATGTGGCGGTCATCTGCAATGCCGCTGAGCTTGTCCCCGGGGTGGTGCGCGAATGCGGGGAAGCGGGCATCAAAGGGTTGATCATCCTTTCCGCAGGTTTCAAAGAGACCGGCGCCGAGGGAAAAGCGCTGGAAGCACAGATTAAAGCCGAAGCCAGTCGATTCAAGGATATGCGCATCCTCGGCCCGAACTGCCTGGGAATCATCGTTCCCAATTCCAGGTTGAACATCAGCTTTGCCCCAGGGATGCCCCGCCCGGGGAATATTGCCTTCATATCCCAATCCGGCGCATTGTGCACCTCAATTCTGGATTGGGCCAACGAAGGTAAAATTGGATTCTCCTACTTTGTCTCGGTTGGAAATGCTCTCGATATCGATTTTGGTGACCTGATCGACTATTTTGGAGAGGACGAGCAAACTCACTCGATCATCCTATACGTCGAATCGATCAGTAATGCCCGCAAATTTATGGCGGCTGCCAGGTCGTTTGCCCGCAACAAGCCCATTCTGGTCTACAAAGCCGGTCGCTTCCTTGAATCGGCAGAAGCGGCTGCTTCGCACACGGGTGCCATGGCCTCCGAGGATGCCGTTTACGACGCGGCGTTCAAGAGAATTGGCCTGGCGCGCGTGTACGATATCGGAGAGATCTTTAACTGCGCCGAGCTGATCGGGCGGAATAAAACTCCGCAAGGTCCGAACCTGGGTATCGTCACGAACGCCGGGGGACCGGGCGTAATGGCGACCGACGCTTTGATTGCAGCGAAAGGAAAGCTGGCTCCGCTCTCTGAGCAGACCCTAGCCAGGCTCAACGAGCAGCTGCCACCAATCTGGTCGCACCGCAACCCGGTGGATGTGATCGGAGATGCCCGCCCCAAACGGATCGCGAAAGCAGCCGAGACGGTGCTGCAGGATCCGAGCGTAGATGCACTCCTGGTGATCCTTACCCCCCAAGCCATGACCAACCCGACCGGCACCGCCCGCGAAATCGGGGAGCTCGCCCAGGGCACGCCAAAACCCATCCTGGCGGCCTGGTTGGGAGGAGAAAGCATGCGCGAAGGCATGCGGCTCCTGTATGATGCGGGTGTAGCAGCTTACCAGACTCCCGAGCAGGCCGTGCGCGCCTTTATGACCCTGGTTTCATACGCGCGCAATCTGGAAGACCTCTACGAGACACCCAAAGATATCCCCGTTGAATTTACGCTGGATCGCGAAAAGCTGCGCGGCGAGTTCAACCAGGTCCTTTTATCCGGCGAAAAGGTCTTGTCGGAACAGGTCTCAAAGACCGTGCTTGCCGCGCACGGCATCCCTGCCACACAACTCATCCCGGCTAAGACTCCCGAACAAGCGGTATTGGCTGCCGGGCAGATCGGATACCCGGTGGTCGTAAAAATCTGGTCGCCCGACATCTCGCATAAGACTGATGCGGGGGGAGTAGCCCTGAATCTGATCAACGCCGAAATGGTCCAGGAAGCCTTTACCAGGGTGATTGAGAATGCCTGCGCCAAATTTCCCCGGGCCAGGGTGGAAGGCGTGACTGTCCAACCGATGCTGAATGCCAGCGATGCCGTGGAAATGATCCTGGGCATCAAACAAGATCCCGTATTTGGAGACGTGATCCTGGTGGGCGCAGGCGGCATCTACACTGAGCTGTACAACGATCGAGCTCTGGGGTTTCCCCCCTTGAACGAGCATCTTGCACGGCGCATGCTCGAGTCCTTAAAAATCTGGCCTCTGTTGAACGGTTACCGGGGGAAGCCGGCTCTCAACGTCGATAAGCTGGTCGAGACCATGATCCGCTTATCGTACCTGGCGGCGGATTACCCTGAAATCCTGGAGCTGGATGTCAATCCTTTGCTCGTGACCCCTAACGCAGTGGTAGCCCTGGATGCCCGCATCGTCGTCGATGGCGAATCCGCCGGTAAACCGCACCAGCCGTACGGTCACCTGGCGCTGCACCCCTACCCAGAAGAATACGTCAGGAAGGTGACATTATCCGACGGTGCAGAAGTCACCCTGCGCCCGATTAAACCCGAAGACGAGCCGCTGTGGCTCGAAATGCTGGGGAGCTGCTCGCAGGAATCCCTGTATTCACGCTTTCGCTACGCCTTCCACTGGAATTCGCACGATGTCGCCACACGCTACTGCTACGTGGATTACGACCGAGAGATCGCCATCGTGATCGAGCACCTTGAGGGCGAGAAGAGGAGTCTGCTGGGGGTGGGCAGGCTGATCGCCGATCCGGACCACGAGACGGTCGAGTTTGCCGTGCTCATCATCGATGCCTGGCAGCAGCGAGAGCTGGGCAGTATCGTCACCGACTATTGTTTAGAGATTGCTAAAAAATGGAAGATCAACCGCCTCGTGGCGCAGACCACCACCGATAACCACCGCATGGTGGCAGTCTTCCGCAAGCGCGGTTTTAAGATCGAAATCGATCCATCAACATCCGAAGTATTTGTAGAGAAGGAATTGTTCGGAAATTAAATCAATCAAAGAGGACAGGCGAAACATATTCCCCCGCACCCTGGTGTGTTTCAGGGACTGCGTAACATCCCTGAAACTTAGTGAAGGGGGTAGGGTGAGGGTTGCGTACCGGACAAACATTTAAGCCATTGAAGGACTATGGCTAACCTTCTTCGTCGCCCCCCACCAAAAATCCCATCTCGGCCAGAGCCTGCACCACTTGCCGCATGGCGCCTGGTTTGACGATCACCGCAGTTGGGCCCAGCGGGTCGCCTAAAAACCGGCTGGCGCGCGACTTCCTCAGAGCGGCGAGCAGCTCGGGGTTGGCCAGGCGCAGCACCACTGCCTTTTCCAGGCGCGCCTGTACCCCGTTCTGCTCCCAACGCTCCAACGCCTGAAACAGGCGCGGGGAAATAGGGTCGGCGGCGTACTTCTTCAATAACCCCAGAAGGTGGGATAAACGCAGCCCCTGATTTTTAGCCCGCTCCAGGGAGGCCGCTGTGATGCGGTAAAGGTACTCGCCTTCGCGTTCACCCTGCCAGGCGCTGAAGCGCGAGATCTGGTAGCGGGCGGCGCGCGACGCCAGGTGTGGCAGGCGCACAACCCCATTGGAGGTGACCCGTATGGGGGCATCCTCAAGCGGCAGCCCCTGCGGAATTTCACCGTTCATTAAGGCTGCCGACCATGCCGAGAGGCGGAACGCTTCCGTCGACCCGGATTTGGCTCCTGCCAGGTCGAGCATCCCCAGCCAGTGCAGCGATCGCGTGATGAGATAACGCAGCAGCATCCCATCAACTTCCACCCAGGTATCGAAGCCGCGTAGGAACTCACCGTCGCTCTCGCGGCGAATGAACCAGGAATCGTAATCTCCAGCCGGACGCTGAAAATCGGGGTGGCGTTCGTGTACGCTCTCCAGGAAGGCCTCCAGGTTCCACCACTCGCCTGCGGGAATGTCTTTGAGCCAGCCCAGCAGCAGGCGTCGGGTTTGCACGGGGTCATTGGTCCATTCGCCCTCGCACTTCAACCCCGGCAGCATCCTCAGCTCATTGACCTTAGAACTATCCAGCCAGACGCGGTAGAGCTGCGCCAGCGCCTCGCCACGCGGCGCTTCCAGAAAGGCGCGCACCGGCTCGGGCAGCGGCAGCCCCTGAGGGTCCAGCAAGCCGGCTGCATCCAGCAGTTTCTGCAAGAAGGGCAGTGGAGCGAGCTCTGCGGCGAAATCCAACGTACCAGGAGGAATATGCTCCAGCCCCAGCCTCAGAGCCGCCAGGAACGTGCAGGCCTGGTCGAGAATGTTATCGCTGGTTCGCTCGATGACGGCTGTTTCTTCCGCCTGGGCGGGGCCACCCAATACGCTTGCTTTCTCATCCACCTCTGCAGGGATAAATACCAGCAGGTCGTCGGGGATGTAAGCATACTCCAGGGGTTCGCCACCCGTATCGAAGAAAGCCCTGCCGACCAGCCCACGATACCACAGCACTTCGGCGTTCGAGACCGGCTCGAGGTAGGGCTGCTCCCGGTCTCGCCGGGCGGGACCCATCTCACGCACCTCGCCAAAACGCCGGGTGAAGGCTGCCCAGGGCATGCGCCCCTGGTTCTCCTTCAAAGTTGCCAGCGCCTGGCGAGCGCCATCCGGCAGGGCAACCAGGATTTCAGCGACCAAATGGGAATCCAGCAAAGCCGCCGCCAGCAGCTTCGGCGCGGAGTGGACCTCGGGCGCCTCCCATGGCACACCCCAATAGCCGGCAACAATCTTGAGGAACCCCAGGTCGCGCTCGCTCAGGCTATGCAGAAGCTCTGGCATATCCTCCCCCAGATCTCAGCAAATCGTCTCGATAGCGTTTGGCAGCACGCCGGCCTTCAGTCGCCGGGTTGTGGACCCAAATCCGGTGAAGATCTCTCCATCGGTATGGATGTACATCGGTTTGTTAGCCTCGATCTCCATGTTATGGAACTCGCCCATGCGAACGTAGTGCAGGCGTTCTTGCGTACCCTTGAGAAAATATGGGATGGTCATGAGCATCCTGGGCCGGGTGATATGCTGCACGCCCAGGTAGCTGAAAATCCCATCATCGGTTTTCGCCTTTGGCGCTACAATAAACCCGCCGCCTTCCCTCGGCCCATTGCACATCACGAACATGAGCAGCTCATCCTCCCATTCCCCCGTATCGCTTTTTACTTTCACCTGGAAAGGTTCGAAGTTAAAAAGGATGGTTTGTAGAACTGCGGCAAAATAAACGGCGAAACCCTGCAGAATGGGCACTTTGCGTGAGCGAATCGTCACGGCGGTATCGAAGCCAATCCCCACCGTGTTGGTCCAATATTCAGTGCGTCCGCCGCCGTCCTCCAGGTAACCGATATCCAACCGGCGCGGGCTCCCGCCCATTGCCTGGCGCAATGCCTGCTCCGGTTGGGTGGAAATCCCCACGGCGTGGGCAAAATCATTGCCCGAGCCCACCGGCACGACCCCCAGATGCGGGCGCTTATCGGCAGGCACCTGCATCAACCCATTGACCACTTCGTGCACCGTTCCATCACCCCCCATTGCCACCACGAGCTCGTAGCCATCTTCCCCTGCCTGGCGCGCCAGCTCAGTGGCGTGCGAAGGGTAGACCGTGCCGGACCAATCCGCGCCGCCCAGCTCGAGCACTATAGGTCGCAGGGCAGCGGCAACGGGCCAGGCCCGCCCTAAGTTGGCAATCGGGTTGAAGATCAATTTGACTCTCTTTGGCATGCTTGGCCGTCCTGTGATGCGATGATGAGGATACTGTTCCGGGTCAAGACCCCGGTGGCGCTGCTTTTTCGGGTGGCGGCGCAAAGCGGATGCTGCCAGGCTCTTCCTGGCGCGCCTGCTGCATCGCCAGGGCTGCTCCATCAAGCAAAGCCTGGCTGTCGGCGCCGCTGTCGGGAAAAACGGCGATCCCGATAGATAGATTGAATATCTCTTCGGCTCTTTCGGGCAGGGTAAAACGCCGCTTCGAGATGACTTCTTGCACTCTCTCTGCCACGCCGAACGCCTTCAAGCGGTCGGCTTTCTCCAGCAAGAGAGACCATTGATCGTTGGAATAATTGGCCAGAGAATCGGTCTCGCGCAAAGCCTGAGAGATCGAGGCGGCGATCAGCTTCTTGGTATAGTTCCCTGCCTGCGCCCCGTATAACGAGCTGACCTGTTTGACAATCCCCATATCCATCATTACCAGGGCGAAGGTCGACCCATTTTCTTTGGATTTCGCGACCAATTTCTCCAATCCTTCCTGGAAAGCTTGAGGCGTATTCAGACCGGTCGCCGGATCGATCCCCTCCGCCTGGCCCGTCCGGCTCGTCCTGAGCTCCTCCTCGAGCAGCCCGGCGGCCTGGCTGGCAATCCCCTCCAATATGTGGGTTTCATCGCTGGAAAAACCGCCCCCCGCTTGGCGCCAGACGGTCATCACACCTACCACACGGCTGCCGAATTTAAGCGGCAGCCCAATAATCGCCCCTGTATAGGGTGTGCCGGAATAGAGCGGGTGCTCGGTCATATCCTCGATATAGATCGGTTTCCCCAGGCGAGCTACCGTATAGGTCAGCCCCCGCGGGCGCGGTTCTACCCAGGACCGGACGCCTTCCTCGCCCATGGGAATCAGCACAGCCGGTTCGAGCCTGCCGGCGTCATAGCGGTAGATGATGGCATTATGGATCGATCCAAGGGTTTGGCCCACTTCTTGTAACACTCTCTGCAGCGCTTCCTGGAGTTTTGCGCTTTGGGAAGAATTCTGAAACAGTGGAACTCGTTTGTCAGGGGACGCCGGAGTTGGCTGTGGCTGTTTTGTACGCCTGGTTTCAGCTGCCGCCTGGATCGCCACATCGATGCGAACCAGGTCGTTAGTCTCTTTGGTGGGAGACTGGTTGATGGCCGTAGACAGATCATCTAACAGGTTGACCAGAAACTCACGATCTGCGCGTGATATTTGCTCTCGTTTCAAGTTGCGCAAGGCGGATTGCAGCCGCCCCAAATTAATATCCACCATTAGTAAACACCTATCCTATGGCCTTAGGTTCGAAGCGGTAGGTTGATTGCAGGATACAATTATAAGTAAGAAACCGAATTTAATGTTGAGTTCAATAATTGACCGGTCATTCAGAACCAGGGTATAATTTTTCAACAATCATCGTTCATCTAGCACGGGTGGGTTTCAACGAGGCCTGAACATGGCTCTAAAGGGTAATCTACGTGATTTCACCATCACCCAAATCCTCAACTTGATCAATCTGGCTCGAAAAACTGGAACATTGGTCGTTGAAGGTCCAGGCGGAGTAGCTCAGGTGGTTTTTCGCGAAGGCAAGCTGGCCTACGCCCAGATTGGGGAGGAAGATAACAGCCTGGCCGCTGTCCTGCACCGCAGCAAAAAGATCAACCCGGCGCAGTACCGCATCCTCAAAGAGCGGGCCAACCAGGTAAGCGACAAAGAGCTCGGCCTCGTGCTGATCAACGCGGGCTACATCACCCAGCAAGAAGTGATCAACGCCCTGCAGCAGTACTTCAGCAGTGTGGTCCGCCGGCTGTTTACCTGGGCCGAAGGGATATTCCATTTCGACAACGATGCTCAGCCGCCTCCCGACCGAATTTCTGTCAAGGTCAGCCTTGAGAATCTGATTATCGAAGGCTCTCGCCAGCTACGCGAGTGGGCCCAACTCCAGGAAGAGATCCCCAGCCTGGATATGGCGCTCAAATTCGCCGACCGCCCGGGAACCAACCTGAAGAATATCCAGCTCAGCGTGGAAGAGTGGCGGGTGGTTTCTTATATCCACCCCAAGAACAGCATGCGGCAGATCGCCCAGACAACCAAAATGAACGACCTGGAAATTCGCCGGGTGGTTTACAGCCTGCTGCAGGCCGGGCTGGTCGAGATCATCCGTCCGGCAGCGCCCGCTGCGCAGCCGCCCGTCGCGCTGCCTATGGTCAATAAGACCACCCAGAAATCTCTGGTCCAGCGCCTGATCAATCGCATCCGCACACTCTAGCCTCTCCACCCCTCAAGGATGTAGCCCTATGCAAACGGTCAAAATGGTGGTCACGGGACCCTTCAGCGCAGGCAAGACGCAATTCATCCGCTCGGTCAGCGAAATCGACGTGGTTTCGACCGAAAGAAAGATCTCTGCAGAAGCTGAGAAAATCAAAGCAACAACGACCGTCGCCATGGATTTCGGGCGCATCTCGATCGACGATGACCTGGTACTCTTCCTGTTTGGCACCCCCGGGCAGAAGCGCTTTGATTTCATGTGGGAGATCCTCTCCGAGGGCATGCTGGGGTTCGTGGTGATCGTGGACAGCACCCGCCCGGAGACCTTCCGCGAGGCACGCAGCATCCTGGAGACGTTCCGCGCCTACGCCCCCACCCCCTACATCGTGGCAGCCAACAAGCAAGACCTGCCCGACGCCTGGGATGTGGAGGATATGCGCTATGCCCTGCGCCTGGACGAGAAAGTCAAGCTGCTGCCCTGCGTGGCGCGTGATAAGGAATCGGTTAAGAATATCTTGCTCGAACTGCTTTACGCCATTCTAGAAGAGTTAGAGCAGAGCAAGGATTGAGTTAACCGGCGGATCATTTCCGCACCAATTAGCGCATACCCGTATCCAATTTACTGCGCATTAAGTAATCAGCGATAAGGAAATCGAGCTCGTCGTCGATATCCCAGGCCTCAGCGGCCTCCATTTCGAAGAGATAGGGATGCTCTCCCAGGCGGTTGCGCCGGCTCTCCAGGATCGAACGAGAAAATAAATACAGGCAGGAGTTCTCCTCGAACAGCGGGGGTAAGTCTTGCGTGCGCAGCAGGACAGCCGGGTTGTGATTGACCGGCCTGCCGGACCCATCCCACAGCCGCTTTTGATAGCGGGTGACCGAGAAGAGCGAATCGTATGCCGGGTAAGACTCGAGCAGGGTCTGGATAGCGCGCGAGACCGTCTCCGGGCGTAGTAAGGGATTGGTGCTGTGGGTCTGCAGGTACAGGTCGGCCGGGATCTGAGCCGTATCGTAGAGCAGGATCTCATTCATCGGGACTTCGTCACCGCGCAGCTCCACCGGCCGTTCGAGGGCTGTCACCTGGGGAAAATGCTCCTTCAACCCAGCCAGAATCTCCGGACTGTCGGTATCCACCACCACGTGCGTAATCTCCGGGCAGGCTTGCAGGGTATGCAGGATATAGTGGAAAAGGGGCGTTCCGGCCAGAGGGCGGTAGTTCTTGCCCGGAACGCGCTCGGAATGGTGCCGCATAGGGACTAATGCTGCGAGGGTTGTCATCTTACTCTCTCTTCTCACCGGCTAGCGGTCGGAATAATGGATCGGCTCCACCGGGCGCGGCTCGGTTTCCTGCCGGGGAGGGTTCTGCCTGGGGTAGTAGAATGCTTGCTTGAGCTGCCAGGTCAGCGGTCCCGATTGGCGGTATCCCTGGTAGGTGCCCCAGAACTGCATCCAGCGGAACCACAGGATGCTCCGCCAACTTCGGGTAAGGCGGTGTTGGCGCCCTGCTTCGCGCAAGTCGCTGAAGGCATTGGCGCTGAATAAGCGCACAAAATCAGAAAAGTGGAATTGTTCCTGTGGATAAATTTGCTTAAAGGCCATGCCTTCTCTTCTGTAGCGGTTGTACACCCCGCGCGGCGTCTCCCGGTGAACGTGGACCACTTCGGAAGAGGGAGCATAGGAAATACGGTAGCCTTGCTCAAACGCCCAACGCGCCCAGGCCAGGTCTTCCAGACCAGGCAGAAGCTCATCATAAGGGTGCGCTTCCCACAGCGAGCGGCGGATGGCGGCGTTGGCGTTATTGCAGAAAGGATGCGATTGTTGAGGCTGGGGTGCATCCGGGTACCAGCGCCGGAAGATCTCGTGCTCAGAAAACTGGCTGCCTTCATCGCCGGATTGCTTTCCATACACCAGCGCCACTTTGGGGTCCTCAAACGGTTCGAGCAAGCGTTCCAACCAATCCGGGTAGACCGGGTAGACATGCGCGCTGGCCATCACCACGACCTCCCCACCGGCGGACGCAATCCCCAGGTTGAGCGAGCGCCCAAAAGTAAACTCCTCCGGGCTGATATGCACGATCTTCACAGGGAACTGCTGGGCAGCCGTCACGGTTCCATCGGTCGAGCCTGAGTCTACCAGGATCGTCTCGACGTCCTGTAAGGTTTGTTGCCCGATACCGGTCAGCAAGCGCGAGATGTGCCGCTCTTCGTTATAGGCGCGGATGATGATGGAACATTTCATATTTTCTTGAGATGAATCAGCAAGGCACCCACGCGCTGGAAGCGGTAATCTTTCATCCCGTCGCGGGCGATGCGGTTATAGCCGATGTCGTAGTTCTCAGACAGCACTTCCGGGTTCAATACCATGTTCACGATGCCCAGCCGGCTGCGATCCAGGCTACGGATCTCGAGAGCGTTGAAAGCCAGGCGGGCATAGTTCGAGGGGGTAGCCAGGTAATGGCTGCTGCGCAGATTTGCCGGCGCCAGCGCCGGGAAGGCGTCGAAGAGCACGGCCATTGCGATCTTGCGCATGCCGCCGTTGGAGGGGAAATGGATATCCACGGCGTGGATCAGCTCTCCGCCCGGCTTCAGCAGTGCCGCCATATGCCTCCACACCGCCGGGGTCAACCCGGCAGGGACGTGCTCCAATGCCGAGGCGCTGTAGACCACGTCGAAATAACCCTGCGGCAGCGAGGAGGCCTGCGGATCTCCCACTCTTTCGAGCACGTATTTTACCTCGGGATGTTTGCGGATGTGTTCGTGGGGATCGGCGTCACGCGCCCAATATTTCTCTCCACTGCCCAGACCGAAATCATCCACCACCCAGGTCTCGCACCGGTATGTCCGGTTGAGGTGAATGGGGAAAGTGGAATAAGCCCCACCCACGTCGAGAATTTTATCTTGCGGCGACCAGTTGCGAGAGCTTTCAAGCCAACCGTACTCAAAGCCTTTTAGGTTAAATGCGATCTCGGCTGTACAACTTTGTTTATACTGGTACAGGCGGCGGGTATCGGCAAGCGAGATTTCCATCACTTCATACATTCGTGCTCCTTAAGAACAGTACGTTGGCCCTTGTTGCCAATCGTGGCGCCCAAATGGGCAGCGACTACCGGTTATTCCGTTTTACCTTGCACACGCCCACCGACTGGTAGGCCGGATCCCATTTTCCCCAGGGCATGCCGTTATCTCCGGACTTAAAATAGAAATCTGCCAGGTGGTCGCGCAGCTCAGCGCAGCCTGCCAACGCGCCAAACAGGCGGTCGTACTCCGCATAGTTCGAAGCAGCCCCGGCTTCTAAGGAAAACACCCTCCGCAGGGTCGCATCGGTGTAGCACCATCCGGCAGAAGGCACGTGGTACCAATCCTCATCGCGAGCGGCGCCCAGCGTTGCCAGCAGCAGTCCACCTTTTTTCAAGACCCGCATCAGCTCCTGCACGACACTCTCCATCGCTTCGGGAGGGTTGTGCTCGAGCGCCGAGACGGAAACTACCACATCGACAGATTCATCAGGGATATCGACCAAAGCGGTCAGGTCCTGGTTGTAGATCGTCACCTGCCCGGTGGGTTTAGGGCTTAATCCCGTGGCAGCAGCCCCGCCGAGGCTGCGCGCAAGGCGTTTTATCCGCCCTGCTGCCGTCGGAGCGGAAGATACGTTTTGGGCAATCAGGCGGCTTGAGCTCGCCAGGTCCTCAGGGCGGAGGCCGCGCACGCGATAGCGTGAGCGGAAGCGGAAGGGGAGCTCTGCACGGTTCACGCGGTCCACGCTGATTACCTCAGCCTCTTGCTCGGCCAGATACCACTGCAGCAAACCAGTTCCGGCGCCGGCATCCAGGATGGTGAGATTGGCCCAGGCATCCATGTGAGAGAGGATCCAGGATAGATCCAGCAGATAATGCCAGCCCAGGCCAATCCCCAGCGAATCCGCCAGGGCTTTCAACGCCTCGACCGTCTTACGGTTCTGGTCGAGGAGAGCAACAGGCAATATTTCTATATAATCATGATACTCTCGGTCCATACATCCTTCATCTTTGATCGCCAGTATAAATCGTTCCATCCTGTGTTTGGTTCAAAATAACCAACCCCTGGATCAGCTCTTCAAGGGGTGGATATTCCCGGTAATTGCCATTGGGCTTGAAGATCACCTCAACGCATAGCGTTAAACTCATCGTTCATCCATCAAGAAAGGTTTTCCATCCAACAAGCCTCCCAGCACAACCTGGATGGCCGGCGAGTTCTCGGGGAGCAAAGCCTGCCAATTGAAGGACTTGAACCGGGCAAACCCGCGCCAGGAGCGGTCTTCTTCTAGGAAATCGCCAAAGGGCAGCGAGCTGCGGTAGAGCTGGTAATACAAAAAGCGCCGGGCATTGCGACGGTGTTCCTCAGGGAACTCCACTTTCGCCGCGTTCAAGAAATCTTCCGCCTGCTGGCGGAATGCCTGCGGGGTCTGCGGGAAAAAGGCGGCCGGCGGCTGGGTAAAGCGCGGCTTCCCCCCGCACAGCACGGGCGTCCCCAGAATGGAGGCTTCCATGCCGATCGTGGAATTATAAATGATGACGAACTTCGAGCGTTGCATCAGCTCGTACGAGCTGAAATACTCGTTAGAATCGACAAACAGCACGTTAGGCAGCTCCGTCGCCCGGTTAGCAGCCACCCAATCCCGGACCGTTTCCTGACTCTCTTTGCCTGCGCGGTGCTCGTCGGGGTGGGCGCGAATCACAAAATACGTCTCCGGATGCGAGCGGATGATCTTCAGGACCTCGTCGAGCCAGGCGAACATGTGGGGAAAAACTACGTTAGCGTGGCCCTGGCTGGTGTCGAAAACCACGTTGGTAAAAACTGGCACCACCTGTTTGAAGCGCGAGGCTCGCTCCCAAAAGGCTTCGCCCAGGCTATGCATCTCAGGCCAGAAGCGAATGCCTGCCATGCTGAAATTCCCCTGAAAACGCTTCTCCAGGTAGGCATCCAGGATGGTTTCTTGCTCATCGTCGAGCACGAAATCATCAGGGATATCCAGCGGGTAGGCAGTCGCCTCGCCGGTGGTAAAGAATGCCGAAAAGGGCAGGAACGCGCTCTCGTGCGAAACGACCGGGATTCCCCTGCGCAGCGCGACCGTGCGGGCTGCCGCCTCGGGAAAGAAAGTCCCGTTGAAGACGAGTACGGACTGCGGCTGATGCCGGTCGAGGGCAGATTCAAACCGGCGGGCCACACGCAGGCTGAGAGAATGTACTGCCCGGTAGAGGAAGCGCGTCGGCTCGTCGTCTACCAGGTTGTGCCGGCGCAGGCTCCAGCGCAAAGATGGCAGGGCCAGTTTTCCCAGGGGCAGATCCTTATAGGAGAATGTTTGCATCTCTTCCGGGCTGAGACCCTGAAGCTGGTGGTCCAGGTCGCCGTCAACCTGATAATCAAACCACTCCACCTGGGCGCCTGAATAAAGCGCTTCAGACTGGTTGATGCAGGCCTTGCAGGGAGGCTCCACGGCCGGGTTACGCCGGTCGGTTGCCAGGACACAGCGGCTCATACCCCCCCTGCAAACAATATGAACCACGGGGACGCCCTGCAGGCGCAGTCCCCAGGCGGCCAGGAGCGAGTAAGCCGAATTCAGGCTGAGCTGCACCAGGCGCGTGGTGGTGTTGAAAACCATCACCGGAGGGAGGGTGGGGTCCGGGTGGGCATGGGCGGCAATTTCCTGCGCCAGGCGGCGTTCATCCTGCTGGTTCTGGCGCAGCATCCATCGGAATGCCAGGCGCTGGCGCAGCGAACCGGGGAGGTCCCGGATATGGTTAAGGGGGTTCATCAGCAGGTCATCCTCGCAGCGCACTGCTGGTGGTCTCACGCGGAACGATGTGAAAGTCGAGGTGGCGCGTATCACTTGCCAGCCAACGGTCATCTTCCAGGAGGAGGAGGGGAGCGCTTTTCTTCATTCGTCCTTTCGTTCCATCAAGTAAACCACCCTCTCCGAACCTTCAAGCTGAGCTGCCTTACTCAAATGATAATATTCGCCGAATTGTTTTTCGAACTCCGAACGGGTATAGTTGTGAAAGATATCCTGGCGGGTGCTCAGGAGACGCTGCACCTGGCTGTCAGATTTTGGCACAAATTCGATGACCAGCCATCTGCCCATCTCGGAGAAGAAATGCGCCAGGCGGTCAAAGGGCACGTTATTGGAGATGGCCAGGTGGTGGATCAAAGCCAACGCCAGCAACGCGTCAACAGGACCGCGCTCGCACAAGGCCATGCGTTCTCGGTTTTCCCAGCCAATTGCCGGGCTGGGGTTGGTCAGGTCCATCACCAGAGGGAGCATGTTGCGCTCCTTGCGGGATTTACATTCCACGTAGTTCTGCTCGACTGCCGCGGGGTCGATGTCGAAAGCCACCGTCCGGCAGCCCATCTCGCTGGCCACGCGGCTGAAGACCCCGGTATTGGAGCCCAGGTCCCAGACCGTATCCGGGTGAATGCTCTCCAGAAATTCTTGAACGACCTTTCGCTTGGCCTCGAAAGCCTCGTTGGAATAGTTATGCGAGCCTTCGTAGTAATCCGCCCATTCGGTTCCCTGCGGAGTCCATTTCAATCCCCTGACGGCAGACTGCAGGCTGTCGATCAAGCCGGAGAACGACAGGCGCGTGAAGCGGCGTTTTCCATCTTGAACCTTCACCTGTTTCCCGGCGTAACGTTTCTGTGCCCCGGCATGCAGGTGCAGGTGGGTGAGCAGCGCCAAATTCAGCCGCGTGGTTCCGGGCAGCAGCTCGCTCGCCAGGTCCAGAGGGATGCCGTCGATATAGACAGCCATGAGCCTGTTCAGCCGGATATCGCGCAGCGCCATCAGCGCCAGTGGAGCCAGAAAATGCTGGCAAAACTGCCGGTAAGCCACCCAGGGTTCGCCTTCTCGATAAATCTCGAAAGAAAGGGTGTCGATCAACACCGGCTTGCCCTTATGAAATTGAATGTTGTAGGCGCTGGCATCTTTTAGGGATAAATCGTGCTCCAGGGCGCGTTTCTGGATATCCAGCGTGAGCAGGGCGGCGTCTTTGTATTCGCTGAAGCTCCATTCGTGCGGGTACGAAATAAACTCCAGCGTTTCGGGTTGGATGATCTTATACGCCTGAGAAAGCTCTGCGGGATCGACGGCGACTTCTTGATGGGGGATCAACATGCCTTTCTTGACCAGCTCCTGATACAGGCCAGAGGCCATCAGGCGGTCGTATTCTGGCTGGTAAAGGTGGTTCACTTGGCGGTATAGAATCCCTTCCCGGCGGAAAATGAACCCGCTGGGATCGCGAAATGACGCCGGGTGCATCTCAGGTGTTGTCATGCTTCTTTCTCCTTTAGCGGATCTGACTTTGCCGCTGATTTTTACGCTCGATCAGCAGGTCGCACAACTCACGTACGGCGCCATACCCTCCTCGATGGGTGAGCACCAGGTCGGCCTCCTGCAGAGCGCCGGGTTGGGCGTCAGCCACAACAGCCGCACAGCCCACCAGCGAGAAACAAGGCACATCGTTAAGATCGTTGCCCAAATAAACCACCTGAGCAGGGTTAATCCCACGCTCGGAAAGATAATGGACGAGCACCCCGGCTTTATCCTCAATCCCTTGCAAATAAGGCACCTTCATTTTTCGGCAGCGGGCGGCGACGACCGGGTTTTCCTCCATCGAGAGCACCATGGCTTCAATCCCCGCGCGGCGCAGGTAGGTCAGGCCGAGGCTGTCGCTGCGGTAAGCGGCCACCTGTTCGGCGCCGTCCTGGCTCACCCAGACACGATTATCAGTGAGCACGCCGTCGAAATCCATCACCAACAGAGCGGTATTCTCAGGAAGCGGCCGGCGTTTACGACCGGCGCGAACGAGCTCAGCGCCGTGGCGCTGCAGCAGCCATCCGGCCCACTCCCACTCCAGAGAATGGCGCACGTCTGCCTGGAAGGAGGGCTCCAGGAAGAGCGGGAGGGTCTTGTTAGCCAGATGAGATGCAGAGGGGAGCGTTTCGGCAAAGCGCACGGCCTCCACCTGCCCGGTTTCTCGGTATACCTCGCTTCCAGCGGGAGCAGAATCCTCAGCCAACGGCTTCAGGGCGCCTACATCACCTTCTGTCCAGAGCATCGAGGTCTCGCGCCCACAGCTGCTTAATCCGACCACCCTCTGGGTTTCCGGAGCACTCATCAGCATTTCAACCGCTCGATCCACGCAATCCAGCGGGCGCAGCGGCGACCATGGGTCCAGCCAGACAACCACCTGCGGAGGTTCCCCCTGCTCTGCTGCCAGCCGACCGAGAATCCATAGCCTAAGGTCTTTGTCTTCCAGATCAGGCGGAAGAAGCAAAGCCGCGTCCGCGCCGTAACCGCGGGCTATCAATGCCACCCGGTCAGAGAAGGTAGCCACAATCACGCGCCCGATGCTTTCCGCCTGCCGCCCGGCTGCAATACTATACGCAATCAGCGGATAACCGGCCAGGGACTGCAGCACATCTTCGGACGAGGCCGGCTGCCGTCCGGTCGCCAGCACCACCGCCAGAACTTGTGAGCGGTCTACCATACCGTCCGTCCCCCTTCGATCACCAGGTTGCCTCCGGTCATGTACGCCGAAGCGTCCGAAACCAGGAAGAGCACTGCGCCCTTGTATTCGTCCAGGCGCGCCATCCTGCCCATGGGGATCAAGGCGGCCAGTTTCTGCACGAACTCCTCCGGCTGCCCGTTATACACCCCTCCAGGAGAGATGGCATTCACGCGCACGTGTTCCGCCGCCCAATAGGTGGCCAGGTAACGCGTCAGGCCGATCAGCCCGCTCTTCACCACCGAATAGGTAACCGGTTTGACCGGCTGCTGGTCTTCGGGCAAGCCCTCCTTGCGGTAGATACGCTGGTCGGGGGCGATCACGCCCAGGTCTGAGGCTACATTGAGGATCACCCCGCCCCCGCGCGCAGCCATGGCGCTTCCGACGACCTGGCTGCAAAGGTAGGCGCCGGTTAACCCGACCGCAATGTCTTGCTCCCAGGTTTCCAGAGGGAAATTTTCAAACCGAGACCATTCGGTGGGCGACGCGGTGGG
>JAMCRR010000033.1:45808-49657 GCA_023381565.1 Chloroflexota bacterium
TTTTCTACCTTGGGGTTGTTGGCACCGTTGTTGATCAGGATATCGATTCGCTCAAAGCGGTCGAGAACAAGCTGTAAGAGCCAGGCGATGGATTCTCGGCGAGTCACGTCCACACCCGCGCCAAAGGCATCCACGCGGTACTGTCTGGCCAGCTCCTCGCCAACCTGGGCCGCCGCGGCGGCATCGATGTCGCCGATCACGGGGATGCCCCCCGCTTCGGCAATGGCTTCGGCGTGCATACGCCCGAGCAAGCCGGCGCCCCCGGTGATTATCGCCACCTTACCGCTGAGATCGAAGATTTCTTTGATGGTCCGTGTCATGGCTATCTCCTCGTCAGGCTGCATGCCTCTTCTTCTGTTCGGCCTCTGGCCATTCGCCGCGTTCGAGCTTGAGCAGCGCCTGCTCGACCAGCGGGATCGTCTCTGCATAGTCGATCTCCAGGATCGGCTCACGTACGACGAAGGGTAGGATGACCTCCCCGCACATCCGTCCCTGCTCCAGGATCGTCGCCGGCCATCCAGGTTGTGCTGGGAGGGATGATATCGACGTACCCGTTCTGCCAGTACACCTCCGGCAACGTCTGGCGCGGCATGCAATACGGCTCTTCCACACCGGGCAGGCTCAGCAACGGCTTCAGGTACTCCCCCTCGATACGCCACATCTTGTACGGCGTTTGATCGGGGATGCTGACCGAGCGCAGGGCATCCGCCTCCGGATGTTCGAGCATGAGCCGGACCGCCTCGTCGATCAATTCCACCCGGCGCACCGGCCCGGTAGGGCGCAGGTGGACTACCAGATCGCAGATGTATCCTTCGTGGTCGCGCAGCCATTCCAACGCATGCTTAAAGACTTCCAAATCGAGGGAAAGGTCTTGCGCAAACTCCGTCGGGCGCAGGAAAGGCGTCTCCGCCTCGAATTCCCGGGCAACCTGTGCAATCTCGGGGTCGTCGGTGGAAACGATCGTACGCGTGATCCATTTCGACTGTCGCGCCTGGAGAATCGAATAGGCGATCAGCGGTTTCCCCAGGATGGGGAGAATATTCTTACGCGGGATACCCTTAGAGCCGCCCCGCGCCGGGATCAGCGCCAGAACTTCGGGACGAGGGGTGCCAGGCGAATTCAAAACGGCACCACCTTTCCGGTCTGCAGTGATTCCCTGGCCGCCAGCGCCATACGCAAGCTCTGCGCTCCATCTTGCAGTGAGATGAGGGGCTGCCGTCCTTCACGCACGCAAGAAAGAAAATGCTGCAGCTCGTCGAGAAAGAGCTGGTTGCGAGGGAAGCCCGGGTAGCCGATCTCTTCGATAAGCTCCCCGCTGCTGTTATACAGGCGCAGAGAGACGGCGTTCAGGTCTACCAGGATCTTGCCTGCGTCTCCGATCACCTGGCAAGTGCGGCTGGGGGGCCGCTGCACATAATCCTGGTGCAGGTGCACGGGGAAACTACCGCCCTCCGCCCGGTACGACATGAGCAGACTGGCTACATCCTCGACGTTGATTTCCAGGCTGCTCAGATGCCCTCCGACGGCATAGACACTCTGCGGCAGGCCGAAGAGCCAGTAGAGGTAATCCAGCTCGTGGATCTGTGAAAGGACCACCCCACCCCCCAGGTCGCGGCGCGCGGCATACATCTGGCGGTAATCCTCGTAGGTGTGCCAGCCGGGGAGGTACTCGCCAACCTCGGCGCGCACTCCCAGTACGCGACCGACAGCTCCCTCTTCAATGAGGGTGTGCAGGCGGCGGACGCAGGGATGGAAGCGCAACTGGTAGCCAACAAAGCCCACCTTGTGCTGCCGGGTAACCACATCGATCAGCTCGTCGACCCCCTGCAGGTCATGCGAGAGCGGTTTTTCGATGAACAGGTGGCATCCGGCAGAGGCAGCTTGCAGCGCCGCCGGTACGTGCAGGCTGGTGGGATTGCAAATGAAAGCAATCTCGGGCCTCTGCTCGAGAGCCTGATCCAGGTTGTCGAAAGCGCGGATATCATATTGATCTTCCAGGTTGATGCCGGGCTCAACCTGCAGCTTATCGGTGAGCACGGTGTTGAGCCGGCGCGTGCGGTAAGCAATCAGCTCGAGCTCCCCGCCCAGCAGGCTGACCAGGTTGCGCATGTGCCGCTGCCCGATGCCTCCCAACCCGACCATCAAAATTTTCATTCGCGGAACTCCAAAAGAATCATAAGACGCGGACCAGTGTGGATTTACCCGGATACATCCAGGAGGTTGCGCACGTAGTCTAAATGCCGTTTGGCGATGCCCATGTAGTCTGGCCCGAATGCCGTCTGCAGGATTACCGGTCCGGTATATCCAGCCTGCTTCGTGCTGCGAAAAAATCCCTCCAGGTCTGCATCGCCCTGGCCGAGCAGCACCGTAGGCCCGCCTCGCTTGCGGTCTTTTACGTGAACGCCCACCAGCATCTCGCCCAACACCTGCGCGTCGGTGGCGATATCGTGGCCCTGAGCGGCGTTATTGCCCGTGTCGTAGTAGGCGCCTAATGCCGGGTGGTTGGCTCTATCCACCAGGCGGCGATAGTGGGTGGCGTCCAGCTCGGTCTCCAGGCCCAGGCGCACCCCCAGCCCGGCTGCCAGGTCCAGCGGCTTCCGCAGGGATTCCAGCAGCAGCTGCTCCTCAGCCGCGCTGCGGATCTCGCAGACCTCCAGCACCGGCAGAAGAATCGTCTGGATGCCAACTCGGGCAACGCGTGTAATTAATTTCTCAAGCACATCGATGCTGTGCAAGCGCTCGTCCTCGGGCACCCGGAAGAAAGGATGAGGCATGAAGTAGTCGGCGCAGCAGGTACGCACCTCCACATCGCTTTCGGCGACAAGCTTGCGGATCTCGCCTTCTCCCTCCGCAGACCAGATCGGGTTCTGCTCCCATCCCTCTTCCTCGAAGAGCCATTCGAGCGCGTCGAACCCGCAATCGCGAGCGCGGCTGAACTCGTCCTGCCAGGTCGGCCAGGGAAAAGCCTGAATGCGGCGCGGGTCAGGCGGGGAGAGACGCCCTTGCATCATGCCGATTGGGTTCATCACGACCCGTTCCGAACGCGGCGGAGTTTGTTTAAGATTGGGATTTCGCTTTCGTAGACACGCTTGACGCCGTCGCCCATAGCCAGCTCCACGGCGCGCACATCTTTTACCAGCCGGACAAAGCCCTGCGGTTCGACCGAAGCAGCCTGGTCGCTGCCCCACATGGCCCGGTCCAGAGTAATGTGCCGCTCCACAAAACACGCTCCCAGGACGACCGCAGCCAGGGAAGTATACAGCCCGACTTCGTGCCCGCTATAGCCCACCGGCACGTCATAACGCTCGATCAGGTGGGGAATCACCTTAAGGTTCAACTCCTCCACCTTAGAAGGATAGGTACTGGTGCAGTGGAGGATGACGAGATTTTCACGGCCAAGCACCTCAACCGCGTGGTCGATCTCCTCAAGCGAGCTCATCCCCGTCGATAAGATGATCGGCTTGCCCTTGCTGCGATGGTGACGTAGCAGCCGGTCGTCGGTAAGGCTGGCCGAGGCGATCTTATAGCAGGGTGGGTCGAATTTGTCGATGAAGTCGACCGAGGCTTCATCCCAGCACGAAGCAAACCATTGGATCCCGAGATCCCGACAGAAACGGTTGATCTCGACATACTGCTCCTGGCTGAACTCCAGGCCGTGCTTCAGGTCGCCGTTGGTAGCCCCGAAAGGGCTCTCCCGCGGGCGTTCCAGTTCATCCGCCGTGTAAACCACTTCGACTGTCCGTTTTTGGAATTTGACCGCTTCGCAACCGGCCGCGGCTGCAGCTTCAATTAATTTCTTGGCGAGATGGATATCGCCGTTATGATTGATGCCGATTTCAGATCGGAAGA
>JAMCRR010000033.1:49667-50382 GCA_023381565.1 Chloroflexota bacterium
ACAATTGGACGGCTGCCAATTTTTACTGATTTCATCATGCGCTCCTTAATCAGCCAAATAAGCACTGCTCGATGTAATCGCACAGGATGTGGCCGATCATAATGTGGCTCTCCTGGATGCGGGGAACATCGCTTGACGGGATGCAAATACACTCATCCACCAGATCAGCCAGGGCGTGCCCGTCTGATCCAACCAGAGCGACCGTGTAGCAGCCCAATTCTTTGGCGGCTACCAGGCCCTGGATGACGTTGGCAGAGGTCCCGCTGGTGCTGAGCCCGATGACTGCGTCGCCCGACCGGGCATGCGCTTCGATCTGGCGGGCGAAGATCCGGGTGTAGTTCTCATCATTGCCGATCGCGGTGACCACGGAAGAGTTGACCGTCAGAGCCAGAGCCGGCAACGCCCGGCGTTGGAGATACAGTCTCCCAACAAGCTCCCCGGCGATGTGCTGGGCATCCGCGGCGCTGCCGCCGTTGCCAAAGAGCAGCGCCTGCCCGCCTCCCTGCAGGCGGTCTGCCAACCCGTTACCAACTCGCAGGATCTGGTCCAGCAGCGTTTCTGAGGCTAGGATTGCCTGCTTTACGTCTATCGAGGCCTGTATGCGCTGGCGGATCCAATGAGTATTGTTTGCCTGTGGTTTGCTACGGTTGGGTGTCATCATCGATTTATTCCTCACAGGAGGCTTTCGCCGTCCAATTGTAATCCAAAACGTAAC
>JAMCRR010000054.1:0-812 GCA_023381565.1 Chloroflexota bacterium
TTTGAGGTCTGGACGTTCCATCCATAAGTCCTTTCCGGAAATTTTTAATATTTGACCCCAACCATGGGATATTATAACGAATATTCAGAATATTTCTACCATAGGATAGCATCGTATTCAACCGGGGATTAATGATTAGACTCACACCCCCAGATCTTCAACTCCATCTGTACGTGAAAGGGAGAAAATTGGCGTAATAAAGCGATTTCGGGGGCATTCGCCCCCGAAATCACCTGGTTTCATCATCATAATTCCGTTCTTTTACTTCTTCTTCAAAATGATGCGCGCGTCGACGACTTTGACGCCCTTCCCTTCGGCGTAGACAAGCACGGGGTTGGCATCTGTTTCGGCGATCTCATCTTCGAGATCCAGGATCATCGCGGAATACTGGCAAAGCAGGTCAGCAAGCGCTCTGCGATCACGCGGGGCTTCACCTCGAGCGCCCGTCAGAATTGGTGCGCCGCGGATTTCGGATAACATCTTCTCGGCTTGCCCGGTGGAAACGGGAGTCACCCTGAAAGTAACGTCCTTGAGAACCTCGACGAAGATGCCACCCAAGCCAAACATGATCGTCGGGCCGAAGGTGGGGTCGTTAACCGAGCCCAGAATGACCTCGGTGCCCCAAGGAGCCATCTCCTGGATGGCCACACCGTGGATGCGGGCTTCTAAATTATAGGCTTTGGCGTTTGCCAGGATTGTGCGGTAGGCTTCGCGTGCCGAAGCGTCGTCTTTTATATTGACTTTAACACCACCTGCATCTGATTTGTGCAGGATCTCAGGGGAAACGATCTTCATCACAATCGGGTAAGCCG
>JAMCRR010000054.1:822-50214 GCA_023381565.1 Chloroflexota bacterium
CTCTGTCTTCGCCAGGTAGGTTTGTGTGGTAGGCAGGCCGTAGGCGGCGAATACCTGCTTGGATTCGATCTCGGTCAAGGCCCCGCGATCGTCTTCGCGGGCAGCCGAAATAACTTTGCGGGCACCCTCGGCGTCTACTCCCAGGCAGGGGGCAATCGTTTCGGAGACTGTCTCGCGGATGTGGGCATATTCGCGCAGGGAGGCCATGGCATTTACCGCCAGGTCCGGCGCGCCGTAGGCGGGGATGCCGCATTCTACCAGCCACTGCATGGCTTTGAGAGATTTTTCTCCACCAACGAAGGATATGGTGACGGGCTTGTCTTTAATCCCCGATTCATCGATCGCTTTCTTAATACTCTCGGCGATCTCCATGGGATTGGTCATAGCAGTTTCGCAGTACAGCACAACTAACCCATGAACCCACGGATGGGCGAAAGCGTACTTCACCGAATCGAAGTACCATTCTGTTCCCGCCATGCCAGTCAGGTCAACCGGATTTTTCGCGGAGCCAAACTCGGGCATGTGCTTTTTCAATTCGACCTGGACATCCTGGGGCGCAAACTGGAGGGGAAGCCCAAACCGTTCCGCCGCGTCGGTGGCCAACACGCCGACCCCGCCGCCGTTGGTGATAATGAGCATATTATCACCCTCCATAGGAGGTTGAAGGGACAACGCCAGGGTCCGGTTGAATAAATTATCCAGATCTGTAGCCGAGACGACACCGGCCTGTTGGAAGGCCGCGCCGTAGATCTTGGTGGCGCCGGCTAATGAGCCGGTGTGCGATGCGGCAGCGGCAGCCCCGTGAGCTGAAACCCCAGCTTTGAGAGCCACGATCGGTTTGGTGGCTTTCTTTCCGGCTTCGATAAAGGTGCGGCCGTTTTTAAAACCTTCGATATACAGGGAAATACAGGAAGTATTTATATCTTCGTTGAGCCAGGTGATCGTATCGGCAAAATCTACATCGGACATATTTCCGATAGAGATCAATTTATCGAAACCAACCCGGCGGGTGTAGGTGGCTGCATCGATGGCAATCAGCAGGGCGCCACTTTGAGAGACCAATGAGGCTTTTCCATTCAGGGGCAGGAAGGGCGCAAACGAAGCATTGAGCTTATCGGAGTTCGAAAGGGTACCCACAATATTGGGGCCCAGGACGCGCATGTTGTGGCTGTTAGCCACCTGCACAACCTGCTCTTCCAGATCGCGTCGACCGACCTCGCTGAAGCCAGAGGTAATGATGATCAGCCCCTTAATCCCTTTCCTGCCGCACTCGTCGGCAACCTGGGTGACAAGCCTGGCCGGTACGGTGATCGTGGCCGCATCGATCTCCCCGGGTACGTCCAGAACTGAGGGGTAGGTTTTCAAACCCAGGATTTCAGTCGCCTGGGGATTGATGGGGTAGATTTTCCCGGTGTATCCGGATTGGATCAAATTATCTAAAACGGTGTATCCGATCTTCCCTGGCTGGGATGAGGCCCCCACCACCGCAATGGATTTTGGTCGTAGTAGACCATTCATTGAATCCCGGTTCACTTTTCTCCTCCTAAGTGCCGTTAGCTATTCTATGATGACTTGAGACGTATGTCACAAACATGCGCATGTAGTATACCTGAATTTTTAATTTGGGTGAGTGAAGAACGGCAAAGAACTACCGTGATTATCTTCCCGTTTTCCTCTATCCAAATAGCGTAATCACCTCTCGATCGATAAGATTTAAGTCGCGGAGTTTAGATCTGATAGGGATGGTATCCCGTCAGCCGTCCGGGCGGCTTGGACGGCGCGCACGATCGCCTGAGAAACGGCTTCTGCGGCGAATGCCCCAATGATATTGACATCGGCTTTATGGTTCCCGATGGCCAACGCAAAAATGGTATCACCATCCAGCATCGTATGCGCCGGACGGATGGCGCGTGCCAGGCCATCCTGCGCCATCTGGGCCACTTTGTTCACCTGCTCTTTATTCAAACGGGCGTTACAGGCGACCACCCCAATCACCGTGTTGGAACGACTGGCGAAGCCCAGGATGGTTCTACCGGCGAAGGATTTCATCACCTGCAGCGTATCCGCGAAAAGACCCTCCCCCCCGAGGTGGAGGGGCCCGCGTCGCAGGGAACGCGCCCCGGCGATTATCTCTCCACGGATCGGGTCAACAACATCTCCGAAGGCGTTGACGGCAACCAGGGCTCCAACCATCACCCCACCGCCAATATCAATGCTGGACGAACCGATGCCAGATTTCACCGCCTGGCTCATGCCCAGGACCTTTCCTACGGTTGCCCCGCAGCCGGCTCCGGCATTCCCCTCAGCGGGGGCGTCTTCACTGGCATGCAGGCAGGCTTCATATCCCATGGCTGCATCGGGACGAACGTTAGCCTGGCCGATACCCAGGTCGAAAAGAATAGCAGCCGGTACGATCGGTACCCGGGCAGGCCCGGCGTTGAAGCCGATGCCTTTTTCTTCAAGATAGCGGACGACGCCTGTGGCAGCATCCAGGCCAAATGCTGAACCACCTGCCAGGACGATGCCGTGAACGTGTTCAACCAGGTGCATCGGATGGAGAGCGTCGGTTTCACGCGTGCCAGGCGCCCCGCCCCTTTGGTCGACACCGCCGACGGCGCCGGCTTCGCATAAAATCACCGTGCAACCGGTAAGTGCCTGATCGTTCTGCGCGTGGCCGACCTTAATCCCGGGAATGTCGACAATTGAATTCGTTTGTTTGGTTGGCATGTTTAATTCCCCTTACTTGATCCATCACCGGCAGGCAACTCATCCAACCTGTTGCCCCACTGCTACCGGACGCAAACTGGTACGGAAAATGATTTCCAGGATGATCATTCCCGCAATGGCAAAGAATGCACTGCAGACGAACATGGCCGTATACCCAAGAAATTGATGGGGGTAAGCCAGGTTCAATTGATCGATCACAGGACCAAACAAACGGCTCAGCGCTCCCCCGCCGGCTGTGGCCAGATTGGTCAGCCCCATATATTTGCCGGCTTCAGCAGCCGGTGCAAGCTTATTCGCCAAAGCCCAATTTGCCGTCAGGTACAGGCCAATTCCCGAGCCAACGATCAACCCAAAGGCCAGCACGCCGGCCTCTGTATGGGCAGTCGCCATTAGCAGGCTGCCTGAGGCAACCAGTAGCGTGGCGATCAGATGAACCGGCCGGCTCCCGAAGCGATCGGTGAGAAACCCGGCGATGATGGAGAAGAGCACCAGACCGACAACAATCGCTGCCATGAGATCGCCGGTAAGCTTGACGGGGTTCTCTACCGCCAGGGTATCTCGGATGTAATATTGGGCAAAAGCCTGGATGCCGAAAACGCCGAGCAAGAAGATCAATCGCGAAACAATCAACCAGGCAAATGCCCGGTGGCGTTTCAAATCCACCTGGAAAGTAGCCCGCACCGCTTGCCAGGTATTCTCTGCCTTGGCCAGGAGGAGGCTGCTGTTTTCTTTGACAAAGATGACGGTTACGCCGATGCTGATGACCAATACACCGATAATTAATGCGATCGGTCCGGTTGCCCGGACGGCATCGGGGGCAACCATCTGGCCCATCCCCAAGGAAGCCACCACCAAGGCAGCCATATCCATGACGGTCTTTATCGCGCTGCCCCTACCAAGCTGTTCGGGGGGAATGATGTCTGGCAATAAGCCCTGCATTGCTGCGTGAGCAATATTCGACGAGACCTGCAGACCGATGTACCCTATAGCAAGAGCCACCCACCCGCCGGCCAGTGCCATCACCGTCAGGAAGACGACATCAAACAGCAACCCGAAGAGGATCATCGGGCGCCTTCTACCGATTTTAGAGCGCCAGCGATCGCTCACTGCACCGGCGATAGGCTGGATTAGCATAGCGATTGCCAGGCCAACGCCGGTCAATAACCCCAGCATGGTGTTTTTCTTGTCCGCGGCGACAAATTGAAGCAGCAATACCGGAAGAATGATCGTGTGCAGGCTGTTCCACATAAAAGATAACCCGAGCCAGCAGGCATTGACGCTGAACAATCTCCAGGATGAGGCACGCTGCATAGGTTCCTCCAGGGTTCAGGCAGCCGTCACCCTCAATCCAGATGAGGGCGGTAGGCAGGTTGAGATCGCAGCCAGAACGTGCTGCGAGATGCTCGCATCTTGTTCCTTGAGTGCGGAAGTATATCTTTCCGGCAGATAATAGGGGGCGCCAAATCGAAGCCGCAAAGTTCCTCCTGCCTCGTATAAACCGGCAGGAACCATGGCCAATCCCAGTCCAGAAAGGAAGCCAAGCAAGCGACCAGCTCCCTGGGCAGGTTCTCCGATATGCCCGTTCAGGGGATCCATCCCTTCGGGCGCAAAACCGATCACCGGCCGATCATGCCGTTGAGCATGGCGGATGATATCCATCACAGCCAGGCCGCGCTCGCGGGCATCTTGATCTCTGGGAGGCATAGGCGGCATGGAGGTGAAGCGATAGGTTGATGCCAGTCTTTTAAAGACTAAGCTGGTGAGAGGCACTTTAACATGATCTACCCAGGGGTTGGGAGAGGTCCAGGCGGAGGACATCACCCAATGGATTTCTGTAGGGATGGCTGCGGAGATAGCGATGGCAATCCACCAGGCGCCAAAACCTGGCCTGAAGTAATGGTTTACGGTGATGACACAACCGTGAGGAAAAGAATTGAGATCAGGGATTTGGCCGCAAATCTGCAGAGAGGAAACCCCCCGAATAAGCGCAAGAGCATCCTCTCGGAAAGAACGCTTCTTGCCGATCAGCATGCTCCACAACAGGCGACGGACAATTTGAGGTGATGTACGATATTCGGGGAATGCCGGGGGCATAATTGATTATATATTGAATTGGGCGCCCTGGGGACCTTAATTTGGGTTTATTTCGATCCTGTTTTTTCAATGGGTTTACGGCGAAATGCATCCCTGATCTGGCGCCAGATAGCGAAAACACCGGCAACCTGTCCAGAGGTAACCTCATGACGGCTGTAACGCGCTTCGACAAAGGCGTTGGTGAGCGTGTCGACTTCATTTTGCAACTCCGGAACCACGGGGCGCAATTTTTCGGCATATTCGTGAGGCGTCTGCGATGGTCTGCGGTTGACGCCGGCGCGCCCGGCCTGCCGGATCAGCTCCAGGTAGATGCGGATGATCTGCTGGCGCGGAAGTAAGTGGCGCCAAATTGCGCTTCGCTCGATAGAAATTTCCCGGATTGATTTTCTCGATCTCCGGTAGCGAATGATCTCTTTCTGTACCGCTGTAATCATTTTGCGATTCGCCCGAACGATCCAGGCAAGCATGCCTTTCAAGACTCGACGAAGCCAGATAATCAATGGCAGATGGACTACGATTGAAATAAATCCATTTCTCTGTCGAAAGTAGTAGATGATTGATCCGCAAATGACTCCCAGGAGCAGTATCCAAAATATCAAAGATTTCAGAAATTCTATCCAGGGAATAGGCGCTGGCGGCGCTGCCGCGGGGGGTGGGGCGGGAGGTATTGTGGCAGAGCCGATGCCCTGTGTCGCCCCAAACAAGGATGCCAGCCAGTGGAGGAACAGGATAAATGGAGTGAACAACAATAACTGGAGCTGAATCAGGATACGGGACGCAGTTTCGACTATCATCCTGAGGACTTCTAAAAACCCAAGAGAATATTGAGTCGGCAGGAGGATGGCCAGGCCGGCAATACTGCCAAGCAGAACCAGGCTGTAGAGCAGCCACTTGCCGGCCAGATCTGCAACCACAGGGATGTCATCCAGAAACCAGCGAGAACGGATCGAAGTGTAGTGAGTTTGTCCAAGCAAGATCAAACCGAACAGAAAATAGAGGACTACCGGCCAACTCCTGAATTTTATGCCGTAGGTGGTGATTTTTAGATTGGTCAAATCCATTCGAACCAGAGCAGTTGCCAGCAGCATCCCTGCTCCGACTATAAAAATGCATGAAACCATCTGCTTGCGCAGCCTGGCACGATCTGTATGGATGGTTCCAAGGCGTTCAAGCTCCAGGGTTTCTGGGTTCTCCTCCAGCCCGTTAAGTATGTCGCCAAGATAAAAGCTCAACGCCCAGAAGGCCAGGGCGTAAAAACAAGCGGTCAGGTATTCGGGGCTCAACATTGCAGAAATAAAATCCTTGCCGGCTGCGGCGATCTCAGGCCCAAGCTGGGTGAAACCGTGAATGAGATACAGATAGGCTTTGATCCCGACCAGAATGACCACCCATTCTGTGATATGAAACAGGATGCCTTCATAGACTGAAGAAGTATATTTAGATCTTATCAGGCGTTGAGAAAGTAGCCCTTCCAGAGAGACCATCATTCCTAACACCACCCACGGAGCGCCGTTCCATCCCTGAACCAGCCGCTCTCCAACCTGCACCACGGTGATTCCCAGACAGCCCATCATCAAGGCAATCAAAAGAAAGTTGATCGCCACAGCGAACGGGGGATTTGCTTTCGATTTGTTGGTGGATCGGGTGCTGTTCATGATGATCAATGCCGCCAGATGTCCAGGCTGTCTTCGCTTACGATCTGGTGAACAGGAAAACCGAGCTGGCTGGCGGCGCGGCGTGTTTCTATGCTCCCGGGAAGATCTCCGATTTGCAGTATGTAGGGATTCAGGCCGCGCCGTCTGGCTTGAAATAACTCGTCCAGCAATTCGTTGGTGACCTGGCTGGTGATGAGGATCAGGGTCGTTCCCCAGGGAAGGCGGCGCGTCTCCCGATTCATCAGGTCGAGAAAGGAGATGGAGGGCGATGCCTGGATGCGGGCGAGTAGATCCAGGATGCGCATGAGATGCCCCTGACCTTTGCGGGGTGGAAGGCTACTGACCCTGGAAGTCTCCTCAAAAGGATCGATCCCATTGGTCCATAGCCCAATCGCCTGCTTTTGGCGCACGATCCAATTGGCGATGGAAGCTGCCACGACAATAGCAAGCTCGGTGTTGGTAAAACGCGATTTCAATTCATACTCATCGGGGTTGAGGTTGAGCAAAATCGCCGTTTCCAGAGCGATCGAGGCATCAAAAAGCTTCACCTGTAGCTCCCCTGACACTGCACTGGCTTTCCAATCTACGATGCGCAGTGAATCGCCTACCTGGTAAGGGCGCTTCCCTAATACCCGGCTGGGATCGGCGAATATCGTCTGGCGGTGCTTGATTGTGCCGTACGGGGTGCGCGAAGGAAGATCTATTTTGGAGAGGGGGATTACCTTTGGATAGACGATCAAGCTACCTGCATTCTCGAAACGGACGAATTCATCCGATAAGCCCAAGAAATCCCCGGTACGCATCGAAAGTGGCCCAAGCTGGTAATAACCGCGTTTGCGGGCGTACACCGGATATTGGAAGGAAACCCGGCCGTGAGCGTTCAGGTTGAAAACCCGCCTGAAATTACCAGAGGAGCTCACCTCAACCGGAATGCTGTCGCTCACCAACAGCCATAAAACCGGCAGCCGACCGGCATTTGAAAACTCCAGCCTGACCGATACAACTTCATCCAAAAAGACCCGCGAGGGGTAAATCCTTTTAACCCTGACAGAAGACAGGGCGTGATTTCCCAGCCACCTCCCGACAAGAAATACTCCCACAACCAGATAGATCACCGTGAAGACCGTGTCTTCTCGGAAGATGGCTGCGGCGATCAGAAGGACGACCAGGAGAGGTACGATATCACCGAGCATCGCGCTTCAGGTCCAATCCAAAACCAGCTCAGGTCTCGCCGATCTCTAGCGGGCTGCTTTCGATGATCTCGGCCAGGATGGAACGGGTGGTTTTCCCGCGTAGCTCAGCTTCTGGGCGGATGATCAGACGATGGGCGACCGCCGGCACAACCAGGTATTTGATGTCATCGGGGATCACGTGATCGCGCCCGTTCAGAGCAGCGTAAGCCTGAGCTGTTTTGTACAACGCCAGGCTTGCCCGCGGGCTGGCGCCCAGAGCGAGATCAGGGTTGCGCCGGGTAGCCTCCACCAGATGCAGTATGTAATCTTGCAGTGAGGGATCGACGTAGATTTCCCAGACCTGGCGCTGGAATTTTAGCAGCTCCTGACCTTCGACCACCGACTGAATGCTCTCTATAGGGTGCTCCCGCTGCAGATTTTGCAGGATGCGTTTTTCGTCTTCCAGTGCCGGATAGCCGATGGAGATGCGCATGAGAAACCGGTCGAGCTGGGCTTCGGGAAGCGGGAATGTGCCTTCATATTCGATAGGATTTTGAGTCGCTAACACCAGGAAGGGCCGGGGCAAAGGTCGGGTGACGCCATCCACGGTGACCTGATGCTCTTGCATCGCTTCCAGCAGGGCAGATTGGGTGCGCGGGGTTGCCCGGTTGATTTCGTCGGCAAGCAGGATATTGACGAAAACCGGTCCGGGATGGAACTCAAAATCTGATGAACGCAGGTTATAGACAGAAACGCCGGTGATGTCGTTCGGGAGCAGGTCGGGGGTGCATTGGAGGCGTTTAAAGCTCCCGGCCAGGCTGATAGCCAGGGAGCGAGCCAGCATGGTTTTTCCGACCCCGGGAACATCCTCGATCAATACGTGCCCTTCGCATAATAATGCCACGGCCAGCAGCCTGATCGCTTCTCGCTTGCCCACGATCACTTTTTCTACATTGTCAATCACCAAATTGAAAAAGGTCTGCAGATCGTTCATCGGTCGTCCCGGGTTTTGATGATTTCTCTCAACACATTATACATTACGGTGGAAAAGGGATCAGCATCGAAAGCTGATTGCTGGGAGATTTGGCCGGCGATTTTCCGGAGGAATAACTTGCTCAGAGAATATGGGCGTGTTACGATTGGATGATGACGTATAGCCATGATTTCATCCCTTTTTCGATCAAAAACCAACCGGAAGGAAGGGTCATCCAGGCAGTGCTCGAGGCTGCGCTGCAAGCAGTTGACCCGCGCCGGGCAGTTGAGCAATACCTGCAGCGTATTGGCCAGACATTGACGGTCGCAGGCCAGGGCTATAGCCTGGCTGAGTACAGACGAGTGTTCCTGGTGGGTGTTGGGAAGGCGAGTGTGGCGATGGCTCAGGCTGTGGCTGCGATCCTGGGTGATTCCCTGTACAAAGGGGTAATTATCACCAAGAACCTGCCGGAAGAAATGCCGTCTGAGTTGGGCCGTGTCGAAGTCTGTCGAGGCAGCCACCCAATTCCAACCGAGGAAAGCTTACGAAGCACCCAGCGTGTCCTGGATTTGTTAGAGGAGGTCGAACCGGCCGACCTGGTGCTCTGCGTCTTCTCAGGCGGAGGCTCCCCTCTGCTGACCAGGCCGGTGCAGGGTGCCAGCCTGAAGGAGATTCAACAGCTTACATCGGAGCTTCTAACTTGCGGTGCAACCATTCAAGAGATGAATGCCATTCGCAAACATCTGGATCAGGTGAAGGGGGGAAAGTTGTTAAAGGCGGTACACGGAGCTCGGGTGATTACTCTGATTTTATCCGACGTGATCGGGAACCCGCTGGAAATTGTGGCCTCCGGGCCAACCGTTCCCGACCCGTCGACTTTTGCTGATGCGCTCAGGGTGATCCAAAAATTTGATTTGGAGAGCCGGGTTCCGGTATCCATCCAGAGCATTCTGCAGAAAGGGGTAGACGGACACCTGGAAGAAACGCTCAAACCTGGAGACCCCGTATTTAATCGTACCCAAACCGTTCTGGTGGGAAGCAATTATCAGGCTGCCCAGGCAGCTGCTGCCGAGGCCTCTGCGCACGGGCTGCAGGCATTGCTGCTAACCACTTATCTCCGGGGAGAAGCGCGCCAAACTGGCGATATGCTTGCCGCCCTTGCCCGACAGATCGAGGCTACCAATCAACCCTTAGCCAGGCCAGCCTGCATCATTGCCGGAGGAGAGACGACAGTGACACTGCGAGGAAACGGGCGGGGAGGCCGCAACCAGGAGGTCGCTCTGGGCGCGGTTGAAGGAATGGCCGGGCTGAAAAATACCTGCCTGGTGACTCTGGCGACAGATGGCGAGGACGGCCCGACAGACGCCGCCGGAGCACTGGTCAGCGGATCGACGCTGAGGCGAGCCCAGGGGATGGGGCTGGACGCCCTCGATTACCTGCGCCGGAACGATGCGTATCACTTCTTCGAACAGATCGGGGACTTGCTCAAGACCGGTCCCACGGGGACGAATGTGAATGATCTGAATTTCATTTTTGCGTTATAGACTCGGGTTTGGGTTGGTATAACCGCTTTTTTAATGGGACACGGACGAATGAAGAAAAACGTGGGTCAGGTCTAATGGGGTCATATGGATATGAAAAATGATAAACCGTTGGTTATTATTGCCCACCCTCTTCCCGAAGAGTGGTTGGAGGGTATACGCACGATGTGTGAGCTGGTCATCGGTCCAGAAGAGGCTACTTCATTTCCCAAGCGACTTTACGAGCGCCTGGATCAGGCAGATGGTCTGCTGACTTTGCTGATCGACCGCATCGACGAAGCTTTCCTGGCTCGTGCCCCGCACCTGCGCGTAGTCAGCAATATGGCCGTGGGAGTCGATAACATCGACCTGCAAGCCTGCACCCGGCGAGGCATCCCGGTTGGGAACACCCCTGGCGTATTAACCGATGCGACCGCAGACCTGACCATGGCGCTGCTGCTGGCTGCGGCGCGGCGCCTTCCCGAAGCAGCGGCAGACGCACGTGAGGGCAGGTGGCATAAATGGGAACCGGCTGGCTGGTTGGGGGCCGACCTGCAAGGAGCAACCCTGGGGATTGTGGGGATGGGAAAAATCGGGGGAGCGGTTGCCCGGCGGGCAGCCGGTTTTGGCGTGCGCATCCTGTATGCAGACCCCGGTGAGCGGCTTGATCTGGAAGCCGAAACGCATGCTGCCCGTGTTAACCTCGATGAGCTGCTGCACAATGCGGATTTTGTCACCCTGCACGTTCCCCTGGAGCCGGCAACCCGCCATTTAATTGACCGCCAGGCGTTACGGCAGATGAAACCCTCCGCTGTTCTGGTCAACGCCTCCCGGGGCCCGGTGGTGGACATGCAGGCGCTTCACCAGGCGCTTACCGAGGGATGGATTGCTTCAGCGGCTTTGGATGTGACCGATCCTGAACCGCTGCCTCCTGACCACCCGCTTTATGGACTGCCCAACTGCCTGATCCTGCCGCATATCGGCTCGGCCACGCAAGGTACACGCCGACTTATGGCAGAAATGGCCTGCCAGAATTTGCAGGCCGGTTTGGGGGGACAACGCCTGCCGTATTGCGCAAATCCCTCCGTTTACGGGTAGCGCCATCTATATTTTTGTACATAACGCCATTATTCGGACCTCCCTACGCCGGGTTGAGAAAGCGCCCATTTACAACTTTCCTGGTAAAATTAGATCTTAGAAATCGGGGAAAATTTAGGAGATTTGTCAATGAAGTTGGCGTTGGTTGGTTTAGGGAAAATGGGGGCGAACATGGCTCGCCGCCTGGTAAATGGCGGACACGATGTGGTCGGATACAATCGCTCGCGAGGAGTCACGGATGAATTAGCAGCCGAGCTACATTCATTCTCTCCCGCATACACTCTGGAAGAGGTAGTTGATCAGCTTGCGCCGCCGCGGATTATATGGACGATGGTGCCGTCGGGGGAGGCAACCGAAAATACACTGCTCAAACTGGGGGGTGTGGCTTCTCCAGGAGATATTCTGGTCGACGGCGGGAATTCGAACTATAAAGATACCATCCGGCGGGCGGGCATGCTGGAGGAAAGGCGCATCCATTTCGTCGACGCAGGCGTCAGTGGTGGAATATGGGGGTTGAAGGAAGGATATTCGCTGATGATCGGGGGCGATAAGGAAATTATCGATTATCTCACGCCAATTTTTGCCTCCCTGGCGCCCGCCGCAGACCGCGGCTGGGGGCGAGTGGGTCCCCATGGGTCTGGGCATTACGTGAAAATGGTGCACAACGGGATTGAGTATGGAATGATGGAAGCCCTGGCGGAAGGTTTTGAATTGATGCGCGCCCGACAAGACTTCACGCTCGACCTGGCTAATATCGCGGAGATCTGGCGCTATGGTTCTGTGGTCCGCTCCTGGCTGCTGGACTTAACCGCTGCCGCGCTGGCCGAGAATCCAGAGCTGAGGGGCATCCAAGGATGGGTAGCCGATTCTGGCGAAGGACGGTGGACGGCAATGGATGCGATTGAACAAGGTGTGCCTGCCCCGGTCATAACTCTCTCTCTGTTCAAACGATTCGAGAGCCGGCAGGAAGAAAGCTACAGCGCTAAGCTTTTAGCCGCCATGCGAAACCAATTCGGCGGGCATGAAATTCGCAAGGAGGATTAGACAATCGAAAACACGTCTTCCACAACAGCTGCCGAAAACACAACGCCACAAAACGTTGCTTTTGTGATTTTTGGCGTCACCGGAGATCTGACCCACCGGAAATTAATCCCGGCTTTGTATGAGCTGATCGTCGCCGGGCGGCTTTCCTGGCCGATCATTGTGATTGGATTTGCCCGCCGCGACTGGGACGAGAACCAACTGCGGTCGGTTATTCGGGATGCTGTTGAAAAAAATGCCCGGTCTCGCCCAATCGACGAATCTGCCCTTTCCCGGTTGATGGAGAACGTCAGCTATATCCGCTCCAGTTTTGACGAGCCTGAAGGATACCGGCGTTTGAAGGATCTGCTGGCCGATCGGAATTTAACCCACTGTTTGTTTTATCTGGCGGCGCCTCCCGATGCCTATGCCGAGATTATCCACCAGATTGGGCAGCAGGAGCTGGCGCAACGGTCTGACGGATGGACGCGGGTGGTGATCGAAAAGCCCTACGGGCGAGATTTGCCCTCCGCCCAGGCTCTCGAAGCTGACGTCCATAAGGTCTTTCACGAAAATCAGATTTATCGTATTGACCATTATCTGGGAAAAGAGACGGTTCAAAACATATTGGTATTTCGTTTTTCCAACGGCATTTTCGAACCCTTGTGGAACCGGGCATACGTCGATCACGTGCAGATCACGGTGGCTGAAGAAGTGGGCGTGGGCACGCGCGCCGGATACTATGAGACGGCAGGCGTCATTCGCGACATTTTCCAGAATCATCTTCTGCAGTTGCTCACACTAACCGCTATGGAAGCGCCGGTGGGCTTCAATGCCGACGCTGTACGGGATGAGAAGGTGAAAGTTCTGCGTGCTCTGCGCCCCTGGCGCGAAGCAGAAGCGTTGAATAACACCTATCGAGCGCAGTATGTATCTGGTTTGCTGGATGGGCAAAAAGTGATCGGATACAAAGACGAACCGGGAGTACCTCCGGCATCGGTAACTGAGACTTATCTGGCAGCGCGGGTATTCGTGGATAACTGGCGCTGGGCGGGTGTGCCATTCTACTTGCGATCGGGGAAACGCCTGCCGCGCCAGCTTACTGAGGTCGTGCTCCAGTTCAAACAAGTCCCCTTATCCCTGTTCGATTGGCGCAATTTTGCGGGAGACGCTCCAAACGTGCTGGCTTTGAATATCCAACCGGATGAGGGTATCACCCTGAGTTTTGGAGCTAAAGCGCCTGGCCCGATCAATACAATCGAACCAGTGAGGATGAATTTCAGCTATTCGGAAACGTTCGGGGGAGAGCCGCCAGAAGCGTACGAGCGGCTTTTGCTGGATGTGCTCTCGGGAGACGCCACCCTGTTTACCCGCAGCGACGAGGTCCAGGCCGCCTGGGCATTCGTGACCAGCCTGCTGCAAGGATGGGAAGACCATCCGGTGCGTAACCTTCCGGTTTACGAAGCGGGCACGTGGGGGCCGCCCGGCGCCGATGAGTTTATTGGGCGCGACAACCGCGCCTGGAGGGATCCGGTTTAGGCCACCAGTTTGCCGCAATTCGGGCAGGCAGTCTCGTTATTCTTCAGAATAAATCCACAATATTTACAGGTGACCGGCTGAACATCGCCGAGCGGCGCTCCGCAGGCGATGCAGTTAGGTTCTCCCACCGGGTTAGCCGTACCGCAGTAGCTGCATTCCATGCGACGCAAGCGTTCGGAGAGCTCATGTCCTGCGCCGGCCGCGCGGGCAGCTCCATCGATAACAGACCAGATCTCTTCGGTTAGCTGCAGGCTCTCAATATCCTGCGCCAGGTCGTCCAGCCTGCCGATGAGTGCAAATGGATTGCGCAATGCAGACAAGGCGGTCATCCCCAGGCTGGCGGCTACCCCTAACCAGGCTTGATTGCCCACCTGGATCTGGATCCCATCCGATACATCCTGGATGGAGACGCTCAATGCGGTCTGACCACCTGATGCGGGGTGATCTCGGGTGGCAATCTGAACGGCTACCTGAGAACCCGACCCAATTTGCTGCACCCTGAAATTACCGCGGTTGAAATAGGAAACCAGCTCGCGGGCGATATCGTTGGGAGTGATCGTTCCATGGTAAATGCGTTGCTCCATACAGTGGATTATAATCGGTAACAGAGAAAAATCAATCCATCGGTAAAATCAGGAGATATTATGAGGCATTGGGTAAAAACCATGCTGATCCTGGCAGCTTTATGCGGTGCTCTGGCATTGGCGAAATATATCCCGGTTGAAGCCAACGCCCCGAAGCAGCAGCCCGGACCTCCATTGCCAACGGTCACCGGCACACCCAGTGGCCCAATCGTTACAGCGAACAGCGACGAGCCGCAGTACAATGTGCGCTCAGGGCCCGGTATTTTTTATCCGAAGATCGGTTTCTTGCTGGCCGGACAAACGGCGGTAGCCAAGGGACGCACACCGCAAGGCGAGTGGATTTTGATCGACTATCAGGGTGTGGCGGGGGGTGTGGGGTGGGTATACAGCCCGAATCTGACGATTCCACCAGGAAGCGGGAATATCCCCATCGTCGAACCCCCCCCAACCCCGACTCCATTGTACACAGCCACGATCGATCCCACGCTGGCTGCTCAATTCATCGTTACACCGGTGCCTACCCGCCTGCCAACGTTTACTCCTCCTCCTCCGCTCGCAATCCCGACGTACAACGCAGGAACCAAAGCGAACGGCGCAGGTGGAGGGATACCGGTAGGAATGGTGATTATTACCCTGGGTTCTTTGGGGATTTTCCTGGGATTCTTATCCCTGCTTCGCGGAAGGTAATCTCGATAAGAATGCTTCCAGGCTCTGGAGACAATCCTTACTGAGTTTATGTCCAACGCTATCTTCACAATAAGTGATCCTGGCGCCGGCTTGCTTAAGGGTTTGGATCGATTGGCGAGCGAGGGCGATGGGGACGGTGTCATCCTGAGTGCCGTGGGCGATGAAGATCGGTATGCCCTCCAGCGGATGGCGATCAGTATAGACTTCTGCGCCGGGTGGGAGAAAGCCGGATAACCCCGCGATTGCTTCGACCTGACCCGGGTGGAAGAAGCTAAAAGAGAGCGATAAAGCAGCTCCCTGGCTGAACCCTACCAGGCTGAACTTTGGAAATTGCAGGCTGTTTGCAGATGACCATTGGCGGATCAGGCTTGCCAGACTATCCACCGCGGGAGCATAATCCTGGATAGGGGTTGAGAGGCCTCGGGTGTGGTCAAGCCAGCCGAAACCACCCTCCGGGGCGGTAGAGACACCGCGCGGCGCAATCACCCAGGCTGAGGCAGGAAAATGCCTGGCGAAGATCCACATCACGTTTTCATCACCGGTCCAGCCGTGAACCAACACGATCAGCAGAGGAGGACCCGCCTGCTGCGGTGGACGTACCCGCAAGACCCAATTGCCAACCTGGACCAGAGATGGTTTATTCTCGGTTTGCACGATGAACGACCCAATCCATCAACCCTAAGATGAGAACGACGATCAGGGGTGGGATAAGCCCCCCGCCCAGACAGAGGAAACCGGTCAGAGCTGCGGTTGTGCCATAGATCAGGTAAATCAAACCGTCCCCCACAAGGAAGAGGATAATAATCGCTCCGATGATTAGGCGAACGTTTGTCTGGTGGGCGTATTTACGGAGATCGCGGCTCATTTCAGTCAACCCCTGTGGAGATTATACCCGATTGATCCTGGAAAATGGGCTTGAGGATCGTTCAACTGTCAAAGAATTTAGCCGGAAATCGCCTGCTTATTTGACTGCGCCTCCATATCCCGCAATACTATACTGAATTACCCTCTCTTTTTCGGTCTGGATAAAACGCGTAACTTATAAAGAATAGGAAACCGGTTCAGGGGCATTTGAGTGGAGAGGAACTGGCAAAACTGGCGTCCGAACAGGCTTAGGGAAGCAGCTTTTGCAAGGCTACCAGCAAAGCATCTAGATCTGAGCGGCGGTTATATCCCTGGAAAGAGAAGCGCAGAAGGGTTTTATCTTCCCATTGGACCACCGGAATTTCAATGCGATATAGATCGTAGAGCTGGCTTTTCAGGAGATCTGCGTCTATCGAATTGGGAAGCAGTGCAGAACCCATTTGGGCGTACCAGAGAGGCGAATCCGGGCAGAGGGCAGGCAAACCCGTCAGAGCTTGGATACCCTGGCGGGCAGCAGCCGCCAGCTTGTGGCAGGCCAGGCGCACAGCATCCCAATCGTGTTCGACCTGGAATGCAATGGCCTCGGGGACGGCAAGAAAAGCAGCGATGTCGCGCGTGCCGGTCCACTCCAGGTAATCGTTGAACCGGGAAGAGCCGGGGTGGTCGCTCTGCCAGCCCCAAGAAACGATGAGAGGCTCGATCAGGTGCTGGACTTCGGGGCGAGCGAACAGGAAAGCGGAACCCTTGGGTGCGCATAGCCATTTATGAAGATTGCCCGAGTAAAAGTCGCAACCCAGGGCGTCTAAATCGAGGGGAATCTGCCCTGGAGCGTGTGCGCCATCCACGACCGTCAGGATCCCCTCATGGCGAGCGCGAGCGCAAATTTCACGAACTGGAAAGATGATTGCCGTTGGCGAGGTGATGTGGCTGATATAGATTACTCGTGTTTGCGGGGTGACCCCTTCCCAGAATGCTGAGACAAATTCCTCAGTGCTGGTGAAGGGTAAGGGGAGGGATCGATTGATATAGCAGAAACCTTGTTTTTGAGCCAGGAAGCGCCAGGTACGGTCCATCGCGCCGTACTCGTGGTTCGTGGAGAGGACCTCATCCCCTGGTCCCAAGGCCAGGCTGCGAGCGACGATATTGATCCCGGTTGTGGCGTTCGTGACATAGACCAGATTGTCTCTTGCAGTGCCAAGGTACTCTGCCAATACCGTCCGCGAGGCCAGCAAATATTCAGAAGCGCAGCGTCCGAGAAATTCAACCGGCTGGCGCTCGAGCTTTCGCTGCCAGCGCTGGTAGCTCTGGAAAACCTGCCGTGGGGTGGCGCCAAATGAGCCGTGGTTGAGGAAAATGATGTCTGGATCGAGTAAATACAATGCATGTAAAGATTTCATCTTTAAACTCCGGTAATTTGAAATTATAATCTTGATCCATGAATCTATTCGCCTCCCTGTTCAGGCCGGTCATCCCTGTCCCTGATCATTACCGCTCGAATTTTAAACGCCTGTATTGGGATATTGCCTGGTTCGGTTTGCTGGCTGGAGGCGCAGCTTCTTTTATCACAATTTATGCGGCCAGGCTTGGCGCAGACCCTCAGATGCTGGGGCTTTTGAGCGCAGCCCCTGCTATTGTGAACCTGATCTTTGCCCTGCCTGCCGGACGCTGGTTAGAACGACACGCCCGCGGAAAACCGGTTTTTTGGACTGCTATTTTCTCGCGCCTGTTTTACCTGACCTGGGTGGCTCTCCCTTGGATCTTTCGGGATTCGGCTCAAGTCTGGGCGATCATCATCATCACGTTTGTAATGAACATCCCCGGTACCGCGCTGGCGGTGGGGTTCAACACCCTTTTTGCCGATGCGGTGCCTTCCGAATGGCGAGGGTATATTTCTGGCGTCCGGAATGCCATCCTTTCGGTGGTAACCATTGCCACCTCCTTGATTTCCGGTCAGATCTTGATTCATTTCAATTTCCCGATCGGCTACCAGATCGTATTTGGGCTGGGTTTCTTGGGGGCAATGATGAGCTGCGTGCAGATCTGGCATTTGCGCCCACTGCTCAAGCATCAAATTGAGCCATCCCTCGTGGAAACTGTTGAGGTTCCTGATACCGAAGAGGAAGTCCCGGTTATCTTGGGTGAGGTGACAACCGACCAGCCTGAGGTTCTTACCACCCAGGCTGAGCTCCTTGTACTCGAAGCCGAGGCTCAGGATCTCAAAGACGAAATTCCTGCTATGCAAGTCGGGTTGACTGCCAACCAGGCTGAAATTCCTGCCATTCAGGATAAGGTTCTTCCTACCCACGATGAGGTTCCTGTCCCACAAAAAAAGGCTGGCCAGCCTGAGTCCTGGGTTCGCCAGCGATTGGGGCTGCGCTTCTTGGCCCGCGGGCAAGGCGCCGGGATGGTGCGTTTTGAAATCCTGAACACTCCTTTTGGAAGAATGTTAGGATTGCTGGTTCTATTCCATTTATCGCAATATCTGCCAATCCCTTTGTTCTCTATCTACCAGGTTGATGTGTTGCACTTTAGTGATCAGGTGATCAGTTTCGGGACAGCGATGTTTAACGTTACGGTTTTTATCGGTTCCGTCCAGTTGGCGAAGTTAACCTGGAAATGGGGGAATAAAATAGTAACCGGCGTGGGAGTTGTTCTCTTGAGCACCTATCCCGGGTTGATGTCGATCAGCCATAATTTGGGATTATATTTAGTGACATGCTTCCTGGGCGGGCTGGCCTGGTCGCTGGTGGGGGGTGCGTTATATAACTACCTGCTGGAAAAGGTTCCGGATAATGACCGCCCGACCCATCTGGCCTGGTATAACCTGGGCTTGAATGCAGCAATCTTGTTGGGCTCACTGGTTGGCCCGGTGATGGCGGGCTGGATCGGACTGTCGCAAGCTCTGGTTTTGTTTGCGTTATTGCGTTTCCTGGCGGGGGCGGCAATTTTACGCTGGGGATAAATTCTAAGACGATGCGTCAGGGGGCAAACTCATGTTAAAATTATCTGTATGGGTGTAAAAGTTGTCAGTACCAACCGCAAGGCCGGATTCGAATATTATCTGTTAGATCGCTTCGAGGCTGGGATCTCTTTGCAGGGAAGTGAGATTAAATCGATCCGCGCCGGCCAGATGAGCCTCGCCGAGGCTTACGTCCAGGTGGATGGGAGGGATGCCTGGTTGGTTAACGCCCATATTGCGCCTTACGATCCGGCCAGCCGGTACAATCACGATCCACTGCGTCCGCGCAGGCTGCTCCTGCACCGCAAAGAAATCCGCCAGCTGTGGGATCAAGTGCGCCAAAAAGGGGTGACGATCGTGCCGGTGAAGGTGTATCTGAAGGATGGGCGGGCAAAGCTTGAGATTGCCATTGCCAAGGGAAAGAAGCTTTACGATAAAAGAGAGGAAATCGCCAGGCGCGACCAGGCGCGGGAGGCCGAGCGGCAAATTCGCGGTCATGAGTAACCCGGTAGGTCCTTCTTTATTAATCCCTGACACTCGTCGAACCCATGCTGCATAACGATTTGCTTGCCACCCTGGCCACGTTAGCGCTCTCATTGATCTGGCTGCGAGCGGTCGATTTCCTGGCCCACCGGGGTTGGATCAGCAGCGAATTGAGCCGCAAAATTATCCATATCGGCACCGGACCTTTGTTTGTGCTTTGCTGGCTGCTATTCACCGATGCCCCTCTGGCACGCTTTCTGGCGGCGCTGGTCCCTCTGGGGATCACCGCTCAATTCGTTCTGGTAGGCACCGGTGTTATCCGGGATCCGGCGGCTGTAAAAGCTATGTCGCGTGGGGGAGACCGCTCCGAGATCTTGAAGGGGCCTCTGTATTACGGAATAGCATTTGTCGTCCTGACCTTGGTGTTTTGGCGAGCTACCCCGGTTGGGATTGCCGCGCTCATGCTGTTATGCGGGGGCGATGGCCTGGCCGACCTGGTGGGGAATAAGTACCCTAAATATACCCTGCCCTGGTCGGGAAGGAAAACCTGGGCCGGCACTTTCACTGTGTTTGCCGGAGGGCTGCTTTTTTGCCTGGCGGTGCTGGCGATCTACCATGCGGCAGGGATTATCTCGATCCCGTTATCTCGCATGTGGCCTGGACTGGTCGTTATTGCAGTTGCCGGGGCGGCGGTTGAAAGCTTACCTATACGGGACATCGACAATATCACCGTGCCGCTCGCAGCAGTCGTGTTGGGTTTGATTTTATTGAAATGAATGACCACCCGTTGACAGGGTGACCCTTTTCAGTTATCTTTAGCACGATGGAAAAATCCAACCGTATTTCGCGCCGAGATTTCTTGAAGCTCGCCGGCGTCGGGACTGCCTGGTTTTCTCTGAGCCCTGTGATGCGCGCGGTTGCCCAGGCGCCGGTGTTTCCAGATGGACCCTCCCTCGGCCGGGTATGCGTGGGGAAAGTCGATCTGCGCGCACGCCCCTCGGTCGACAGCCCCTCGGTGGGAGTTCTTTATCAGGATGGCGTGGTTAGCTGGCTGCGTGAGGTGGTCGGTCCCGCCCCAATGGGGAGGGTCAACCGCCGCTGGGTTGAAACGCCGGAAGGGTATATTTATGCTCCCAGCGTTCAACCGGTGAGGAATATGCCAAACCAGCCGGTGACGCAGCTGCCTGAGTCCAGCGGTGGAGCGGGCATGTGGGCGGAGGTCACTGTTCCCTATGTGGATGTTGTCCTGGCTAACCCTCCGGCACGCTCTCCATCCATCAAGGATAACCCAACCCCCAGATTGTATTACTCTCAGCTTATGTGGATTGATGGGATTCGCACCGGCAGCCAGGGGAATATTCTCTACCGGGTTAATGAGAAGTACGGTACGTTGGGAGATATCTTCTGGGCAGACGCGCGCGCCTTTCGCCCGATAACGGCTGAAGAGATCACGCCCATCCACCCTGGAGTAGAAAATAAACGCATCGAGGTGAACGTCGATTATCAGACCCTTTCGTGTTATGAGGGAGAGACGGAAGTCTATTACTGCCTGATCTCTTCGGGCGGCAAATGGGATGCGGAGGGAAACGTAGTCGATAAGTGGTCGACACCGGTCGGTCCCCATCCCATCTGGAGGAAACTGGTATCGATCCACATGTTGGGCGGTACAACCGGCGCAGGTTATGATTTGCCAGGCATTGCCTGGACCAGCCTGTTTTCCGGGGAGGGTGTCGCCATTCACTCAACCTTCTGGCATAACGATTACGGGGTTCCCAGATCGCACGGTTGCGTTAATGCCCGCCCCGAAGATGCTAAATGGATTTTCCGCTGGACGCTTCCAGTGGTTGCCTACGATCCCGGAGACATGACAGTGCAAATGCCGGGAGGAACAATCGTAAAAGTCGTTGAAAGTTAGCCAGTAACACAGCAAAATCTTTATCAATAAGGGATGCGCATATGATGGACGTTGGTATTGGTCTGGCATTTTTAGCAGGGATGGCTTCTTTCCTTTCTCCCTGCGTCTTCTCGTTGGTTCCTGCATATATTGGCTACTTAAGCGGGCGCTCGCTGGCAGTCTCTCAAGCAGATGGCCAGATTCAATCCCGCAAATGGGAAGCTCTCAGCCACGGCGTGGCTTTCGTCGTGGGTTTCAGCATTGTGTTTGTCCTTCTGGGTGTTACGGTTTCTCTCCTGGGAGGAATGTTGTATAGCGTGCGCACATGGCTGGCAAAGATTGGCGGGCTTGTGGTGATCGTGTTTGGCCTGCACATGACCGGGATATTCCGAATACCATTCCTGGAATACGACCTGCGCCCTCAATCTCGTGCAGATAAAAGCCGCAGCTACCTCTCGTCAGCCATGATGGGCATATTTTTCTCTGCAGGCTGGTCTCCGTGTGTGGGCCCTGTTCTTGGCGCCATCCTCACTTTGGCTCTGAACGGGGGTTCGATCAGCAAAGGGATCCAATTGTTGTCTGCATACTCCGCAGGACTGGCGATCCCATTCCTGCTGGCGGCGTTGGGGATTGGGTGGGTGACGACGATTCTGCGCCGCTACAGCCGCGTGATGCGTATCGCAGAAATCGTCATGGGAGTTTTATTGGTGGTAGTTGGCATCATGCTGTTCCTGGGAACCTTCCAGCAGCTTTCGCGATTCGGATTGTTTATTGATCTGGGATTGTAACAGGGCCAAAGGTGAGTATGAAAAATATTCTCCTCTTCCTGGGGGGTGTACTCCTGGGGTTTGCCCTGGGAATTGGGCTGCTGATAGGGATTGGACACGTGAACCCGGTTGGGATGGTGGCTGGATTTTTCCCTGCATCGACCGATCAGATTCGGGTTGGCGCGCATGCCCCAATATTCGCGACCTCCACCCTGGATAACCAGTCGGTGAATTTGCAACAGGCATTAGGAAAGCCGGTGCTGATCAATTTTTGGGCCACCTGGTGCCCTCCGTGCCGTGAAGAAATGCCCTTGCTGAATGATGCGTCGGTAAAATATGCTTCGGAATTGACTGTCATCGGTGTAAACGTCGACGAGCCTGTAAGCTCTGTTCAAAATTACATCTCGCAGATGAAAATTTCGTTTCCGATCTGGATGGACCCGGGGGGAGCTATATCCGACCGGTATTTAGTAGACGCCTTCCCAACCACATTCATCCTGGATAAGAATGGGATCATTCAGATTCTAAAAATTGGCGCCTTTACACAAGACGAGCTGGATAATGATCTGGAAAAAGTAGGAGTTGTGCCTTGATCACTATAACGTTCTACACGCGCGAGGGCTGCCACTTATGCGCAGAAGCCCTGGATAACCTGAAGGCACTCCAGGAATGGGCTCCGCATAAATTGGTCTTAATGGATGTGGATAAAAATCCAGTTTTGAAGGAGCAGTACGGCAATCAGGTGCCTGTGGTGGATATTGGGCCTTATCACCTGCAGGCGCCCTTCACTCGCCAGGATCTGCAAGTTGTGCTGGGGGCGGCGCGAGACCGTGTGGGCCAAATGGAAAAATCGGGAGACCAAAATTATCAAACGCGCTTGCAGCGAGGCCATACGCTAACCAAAGCCGACAAGTTCTCTTTCTGGTTGAGCAATCACTATATGCTGGTCTTTAACCTGGTTCTCTTGCTGTATGTTGGGCTCCCCTTTCTGGCGCCTACGATGATGAAAATCGGCGCGAATGGGGTGGCCTCGATAATTTACAAAGTCTACAGCCCGTTGTGTAATCAATTTGCATTCCGTTCCTGGTTTCTTTTTGGGGAACAGCCCGCCTACCCGCGCGCATTGGCGAATGTGCAGGGGTTAATTCCCTACGAGCAAGCCATCGATTCCTCTCCGCAGGCGCTGGAAAATGCGCGGGCTTTCGATGGCAACCCCCAGGTAGGCTACAAAGTGGCATTTTGCGAGCGAGATGTGGCGATTTACGGGGCAATGCTCCTGTTTGGCCTACTTTTCTCGCTAACCGGGAGGCGCCTCAAGGCGCTGCCGTGGTACGTATGGCTGATTTTGGGAATCGTGCCGATTGCAATTGATGGTTTTTCCCAGCTTCCCAGTTTAATGAACCTCCCGGCATCCTCGTGGATCCCCATTCGGGAAAGCACTCCACTCTTACGCACGATCACCGGAGGCCTGTTTGGTTTTACGACAGCCTGGTTCGGATACCCGTACGTTGAGGATTCGATGCGCGAAGCGCGCCTGCTGGTGACACGCAAGCTGGCGATCGTTGCGAGCGACGCTGCTCAATAGTCTCTGCCGACGGAACCAAGCATGCCCTTTCACCAGGTTGACTCGATCCGCTTTTTTTCCTTCGATATATTTGACCAGGCCGGTATTCCCCAGGCCATTTTCACACGCCAGGGGGGTGTCAGTCCCTCGCCCTGGAAATCGCTCAACGCCGGCTTAACCGTGGGCGATGAGTCTGCAAACGTGACCGAAAATCGCAGGCGGTCCTTCGCGGCTATGGGGAAGGACCTGAGCTCCATGTATGACGTCTGGCAGGTGCACAGTAATAAAATCGTCTGCGCAGACGCACCGCGGGATCTGCGGCTTGAAATTCTCAAAGCGGATGCGATTTTGACGTATCAGGATGACGTGACCCTTTACATGCGCTTTGCGGATTGCGTTCCCATCCTCATTGCCGATCCTCGACGCCGCGTGGTGGGTATCGTCCACGCCGGATGGATCGGGACGGTAAACCGCGTCCTGGAAGCTGCCATCCAACGCCTGGTATCTACCTATTCGTTGATTCCGTCGGAGCTGCTGGCGGGCATCGGGCCATCGATCTGTGTGGACCACTACCCGGTCGGGCCGGATGTTGCCGCTCAGGTCAGGCAGTCCTTCGGCGATCAGGCAGATCGATTGCTGTTAGAACGGGACGGCAAGATCCATTTTGATTTGTGGAAAGCAAACCGCCTGATCCTGGAAGAGGCGGGTGTAAAGAACATCGAAATGGCGAACCTGTGTACGGCGTGCCACACGGATGATTGGTATTCGCACCGGGCAGAACATGGCCTGACGGGTCGTTTTGGAGCTTTGATTGCGATAAAATAGTACGGATAAACAGGAGCCGGCGAGTGGAAGAAGGGATGGTCACCAAAATCAGGGAAAACCTGGAGCGCATCCAGGAGCGGATTGAAACGGCGGCGAGTTCGGCAGGCCGTAATCCCGCGGAGATTCGCCTGGTTGTGGTGACGAAAGCGCAGCCCGTCGAGGTTGTAGGGGCTGCGATTACTGCCGGCGCTGTTTGCCTGGGAGAGAACTATGCCGAAGAAGCTGTTGCGAAAATGGGTGCATTGGGAAAATCACCCAATCTCGAATGGCATATGATCGGGCACGTGCAAAGCCGTAAAGCTCGCCTGGTCTGCAATTCATTCGATCTGGTCCATTCTTTAGACAGCATAAAGCTTGCAGAGCGTTATAATCAATTTGCCGGAGAAGCCGGGCGGAAATTGCCCGTGCTCCTGGAATTCAACCTGGGTGGGGAGGAGACGAAATTCGGTTGGCCTGCCTGGAAGGAAGAATATTGGGAAGATTTGACACCGGTGATCGAAGAAGTCACCCTGCTCGCCAATTTGCAGGTAATGGGGTTAATGACCATGCCGCCGCTGATGGCAGACCCCGAGCAATCGAGGGTTTTCTTTCGCCGTTTGAAACAGCTGCAGCAATATTTAGTCCAAGTGTGTCCTCAAGTCGATTGGCGCGAGCTTTCGATGGGCACGAGTGCGGATTTTGAAGTGGCTATCCAGGAAGGCGCAACTTACGTCAGGGTAGGCCAGGCAATCCTGGGTCCGCGACCCGCAAGATAAATGGGTTTTAATAAGGCAATAGGGAGGGAATAGAAGTGATCATTTTTCTCGTACAAATTATCCAATATTTAGGCCGGATATTGACATTAATCGTCTTCGTCGATATCATCATTTCATATTTCCTCTCCCCCTACAACTCTTTCCGTCAGGTCCTGGATCGGATTGTATACCCTCTGCTGGCGCCGATACGCCGCGTGGTTCCGCCGGTCGGGATGATTGATTTTAGCCCTCTGGTATTATTAATCCTGATCCAGCTTGTCGTATATGTCTTGGTCCAAATTCTTGTTAGCATCTAATTTGCCAATGACCCCTTCAAAACCCCGTTTTCACGATGGAACTCATGGAGCGGCGATTGCCGTTAAGGTGACGCCTCGGGCCCGCAAGAATGAAATTACCGATATCCTGGATAACGGGACGGTTAAAATTCGCCTGACGGCTCCTCCGATTGAAGGCAAAGCTAATGAGGCGTTGATTCATTTCCTGGCAGAGACTCTGGGGATTGCCCCTACGCTGATTGAGATTGTCGCCGGAGCTAGCGGCAGAGATAAACTGGTCTCGATCCAGGAGTTGGATCCAGCTTCTGTGCAGCAAAAGCTGGTTCAGGCGTTGAAAAAGAAATAAATAGGGCAAGTTTTCAGAACCCACCTGGAGACTTTGGGGTTCTTCGAGCTTTTCAATTCACAGGTTGAGACGGTGTAAGAACCCTCGAAAGGCCGCCCGCTGCCAGAATCCAGAGCGTATGCAAGGCGTAATCGCGCACTCTCTCAGGCCCTTTGGAGATTAATCGATAAATTTCTTCGATGGCCTGCGGCAGGTCTGTCTGGGCCAGGTACTCCAGGGCTGCCAGACGTTCATCCTCCGTGCCATCGCGCAAGACCAACAGCAATTTATCTGTGGCGGTCGAACCGGCCGGAATGCCCTCGCCCCGGCCGGCTACAAAGGCGATCAGCCAGGGTGCTTGTGACGGCGGAGGGAGCAACCGCGGAATCGATGGATCTGGACGCTGCAGCATCTCGCAGGCCTGGACCGCCGCGCTGCGGACGACAAACTGGCTGTCTTCCACGCGCATCTTTGAGAGCATTTCCGTTGCCCAATGTTCCTTAATGCGTACCAGACCGAAGACTACCGATCGCCTGACCATCAGATCTTCCAACGTGCTACCTTCTTTCAAGATCGTGTATCCTTCGTGGGGATGATTGGAGAGAGCTTCGGCAGCTGCCCGGCGAGAGCGCTCATCCCCCTGGAGCAAAATCCGGGCAACCGACTCAATACCCGCCAGGCTGTTCGCTGCCACCAGCGCCAGGCAGGCAGCATCCCTGACCTGCTGTGATTCGTCGGAGAGCATGCCAGTCAGCTCGGCAACGGTTTTCGGGTCGTGCAGCGCGCCGCATCCCAAAACAGCAAGCTGGCGCAAACCAGCGGATGGGGCGGAGAACCAGCGGTGAAAAAGCGCCGATAACCCCGGATCTTCAGAGCACAAGAAGGCGGTCAAAGCTCTTTGCCTGCCGGCAAGGGGCAGTATCTCTAATTGGATAACCTCGCTCAGGCTGCGCAGCACTTTTGATTTCCATGCTGCTCCTTCAGGAACATCCCTGAGCCAGCGAGATACGAGGAAGAGATTGCGGTATAACGGTCCTTCATTTTCTCTGAGCAGCTTATCCACCAGCCCGGTCGCATCTCCCAGTGCGGCGAAGTAATGCAGCGCCAGGGTCCGGCCGGTCCATGAAGGTTGGGCGAGGATGCTCGAGGCAGATTGAGCGTCCGCGACCAGTGTTCGACCGGCAAGATATCCTTTGACCATCGGATGGGTGAACCCCCACTTCTTGCCGGGATGCCGGGTGAGGATGCCATTGTCGAACCACGGCTGGATATTCTCGGGCTTCTCCTTCGCCAGAAGCGGGTCTGACTCATCCAATAAAGAACCGGTCATGGTGGCCTTCAATGCCGCTCTTTCCAACAAATTTCTGTGAGCTGGAATCTGAATAACCCGGCGAAGGTAGGCTTCGATGGCATCGATCGGGCGCGGGCCGAGATTATCTCCGGCAGCAGCCGACCAGGTTAACAACGTCCATTCGAGCGGGGTAAGGTAATGGTTTTCGGGTACCAACCAGTGTTGGATCAGCGTTGGGTCAACTGCTTGAGCGCCATCCTGGTGGAAAACCTCCGGAAGGACTTTGACAAGCCACTGTTCAGCCCAGCGATTAATGAATAAACCGGTATCTTGAGAATTCCAGACAGCCAGCGCCATCGGCTGCAGGCCGAGGGAAGCCAGCCCATCCCAATAATCAGATGAGGCTGCAGCCACAATGCGAATGGCGGGGGTTTTTTGGATTAATTTCCCCAGATAAACTGCTGCAGCTTTTAGCTGATCCGCATCCAGCTGATCCATGCCATCCACGATTAAGAAGATTTTCCCACTCTCAATGGAGGAGGTGATTTCTTTTTGGGCATCTGCCGTGGAGAGGAGATTATCCGATTTAGCCAGAAAATCCACCAGAGGCCTGTCCGGGTCCGCCATTCCGGTCGTTGGGTAGATCAGGTCGTTGATATGGGCGTAAATTGGGAGATACTCCGCCAGCGCGCCCAGGCGCGGGTCTTTGCGGGCGGCCAAGGAAGCCAGGTAAGCCAGGGCAACCGTCTTCCCCGCACCGCTTTGCCCGATGACGAGCAGATTGACTCCCGCAGCAAGGGGTTGAAAGAAGTCCATCGTTGCGCCGCCGTATTCGGCGGCAAGCTCAGGCCAATCGGGCAGGTAGGCGATGGTTTGGGAGATGATATCTTCTGGCGGGGGAGGGCTGGTCGGATCGATGCGGGGGATTGGCGAGAGCAGGCGGGGTTCAAGCAGAATGTCATCTAACGGGAACAAATGCGCTGCGAGATGCGCATTCTGCGCCCGGAGGAGGGCCTCACGGCGAACGCGCCTGTCGACAATGGAGGGTTCCGGTCCAGGTTTTGTGTTAACTGCTTTCTTGACTGCCTCGTGCCCGGGGGTCTGCCAGGTGCTGCGAAAAGTCGTCACCAACCCAAAAAATATTGCTCCGGCGATAAAGCCAAACCAAAAGGAAAATGGATCGATGTAGAGAGAGATGCCAGGCATGCTATCCTGCGTATAGTATTCGCCCGCATGAAGGGCACAGACTGAGTTGGTGGGGTGAACGAGCTGTTTGCCTTTCGGCTGGTGTAAGCGTAGCCCCGCATGCCGAACAGGTGCTGTCTTGAACCTCGGCGACGGCAACCCCGCGCTTCTGCTGTCGAAGGCGGAGATAGAGCGTGAGATTCGACTCAGGAATAACCTTGGCAATCACCTGCCGTTCAGAAGCCAGACGTTCGAGATCCTTGAGCAGCCCATCGCGCTCACCACGCAGCCCGGCTTTCTCCTCGGAGGCCTGTTTCTGTGTTTCTGCCAGGCCAGCCTGTGAAGCCTGATATTTTTCCTCAGCCTCTTCCTGAGCGATCATGGCTTCAAGCTGGCTATCTTCCAGAGTAATGAGGTATTTTTTCAGTGATTTGACTTCATTTTGAAGATCTTGCAGCTCTTTTGGGTTGTGGACTTTACCCCCATATAAAGCTGCTTCGCTTTGTTCAATTTTAATGTTTTGAGTTTCAACGGCTTCTTCAGCGCTTTTTAACGCCTTCTGAGTAGCCTGCAGATTCTTTTCTGCTTCTGCTAACACGCTTTCTGCGCGCCGTAGAGCCGGGTCACTTTGTAGAATTTGTTCGATTTCTCTTAAGCGGGCTTGAGCCTGGTCCTGTTGGGTATCAATATGCTGCAGTCGATACAGGTCTGATGATTGGCTCATATCATTGATTATAGAGGGGGATGCCTGTAAAGGCAAGCATTGTGACTTTATTGCTCTAACTTTGAAACTCAAGTATACTCTGGCATAAGTCCCTCATGAAAAACTGGCGGATCATCGCGATTGCTTTGCTGGTTCTGCTCCTCAGCCTGGTTCCCTACGGGATTGCTGCCCGTTCCGGTTCTGGTGATTTCGCGTTTGCCGGATTTCTGATCAACCCGATCGATGGGAACTCATATCTGGCGAAGATGTACCAGGGATGGGCGGGATCGTGGACATTCACTTTGCCTTATACGGCGGAACCCGGCACAGGAACCTATCTGTTCCTGTTCTACCTGTTCTTGGGTCATGTCGCGCGCTGGACCGGATTATCACTCCTGGCAGTGTTCCACGGGGTACGCCTCCTGGCGATTGTGGCCATGCTGGCAGCGTTGTGGGGTTTCTTCAAGCAGCTATTCCTTAAAGAGTCTCAAGCTCAGATGGCTTTCCTCATCGCGGGGTTGGGTTCGGGGTCAGGCTGGCTGGCTTATCCCCTGTTGGGGTTATTTACCCCCGATTTTTGGGTTCCTGAAGCATATCCATTTCTCTCGGCGTATGCCAATCCTCATTTTCCATTGAGCCTGGCATTGATTTTGTGGCTATTTACCACGAACCAGGAAAGTGTAAAATGGGGAATCCACCTGCTGCGCGGGCTGGCAGGTCTTCTTTTAGCCATACTGCTGCCGTTCGGCGTGATTATTGCCGGATTAGCCCTCGGGCTGATGTCCGCCTGGCAGTGGATCGCTACTCGCCGCCTCGAATGGAAGACCTGGGCTTTCCCCGCTATAGGAGGCGCACCGGTCTTGATTTATCAGTTCTGGCTAACACGGTCAAATCCGCTTTTGGCGGGATGGAACGCCCAAAATATCACGGTATCTCCATCATTGGTCGATCTCATCATTTCGCTCTCGCCTGTTTTGATCCTGGCTATAGCCGGCGCAATCATGGTTGTCAAACGAGGCATGCCGGTGGGAAGAATCTTGATCGTCTGGGCGGCAGCCAGCCTCGCCCTTATTTATTCTCCCTTCTTATTCCAGCGGCGGTTCATGCTGAGCCTGTTCATTCCGCTTGCCGGGTTAGCCGTCTGGGGCCTGGATTGGCTAGCCAGAGGCAATCCGCGCAGGTTCAACTTTTATGGTTTTATTCTGGCTCTTTTATCTTTTCCCACAATTCTATTAGTGCTTCTTGGCGGTTTAAAGAGCATCCAGACGCATGACTCATCGGTTTATCTCACCAGGGGAGAAGCTCTGGCTATGGATTGGATCCAGGGAAACACAGCGCAAGATGCGGTTATCTTAGCTTCGCCTGAAACCGGCCTGTATATTCCCGCGCATACCGGACGCAGGGTGATCTACGGGCATCCCATGGAAACCGTTGACGCCGCTATAAACTTAGTCAGGGTAGAAGATTTCTTCAAGGGTGATGTCGAGAGCGGTAATATCTCCACAACCTTATCCAGATGGGGCGTCAATTATGTTTTCGACGGCCCTCGAGAAAAGCTGTTAGGCTTGCCGCCGAGCCTTCAAGGATTAGATGTGGTTTATCAATATGATGGTGTAACAATTTATAAAACTTCGCTTCCTTAGTCAAACCCCCCATGATCTGGCTACTTCTGGCGCCATTCTTCGTCTTGATACCCTACCTGGGTGATGTTCTTTATTCCCCTGGTTCAGGTTATACCGATCTGGCCATCAGCCACCTTCCCAATGCGTTGTTCTTGCGTGAATCCTTGCTGCAGTGGCATCAGTTTCCGCTTTGGTCGCCGACCATTCTCAGCGGGTACCCTTTCGCAGCCGATCCGTTGAGCGGATTGTGGTACCCGCCTGGATGGCTGGTCTTACTGCGACCCGATGCGCTGGGCTTCAACCTGGTGATCATCCTGCATCTGCTGTGGGGTGGCCTGGGGATGTACCTCTTTTTACGCGCCATGAAATTGGCCCCTCCGGCAGCGATTTTGGGCGCAATCATCTTTGAATCCTTGCCGAAAACCATCGCGCACGTCGCCGCCGGTCACATCACGCTGGTTTACGCGGTCAGCTGGACACCCTGGCTGCTGTATGCCGAGCGGCGCCGGTTTCTTTCTGTGATGAGAGGGAAAATAAATTTCTTGCCGGGGATCATACTTGGGATGATTCTACTGGCTGATGTTCGCTGGGGGTTCTATGCAGGGGTCTTATGGCTCGTGTACAGCCTGGCGCAGGGAAGGATCTGGGTGGACGAACCCGATGAGGCTGAAACAAGCCGCAAATTTGGCGAGAAGGTCGGCAGGTATTTCAAAATCCTGAGGCAATTTTCCTTCCAGGCGCTGGGACAAATCCTGATTTCTGCAGGTCTGGCCGCGCCGCTTCTTCTGGCGCTTGCTCAATATACTTCTCTCTCCACGCGTGCCGGGTTAACCCCGAGCGAATCCTTCACCTTATCTCTACCCCCGGCCCGCTTGTTGGGTTTGTTCTTCCCGGATACCGCCGGGACGGCAGAATGGGTAGTCTATCCATCGGCGGCAGCCCTGATTTTGGCGATCTATGCTGTGATAAACACTAAAACCCGCTCCAGAGCATCCTTGTGGATCGGAACGGGGGTGGTGTCACTGATATTAGCCCTGGGGAGCTCTATCCCCTTGATGTCAAATCTGGCTTATCTGCCGGGATTTTCCTTGCTCAGGGTACCACCCCGAGCGCTGTTTATCACTGGTTTAAGCCTGGCGATTTTGGCCGCGTTTGGAATGGACGAACTTCTCTCTTGGATCAACAAAAAAAACTCTTCATCCGGGAAGGCTGTCAATCTCGTCTTCACAGGTTTGACCGTGTTTGCATGGGTGTTGACGGCAGGGGTGTATTTCGTAAGTGGGGCGGTCCCCGTGAATATGCTCTGGGGCAGCCTGATGATTGCGTTGATATCCATCGGGGTGAGCTTGCGGCAGCAAAACTGCATTCCGACGAACTGGTTTGCGGCCGGGATATTGATCCTATGTTTAGTGGATTTAGGTTTCGCCGACCGTTCTGCAGTAGATCCCCGGTCGTCATTTATCGCGCCAGAAGAAAGCGCCTCGGTATTCGAATATCTGAAAGCCCAAGGTGGGGTTTTCAGGGTTTATTCGCCGTCTTACAGCCTGCGCCAACCGGCGGCATCTTCGTCCGGCCTGCAGCTTGCAGATGGAATTGATCCGCTTCAGCTGGAATCTTACGCTAAATATATGGAAAAGGCGACGGGTATCCCCGGGAGCGGATATAGTGTGACCCTACCGCCGTTCCCGAATGGGGATCCGGCTCAAGATAATCGAGATTATCTCCCCGACGCGCAGATGTTGGGGCGGCTCAACGTGAAATTCGTCGTTTCTGGGTACGACCTGAACCAGGTGGGCTTGAAACTGCTGGCTCGTTTTGGCGATACACACCTCTACGAGAACCAAGAGGTAATGCCGCGCGCCTGGGTTGAAGGAGAAGGAACCTCAAGCAGCATCCGGGTAAATCAAGCTCAAATTCTTGCCTATACGCCCAACCGCATTTCGATCCAGGCACAGGGACCGGGCAGGCTGGTGTTATCCGAAATCGCCTACCCGGGCTGGCAGGTCTGGGTGGATGGGAAACCGGCAGAGGTCTTGACGATCGATGGGCTACTCCGAGGGGTAACCCTTTCAGAAGGCACCCACCAGGTGACATTTGTATTCAGACCGCTGCTCGTATATCTGGGAATGGGTCTGGCGATTTTCACCTGGATCGGACTGGGGGTATTGATGATCGCCCGATGGAAGAATACGCCATGAAAGCGCAAAACGAGCGGCGGTGGGTTTTATACTTCGCTCTGGTTGTCATGGCGGTCACAACGGTGCCATATCTGATCGCTTTCGCTACGGCGGGTTCCTCGTGGAGATTTACCGGGTTCGTATTCGGTGTGGACGATGGCAACTCGTACATAGCCAAGATGTTGAGCGGGCAGGCAGGGGCCTGGCTTTTCCGCACCCCATATACTACCTTTCCTCAGAATGGCGTCCTGACTTTCCTGCCATACATTTTGCTGGGCAAGCTGGCTTCTCCACCGGCACTGCACGAACAACTTGTGGTTTTATTCCACATCTTCCGGTTCGGGGCCGGTATAGCTTTGATTTACGCCACTTATGATTTCATCTCGATTTTGATCAGCGAACCAAACCGGCGAAGACTGGCTCTGGCAGTCATAATTCTGGGCGGAGGGCTGGGCTGGCTGTTGATTCTGGTTGGAGGTTCAAATTGGTTAGGAAGCATGCCCTTGGATTTTTACTCTCCAGAGTCTTTCGGGTTCCTCGAAATATATGGACTGCCGCATCTGGCGCTGGCCCGGGCACTTCTATTCTGGGGTTTGGTCCAGTATTTGAGCCCTTTTGATGAACAAAGTGAGAAGCGGAAGAGCATCCAGGGTGGGTTATTATGGTTTCTGGCTACATTAATCCAACCCCTCACTATAGCTACGGGAATAGTTGTTTTGCTCATGCATTTGGGGATTACGGGATTCTGGCAGTACCGTCAAAAAACCCTCTCCAAAGTAGAAGGCTGGAAACCCTGGTCTATATATATGCGCCGGGCAGTCATTATGGCGGCTTTTGCGTTCCCAATTATTGCTTACACCCTGATAACATCGATTGTTGACCCTTTTATGGTCGCCTGGACCCGACAAAATATCATCCTTTCGCCGAATTTCTTTCATTACCTGGCTGCCTACGGCCTGTTAATCCCGGCCGCGTTCCTGGGTGCCCGGAAAATATTTGCGTCAGATAAGTCGCGCGGCTTCCTGCTTGCAGGTTGGATCCTGGTTTTTCCGGTGCTGGCTTACGCGCCATACAATTTGCAAAGACGCCTTCCAGAAGGGGTGTGGGCGGTCTGGGCTATCCTGGCTGTGATAGGGATCGAGGGAGTTCATTACAAACGTATCCACCTATCGACTGCATTATGGCTCGTCTTCCCGAGCACGCTGATTTTATTGGTCGGGGGTATTTTCAGCATCCTGCACCCGCAAGAGCCGCTCTTCCAGCCCGCCGATCAGGTCGCGGTATTCGATTATCTTACCGCGCATGCTGCCCCTGGCGATGTTGTCCTCACGGCAAAACCCAGCGGGAATGCTCTGCCGGCCTGGGCGCCGCTGCGCGTGATCGTCGGTCACGGACCAGAGAGTATCAACCAAGACGCTATCAGTCAAACGGTTGCCAGCTTTTATAGTAACGGAATTTCGGATAACGCGAGAATGGAGATCTTGAAGACTTATCACATCCGGTATATCCTCTATGGGCCACACGAGCGGGACCTAGGGAGATGGGATCCTCGCCAGGAAAATTCCCTCGTTCTGGTGTTCCATCGGGGAGATTATCTGTTATTCTCGACCCTTCAGGGGACAGCCGTACAATGAAATCATTCAGGCTTGCATCCCTGCTGCGCTTGCCCTATTTGCCGATCTGGCTGACGCCATTGATCTTATTCTCGCCAACCATGTTGTTGGGGAAAGCCTTGTTTTGGGGAACGCCATTTTTACAGTTTGTTCCCTGGAGAACCTGGGCCTGGAACACCTTACTCAGCGGGCATCTGCCTCTGTGGAACCCGATGGTGGGTATGGGCGCTCCCCTCGCTGCCAATTACCAATCTGCGCTATTCTATCCACCCAATTGGCTGCTGATTCCCTTTGCGGCTCTCTGGGGTGCTCCAGGAGTAGCCTGGGCACAGACTTTTTTGGTGGTCTTGCATCTGGTCATTGCAGGCATGGGAATGGCCGTCTTAATCCGGTCATTTGGATTCAAACCCCTGGCACAGGCAGTCGGCGGGCTGGCTTTTATGCTCTCGGGTTACCTGGTGGGACGTGCCAGTTTCTTCAGTATCAACTCGGCAGCAGCCTGGACACCCTGGGTTCTTCTGGGCGCGAACGGGATTGCCGGGCTAAATATCCAATCTGAAGGCGAGAAGCGCAAACCATTCTTGCGGCGATCGATCTTCTTGATTATCTGCCTGGCCCTGCAGCTTCTGGCCGGCCATGCCCAGGTAACCTGGTACACCCTGCTGCTTGCAGGAGTATGGGTTGGATTCTGGAGCCTTCGGCAAGGGGGTTGGAGAAAATTGATCCAGAATTGGGCGGAGCTTGGGGGGGTCATTATGTTGGCAAGCGGTCTGGCAGCCATCCAGCTGCTGCCGACGGCTGAATACCTGCTCCAATCACAGCGAGCTTCGGCAGTCGGGTACGATTATGCCTTAAACTACTCCTTCTGGCCGTGGCGGCTGATCACCTTGCTAGCTCCGGATTTCTACGGAAATCCCGCTCAAGGCAACTATTGGTTTAACGCCTATTTTTATGAGGATGCTGTATACATCGGATTATTACCGGTCCTTTTAGGGATCGGAGTATTATTCAAACGTAAGTTGCCTCAGGCGGAGGGGGATGCTCAATTTGCCAATTCAAGGATAAAACCCTTGCTGTGGTTCCTGGCGGTCATTACAGTCGTTTCTTTCCTGCTGGCTATGGGGCGATATACGCCGGTATTCCCGTTCCTTTACCGCTACATACCCACGTTCAACATGTTTCAAGGACCTACTCGCTGGACACTCTGGGCAGAGGTAGCCTTATCCATTCTTGCCGGAGCGGGGGTGCATTTCTGGCGCAAGCCTGTAAAACGCGCTCTTTATTGGACGAGGCTGGCGACTGCCGGAGCATTTGCAGTCACTCTGGGCGCCGGCCTCGGATGGGTTATTTTAGGGGACATTAAAGCCACATTTGTTCGGGCGGCTACACTGGCTGGGTTTTGGGGATTGGGGGTGGGAGGCCTGTCGTTGCTGGCGCCGAGCGATAGCCAGCTTACGAAGAAGAACGTCTTGTGGTCGTGGGGGGTAGTTCTGTTGGTCAGCGCGGATTTACTGGTTGCCGATTGGGGCCTCAACCCCTCTTTTTCACTGGATTTATACCGCCAGCCGGCATCAACTGCGCCTCAAGCTGTTGCAGCAGCAGATGGCCAGCGGTTATTCATGGATGCTGCCACTGAAGAGGAGATTAAGTTCGAACGTTTCTTCCAGGTAGGAACCTATCAATTGGGAGAAAGCTGGCAAAACTTGCGCAACGTGCTTCTCCCGGATGCATCCATACTGGACGGATTGGCATCTGCAAACAACTTCGATCCACTGCTGCCTGAGCGATACACGCGCTGGATGGATGCAATCAATCAGGCTGACCCTGTCTCCCGAGAGAATCTTCTCCGGCTCATGGGTGTAGGCGCCGTGGAAAAAGTAGACCTGCGAGGGACGGCGGGTGTATCATTCGAAAAAGTTGATGGGGCGAGCCGTTACAGCTGGGCAAACTGCGTTCAATATGTGCGCAATGAAGAGCAGGCTCTCAACCAGGTTATCCAAAATGCTGGCGCCCCGGTTGATCCCAGAAACCGGGAAGCGGTGGTAGTATTAGAGACTAGCGCCCAGGCCGCACAATCTCCATGTACAGGGCGGGGAGTTGCGCAAATCCGGATTCTAAGCGAGAATCCAGATCAAATCAGAATAAGCATCCAGGCGGATTCCTCCGGTTGGTTGGTTCAAGCCGACGAGTGGTATCCGGGATGGATTGCTGAAATTGACGGGAAACCCACGCCTCTTTTACACGCCAACGATCTCTTCCGGGCGATTGAGGTGCCTTCCGGGTACCATGAAGTCATTCTTCGTTACCGGCCAGCATCTTTTTATTTGGGTGTTCTGATTACCCTCCTGACTATATCAGGATTGGGTGTATTAGTGGGATATCAGTTGAAGGTCAGGCGGGATCAGGAGTGAGAACCATGGAATTAACCACTACGTTGGTGCAGACTTTTACAAAGCGGGTGATCGAAAATCTTGAAAAAGTGATCGTTGGGAAACATCAAACGGTTGAAATGGTTGTAATCGGCCTGCTTTGCCAGGGTCATCTGTTGATCGAAGATGTACCCGGTGTTGGCAAGACCATTTTAGCGCGTAGCCTGGCACGCAGCTTGGGCTGTTCTTTCAGCCGCATCCAGTTCACCCCCGATATGCTGCCAAGCGACGTGACGGGTGTTTCGATTTTCAATCAAGAAAGCCGGCAGTTTGAATACCGCCCTGGGCCTTTAATGGCACAGATCATATTGGCGGACGAGATCAACCGGGCTACCCCTAAAACCCAATCGGCTCTCCTGGAAGCCATGGAGGAGCGCCAGACTACCGTCGATGGCATCACGCACACCCTGCCGAGGCCATTCATGGTGATGGCAACTCAGAATCCGATCGAGTATGAAGGCACATTCCCTTTACCTGAAGCCCAATTGGACCGCTTCCTCCTGCGGGTGAGGTTGGGATACCCCAGCTTGCTAGACGAAATCCAGGTGCTTGAACGCCAGCAGCTGCGTCACCCTATCGAAGCACTGGAACCTGTGGTCACGACCGAAGAGCTGCAAGGAGTCCAGGAAACGATCAAAACCGTTTATGTTTCAAAGGGGATCAAGCGGTATATCGTCGAGCTTACCCGGCAAACCAGGGAGCACAATGATGTCTACCTGGGAGCCAGCCCGCGCGGCAGCCTGGGCTTGTTCCGCGCCGGGCAAGCCCGGGCGACCATGTACGGGCGGGACTACATTCTCCCTGATGACATCAAAGCGCTGGCGATCCCTGTACTGGCTCATCGCATGGTAGTGAGCCCGGCAGCCCGTTTACGCAACCTGACATCCGAAAAGATCGTGCAGGAGATTTTGAATAACCTGCCTGTCCCCGGTGGTGATTTGACTGGAGGGTAATCCGGTGATTGCCATCCAACGCACTTTTTGGGTTGTCGTTTTCTTACTGGTGGCAAGTGTCTTTGGGGCAGCGGTATGGGGCTCGTCGATTTATTACCGCTTGATTTACCTCTGGATACTGCTCCTCGTTACAAGCTGGCTGTGGACTTATTTATCCTTGCGCAATATTACTGTTCGGCGCACATCGCGCAGTTTTCGCCAGGCAGTCGGACAGATATTCGAGGAGAGGTTTGAGGTCGATAACCAATCGCGCCTCTTTCGCCTCTGGTTGGCAATCCACGACCAAAGCTCATTGCCGGGCTCGGCGGGGTCTCGGGTCATCACCTGGATCGGCGGCAGACAGCAGCGCTCTTACGTCTCGTACACCTGGCTGACCCGGAGGGGACGGTTTATTTTAGGGCCAACCCTGGTTCATTCGGGAGATTTATTTGGTTTATTCAGAGCAACGCGCGAGTTTAAATCCACCTCCTCCATCCTTGTCACCCCTCACATGGTCGAGATCCAATCCTTCCCTGCCCCCTCGGGTCTCCTGCCGGGCGGGAGGGCGCTCCACCGCCGGACGTTGGAGGTAACCCCTTATGCAGCGGGGGTCCGAGAATATTTCCCGGGTGATTCATTAAATCGTATTCATTGGCCAACCACTGCTCGCCGAGACCGGCTTATGGTTAAAGAATTCGAACAAGATCCGCAGGCCGATGTGTGGATTTTCCTGGATGCCCAGAAATTCGTGCAGGCAGCGCTCCCTGAGGCTGCTCCGATCCTCAAATCGGACAGACTCTGGCTGTGGCGGCACAGACCGGAGGAAGTGAAACTCCCCTCGGCGACGTTTGAATATGCTGTCAGCATCGCCGCCTCGATATCGAACTATTTTCTCAAGCAGGGGCAGGCGGTTGGGTTAGCCAGCGCCGGACAGGTATTTACCGCCCTGTCGCCCGAGCGCGGTGAGAGGCAGTTGGGGAAGATTTTGGAGACACTGGCTTTCCTGGAAGGGGAAGGTGATCTGCCGCTGGTGGGACTGGTCACTGCCCAATCGGTGTATCTCCCAAGAGGCAGCACCGTGGTAATAATCACCCCTTCAACCCAATCCAGCGTCATCGCTGCCATTGGCGATTTGGAAAAACGCAACATGCATCCGGTCGTCGTTTTGCTCGACGCAGCTTCTTTTGGGGGTGCAGGTGGTACGTCGGATCTGGCGGATAATCTCGCAGCCAGAAATGTCCTGACGATGCAAGTTGCCAACCATGCAGATATTCGAGCCGCATTGGAACAAACCTCGGTATACTCACCGGTTGGTTGGTGGTCGCATACGGAAGAAATCGCAACCTGATCTCTCTATCACAGGATAACCATCATGCAAACAAAACTGCTTTATCAAACGGACAGCTATCTGGCTAATTTTCATGCAAGGGTAGAAATGGTAGATGACGCTACCCGAGGGGTGATCCTGGATCAAACCGCGTTTTATCCGGGCGGCGGGGGTCAGCCGGCAGATATAGGGAGCCTGACCGCCGGGGGCATTGTTTTTCCGGTGACACGAGCGCAGAAGACGCCTCAGGGGATTGCGCATCTGCTGGGCGGAGAAAACGCGCTCCCCTCAGTTGGAGTAGAAGTCGAGGGCTGGTTGGATTGGGAGCGACGCTACCAACTCATGCGCACGCATACGGCTATGCACATCTTGTGCGGGGTGATATTCCGAGATTTTGGCGCGCTTGTGACGGGCGGGGATATGGAACCTCTGAAGGGGAGGATGGATTTTGAGTTTGAGACCTTGCAAAAAGAACTGATCCAGGTAATCGAAGAGGCAGTCAACAAAGAAATCCAGATGAAACGTGATTTGCGCGTAGCCATTCTTCCTCGAGCGGAGGCTTTCCAAATCCCTGATTTGATCCGTACGAAGATCAATCTTCTGCCAGAAGGGATCACTGAAGTGCGTGTGGTGGAGATCCAGGGATTAGATTTACAGGCAGATGGGGGAACACACGTACGCAATACGGCTGAGGTCGGATCGATGCGGATCACAGATTACAAAAGCAAGGGTAAGATCAATAAAAGGATCTACGTCGACGTTCTCCCGGGATAAATGGTATAATTTCAGTCGGACCTAGGGTTCTCTCAACTAACGCTTGCAATCATTCATCCATTAAGGAGAAACCATTGGCGATTAATCCCCTCAACTGGCTCCTGGGGTTTTTCTCGCTGGACATCGGTATCGACCTGGGCACAGCCAATACACTCGTCAACGTACGTGGAAAGGGGATCGTAATCAATGAACCCTCCTGGGTCGCGATTGATAAGCGCACACGGAAACCGCTGGCGATTGGTTCACAGGCTAAAGAGATGGTCGGCCGTACCCCGGCCAATGTTGTGGCGATTCGTCCCCTGCGAGATGGGGTGATTTCGGAATTTGAGATCACCCAGGCAATGCTGGAATATTTTATCGGTAAGGCTCACCAGCAGAGCATCGTACCTCTGCCCCGGCCTAGAGTCGTGGTCGGCATTCCTTCAGGCGCAACGGAAGTTGAAAAGCGGGCTGTGTATGATGCTGCTATGTCGGCCGGAGCGCGTGAAACCTTTTTGATCGAAGAACCCTCCGCCGCCGCGTTAGGAGCCGGTTTGCCGGTGGTAGACGTGCGCGGATCGATGATCGTGGATATCGGCGGCGGGACCACCGAAGTCGCCGTGATCTCGATGGGGGGTATTGTCGTATCCAGGTCCCTGCGTGTAGCAGGCGATGAGCTGGACCAGGACATCATCCAATACATGCGCAATAAATACAACCTGTTTATCGGCGAAAGAATGGCCGAGCAGACGAAAATAACGATTGGCTCCGCATACCCTTTGATGAACGAAAAAACCATGCTGGTCCGGGGACGCAATCTGGTTACCGGTCTGCCGGAAGCGATCGATGTCTCTTCCGTCGAAATCCGAGAAGGAGTTGCCGGATCGGTTCAGGTAATCATCGACACAATCAAAGACGCCCTCGACGAAGTGCCTCCTGAGATCGTTGCCGACCTGCTGGAAACCGGCATCTGCCTGGCGGGTGGAGGGTCCCAACTCCAGGGTCTTGCGGATAGGCTGTGCGACGAGTTGCACCTGCGGGTGTGGGTCGCGGATGACCCTATGACGTGCGTTGCCCGCGGCGCAGGGATGATCCTGGAAGATCTGGATAATTTCAGTCGTTACCTGGTTGGTTTGGAACGGAATAGCCACCGGCACACATGAACTTACTTTCTCGCCGCTTTTTACGAGCGGCCACCCTCGCCCTGGTCGTTATTGGACTGGTTGGACTGGCGTTGGGGGGTTATCTAGGCCCGTTATACCGGTATACGATTAATCCCCTGGTCGGCGTTCAGAGCTGGCTCTCCAGCAGGTATATGGCGTTCTACGATTTCCTGACGGTGCCGCGGGATGTTGCTTCACTCCGTGAACGAAATGTCGAGCTCGAGAGTGAAGTCTCGCGACTGCAGGCTCAAGTAGTTGAGCTGCAGCAGCAAATCAGCGAGTTGCAGGTCCTTTCGGCCCTGGTCGAGTTTGCCCGCACCCGGCCAGAAAACCGGTATATCGCGGCGGCGGTCATCGGGCGAGATCCGAGCCCGTTTCTTCATTACATCATCATCGACCACGGTTCAGACTCCGGTCTCAAGCACGGCATGCCGGTGGTGACGCAGCAAGGCCTGGTGGGCAGGATCGATGCGGTCACCTCGGGAGCGGCGCGGGTGCAGCTGATTACCGACCCGGGATCGGCAGTTAACGTCCGGCTACAAACGTCTCAGCGGGAATCCATTCTTCAAGGATCGATTACCGGCGATTTATCCCTGGAGATGATCCCCCAAGATATCACTCTGCAGCAGGGTGAGGTGATCTTGACTTCCGGTTTGGGGGGCTCGTATCCAGCTAACCTGTTTGTGGGGCAGGTGGTGGGTGTGCGCAGACGTGAAAGCGACCTGTTTCAAACTGCCTCGGTCCAATCGGTGGTAGATTTCTCCTCTTTGAAGGTGGTGCTGGTCATCACCAACTTTAAACCTGTGGATATCGCCCCCCTGGTTCCTACGCCTATTCCCTGAAATCCTGTGGCTATCTTACTGGCTTTTCCTCTCCTGGGCATTCTGGTCATGCTACAAACAGTAGTCGCTAGCAGGCTGCCGCTTCTCTATGGAACAGCGGATCTTGTCTTGCTGGCGTTGACTGCCTGGGGCTTGCAGGAGCGGGTAGAGACAGCCTGGATCTGGGCATTTATTGGGGGAGTGATGGTGAGCTTTGTCTCAGGTCTGCCGTTTTTTACCCCTTTGATCGGTTATCTACTGGTAACTGCACTGACCCGGTACCTTCGGCGGAGGGTCTGGCAGACGCCGATCCTGGTGATGTTCCTGGCTACTTTCGTCGGAACATTGATCCTGCACGGCCTTTCGTTGGCGGCGCTCGAGCTGGCCGGAGATCCGTATCCCCTGGGAGAGAGTCTCAGGCTGATTACTTTACCCAGCGCGCTGCTTAATCTCTTACTGGCATTACCAGTCTACGCGTTTATCAATGATATTGCTCGTTGGTTGTATCCAGTTGAGGTAGAAATATGAATTTCCCTGATACCGAGAAGAATCCCCTTCGGAACTGGCGCTTCTTGATCATTTACGTGGCGATTGCTGTTGTATTTGGGTTCTTTTTATTCCGGCTGTTTAGTTTGCAGATCATCAACAGCGGTGATCTGGTTGCACAGGCGATTGAAAATCGCACCGATGTCATTAATATCGCAGCTCCTAGAGGAACAATCACCGACCGGAATGGATACGTTCTGGCGCGTAACGTCCCCTCGTACAACCTAGTGATCACTCCGGCCAATCTGCCGGGTACGCTGCCCAATACAATCAATGGGGCCTTGCCAGGACCGATCCAGGATATCTACCGGAAGCTGTCCGACCTGGTGGGTATCCCGGTGAGCAACGGGATGATGAACGAAGACACGGTAAAGAATTTCACCCCATGCGCCACAGACCTGGGAATCACGCAGATTGTCTATATCGCGGATACGAATTGGCCTTACCAGGCGACCCGCATCAAGTGCAATATTGATGAAAAGACGGCCTTGATCATTCAGGAGAAATCTGCTGACTGGCCGGGCGTGGGGGTAGAAGTTGATCCGGTACGCGATTATCCAACAGGCTGGCTGACCTCGGAAATTATCGGCTTCCTGGGCCCAATTCCAGCAGGCCAGGAAGATGCGTATACAGCTAAGAAACTGGTCAGCAACCGCGATAAGGTGGGATTTGCCGGGGTCGAGGCAACGCTACAGGATGTACTCAGCGGCACCAACGGTGAACAAGACGTCGAAAAAGACGCCGCCGGACAAGTGATGCAAGATATCGGGCCGCTCACATCGCCGGTGCCAGGCTTGAACGTGCAGCTGACGATTGACACCCGCCTCCAATCAGCTGCCAAAGCAGCCATTATCCATGATCTTGATTTTTGGAATGCCAATTCGATCGAACCAATCTCCACAAAGGCCGTGGTCATTGCGCTCAATCCGAAAACGGGAGAAATTCTGGCGCTGGCTTCGTATCCTACCTATGAAAATAACCGGATGGCGCGGATCATTCCCCAGACATATTACGAACAGCTTCAATCAGACCCCGACAAGCCGATGTTCGATTATGCGATTTCGGGCGAGTTTCCTCCCGGTTCTGTGTATAAAATGGCTACCGCTCTGGGAATCTTGAATGAGGGCGTAGTCACCCCAGATTATCAGATCGAAGACCCAGGCAAGATCACCCTGCTGCAGAAATTCTACGAAGGCGATCCCGGCATCCCTCAAGATTACGTGTGCTGGAAACCGGAGGGGCATGGGATGGTGGATTACCTGCACGGAATTGCCTTCTCGTGCGACGTCTACTTTTACAAAGTTGGCGGCGGGTATGGCACCGAGGTTCCCAAAGGGTTGGGTATATTACGGGCAGATGAGTACGCGAAAGCGCTGGGGTATGGAAAGCCAACCGGTATCGAGCTGCCCGGTGAAGCTTCCGGGTTGGTACCGACGCCGGATTGGAAGCGCCTGACCATTGGCGAGAACTGGGCCACCGGCGATACCTACATCGCCACCATCGGGCAGGGATACGTGCTGGCAACGCCGCTGCAGGTGCTGGAGTCGATCGCCACAATTGCTAACGATGGTAAATATATGCAGCCGACGCTGGTCAAAGACTATCAAAATTCGGAGGGGAACACCGTCCAATCCTTCCAGCCTAAACAGCTCTGGGACATTACCAAGGACCCGATGATTACCGAATATGACGCGAATGACCAGCCGGTATACGACCTGGATGCCAATGGCAACTACCAGCAGGAGGTCGATGCGAATGGCAAACCGATGTTCGATGCTTACGGCGAGCCGATCTATAAAACCAAGAAGAAAACCGTCGCTCCCTGGGTGATCAACCTCGCCAAAGAAGGCATGCGCATGGTGGTCACAGATGGAACGGCTGAAGTTCCCTTCGATGGCATGGCGATCCAATCCGCCGGCAAGACCGGCACGGCAGAGTACTGCGACGATATCGCCCGCACGAAAAATCTATGCAGTCCTGGTAACTGGCCTGCGCACGCCTGGTATGTGGGATATGCTCCCTACGATAACCCTGAGATCGCAGTGGTGGCCTTTATCTACAACGGCAAAGAAGGCTCCTTGGTGGCTGCCCCGATCGTTCGGAAAGTTATGGAAGCCTATTTTGAGCTAAAAAAGATTGACACGAGCCAGGGGACTACGTCTGAAACTCCTTGATCGTCGATTGATTGATAGGAATTGGAATGACTGAAGAAATCCAAAATAATCTCATTCAGATTAAGGGTATCCGTGATGGACTGCTGGTGACGGTCGGCCAGGGAGAATGGGATGAACTGCGTAGAGCGCTTTTGAGGCAGGTCGAAGACAAGGCAAGCTTTTTTCACGGCGCCAGGCTGGTTCTGGACCTGGGAGACCGCACTCTGCATGCCGCAGAGTTGGGGTCGTTACGCGATGACCTTTCTGAACGTGGCATTTCTTTGTGGGCGGTTTTGAGCACGTCGCATACAACCGAACAGACGGCGCAGGTACTGGGAATGGCGACGCGCCTGCCTTCGCCACGGGTAAGCCGGGCGAGGGGTTCGCAGGAGGGAGGGTCGGCTGGGGAGAAGGCGGTTCTTATGCAGCGCACATTGCGTTCGGGCACCCGGCTTTCTTATGATGGTCATGTGGTGGTGATGGGAGACGTCAACCCGGGAGCTGAAATCATCGCCGATGGTAACGTGATTGTGTGGGGAAAATTGCGCGGCAGCGTGCACGCCGGGGCCTCTGGCAACCCTTCGGCTTCCGTCTGCGCACTCGAGCTTGCCCCGGCGCAGCTCAGAATTGCCGGGTATCTGACGGCTTTACCGGTACGGCGGTTCTTATCGGGGTTGGTAGGCAAGAAAGGCAGGTCGCAACCCGAGATAGCCAGCGTCCGTGACGGTCAAATTATCATCGAACAATGGAATCCTAAAGAAAAATAATCGGGGAGGAACATGGCAGCAAAGGTCGTTACGATTGCATCAGGGAAAGGCGGCGTTGGAAAAACAACGACAACGGCGAACCTGGCAGTGGCTCTGGCGGCAGATGGGCATAAGGTAGTTTGCATCGACGCGGATATCGGGCTGAGGAATCTGGATGTGGTTTTGGGATTGGAAAACCGCATTGTCTACGACCTGGTCGATGTGGTGGAAGGGCGTTGCCGGCTACGGCAGGCCATGATTAAAGACAAGCGCTTCCCCGAACTGCACCTCATCCCGGCGGCGCAGACGCGCGATAAGAACTCCGTCTCGCCGGGCGATATGATCCGGCTGTGTGATGAATTGCGCCCGGACCACGACTGGATCTTGATCGACTCGCCGGCAGGGATCGAGCGCGGTTTCCGCAACGCCATAGCGCCGGCAGACATGCTGCTCGTCGTGACCAACCCGGAGGTATCCGCCGTGCGTGACGCCGACCGCATCATCGGCCTGATCGAGGCTGAAGAAAAGGGACCGGCGCGGCTGATTATCAACCGCATGAACCCGACGCTGGTCAAGCGCGGCGATATGCTCACTTCTGCCGACGTGCACGAACTGCTGGCGATCGAGCTGATCGGAATCGTGCCGGAAGATGAGAGCGTCATCATCAGCTCGAATCGGGGTCAGCCCGTGGCTATGAATGGGAACAAGAGAGCAGGCGCAGCTTTTCATAATATTGCCCGCCGTCTGAATGGAGAAGAGGTGCCATTTTTGCAGCTCGACAGCCGGGATGGATTAATGGGACGGATCAGCCGGTTGATCCGTCCGGGAGGAAGCTGATATGACCGCCTGGATAGACTGGCTGACCGGACGCAAAGATAAGAGCGCCGGGCAAGCGAAAGAACGGCTGAAGCTGGTTCTGGTTAATGACCGCACTGATCTGACCCAGGATGCGCTGAGCCGCCTGAAGGATGAGCTTATTCAGGTGATCTCGCGTTACATCGAGATCGACCCCTCGGCAGTGCAGATCACGATTGCCCAGGATGGGCGCCAGCAGCGCTTGATGGCGGATATCCCTATGCTTTCCACGCGCAAGCGAAAGGCAGGTAAGCTCGAAAAATGAAAGGCCTCACCTGGCGGCATTTTGACTTCTGGCTCTTCGGGGTGGTGGTATTCCTGTCGATCTTTGGGATTGCCATGATCCGCTCTGCCATTGCCGGAAGCATCGGTCTGGTGGACCAGGTGAATCGTCAGATGATCTGGGTGGGCATCGGACTGGTGGTGATCTTGCTGACCGCCGTTATTGATTACCATTATTGGGCTTCGCTAATCCGCCCGATGTACCTGATCACCTTCCTGCTGCTGGTGTTTATTTTCGTCGCCGGACAGGCGCGTTTTGGCGCGGCGCGCTGGCTGGAAGCCGGTTCGATCCTGATCCAGCCCTCGGAGTTGGGTAAAATTGTGATCATCCTGGCGCTGGCGGATTATTTTGCGCGCAACCAGGATAAACCGCACGATTTGCGCTGGATCGCCCGCAGCTTACTCCTCACAGGAGGCATCGCCATCTGGGTTTTCCTGCAGCCCAACCTGAGCACGACGATCGTGATCATGGTGCTGTGGTTTTCCATGTTGTGGATCAGTGGCTTAAAACTGAAATATTTGTTATTATTTATCCTTCTGGCTATCGTGGTCGCCGGGCTGGCTTACCCTCTGTTGCAGCCCTACCAGAAAGCCCGCATCGCCAATTTCTTATTCCCCGACCCGAACGCCCGCCATGGAGATACTTACAATGTTGACCAGGCGCTGATCACCATCGGCTCGGGGGGCTGGTTCGGTATGGGCTACGGTCACGGCAGCCAGGTGCAGCTTCGGTTTCTCAAAGTAAGGCACACCGATTTCATATTTTCTGCCATGGCCGAGGAGTTTGGCTTTGTGGGGACGGTCTTTATCGTGGGGCTGTTGATTTTCGTCATTCTGCGTTGTCTGCGGGCGGGCAGGCTGGCTAGCGACACGTTTGGCGGCCTGATTGCGTACGGGTTTGCCGTGTTGATCTTCTTTCAGACGGCGGTGAATATCGGAGTCAATCTAAGCCTTATCCCGGTAACGGGCCTGACCTTACCTTTCGTCAGCTATGGCGGCAGCTCATTGCTTTCTCTCGTGTTGGGGATTGGCATGGTGGAAAGCGTGATTCTGCGCCACAAACCGCTGGATTTTTAATTGGGATTGGAGTAACTCATGGATCGTGTCATCCCTGCCCGGGTGCGCTTTGCACCATCGCCGACCGGACGTGTTCACCTGGGAAGCGGGCGCACAGCCCTGTACAACTATCTGATCGCCCGCCAGACGGGTGGGAAGTTCATCCTGCAGCTCGAAGACACCGATAAGAAACGCCTGATCCCCGGCGCCGAGCAGGAAATCATGGATGGCCTGCACTGGCTGGGCTTGCAGTGGGACGAGGGTCCAGATGTAGGCGGGCCCTACGGGCCTTACCGGCAATCTGAGCGTAAAGAAATCTATCAAGACTACGCCCGCCAGCTTGTCGAGAAAGGGAAAGCCTTTTACTGCTTTTGCACGCCCGAGCGCCTCGAGAAAGTGCGCCAGGAGCAGCAAAAGAAGAAGGAAATGCCACACTATGACGGCACCTGCCGGCGGCTCGACCCGGATGAAGCTCTGAGGCGGGTGGCAGCCGGCGAGCCGCACGTGGTACGCTTCAAGACGCCACAGGAAGGCGCAACCACAGTGAAAGACCTACTGCGCGGCGAGATCACGGTGGAAAACCGCCAGCTGGACGACATCGTGCTGCTTAAAACGGACGGCTGGGCGCTGTATCACCTGGCAGCTGTGATCGACGACCACCTGATGAAGATCACCCATGTGATCCGCGGATCGGAGTGGCTGCCCACCTTCCCGCTGCACGCGCTGATCCACCGCGCCATGGGCTGGGAAGAGCCCACCTGGGTGCATCTGTCGGTGTTTCTCAAACCCAGCGGCAAGGGCAAGATGAGCAAGAGGGAAGCTGCCGACCTGGCAAAAGACGGTTACTCCATTTTTATTAAGGATCTGGAGGGACTGGGTTATCTACCCGAAGCGGTGGTCAACTGGATTGCGCTGATGGGCTGGAGCTATGACGACCGTACGGAGCTCTTTACCCTGCCCGAGCTGGTAGAGAAATTCAGCCTGGAAAGGCTCAACCCGTCACCGGCGGCGATCAATTTCACCAAGTTCGATTATTTTAACGGTCTGCACATCCGCAGGCTGGCCCTGGATGATCTGGCGCGCCGGGTGCGACCGTTTTTCGAGCAAGCCGGGTACCCGGCGGACGAGGAGCGGCTATTGCGCATTGCCCCGATCATCCAGGAGCGCATCACCCATCTTGACGACGCCGTGGCGATGGCTGGCTTTTTCTTCAAGGAGGAGGTGGAGCCTGATCCAGAAAATCTGGTGATTTCGGGGTTGACGGCGGGTGAGACGCTGGAAGTGGCCCGGCGCAGCCTGGATGTGCTGAGTTGGCTGCCCGAGATCAACCCCGAGACGGCCGAACCACCCATGCGCACGCTGGTGGCTGAGCTGGGCCTGACCGCTGGGCAGGTATTTGGCATGCTGCGCATAGCCGTAACCGGGCAGAAAGTTAGCCCGCCGCTCTTCGAGAGCATGGCGATCATTGGCAAGGAGAAAGTGCTCGAACGCATCCGGTCGGCGGTGGGGAAGCTGGAGAAACTGGTGGAAGATGCAGGCTGACACACTGGACGAACGTCGTGGGGAGTGGTAGAATTCGCGACCAAAGAGATCCATTGGGGGCTCGTCTAACGGCAGGACAGCAGACTCTGGATCTGTTTGTAGAGGTTCGAATCCTTTGCCCCCAGCCTGACCCCGCAACCCCCATATCTGGGGGTTGCTTCCCTTTTAACCACCAATTGTAGCGGTCTGTTAATGATCTGATAATTCCAACTTTGTCGAATCTGTTTGCTTTAACTTCGCTTCCAATTTTACCATCAGCATCCTCGTCACCTTCTCTGTATCCCCACCCACCCCCTCCGCTACCGCCTCCGCCAGCGTCTCCCCAATCGCCTCCCGCAGCACCTCCCGCACCTCCTCCGGAAACTCCATCAGCACCACCGCCAGCTCCTCAAGCGGCTTCTCCAGCGGCTCCGGCA
>JAMCRR010000078.1 GCA_023381565.1 Chloroflexota bacterium
TCACTTTATCGGCTGATGATGATCCCCGAGCGACCTGGTAATCCACCCACGGTAGGCAGAGTGACTTCATAGTTGACCCATAAATCCGTCCCTTTTGGGCGGATTTCTCTATTGAGCTATGCATTTGGCGGTCACAAGGGTTGCCGCTACATTCCCACCCATTGTGGGCGGAATAATTTTAACAGATGAGATTCCTCAGGTCCTCCTCCTCATGCTGTTGTAAAATGGGGTTGATAGAATGGGAGGAATACTTATGGAAATTCCCGAAAAAATGCATGCCATGGTAATGGAGAAACCCGGCTTCCATTTGGTTGATACGATTCTCCCTGTACCCCGTCCAAATCCAGACCAGGTCTTAGTCCAGATCAACGCCTGCGGAGTGTGCCGCACCGACCTGCACATCTTCGATGGTGAACTGACCCATCCAAAGCTACAGCTGGTCCTTGGTCACGAGATCGCCGGAAAAGTGGTGCAGGTGGGCGAACACGTAGCTAACTTTCGTGTTGGCGAGCGGGTGGGCGTTCCCTGGTTGGGCTATACCGACGGAACTTGCGCCTATTGCCGGCGCGGTCAGGAAAATCTATGCGACCACCCTGAATTCACCGGTTATACCCTGAACGGAGGCTACGCCGAATATACCGTCGCAGACCACCGCTATTGTTTCCCCCTGCCGCCATCTTATACTGATACTGAGGTCGCCCCGCTGCTTTGTGCCGGTCTGATCGGATACCGCACTTACAGGTTGGCGGGAGAGAACATCGAACGAGTAGGGATCTATGGGTTTGGCGCCGCGGCTCATATTATCGCCCAGGTTGCCGTCTACCAGGGCAAACAGGTCTACGCCTTTACACGCCCCGGAGATACGGCCACCCAAGAGTTTGCACGCCGACTGGGAGCCGTTTGGGCGGGAGGCTCGGATGATATGCCTCCGGTTCTCCTCGATGCAGCGCTCGTCTTTGCCCCCGTCGGTCCTCTCATGGTCTCTGCATTACGGGCCACAGCCAAAGGGGGCATTGTTGTCAGCGGAGGGATCCACATGAGCGATATCCCCGCTTTCCCTTACGATCTTCTCTGGGAAGAACGCGCACTCAAATCCGTAGCCAACCTGACCCGCCAGGATGCAATTGAATTTCTGGAGATTGCTCCCAGGGTACCGGTGAAGACCGCCATCGAGACTTTTCCGTTGGATCAAGCCAACGAGGCGCTTACGCGCCTTAAGAACGGTAAGATCGAGGGCGCCGGCGTTTTGGTAATTTCATCATAATCAGCCAAAAATAATTGAGCCGGCGAATCTCGATCGCCGGCTCCAACTTTTACCCCAACCCCCCACACAGAAGAGTCTCTACCTCTACTCAACTGATTTCTTCGCTTTCGAAGCAACGTCCTCATCCGAGGCGTTGCGGTCCAATGCCTCCATCACCTCAATCGCCACGCCGTTGACCACACCGATTTCGAAAAGGCTATCCAGGATTGTGCGAGCTTCCTTCCGAATGGATCCTACATTCTCGGGATTGGCCAGCTGGGCGACCAAAGGTTTCACTGCCGGTCGTCTCAAATCAATCAGGCTTTGGGCAGTGGCTTGTCGCACAAAAGTATTTTTATCGTATAGAGCCTCGATCAGTGCATCTACAGATGCCGGATCGTGTATCTCACCTAACAGACGTGCAGACTCGTACCGTATAACCGCATTCGTGGATTTCAACCCGTTTATCAAATTTGGTACTGCCTCATGCCCCTTGGCAATCAAAGACGTACGTACCATCCGTCGCTCTCCATCATTCGAATCGTCCAGGGCATTTACCAGGACGGTCAATTCACCTTTCGGAATATCAAACCAATAGCTATCCATAATGTTTCCTCCCTAATCCAATTGTTTACCTTTTCATTTCAGATACAGAATACCCCAATCCTTTAGAATAGTCTTTATCCATTACTAAATAAAGCATTAACCTTACCTTAAGGTACTTCGCTTAAATGCCATCAAGATCTTCCCCCAAAGATGAATTTCTTATTTGATACGATTGTCATCGTGAAACGCTGTTGCCGACACTTCCACTGCATTGCATCATGGCACCTGCGGTACTGAGCAATTGTTGGTGGAGCGCAGGTGAGCACTCTCCATGTCACTCTTTTTACGTGGTCCCAAATTGCTAATAGTTTTTTCCCCCACAGATTGGCTGTCTTAAAATATTGGGATCCAGGGGCCTACGTATGTTATACTAATTACATTCAGATTGGACCTATATCGGGACAGGGGCCTTTACATTTTTACGAACAGGGGTTTAGGCTGACTGGTCCCCCAACATTGAAGCCATATCTTGGTCCAATAATCGTTCTGAGACAGTTGTTAGTAATTCGTAATGGCGTTTGTATTCCGAATACCATTCTATTGGGTTAAGTTTATATTTTCTCGAGAGTCCTGGACACTCTTAGGAGGTGAGATGGGCAGGTTTTTACGGATAATATCCCTCTGCCTGTTCGTAAGTTTATTATCATTAGCACTTGTATTTCCAGCCTCTGCATCTGGTGGTCCCCCCCCAGCTCAAACCCTATTTATTCCGGTAGTATATTCACAGATGGTATATCAACAGGCTGATCCATCATGGTTGGCCTACGTCAACCGGTACCGGGGTATGGCAAACCTGTCTCCCGTAGCAGAAGATAAATCGCTAAGCAATGGCGACAGCTTGCATGCAAAATACATTGTAAAGAATGATATCTTGCAGCACGATGAAGACCCTAATAACGCCTGGTATACAGATCAAGGATTAAATGCCGCCCGAACAAGCAACCTCGTTGGTGATTTCACTACCAGCATGTCCGATGAATGGGCCATTGATGCCTGGATGCAAGGACCCTTTCATGCGGTTGGAATTCTCGACCCCAAATTGCTGAAGGTCGGGTTTGGCAGCTACCGTGAAGCGGATGGGGGCCTGGAAATGGGGGCAGCCATCAACGTGATCAGCGGGCTGGGAACCATTCCACCTGGGATCTCTTTTCCGATCGAGTGGCCCGCCAATAACAAAACAGTCAATCTCCTTCAGCTTTGGTTAGAAATTCCAAATCCCCTTACGAGCTGTCCAGGTTATACCACACCGGCGGGTCTGCCAATCATCCTGATGGTGGGACCCGGTGATGCCACACCGGTGGTCGAGGCGCATGAGTTCCTGCTCGGTTCAACCCAGCTTGAGAGTTGTGCTTTTTCTGAATATGACTACACGAACCCAGATAGTAATTCTCAAGCCTTGGGCAGATCGATCCTGAATGCCAGAGATACGGTCGTCCTCATCCCGCGCAAGCCACTTCAGATGGGCCAAAAGTACACCGTGATCCTCACCGTATCCGGAGTCACCTACCAATGGTCATTTAGTACCGGGCCGAAGAGCTAAAATCGTGTCTTCGTGTTCTCAGTTTACGGTTTGAAAATCACGCCTTTTTTATACAGCAGCTGTTTGATCCGCACCACAGATTGATCGATCTGGTCCATTCCAGGGACTTTCAAATCGAAAGCCAGGTCGGTCGTGACGCTGTCGCCTACCCAAACAACCTGGATCGAGTTCCCGTCGATGACTGTCTTGATTAATTCGAGATCGCTTTGGGTCAGTTTAATCGCTGTAACGATCAAGATCAAGCCTGCATCTAATAGAATATGGATGACCTCCGCCATGCGACGGATGTGTTCCTGGTGGAAAACTTCGGGATCCTTATCTTTAATATCGGCATCGACGCCGTGGATCACACTGCCAATACCCAGGAAGTAGACGAATTTCCCGCTGTTGAAAAGGTTGGTTTCGAGCTGGTTGGCAATGCGTTTTCGACCAACCTCCCTCTCCCCGGTGATTAACACCAGGGAAGCCCGCTGGTTATAATGGTCGGCGCGTTCTTCAGAAGTCAGCAGGCTTTTTATCCACTTTGAATTTCGCTCTAAAGTCAAATCGCGCGCCCACTTCTCAGAATCAACCAGGTCTTCCAGTACAATGCCTCCACCGCATATTTCGTGGTTATTAACAATCACAAACCGGCTGGTGTCCTTTAACTCAGCCGCCAGATCAAACGCAATGGCTTTGCTCAGCTTCAAAGTGCATTCCGCAACTTGATGGCGTTTGATCGCGTTGATTTCACCGCTTTGCTCATCATTGATCGCCAGGTCGGCCTGGCTGGCATCGATAATCTGGCGGATTTTTTCGATCTTCACTTTACTCTGCGCAGCCGCCAGCTTCAAAATGTACTCACCGCCGACGCGCATGGGTTCCTTCCCCAGCCAGAACAGACTGACGCGCAGGCGAGTCGTCACTTTGGGCGGTTGTTGCTCTGCGCGGGTGGCGATCTCGCCTCGTGGGATGTAAAGTTGTTCTCCCACACAGAGACCGGCGGGTTGGCCATATTCAATGAGGGTCTGGGACGGGCGGTTAAACGCCTCGATGGAGGTCAGTGTGCTTCGTTTTCCAGAGGGATAAAATACGAGCTCGTCACCTACCCTAATACTTCCGCTGCTGACGCTCCCGGCGATAATCCGCCGGTTATCTCCCAACCAGGAAAATTTATACACATCCTGAACGGGCATTCGAAAGGGTTTATCCAAAAGCGGCGGATCACTTTCAAATTCATCCAGGCCGGAAAGAACGGTTGCCCCTCGATACCAGGGCATGTTCGTGCTCAGGTGCGAGATGTTATCGCCATTACTCCCGCTCACCGGGATGAAATACTTCGGCTGCAATCCAATTGCGGAGAGAAAAGCGCTGTATTCGCTCACGATCTTGTCGTAGACCTCCTGGTTAAATCCCACCAGGTCCATTTTGCTGACCAGGACGATCACTTTTTTGATTCCCAGCATCCAGAGCAGATAGCCGTGCAGACGCGAGTTCTCCCGCACCCCTTCCTGCCCGTCGATCACCAATAAAGCAGCTTCCGCTCGCGAAGCGCCCGTCACCATGTTTTTTAAGAATTCGACGTGCCCGGGCGCATCGTTGATGAGATAATACCGTCGGGAAGACTTAAAGAACACTCGCGCCACTTCAATCGTAATCCCCTGGGCTTGCTCGTCCTTCAAAGCATCGATCAGATAAGCATATTCGAATGGCCTGCCGTTTCGCTCGCAAGCCTTCATCACCTGTTCGAGTTTACCCTGCGGTAGGATGCCTGTATCTGCCAATAACCGGCCGATCACAGTGCTTTTCCCGTGGTCGACGTGCCCCACCACCACGATCGACATCATTTGGGCGGCTTCTAAATTTTCCATTACATGTATCCATCCTTGCGTAAGGTTTCGAGGCTGCCGCCGTCATCTTTATCTTGAGCCCGCCCAGATCGTTCGGCAACGTTGGCGAATTTGCCCGTTTTTAACTCGGCAACGATTTCTTCAACATTCTGTGATTGAGAATCTACGGGAAACGTGCAGGGATAACACCCCAGGGAACGGTAGCGCTTTCCGTTTCCGTGGTTGTAATACAGGGAAACCGTGGGGATTTCTTCCCGCCGGATATACTCCCAGATGTTTAATTCAGTCCAATCAAGCAGGGGGTGGATGCGCACGTGGGTTCCAGGCGCAAATTCGGTGTTATATTGGTGCCAGAACTCGGGAGGCTGCTCGCTGATATTCCACTCGCTCTGCCGGTCGCGCGGTGAAAAATAGCGTTCCTTGGACCGGGAGCCTTCCTCATCCGCCCGCACCCCCAGGATAATCCCGGTGAAAGGCTCACTGCTCGGGTCAACCTCATAACGTGCTGTGCTGTGGTTGAAGCGCATTCTGACGCCTTCGCCGCTCAGCGTATCTTTTAGCGCCTGCGTTTTAAGGAGTTTGCAGCAGGTGATGCGATCGACGTTGCCATCCGGGAAGGTTTGTTTAGCATCCAGCGCTCCCTGGTTTGTCCCGACGATCATATCCAGCCGCCACTCACGGGTTAAGTGATCCCGGTACTCAATCATCTCCGGAATTTTGTAATGCGTATCGATGTGAATTAATGGGAAGGGTACGTTTCCAAAGAAGGCTTTCCTGACCAGCCAGAGAAGAACTGTGCTGTCCTTACCAATCGACCAGAGCATGCCCAGGTTTTTAAAATTGGCGTAAGCCTCGCGCAAGATGTAGATACTGGTTGCTTCCAATACGTCTAGATGGTCTTTCATTTTGTAATTATTTGCCTTTTGAGCAGGTATGCGATAACTTCATCCGAGCAATTCTCAACCCTTTGGGTTGCAGTCTCCAGGCGAATTTCCGGCCTATCTGGGGTTTCGTACGCCGATCCCAGCCCGGTAAAATCTTTGATCAACCCCGATCTTGCTTTGCGATATAAACCCTTGGGGTCACGACTTTCACAGACCTCAAACGGGCAGCTTACAAATATTTCTACGAAACGGCGGTCGGGAAGTAGAGAACGAGCATAATCGCGCTCTGCTCGGAATGGGCTGATGAACGTAGTCAGCAAAATTAACCCGGCTTCGTAAAATAAACGGGTGACTTCTGCAATGCGACGGATGTTCTCTTTGCGCCCGGCATCCGAAAAATCAAGATCGCTATTCAATCCCTTCCGGATGATGTCGCCATCCAGCAAGAAGGTATGAGCATGGAATTCCTGATAAAGCCGGTATTCTACGGCATTCGCAATGGTAGACTTACCACTGCCGGATAAGCCCGTAAACCAGAGCACTGCCGGTTCGTGATGGTTGAGCCGCGTGCGATCAACCAGAGTGATGGATTCCAAATAATACCCTCCCAGGGATGATGATATACGGATCGGGCAACGCCCTCAGGACGAACTTGTCCTATATTATAAACGGTTCGCTGTTCGTTTACGACTCGCATCGCTTTGGGTATAATGCACACAGACCACATCATTAGATTGTTCAGCAACCCTACGATATAGGTTGAATATGGATAAGAATTTATCTGATTACCCGGTATTCATCGGGGGGCACCCGAAATCAGGCACGAGTCTGGTCCGCTCTCTGCTCGATGCCCACCCTCAACTGGTGGTTTATCCCGAAGAGAGCATGTTCTTCCGGCGGTTTCTGCCTGAAACGCAGGGGTGCTCACTGGAGGAAAAGCTGGCCCTCGCTGACCGGCTCTTGACTCATATTTTTGAGTGGAGCCAGTCTAATCCACCTCCCCACCAGGCCGGTATGCTCGACCGAGATTATTCGGACGTCCCTGTCGATGGCGTTCGCCAGGAGATGCGCCGGCTGGTTTCTCAACAATACCGGCACGACGGCGACCTGTTGAGCGCGGCGGTTTTGGCATTCGGTAGGGTTACCGGGAAGATCAATGAAAACACTCTCCGCTGGGTGGAAAAGAACCCATTCAATGAATATTATTGCGAGCAGATTTTCAAGTGGTGGCCCAACGCGCTTTTCATTCACGTTGTTCGAGACCCGCGTGATAACTTTGTCTCATACCAGCGCAAACACACGGATTGGTCTGCTGTAACTTTTTCGGAGAGCTGGTCCCGTTCGACGTATGCCGGTCTTTCGAATCAAGAAAAATACGGGACTGAGCATTACTGGATTCTTCGCTACGAAGAATTAACGGAATCGCCCGAGAAAACACTCTCCACCCTATGCCGGTTCATCGGAATTGAAAACCACTCCATTCTGCGCATACCTACCCGGAATGGCAATGCATGGCAAGGCAACTCGATGTTTGCCGATAAATTTCAGGACATTAGCACTTCTGCAAGAGAACGCTGGCGGAATAAGATGAGCATCGATGACCTGGTGATCGTAGAAGGGCTTGCAGGGCCCATCATGCGCCAGATAAGGTACGAAGTCACCTCAACCAGGTTTTATCACGCTCATCCAAAAGCGATGATGGCCTTGTTGCGGGCAAATCTCTCGCGAAAACGGTCGTAAGAAGAAAACTTGAGATGTAAATATTGAGGTAAGAATGGGAATCAATGAACCCATTGCTTATCTTTGGGGAATGAAAACGCTGATCGAAGATTCGGAAGGGAATCAAACCCAGCTGTAGAATTTCCAGATTTGCACTTGCTTTTTTGTTCTAATTGGTTGTCCGAACGCATCCAACTGCCTGAAGGGGCTGTAAATCCAGTTCGAGACGATGTAAAATATTATTAAGCACATTTCAACTTGGTACTGGTTATGATAGGGATCGAATCCAGTGCTAAGCGTCTCGCTTTTAGGGGGTTTCTGCATTACCTACAACCAAGCGCCTATCACAGACGTCGATACGCCGCGCCTTCAAGCCTTGCTGGCATATTTAATCCTGCACAGAGATGCACCCCAATTCCGTGCACACCTGGCTTTTCAGTTCTGGCCAGATACAAGCGAAGCTCAGGCTCGCACCAATCTGCGTAACCTGCTGCATCACTTACGCCACTCTCTGCCAGATGCTGATGCTTATCTCAACATAAGCGTGCAGAGCTTGCAATGGCGGCCCGATATATCATTTATCCTGGACGTGGCTGATTTTGAAATTGCATTGGTTTGCGCAAGCCAGGCTCAGCAAAAGAATAACCCCACGGTGGCGAGACAGGCACTGGAGAGGGCAGTAGCCTTATATAGAGGTGATTTGCTGCCCAGTTGCTACGATGATTGGATCATTCCACAAAGAGAAGGGTTGCGCCAGGCATATCTCAATGCCCTGGAACGTTTAATGCGGATACTGGAGGAGCAGCGAGACTACGCAGCGGCGATCAACCACGCCCAGCGTCTGCTGCGGCACGATCCACTGCATGAAACTACGTATCGGCATCTCATACGCCTCCATGCCCTGAATGGTGACCGGGCTGGCGCACTACGCGTCTATCATACCTGCACAACTACCTTGCAGCGTGAATTGAATGTAGAACCCAGTTCAGCGACCAGAGAGGCTTACGAGCTGCTGCTGGGTGGAAAGTCAATATATTCCCCAATGCTACGCGTTACCACTGCATTTTCTCCCCTGGTCGGGCGTGAGCGAGAGTGGACGCAGTTGTTACAGACCTGGCACGCAGTTGCCGCCAATGGAAGGCCCCACATGGTTTTGCTGCGTGGGGAGGCCGGTATTGGCAAGACCAGATTGGTAGAAGACCTGCTGCAGTGGGCCAACCGCCAGGGCATTGCCACGGCGAATGCCCGCTGTTATGCAGCCGAGGGCAATCTGGCTTATGGCCCAGCCACCGCCTGGCTCCGTGCCAATCCATTGGCCGCTTTAGATGATGTGTGGCTCACAGAATTAACCAGACTGCTGCCCGAGATATTGGCTCAACGACAAGACCTCCCCAAACCAGGCGGCCTCACTGAAGCCTGGCAGCGGCAACGGCTGTTCGAGGCGCTCTCGCGTGCCATTCTTGGTATTGGCCAGCCGCTTCTGCTGACGATTGACGATCTCCAGTGGTGCGATCAGGATACTCTGGAATGGCTGCATTTCCTGATGCGCTTCGATCGGGAAGCGCATCTGCTGGTAATCGGAGCATATCGGCCGGAGGAGATCGGGCAAACCCATCCCCTGTTCTCCTCCTTCGAGGCTCTATTTCTCGAGGAGCAGGTGACTGCAGTAGACCTGCTGCCGCTGGATGAGACCGATACCCAAACCCTGGCAACCCTGGTCGCAGGTGAGGAAATCAGCTCTGAGGTGGCTCTGCGTCTGTATCGGGAGACAGAAGGCAATCCGCTATTTGTCATCGAAACTGTAAGAGCCGGACTGCCGGTTCGCGATCAAGAATTGTATGCGATGACCAGCGACGACTTACCGTTGAATATTGATCTGCCGCCGAAGGTGCAAGCAGTACTGGAAGCGCGTCTGGCTCAAGTCTCTCTCCCTACTCGGGAACTGGCCGGATTGGCAGCCACAATTGGCCGGGAGTTCAGCTTTAAATTGTTGGCCATTGCCAGCGGCAGTGATGAAGATACACTGGTTCACGAATTGGACGAACTTTGGCAGCGGCGCATCATACGCGAACATGGAACAGACGCTTATGACTTCAGCCACGACAAGCTGAGGGAGGTCGCGTATCACAGCATGAGCACCGCACGGCGTCGACTTCTCCATTGCCGGGTCGCCAAGGCCCTGGTAACTCTCCACGAGTCGAACCTGGACCTTGTGAGCCACCAGATTGCGGCTCACTTTGAGCGTGGCGGTCTGCCGGAACAAGCTACGCCATTCTACCTGCGGGCAGCCAGGGTATCTCGTCAGATCTTTGCGAATGAAGAGGCAATTATACTTTTAAGGCATGGTATCGCGCTGACGGAGGATCAGAAATCGAGCTCAGGCGATCATCCACTCAATGATGAGGTCGCTGCACAACTTTGGGAGGAGTTGGGCGACATTCTCGAACTGAAGGCGCAGCACAAAGAAGCTCTGCAAGCCTACCATAACGCCCAAATTCATATTTCTCATACAGATCCAATTTGGCAGGCGCGTCTCCATTGCAAGGAGAGTGTGGTCTTACGAGAGCAAAGGTTGTATGCCGACTCACTAGGTGCATGCCGTCAAGGAGAGATGGCGCTGGGAGAACAGCCAATTAGTGATCAAACAGGCTGGTGGGATGCATGGATTGAAGTCCAGATAGAAAAGGTTTGGGCGCATTATTGGCTAGCTCAATGGCTCGAAATGGATGCATTGGTGAATAAGGTAGAGTCGGTCGTACGCATGCGTGGAAGAGCTGCCAGCCGCATGCGATACCTGATGGCCTCTTGTCTGATGCATCTGAGGAGAGAGCGTTACACAGTATCGGATGAAATGCTGGCCCACTCCAAGGAAGCGCTCGCTGCAAGCCTGGAATGGGGCAACCTGAAGACCCGGATAGAATGCCAGTTTGAACTCGGCTTCTTGCACTTGTGGCGGCGCGAATTTTCTGGGGCTGAGGAAAATCTGCAAGCCACATTAGTGTTGACCGAAACATCCGGAATTGTGCCACTGCGGACTCTTATTCTCACCTATTTAACTGTCTTGCACCGGTTTCAGGGACACTTAGAAGAAGTATCGGATTACGCTCAGCGAGCTCAGAAAACAGCTGAAGAAGCGCAAATGCCCGATTATGTTGCTGCTGCCAAAGGTAACCTGGCATGGCTCAACTGGCGAATGGGGAATCTGTATGCAGCGGAGCAGAGAGGGCATGAAGCACTTTCGTTCTGGCAGAAGTCTCCACTCATGTACCCGTTTCAATGGCAGGCACTCTGGCCTCTCCTGGCTGTGGCGTTAGCTCAAGACAAGGAAGACCAATCATGGGTCTATTATGCACACACCATGCTCGAACCAACTCAGCAGATCTTACCTGATGAGCTAGGCAACACACTGGAGGCAGCGGTTCAGGCAAAAGCAGAAGCCAGGTCAGGCGAAGCGCGTGCTCATTTGGATCACGCCATAGAATTGGCGAGAAAGATGGGATACCTATAATATTTTCCTTCAAGCAATAAAATACCGTGACTGACCAGAGATCGTTCACCTTTTCATAACGGGGTTATGGCAGGCATAATATGCCTGGCGTAACCCCGTTTCTGTTCCCTGCATAGTGACTTTTCCCAGATCTTCCACCAAACGCTTTGCAAACGGTATCCTTAGTATGATGGCATTAACTGTATTCAGTTATAGTTCAAATTGGTTTGTTTCACCCATGAAGGAGGAATGAGATGAAAAGTAGATTCTCTTTTATCGCGGTGGCTCTATTTCTGGCGATCATTCTCCTAATGTTCCCTGCTAGCGTGCAAGCAACTCCCTCTCAAGACCTAACGATCACGGCAAATCTAGTGATGACCGGCCAGAATTCCGCCGCAGGCTCTTTCGAGGTAAGCGGCCTGGTTGCCGACCACGGGAATGCATCTGAGGTGTTCTTCATTGCTGACAATACCATCCATGGCGTCAAAACGATGGTGGGGGCAGACGGCACAATCACCATCAAATTCCAGGCTCAATTAGCCTGGACTTCACAAACTGCCGGTACAGCAGAGGGACAGTTTGTCATCCTCTCGGGTACCGGCGCCTACGAAAAGCTGCATGGCGTTGGTGCGACTGATGCCTCGATCAATCTCGCAGCACTACCCTACCCCACCATCTCGGCCACCTACACTGGTACTGCCCACATGGATTGAGCTTTATTGGACCGCGAGACCGGATTAGCCCTGATACCGGGAGGAAAGGATTTTCCTCCTCTGAGCCGGTCCATAATTTGTTCGACTATTGTGAATTGGCTGCATCAGACTTTATTCTGCAGAGGTGGATATGAAACTCAAACTTGATCTAGCAAATCCTTTCTGGTGGCTGTGGGCTAGCACCCTGGCCTTCATTGTTGCTGCGGTTCTTGGATGGACCCCCGGATACTATTTGGTGATCCTGATCAGCGCCTTGCAGGTGATATTGTTCCTCATGCGCGAGCGGAGCGTTATAGCATTTCCAACGCAGATTCGCATCGTGTATTTTACTTGGACTCTGACAGGGCTGTGGGTAGCGGTACGCCTGCCCTTCTATTTGTTGCTTCTCCTGGGGACCCTGATGGTAGTGTTCTTTGGCCGCTGCAGCATTTCGCTACTGCTCAAGGTTATGCCCTGGAACCGCGGGCGGGTCGCAAGACTCGTTTGAGTAATAAGCACGGATTGAATCTTTGGGGAGGGAGGTGTGCAATGATTCTGGTGGTTGGAGCAACCGGGATTCTCGGCGGCATGATCACCCAACGGCTGTTGGAGGAGGGCAAAGACGTGCGCATTCTGGTGCGCCACAACTCCCCGGCAGAGGAACTCGCCATCCAAAGGATGGCAACCTCGCCGCGTTTGTTGATAGCCAGCGGCGCCCGGCCGGTTTATGGCGATCTCAAAGACCGTGATTCGCTGGACAAAGCCTGTGCTGGTATCGAAGTCGTCATTACCACTGCCAACTCGGCGATGCGTGGTGGTGAAGACAATGTGGATACGGTAGATCGACAGGGCAACCGTAACCTGATTGAAGCCGCTAAAGCGGCAAACGTGAAGCAGTTCATCTTCACCTCGTTCTTAGGCGCTGACGTAAACAGCACGGTTCTCCTTTTCCAGGCCAAGGCCGAAACCGAGGCGAGGCTCGTTGAAAGCGGCATGCCCTATACCATTCTGACCCCCAATTATTTTATGGAGAGCTGGATTGGCATGATTGTGGGTATTCCACTGCAAGCTAGCCAGCCAATCACGCTGGTAGGCGAGGGTCAACGATTGCACTCCATCATCTCAATCACTGACGTGGTATCCTTTGCTGTAGCAGCAGTGAATCATCCTGCAGCCATAAACCAGCGTCTGGTCTTAGGCGGGCCAGAACCGCTTTCCTGGCGCGGTATCGCGAATTCCTTCGGTCAGATCCTGGGCCAGGAAATACCCATACGCTTCGTCGCCCCTGGCGAGCCGATTCCCGGACTGCCGGAAATTGTTCCGCCTGTACTGGCTGCTATGGAGACCTACGATTCGTCCATCCCCATGGATGAGACGGCGCGGGCGTTTGGTGTCGAACAGACTACATTAACCTCCTTCATTCATCGCACGGTCGGTATCCCAGGCGGATAAAGGGCAACATCATGATGGTTGTACGAAAGGATACAGATCCCCCGGCGAAAAGATCGCATTTATTCATGCTGCGGTTGTGGCTGGAAGACCTGGGCAGCGGGCAGAAAGATTGGCGCGGCAAGGTTCAGCACGTGAGCAGTGGCGAAGCGCGGTTTTTTCGTGATTGGAAAACTTTGGAGGCTTTTATAGAGGAACGCTTGCTTAAGATCGATTCTGAAGGGAATCACGGAGATCAAATTGAGATAGCTATTCAAGAACCTCGTTGACCATGAATGGATCTATTGAAAGCTTCCCCATCTGGGGGAGCTTTTTGGTTTCATCTAGTAAATGTGCGGCAATTAGAATCGATCGCTAGAGCCAGGTGTCAATCTTCAATCACAAATGGGATCTTTAAATGACCCCGGGATTCGGAAATCTCGCCTTTATCGTTGATGACCCCTTCCTGATTCTCTATCTGGGGCACTTGACCTTGCGATACAGCCCTGGATCCGCCTGTCGAAGTTACAGTAAAGGTATAATTCAAATCATGCATTCCTTATCTGCCACTGCTGAGGCCCACCCCAACATCGCCTTTATCAAATACTGGGGCAATCGCGACAACCTTCTGCGCCTGCCTACCAGCGGCTCGATCTCGATGAACCTCGGCGGGCTGACTACGCGGACCCGCGTGATTATCAATTCCTCGCTGGAAGCCGACCGCCTGAAGCTCAACGATCGTATCGTCCGGGGGGAGGGTTTGCGGCGCGTGCAGTCCTTCCTCGACGTGGTCCGCCTGCAGGCGCGTACGGACCTGCACGCCGAGGTGATTACAGAGAATAACTTCCCCTCCGGCGCCGGGATTGCCTCTTCCGCATCAGCGTTTGCCGCTCTGGCTGTGGCTGCTGCCCGTGCGCTGGGTTTGGATCTTTCGGACCGGGAGCTCTCTTGCCTGGCCCGCCGCGGTTCCGGATCCGCCTCCCGCTCGATTCCCGCGGGGTTTGTGGAATGGATTGCCGGCGAGGGAGATGCCGATTCCTATGCAGTCTCCATCGCTTCGCCCGAACACTGGAACCTGGTGGATTGCATCGCCATGGTGAATGCGAACCGCAAAGCCACGGGATCGACCGAAGGACACGCTTCGGCAGGCACCTCCCCGCTCCAGGCAGCCCGCGTGGCTGACGCTCCCCGGCGTCTGGATTGGTGCCGCCGGGCGCTTCTGACCTGCGATTTTACCGCCCTGGCCGAAATCGCCGAGCTGGACAGCAACCTGATGCACGCCATTATGATGACCTCCATCCCTGCCCTGATGTATTGGGAACCCCCCACCCTTGAAATCATGAGCCTGGTCCGCAAATGGCGGGCGCAGGGCGACCCAGTTTTCTATACCATTGATGCAGGACCTAACGTGCACGCCATCACAACCTCCGACTTTGCCCAGGTAATCACTTCTCGCCTGAGGGCTATCCCGGGCGTGCGCGAGGTGATCACCGCCTCTCCAGGCGGCGGAGCTCACCTGAGCAACGAGTGACCCTGCACGCTACCGTGCAGAGTGGAAAAACCGGGCAAACAGGATATAATTGGAGTTACTAAACCCGAATTGCATTCCCATCAGGGGGCAGTCGGCCGAGAATTAGTTGAGGTTAGGTACAGGCAGATCAATGTCAATTTCCGTAAGCTTTCTGATTACCCTGGTTGAATTCTTCGTAGTTTTGGGATTACTCCTGTTTTTCCACGAATTCGGCCACTTTATCGTTTCACGCTTGCTCAAGGTTGAGGTAGAAGAATTCGGCTTTGGGTTCCCCCCACGACTGGTCAAGCTGTTTAGAATTGGAAAAACCGATTTTACTTTGAACTTGATCCCTTTTGGCGCTTTCGTCCGGCCCAAAGGGGAGAACGACCCGAACGTTCCCGGAGGGCTGGCCTCCGCCAGCCCATGGACACGCCTGGCAGTCCTGCTGGGTGGCCCGTTTATGAACGTATTGGTTGGTCTGATCATCTTCAGTGTGATGTTTGTCCGCATTGGCGCTCCGATCACAAACGTCGTTCAGGTCATCGAGGTTGCGGCGAGCACTCCGGCAGCAACGGCCGGTTTCAAACCTGGAGATGTGATCCAGAGCGTAAATGGTCAGGCAATTACCAGCACCCAGGGCTTACAAACAGCCATCCAAAATAATCTAGGGAAAACTGTGGAAGTGGTGATCCAACGCGACGGACAGACTTCCACCCTTAACGTCACTCCGCGCCTCAATCCTCCTAAAGGACAGGGCCCGCTGGGGATCGTGATGGGAAATCCCTATAAACCAGTACCAATTTATCAAGCACTCCCCGAGGCCGGATCGATGGCTTACCAGCAAGCATACCAGCTTCTGCTTCTGCCGGTCCACCTGATTGAAGGCCAGGCAAATCCCAGCGATACTCGTATTGTTGGTCCAGTTGGCATGTTCGACATCTACTCACAGGCCGTGCAGCTCGATTCTGCAGCTACCTCCACGCCTATCCAGCAGCCGGCGGTAAACGTCTTATACTTCATCGGGACGATCTCGGTCGCTCTCGGTCTCACAAACTTGTTGCCTATCCCGGCCCTGGATGGCGGGCGAATTCTTTTTGTGCTGCCGGAATTGATCTTAAGAAAACGCGTCCCTGCTCAGTATGAAAATTTCGTCCATCTTATCGGGTTTGCCGCCCTTCTGCTTCTGATGAGCTACATTACCCTTCAGGATGTCATGCATCCCATCGTTATGCCATGAGGGAGCTTCTCCCTGACAGACAAGTAAGGATATTGCAAGAAATTTCGAAAGATTCCTAACTCAGGTACAGTTTATGAGCACCAATCGGAAGACCATTCCTTTTCAGCAAATCCTAGAGGCTTTGTTGGACGATACCACGCCATTCCCAAGCACTTACCTTCACCGCTTTTCAGATATCGACTTAAAGGATCTGAGTGGGCTGAAACAAATCTGGCCAAAAGTTGCAGTGAAACGCCGCCGGGCGATTTTAGAAGATCTTGAAGAGCTGGCAGATGCAGATACTTTGGTAAGCTTTGACGATGTTGGGCGCTTTACACTGGAGGATCCCGACGCACAGGTACGCGCCACTGCAATCCGCCTCCTCTGGGAATCCGAAGACAAGAAACTCGTCCCGGTGTTTATCCGCATGATGGAGACCGACAGCGATCATCAGGTCCGCGCGGCTGCAGCAAATGCGTTGGGCATGTTCGTTTATCTGGGCGAGTTAGAAGAAATCCCACAGGCGACTCTGCGCCAGGTGGAAGACAGCTTGCTGCACGTCACAACCGGTCAAGACCACGTGCTCGTTCGCCGGCGCGCCCTGGAATCTTTGGGGTACTCGAGCAGGCCAGAGGTTGCGCCGCTCCTGGAAAAAGCATTCGGGACAACCAACGCCGAGTGGCTAGCCAGTTCCCTATTCGCCATGGGGCGTTCCGCCGATCAGCAATGGGAGAAAAAGGTCCTGGCAATGCTTGACCACCCCTTGCCAAACGTTCGCTTGGAAGCTGCTCGGGCAGCCGGAGAGCTGGAGCTGAAATCCGCCCAGGAGACACTCATGCGCATAGCGCAATCGAACGATGATGACGATGTCATCCTGGCAGCGGTCTGGTCCTTATCTCAGCTCGGCGGTGAAGGGGTACGCCCACTGCTTGAGAAGCTGTACGATGAAGCCGAAGACGATGAAACCGCAGATATCCTGGAGAATGCTTTAGAAAACCTCAGCTTCACCGAAGATATGTCAAATTTTGAACTGTTTGAATTGGACCTGGACGACGAAGGCCACGTGATCGATCCAGAGGACGACGACGTTCGCCGTTTGGACGAGGGTGACGATGGAGGCGGGTGATCACGCACGCCTGCATGCCTGGGTCACCGGCCGCGTCCAGGGAGTCGGTTTTCGGTTTTTTGTGCTGGAGAATGCCCTTCCATTAGATCTTGGCGGATGGGTGAGAAATACATACGATGGCTCTGTCGAGGTGGTTGCTGAGGGTCAGCACGCCAACCTGGAACGCCTTCTGTCATTACTGCAGCAGGGTCCGCGAGCGTCGTTCGTCACCGATGTGCGCGTGGAATGGGAAACGCCCCGCGGTGAATTTACGAGTTTCCATGTTCGCGGATAACCAGCCTGAGGTTAATATAACCAAGCAGGGATCCGTTCTTCGGGATCCCTGCTCATTATTTTAGATGGTTTGTATTTCTATTACGTATTCTATATACTTCTAAACCTGGTTTTGAGTGGTCGCTGAAATCGACTAATTGGAAACATTCAGCCGGCTGCGCATCATGGCGCCCCGACCAAAGCCGGCAGAACCATTGCCAGTACCACTAAACCCTGCGCCAAGCCCACCGCATGCACCAGCTCCGAAACCGTTTTGCGCCATGTACGCGGAATGCTGTTTCATCCAATCAGCCTGCTGGCTGGTCAAAACCCCATCTGCCACGAGCTGATCCAGGGCGCTGTTTCGAGCATCGAGAACCAGGGTTTGCGCTTCAGCGGTGGTTTTCCCCTCCGCCACTGCAATCTGAACCAGTGTCTCGCCATTTGCCAACCGGGTGTTGACTTCATCGACCGTCAGGCCGAGGCTGGTAGCAAAAGCTGAGATCAAAGGGTCGTGCATGGGGCCGTAGCTATCTGCATCACCCGTTTGGGCAAATCCTGCCATCATACCGCCCATGAAACCTCTACCGTACCCGTAGGTACCCTGTCCCGCGCCGGGCGCTTGTGTGGGAGGCTGTGCTGTCTGTGCGTACGCAAATCCGGTGGTTCCTATTGCTGCTACGATACCGACGGCGATAATCCCGAACATCAATACTTTTTTCATTCTACATTCTCCTGTTTGAGTGTTAGTTTTGTGATTTGAACCATCTGCACTTAACTTTACCCAGAAGATGTGTAGAAAATATGAAGGCGGTCTGAATGCTTTGTGAAGATCTTGTGGCAGGTGCGTTAAACCTCGCCGGCCAGCAAGCGGGCTTTCTCCCAGGGAGGCAGGTCGCTCTCTTCGGCCATAATCGCTCTGAGTTCGTAGATCTGGTCCCTGAATACCGCAGCTTTCTCGAACTCCAGGTTTTTAGCAGCTTCTTTCATCTGCATATCCAGCTCAGCCAGGATGCGCTTCATCTCATTTCTGGACATGGTACGCGCCTTTTCGGTTGTATATTCACCCTTTTCTTCAGCCACACCACGCACCAACGTCAGGCGGTCGGTTAAATCGTGAACGGCCTTGACAATGGAGATCGGCTCGATGCCGTGTTCCTGGTTGTAGCGTTCCTGTTTCGCTCGCCGGCGGTTCGTTTCGCCGATGGCGCGCTGCATTGAATCAGTAATGTTGTCTGCATACATGATCACCTTCGCGTGCACATTGCGGGCAGCCCGGCCGATCGTCTGGATTAACGCCGTATCTGAGCGCAAGAAGCCCTCTTTATCTGCATCCAGGATGGCTACCATGGAGACTTCCGGAAGGTCCAGACCCTCGCGCAGGAGGTTGATCCCAACGATTACGTCGAACACCCCGGTGCGCAGGTCTCTCAGGATGCCGATGCGTTCAAGAGTCTCCACTTCAGAATGCAAATAATGGACTTTAATGCCCAGTTCCATCAGATAATCGGACAGATCCTCTGCCATTCGTTTGGTCAAAGTGGTGACGAGGACTCTCTCCCCCTGCTCCACCCTCTGGTGGATTTCTCCTACCAGGTTATCTACCTGGGCGCGTGTCGGGCGTACCTCGACCTCTGGGTCGAGCAGGCCCGTCGGTCGGATGATCTGCTCCACCACCTGATCGCTGCGGTTCATCTCGTAAGGCCCGGGTGTCGCCGAAGTATAGATGGTTGTCCCCATGTGCTGCTCGAACTCGTCGAATTTCAATGGGCGGTTGTCTACGGCTGATGGCAGACGAAAGCCGTACTCCACCAGGACTTCCTTGCGCGAGCGATCACCGTTATACATGCCGCGAATTTGCGGGATAGTCATGTGCGATTCATCGATAAAAAGCAGGTAATCGTTGGGCAGGTAGTCGATCAGCGTCCAGGGCGCGGAGCCCTGGGGACGCTGGTCAAGGTGGCGAGAGTAGTTCTCAATCCCCGAGCAATAACCCACCTCGCGCAACATCTCGAGGTCGTAGCGAGTGCGCTGCTCGATGCGCTGGGCTTCGAGCAGCTTATCCTGTGATTTAAAATAGGCAATCCGGTTATCAAGCTCGGTCTCGATATCCTGGATGGCCTGTTTGAGCTTATCCTCTTGCGCGATGTAATGCTTGGCAGGGTAAATATCCACGCTGGGTAAATCCCCGTACATTTCACCTGTGACCGGGTTGAATGAGATAATCCGCTCCACTTCATCCCCGAAAAAGGTGACGCGGTAGACACGTTTGTCGAAATATGCCGGCAGGATTTCCAGCGTATCTCCCCTCACCCGGAATGTGCCTGCGTGCAGCTCCAGGTCGTTGCGCTGGTACTGGCTCTCCACTAATTGCCTTAGCAGGGCATTGCGCCGGTAAATTTGCCCCGTCTCCAGGTGAATGACCACCCGGCCATATTCTTCAGGGCTGCCCAGGCCGTAGATACAGGATACAGAAGCCACGATGATCACATCCCGGCGCGACATCAAGGCAGTCGTGGCAGCCAGCCGTAACCGCTCGATCTCCTCGTTGATATCCGTCTCTTTTTCGATATACAGGTCGTGACGTGGGACGTAAGCTTCTGGCTGGTAATAATCATAATAAGATACAAAGTACTCAACCGCGTTATTCGGGAAGAATTCCTTAAATTCGGCGTAGAGCTGAGCGGCCAGGGTTTTGTTATGCGCCATCACCAGAGCTGGTTTTTGTACCTGCTGGATAATATTGGCCATTGTAAAGGTTTTACCTGTTGCGGTTGCGCCCAGCAAGACCTGATGTTTATATCCCCGGTTGATCCCCTCGATCAACTCCCGGATGGCTTCCGGCTGATCGCCGGTCGGTTGGTAAGGAGCGTGCAGTTCGAAATCCATATCACCTCTCTCCGTTTAATTGCATTCTCCCGGTGAGGAAATATCCATAACGTCATCCATGCTCGCCCACATTCTTTCCAGGGACTGAGCAAATGCGAACACATATTCTATCATAACATAGCAAATTTATCCAGGCAAGCGCAAAGTAAAGAGCGCACCCCCCTGGGGCGCATTTGCGGCGGTCAAATCTCCCCCGTGAAGGCGGGCAAGCTGGCGCGCGATGGCCAGGCCCAAGCCTGTGCCTCCCTCTTCTCGGCTGCGCGAGCGTTCCGCACGGTAGAACCTCTCAAAGATGTGCGGAAGCGCTTCAGCCGGGATGCCCGTCCCGCTGTCTCTCACGCTCAGCTCAGCCGCCTGCGATGAGCAGACCAATCTCACGCAGATCTCTCCCTGTTCTGGGGTGTGACGCAACGCATTACTGAGCAAATTGTTGAGGATTTGCTCGATGCGGCCCGGGTCGAGGTTCATCTTAGTACAGCCATCCTTTGACGAGCATTCGAATTCCAGCCGTATTCGCCGCTGGTTGGCCGTCGCCCCGAATCGCTCCAAAGCCGTCTGAACCAGGATCGCCAGGTCGGTTGGGACCCGTTCGATACGCAGCTCACCATCATCTGCCAGCGCCAGGGTGCGCAGGTCGTCTACCAGGCGCACAAGCTGATGATTTTGCTCGAGGACGTTGTGGATGTTATCGGGGGTGATTGGGTCGATTTCATCCTGGAAGGCTTCGAGTTGGGCTTGCTGGACGGACAGCGGCGTGCGCAGCTCGTGAGCGATATCGGCAATCATTGACCTGCGGCTGGCTTCGGCTTTCTGAATTGAATCCGCCATTTGGTTAAATGCCCGCCCCAAGACGGCCATTTCATCATTCCCTCGAGCAGGAACGCGTGCCGCCAGGTCGCCTTTCGCCATTGCCTTTGCAGCACGGGTGAGCTGATCGACCGGACGTAGAAAGCTGAAAGAGAGCAGTAAGGCTACGATCAATGCAATCCCACCGGCAAAGAGAGCAGCCTGCAGCGCAGCCTGGTTCAACCTGTTGATCAGCTGAGTTCCCTGGCCCGCCTGAAAGGCCACGCCACTGCTGGCCAGCAAATAGCCCACAAGCTTCCCTTGAGCATCATGAAGCGGCAGAGCCTGGCTGAGAACGGCTGCAGATACCGTCCCCGTCGTGGGGGAGTTGGCACTGTCGGCGACGATATTCCCTGCAGCATCCGTTATCTGGATGCGCTGCCCCATCATCCCCCCCATTCCCTGGCCAAAACGTCCAGCTCCAGTGGATGAAGAGATGATGGAATCGACACCAGCCCACCCGCCGTTCTGGTTGTAGTAATTCTCTAATATCGAGACCACTTCATTCGCGTCGGTCATGTTCCCTTGGAACATGAAAGCTTGCACTTCGCGTGAGGTGCTCTGGCGGGCAAAATAGGTGATCCCGCCAATCGCCACCAATACGACGAGCAAAAATGAAAGGATCAATCGCAGGCGCATCATGGTACTAATCTTTCTTCAGGCGATAGCCGATGCCAAATACAGTCTCGATCAGCTTGGGTTTCTTCGGATTGCGCTCCACCTTGGCGCGGAGATTCTTTATATGGGCATCGACGGTCCGCTCGTAGCCCTCGAATGCCACTCCCTGAGAGGCTTCCAGGAGCTGGTCACGCTTAAATACCCGCCCGGGCTGCGAGCTGAGCAGAACCAGATAGCTGAATTCAGTCGGTGTGAGTGCCAACGATTCTTCTCCGCGGAAGACAGTGTGAGATTCAAGATCAATTTCTAATTCGCCTACCTTGATCGTCTGGGGCAGAGCCACTGAGGCGCTAGATCGGCGCAACACGGCGCGCACCCGGGCGACCACTTCGCGCGGGCTGAACGGCTTTGTGATGTAATCGTCGGCGCCAAGCTCCAGGCCGATCAACCGGTCGGCCTCCTCCACCCGTGCGGTGAGCATGATGATCGGGGTGTTGGCTTTGCGCCGGATCGCCCGAGCCACATCCAGTCCGTCCATCCCCGGCAGATTTAAATCTAGCAGGACGAGATCCGGTTGATTTTGTTCCCATAAGCGCAACCCCATATCACCACGTGTGGCCGCGGAGACGGCGAAGCCTGCCTTTTCCAGGTAAGAGCGCACCACACGCGCTAGTTCAGGCTCATCTTCGATGATAAGGATGGATTGCATTCTTCGATTATAGCCGATAGTGCCGCTAGAAGCCTCTCACGCCAGTCTTCTGGCTGGCTAATGTAAGGAAGCCAGTATGCATTCTTGCCTGCACGAGCCTCTACCCCAATGGGCGGCAGATTGCGAGTAGTCACGCCTTCAGGAAGCGGAGGAAAGCGCAGCACAAATTGGTCGCCTTCCAGGCTAACGGATGATAGACCGGCTGCTTCAGCTTTGAGCTTGACCTTTAGCTGATAGAAGAGATTTCCGACCTCCTCTGGGATCGGACCAAAGCGGTCTTCGAACTCTATCGCCAGGGTTTCAATCTCATTCTCTTCTTTCAGATTCACCAACCTGCGGTAAAGACGGAGGCGCATCTCCTGATCGGGGATATAATCGATCGGAATTCCGATGGAAAGCGGCAGGTCCACGCTGACCGGAAGGAAGGTCTCGGTATCCTCTAACATCCCCGCAACTGCAGGGGCGGGGGCAGCAAGCCCCTGTTCCCTGCGCTGGCTGCGCACGGCCTGCGCCAGTAATCGAGTGTACAGGTAAAAACCCACGGAGGCGATATAGCCGTGTTGGCGTGTCCCCAACAGCTCTCCCGAACCACGCATTTCCAGGTCACGCATGGCAATCGAATAACCTGCGCCCAATTGTGTGTTCTCGGCGATCACCTCCAGGCGTTCCTGGCCTTCTGCAGTGGGTTTTCGCCGGCGGTGTTTGAAGAAATAAGCGTAAGCGCGCTGCCCCCCGCGGCCGACCCTGCCTCGCAGCTGGTAAAGCTGCGCCAGCCCAAAGGCATCGCCCCGATCTACGATCAGTGTATTGGCGTTGGGAATATCCAGGCCAGATTCAATGATCGACGTGCACAAAAGCAGGTCGATCTCACCATGTGAAAATCGGTGCATCACAGATGAAAGCTCGGCTTCAGGCATTTGCCCGTGGGCAATTCCGATGCGCGCCTCGGGGACGATCTGCCGCAGGTGGTGGTGCATGGCCTGGATGGTCTGGACGCGATTATGCACAAAAAAGACCTGACCGCCGCGTTCCAACTCGCGCATGACCGCCTGCCTCACCATTTTGGGAGAATAAGGCCCGATGTGGGTAATGATCGGCAGCCTTTCTTCCGGTGGAGTATTGATCGTAGAAATATCGCGCACCCCGGTCAACGCCATGTAGAGCGTGCGCGGGATTGGTGTAGCCGTCAACGTGAGCACGTCTACCTCTGTGCGCAAGCGTTTCAGATATTCTTTGTGGGTCACCCCAAAGCGCTGCTCTTCATCGATGATCACCAATCCCAGGTCTTTAAACTGCACATCCGGTTGAAGCAAGCGGTGAGTGCCGATAATGATATCCACCCCACCGTGGGATAGGCGCTTTAGGATAGCATCTTGCTCTTTAGGCGTCCGAAACCGCGAAAGCATCTCCACCTGGACCGGGAAAGGCGCCAGGCGCTGGTTGAAGGTGTCATAATGCTGCTGGGCAAGGACGGTCGTCGGCACCAGCACGGCAACCTGTTTACCGTCCATCACGGCTTTAAATGCAGCTCGTAGCGCCACCTCAGTTTTCCCATAACCTACGTCCCCGCACAGCAGCCGATCCATCGGGCGGACATTTTCCATATCAGCCTTGACCTCGGCAATCGCCTGGATCTGATCCTGCGTCTCGACGTAAGGAAAGCCGGCTTCCAGTTCTTGCTGCCAGAGATTATCCTTCGAGAAAGAAAATCCCTGGGCAAGCTGGCGCCTGGCATAAAGGTCGAGCAGCTCTTTGGCCACTTCGGCGACGGCATTTTTAACGCGTTCCTTGGTCTGTGTCCATTCGACCCCACTCAATCGAGAAGGCGAAGGCGTCTGACCATCCGGGCCCACATAGCGACTCAGCCGGTCTGCCTGGTAAATGGGAACGAAGAGCTGATCGCTGCCCTCGTATTCGACCACCAGGAACTCGCGCTCTACTCCTTCCAGCTGCCGGTGGACCAACCCGGCGTACTGGCCAATGCCATGGTCCACGTGCACCACCCAATCTCCGGGTTTCAGGTCGGCGTAGGCAGCTTCTGGATCCTCAACGATGGGGTGCGGGCGGGTGCGCGGCTGCGGCCGCTCCCAGCCAAAAATCTCGCTGTCGGTCAGCAAGGACAGCCGCGGCCCATTCTCTTCCTGCAGGATCCACCCTTCGCTCAGGGTGCCTTCAATAAATTCGGGGGAGGTGACGCCCGGCCGTTCCTCGAGCCGACGCTCAGCCCACAGCTCACGCAAACGCGAAACCTGGCGCGAGACAATCACCAACCTGTCTCCATTCTGATAATCGCTGACCAGGGCGTCCATCAATGGTTTAAGCCGGCCGGCAAAGCGCGGCCCTGGGGTGAAAGCCTGAGCCAGGGGCGATGGCTGGTCGCTCTCCGACCAACCCAGGTCGTACGATGGGTGGCTGCCTAAACTGTCCTGAAGCTCCGAAAGCGAGAGATAGGGAACGGGGAAATTCGGCTGCAGTGTGCCTTCCTCGATGCTCTCCTGGCGCATTTTTACAGCCAGCTCTTCTGCTTCACTCACCGTAGCCTGAAATAGATCTGCATCGTCGATCAGGACAAGCGCCTGCTTTGGCAGGTAATCCAGCAGGCTGGCTGGAGATGGGTGAGCCAGGGGCAGGTAAAACTCGCCCAAGTCCTCGGCAGTGACGTTCAGGCCGGCGGCATAACTGGGGAGGATTTCGCGGGCAGGGGTCACCAGCAGGCGGTCGAGATGCTGGATCGTGCGTTGTGTAGCCGGGTCGAAGCGGCGGATCGTATCGACTTCTTCGCCAAAGTAATCTAACCTGGCAGGCAGTGTCTCCGCCGGCGGCCAAATATCCAGAATTCCACCCCGCCGGGAGAATTGGCCCGGCTCAAGCACTGTGTCTGCAGGTTGGTAGCCGATCTCCGTCCAGTGGCGCAGCATCGCCTCCAATGGAGAGACCTGACCTGCACGGATCAGGCGGGTAGCTTTGATCAGGTCACGCCTGGGGAGAGTCCGGGTCATCAAAGCGCGCGCCGTAGTTACGAGGAGGGGCGGGCGCTGCGGTTTTTCTACGCCGGGAAGATGGTAAACCGCCAGTGTCGCCAGCACGTTCAGACGATCGTGGCGCACGGCATTTCCCCAGGCTGCCTGCTCGTAAAACAATGGATTCGGCTCGGGGAACATCAACCTGGCAAAGCCGGGCGCCCAGAAACCCAGTTCATCCATCAAAGTGAGGGCATGATCGATGCGATCGGTGACCAGCAAGATAGGTTTATGCAGATCTTCGATGAGAGCAGCCAGCACCGGAAGCCGTGCGGCGCGCGGCAGCGCCAGCCCCGGGAGGGATTTCCCGTTCTGGATATCGGCAAGAAGCTGTTGGTAAGCAGAAGTTGAGCGGATTACCTCAAGCACAGGCTTATTACTTGAACACCTCTCCGTTATATTGGTTCATGGCAGTTTCCAGTCCAGTGGAAACAAACGTCAAAGCAGCCTCCCGGGCATGATCCAGGATGGCTGGGAGCATTTCTTGTTCAGCGCTCGAAAAAGGCTGTAGAACATAATCAACCGCGTTCATCTGCCCCGTCGGATGGCCGATGCCCACCCGCAAACGGGGAAATTCTTCCGTGACCAGGGAATTGATCACCGAACCCAACCCTTTCTGCCCTCCCGAGCCTCCCCCGGGGCGCAGCCGGATCACTCCAAAAGGCAGATCCATATCGTCGTGAATGACCAGGAGTTGGGAAAGCGGGAGTTTGTAGAATCGAACGAGGGAGCTGACCGCCTGGCCGGACAGGTTCATATAGGTTTGCGGTTTAGCCAGGATAATCTTACGGCCGTCATGCGACCCCTGCCCGACCAACGCTTTCGACTGCATTCGCCCAAGGGTGATGCCCAGGTATTTCGCCAACGATCCAATCACCATAAAGCCTATATTGTGGCGGCTATTACGGTATTCAACCCCCGGGTTTCCCAGGCCGACGAGCAAGTAAAGCCCGCTCTCGAGGGTACTTTCATTTTGGGTCCTGTGCAGAAATTTCAACACGTGGTCCTCACAACATTTACACGAAAGATGCGCCCGGCAGCAATTTCCAACTCACGGCAACCCTTAAGTCTACCATGAAGTGTCAAGTTTATCCATTTTGTCATCGCCCGAAAATTGAGGTTCGTCGTTTTTGAGGGTTCAATTCCTTCTTGACATTTTTTATAAAAATAATACACTTTATTTGGCTATAATCCGCGAAGAAGATTTCGTGCGCGCCAAGAAAAATCGATTCGGCAGGTTGGCATTTTTGCACCCAAATTAATGGAAGTGTGCACTGAAAAAACTCCCGAAATCTCATGCAAAAACGCCAAGACCGAAAAGATTTTTTCATTTATAAATTATTCCTTTGCGCCCTTCGCGGATTTGCGAGGAACCTTTTTGCAGTGTGTACAAGGAATGGTTGTGGAGGAAGTCATGAGAAAATTAATCTACTTCACCATGGCATCAATAGATGGTTTTATCGAGCGATCGGACGGCAACTCGGATTGGGTCATCGTCGATGAAGAGCTACACCTCTATCTCAACAATCGAGAGCGAGATATCGGGGCCTACCTCTATGGACGGCGGATGTACGAACTGATGATGGATTTCTGGCCGACCGCTGACGCTCAATCCAACCCTGCATATGTGGTTGAATTCGCGCAGATATGGAAGCAAATCCCTAAAATCGTATTCTCCAGAACGCTTGAACGAGTGGAAGGGAACGCTGTACTGGTCAAGGAGGATGTCGTTACAGAGGTAGCCAGGCTGAAAGAACAACCTGGAAAAGACCTTGAAGTTGGCGGAGCCAAGCTCGCCAGGACGCTCATGGAGTCGGGATTAATCGATGAATACCAGATCTACATCCAACCGGTCATCCTGGGAAGTGGTACACCCATGTTCCCAGCGATGGGTCAGACTGTAAGGCTGAAGTTGGTTGAAACTCACAACTTCAGTTCTGGGGTCGTTTTTCTCCGTTACCAATGTGCAGACTAGAGAAGTTTATCCTTCAGTGAACCCCAAACCTCTCTCTTTCAGAGAAACGTGCCTTCCCCCTGCGATCACGAGATGATCCAGGACGTCGATATCCAGCAACTTCCCTGCCCGGACGATCTCACGGGTCAGGGCAACATCCTCCGGGCTGGGTGTGGGGTCGCCGCTCGGGTGGTTGTGCACAACAATCATCGCGGCTGCATTTCTCCGGATGGCGTGCTTGAAGAGCTCTCCAATCCGCACCATCGACATGTTTAGCGACCCCTGGTAAACCTCTTCGATCTGCAGCACCCGGTTGCGCGTGTCCAAAAGGATGACCCTGAGCACTTCTTGCTCGAAGGCGCTCATCTCATATTTGACCAGCTCAGCTGCATCGCTGGGAGAATGCACTGCAGCCCTCTCATCATCCTCCGTATGAGCGAGTCGCCGCCCAATCTCGATGGCTGCCTTAATTTGGGCGGCTTTCGCCGGTCCAAGACCTCTCTGGCTGCAGAATTCCTCAAATGAAATGCGGTGCAGCCCACGCAGGCCACCCAGGTCTTGCAGCAGCCGCTCGCCGATCTGGACGGCATTTTCTCCCTGAATCCCGACGCGGATCAGGATCGCCAGCAGCTCTGAAGTCTTTAAGGATTGAGCGCCCAATTGAGCCAGGCGCTCTCTGGGCCTTTCATTTTCTTCCAGGTCAGTGATGCGGTAAACCGCAGTGGTTTCGTTTACTTTCACCATAGTTGGGGTTATGATTAGGAGAACTATACATCAGGTCTCAAAATCGTGCAAGCTGGAGAACGATGGCAATTCATCTGGGGGTGGATTGCTCAGGGAGGGTTCGATGACCATTGATCCCATAACGCTTTACTACCTTACCTGGTTAGGATGGGCGCTCGCAGCCCTGTTGATCCTCTCCCTCTGGCTCAGCCTGATTATCTGGACTTACCGCGATATCGCCTCGAGAACACGCCACATTTTCGTGCGGATTCTGGCCGCTCTATGGGTGGCCCTGCTTTTTCTGCCCGGCCTGCTGATCTACCTGATTTTACGCCCCACTCATACTATCGAAGAAGATTACCGCCGCGCTCTGGAGGAAGAAGCCCTTTTGCATAGTTACCCTCCCGAAACGCTTTGCCCTGGCTGCAAGCGGCGGGTAGAGCAGAATTGGCTGGTTTGCCCGGCCTGCGGAACGGAAATGAAGAGGAACTGCAGCCGCTGCGGCAAGCTGCTCGAAGTCTCCTGGAAAGTCTGCCCATACTGCGCCGCGCCCTCCGGCGTCCAGCAAGGGCTCACTCCAGTTTCCGAGGAAGCTGCATCAGATCCGGCACAATCGAACGTAATGGAGAGGTAGCGCCCTCTGAGTCACTCCAACCTCGAGCCATCAGATTATTCAGGTATAATTTAAGCATGTTAAACATGCCACCTGTCGAGCCGGTTGATTATCTGGTCATCGGTCATTTAACAAAAGATATGGCGCCGGAAGGGGCGCACATTGGAGGCACTGCAGCCTACGCATCTCTGACGGCACGCGCCTTAGGATTGAGAGTGGGGGTCGTGACGGCTTGTGCATCAGATGTCTCCACTGTGCCTCTCGACGGCGTCCAAATTGCGGCGCTTTCCAGTGACGTAACCACAACCTTCGAAAACGTGTATACGCCAAAAGGACGCATCCAGCACCTTTATTCGGTTGCCCCTTCGCTGGATTATTACCTGGTTCCCGAACTATGGAGGAATACGCCGATCGTTCACCTGGGACCTGTTGCGCGCGAGGTCGACCTGAATCTGGTCAGGTCATTTCCCGATTCATTCCTGGGTCTTACCCCCCAGGGTTGGCTGCGAGATTGGGACGCTCAGCGTAAGGTCATTTCCAGCGAATGGCCTGAAGCTCGCTACGTTCTCGAAAAAGCCAATGCAGCGGTGATCAGCATCGAAGATGTGGATTATGACGAAGACCGGATCGACGAGATGGCTTATTCTTGCCACATCCTGGTGGTCACCGAAGCAGCAGCCGGCGCAAGGGTCTATTGGAATGGAGATATCCGCCGTTTTCGCCCACCAATTGTCGAGGAAATCGACCCGGTGGGTGCAGGCGACGTTTTTGCGGCAGCATTTTTCTACCGCCTTCACAGCACACGCGATCCGTGGGAAGCCGCCCGTTTTGCCACCCAACTGGCAGCCATTTCGGTTACCCGGCGCGGCCTCGAAGGCGTGCCCACGCAGGAGGAAGTCCAGGCTTCCATGATTGAAGTCTTCTAACCAGCTCTATATCATCACCCGGGTGCCCGGCATAGGACAATGGGACGCATTTATACACTGGCCAACCAAAAAGGTGGGGTAGGCAAAACCACATCTGCCATCAACCTGGGCGCATACCTGGGATTTTTCGGGCAGAAGGTGTTGCTGGTCGACCTCGACCCTCAGGCGAACGCAACCTCCTGCCTGGGGATCGATAAACGCACGGTAAAGGGCGGAACCTACGAAGTATTGATCGGTGCAGAGCCCATTACGGCACAAATCCTGCACAATCCTCGTTTGAAACTATCGTTGCTCCCATCCTCCCCCGCGTTAGCGGGCGCCGATATCGAGTTAGTCGGCGTCCCCCACCGGGAACAGCGTTTGTGGGAGGTGCTAGCTCCTGTCGTCGATCGTTATGATTATATTTTGATCGACTGCCCTCCCTCGCTAAGCCTGCTGACGATCAACGGATTGGTTGCTGGGCGGAACGGCATCTTGATCCCGGTGCAGTGCGAATACCTGGCTCTCGAAGGGCTTGGCCAGCTTACCCAGACGATTAACCGGGTGCGAGTTTCGCTGTATAAAGACCTATTTGTCAGAGGTGTCATCCTGACCATGTTTGACAGCCGTACCCGATTGGCAAACGATGTCGTCGCCGAAGTCCGGCGAGTATTTCCAAATCAGGTGTTCCAGACGGTTATTCCACGCAGCATACGCCTGGCAGAAGCGCCCTCTTACGGCTTGCCAGTCACCCAATACGCGCCCGATTCGACTGCTGCCCGGGCGTATGCCTCTTTAGCGCAAGAGGTGCTTGAGGCGGATGGAGTCCGCATTCCGGTGATTCAGGAGTAAACCAGATCGCCATGCCTCATAAATCAGGTCTCGGAAAAGGTTTAGGCGCACTGATCCCTGGCGAAGACGAGCAGCTTCACGGCGAAGGGATCTTACAGATCGCTACCGATCAAATTGTAGTCAACCCGCGCCAGCCACGCTCGCAAATCGAGGCGGGAGGGATTGAAGAGCTTAGCGCCTCGATCCGTGAATACGGGATATTACAACCCCTCGTTGTCTGCCCCGAGGCAGGCAGCGGTCGGTATATCCTGATTGCCGGCGAGCGACGCTGGCGTGCCGCCCAACAGGCCGGTCTGAGCATGGTCCCCGCCATTGCTCGCCAGGCGAGCGAACAGCAGCAATTGGAGATCGCCCTGGTCGAAAACTTGCAGCGTTCTGATCTAAAGCCGCTGGAGACTGCTCAAGCCTACCGGCAGCTGGCCGAGGAGTTCGACCTGTCGCAAGAGGAGATTGCTGCCCGAGTTGGAAAAAGCCGGACCTCTGTGACGAACACGCTGCGATTGCTCAAACTTGCCGAACCTGTGCAGCAGGCATTAACAAACGAGCTCATCACCGAAGGGCATGCTCGCGCCCTGCTGGCCCTCCCCACACCCCAGGCGCAGGCCTCTGCGCTGCAGGTTGTGGTCAGCAAAGAGCTCAACGTGCGCCAGACGGAAGAACTGGTGAGAAAATTAACCGGTCAGAGACCTCCCCGCCGCCCCAAGGCGGAAACGCCTCCCGAAATCCAGGCGCTCGAAGAACGTTTGCGCACACGCCTGGGTACACGCGTTCACCTCCATCACGGCCCTAAAGGCGGCAGCTTGAGCATATATTATTATTCAGATGAAGAGTTGAATGCTCTCATCGCCCAAATCTTGAATGAATCATCTTGAGCATCAACCTACGAGAATGGAATGGGTTCAGAACCAAAACCTCCCCTGACGCCAGAAATATTGGTCCCCAAATTGGGCGATTACCTGGTAGAAAAGGGGATCATTTCTCCTTCAGACCTGCAAAAAGCCCTTCTTTACCAACAAGAATTTCGCCAGGAGGGGAAATTTCCATTGTTAGGTGAAGTCTTATTAGAGATGCGACTGATCGACCGGACTGCGCTGGATGAAGCCATCACCGAGCAGATCATCCAACTGCGCTCTGCGCTACAGAATGCGAACCGCAACCTTGAAAAGCGAGTAAAAGAACGCACGGCCGAGCTTCAAGAAGCTTTACGCAAGCTCTCGGAGCTCAACCAGCTCAAATCTAATTTCATTGCCAATATCTCCCATGAACTGCGCACCCCTCTGACCCACATCAAAGGCTATGTCGAGCTTTTACTAACACAGGCAATGGGCTCTTTCAACCCCCAACAAACCAATGCGCTGCAGGTCATCCAACGCTCGACCGAGCGCCTGGAACGCCAGATTGATGATCTCATTCGCTTTTCAATGGCCGCCCGCGGTGAAGTGACCTTGAAACCTGTCTCGGTTGATCTGCATTCCCTGTTCAACCTGCTGGCAGCCCGGTCGAAAGCCAAAGCGGAAGAGCGGAAAGTGGTGTTGACAGCCCAGATTCAGGACCACCTGCCGCCGGTAAATGCGGACGAGGAGAAACTAACCTGGGCCCTCTTGCAGTTGTTGGATAATGCCATCAAATTTACCCCCGAGCACGGGCAGGTATCTATAGAAGCAGTTCGCGAGCAAGGATTCGTTCGAATATCGGTAGCCGATACCGGAATTGGAATTCCTCCCGAGCGTATCCGCGAGATATTCGAGCCTTTTCATCAGCTAGATGGCTCGGCTACACGCAGGTTCGGCGGAACCGGTTTGGGTCTGGCCTTGGTCCGGCAAATCATCGATGCCCATGGCTCGGTGATTAAGGTCAGCTCTGAAGTGGGGCAAGGCACGTGTTTTGAATTTCTTCTTGCGTTGGCTTGACTGTTGAGGACAATCTCATGAATGAAAGCAACCCTACCAAAGTCGCGCAAACTTCATCCTCTCCCGATCAGCTCTTGATGATCGGCCAGATATTGTGGCAGACCAACCATTGGAAACCGGCGATGGATAAGATCGTGCCCATCCTCCGTTCCATCATTATTTTCGACAACCTGGTCTTGTACCTGCCCGACGGGCGCACCGATCAGGTGGAGGCGGTTTATGCCAGGGTGGTCGGTCGGGGGCGCAGCGTGGGTCCGGATATCAATTGGGGAGAAGCAATCGCCAACCAGGTGTATAAACGCGGCCGGCTTGCAATGCAGCATCCCACACCCCATTCGGAAATCAGTGAACGCCTGGACCTGCCTTATCTTCTGGCTATCCCATTGATCTCTGAAAGCCAGACGTTGGGCTCCCTGGTTTTCATCCGGTTCGGGGGTCCGGAGTATACCAGCGACAACACACGGGTGGCCATTTTCCTGGCAGAAGGCCTTGCGCAAATCCTATTGATCAATAATCTGAAGCATAAGCTCACTGAGCTGGAGCTTGTCCAGCAGCAAGTTCGTTTGCAGGAAGATTTCATCTCTACGATTTCACACGAGCTGCTGACCCCCCTGGGCTTTATCAAGGGTTACGCCACCACACTGCTGCGTTCTGACGCCACCTGGGATGAGGCCAATCAAAAGGAGTTCCTGAACATTATCGATCAGGAAACCGACCGTTTGCAGGAGCTGATCGATAATTTGCTCGATTCGGCACGCCTACAAAGCGGTACAATGAGAATGCAATTCCAGCCTGTGCGGTTAGATATCCTGGTAAAAGATGTGGTCACGCGCGCCCGCCAGCATCATGAAGATATCCAAATCCATACCGATTTACCCTCTCCGGCGCGCTCGATCCAAGGAGACCCGCGGCGGCTGGCCCAGGTTTTTGAGAATCTATTGAGCAACGCCATCAAGTATGCGCCCGGATCACCCATCGAAATCATCCTGATCGAAGGGAAAGACCACGCAGACCTGGCATTCAAAGATGCCGGGCCCGGAATCCGCCCTGAAGTTATCCCCCACCTTTTCGAGAGGTTCTTCCGCAACCCGGAACACGAACCAAACGTACGGGGAACTGGATTAGGTTTGTTTATCTGCCGCCAGATTGTCGAGGCGCATCAGGGCTCGATCTCTATCCAATCGAATCTTGGCGAAGGGACCACCGTACACATCAGTTTGCCGTACGAACAAAGCGACTCAGGATACCCTTCCACTTCCACTCAGATTAAGGAGTAACCTCCCAGAAGGAGGAATGGAATGAGCATCCGCATATTAATCGCAGATGACGAACCACTTTATATCCGCCTGCTGCAGATCAACCTGGCGAGTGAAGGATACGAGGTAATCACGGCAGTCAACGGTGAGGAAGCTCTGGAGAAAATCTCCACGGAAGCGCCAGATCTGGTCATTCTCGATATTATGATGCCGCGCCTGGATGGCATCACGGTATGCGAGCGGGTGCGACAGTATTCAAATATACCGGTCATTATCTTGACCGCCCGCGGCGAGGAACAGGATCGGGTCCAGGGGCTGAACGTTGGGGCTGACGATTACATCGTAAAACCTTTCTCGGCGACGGAAATGCTGGCACGCGTGAGGGCGGTGCTGCGTCGCACTCAAACCAACCGCGAGTCTACCCAGGGCAGGTTTTTCGATCATGGCAGCCTGCGCATCGATTTCGCCCGTGCTGAGGTGTGGAAAGCCAGCAAGCCGGTCTTTCTCTCTGCTACCGAATACCGCCTGCTGATTCAATTTGCTCACAATCTTGGCCAGGTGTTGTCAGCAGAGCAGCTGCTGGGCGCCATTTGGGGACCTGCATATCGGGAAGATAAAGAAATCTTGTGGGTCAGCATCGCCCGCCTGAGGCAAAAACTGGAGGATAACCCTCACTCACCACAACACATCGTTACACGCGCCGGTCTGGGTTACCTGATGCCCCCCATCGAGAAAGAAAGCCAGGACCAACCATGACCGTAGAGCTCGATGACAAAGGCAGGATCTATACGAATGTAATCACCAAACAGCCCATTCGCGTGATTATCGAAACCGTCAACCAGCAGATTATCGGGAACTTGCATGTCAGGCCTGGAGAGAGGGTGATCGATGAGCTGAACCGAGGTGAAACGTTCGTTGCGATCACCTCAGCGGTGGTTACAGAAAAATCCGGTCAAGAGTTATACCGCTGCAACTTCCTGGCGTTAAATCACAAATCGATCACCTGGATCATTCCTGAAAAGGATTTGATTCCCCCATCCATCTCCTGATGTATAATTTAGGAGAGCTAGCTGGATCGATCCCTTCACCATGGAACCTACCGAGAACCATCCAGGGCGCCGTTCCAACCTGATACGCCAATCTATGAAATAGAGAGGGTGATTATGCTTGCAGAGACTACTCAAAACCAAGCGAAGAATCTGGGGTCCCGGATTACGGAAGCACGGTCGGCAGCGAATCAGAGCGCAGAGGCGTGCGCACGGGTGATGAATATCACTCCCGAGCGCCTGGAATTATACGAAGCGGGGGAACAATCCCCCTCTCTTCCAGAGATCGAATCGATGGCCTTATTCCTGAATATCCCGCCGGATTATTTCTGGAGCGACCATCCAGAGATCCCTGCCGAACCTGCAGGAAAAAGCGTCGATTATGGCCGCTTGATCGCCCTCCGCCAGCGGATTATTGGCGTACTCCTGGCTCAAGCAAGGGCTCAGGTGAATTTCACCCCCAAACAACTTGCCGAAAAAGTGGACTTATCTGAGGAACAGATCCGCAGCTTTGAAATGGGAGAACAGCCGATCCCCCTGCCGGTTTTGGAAGCCATGATTCTGGCGCTGGGAACAGACCTGGAGCAGTTCCTGGATCAGAAAGGCCCGATTAAGAAATGGCGCCTTTCGCATGAAACGCTGCAGCGCTTCCAGGAGCTTCCCCCTGAAATTCAGGAGTTCGTCACCAAACCCGTCAATATGCCCTACCTGGAGGTGGCTATGCGTCTCAGCGAGGTAACGGTAGAGCGGCTGCGTTCGATCGCAGAAGGATTGTTAGAAATAACCTATTAAATCCTATGAACGCCGTCCCATCTTTAGCTGAGATTGTCCAGGAAGGACAAATTGCATTCAAGGCGGGAGATTATCAGGCTGCTGCAGCGTCATTCGAGCAGGCTGGCAAAGATTACGCCGCGCAAGGCGACCAGCTGGCATCTGCAGAAATGGCGAACAATCGGGCAGTGGCCTTACTTAAATCCGGACAGGCTCGCGCGGCTTACCAGGCGGCAGAAGGCACTGAGGCAGTCTTTTCACAGGCAGGGGATAAACGCCGCCAGGCGCTGGCTCTGGGAAACCAGGCCGCTGCATTGGAGGCTTTGCATCGCCTGGAGCCGGCGATTGCGAAATACGAACTGGCTGCCGGTCTGCTCAAGGGCACTGGAGAGAATGCGTCTTTGATCGCCACCTTGCGGTCCTTATCCGCCCTGCACATGCGGAAGATGCATCTCGTCGAAGCAATGCTGGTCATGAACTCTGCTTTAACTCTGGAAAAGAATTTATCCCTGGGCGAGCACATTTTGAAATGGCTGTTAGGAATTGTTTTCGGGCTGCTTCAGCGTTGAGAAACGCTATTTTATGAAATGGCTATACTAAAAACCAATACGATTATCCGACCGGCAGCGCAGCAAGATTATTCGACCCTCTCCAGGTTTATCAATCACGAAGCGCACGTTCACCGCCATCTGGATTGGCGCAGCCCCCTGGAATGGCTGGGATACCACCCCTTCTTCGTGGTCGAGGAAAACCGGAGGATCTCCGCAGCTCTGGCTTGCCCGCCAGACCCGCCGGATTTCGCCTGGATCCGCTTATTCGCCTTCGCTCCTCACTTATCGGGTACGGATATATTTCAATCCTTGCTCCATTCCGCCTTCTCCGAGCTCCCGAACGCGAGAGAAACCCAGATTGTCGCCATCGCCATCCAGGATTGGTTTATTTCGATACTGGAGGCCAGTGGGTTTACCAACCCCCAGAGCATTGTCGTCCTGGAGTGGAACGGGCGGCTTCCGCCGCAGCCGGCCACGCCTCAAATCTCGATCCGCACGATGACCCCAGAAGATCTAGAGGCTGTCGCCAGGGTGGATAACACTTCCTTTGAACCGATGTGGTGCAATACCCTGCAAGCACTCAGCCGGGCGTATTTTCAATCTGGCTATGCGACAGTTGCCGAAATAGAAGACGGCATCGTTGGTTATCAGATATCCACGGCGGCGCCTCTCAGCGCCCATCTGGCGCGTTTAGCCGTCTTGCCCACCTATCAGGGCATGCACATTGGTTTCGCCTTGGTCAACGATCTCCTGGAGCATTTTCGAAGCCAGGGTATCTGGCGCATCACTGTCAACACGCAAGATGATAATCACGCCTCTCTGGCGTTATACGAACGAATAGGGTTTCGCCGCACCACAGAGGTATTCCCGGTATACAAGTTGGGAAAGTAGAACCTCTATACTGGACAAAGACCCCCATTTGTGGCAAAATCTACTAGACTTTATCTAATAAACTAAGCTCATCATCGCCAGAAAGAGCTGAAATAATTATTGCCCGGAGGTAGAATGAATGCAAGTAAGAGGGAAACGCTGAGAGCAAAGCGCCGTAAACGCCAACAAAACCAACGTTTATTCCTGATCATTGGAGTAGCGGTGGTCGTGATAGCCGCAGCAGCGATCATTATCCTTCCAGGAGTGATTGCCGCTGCACAACCGATTGGTCCCATCACCCAGATTACCCCCGGACCCGCTCCGCAGGCGAATGGCTTATCCATGGGCAATCCGAAGGCACCGGTTAAATTTCAAGAGTTTGCCGACTTCCAATGCCCTTATTGTAAGGAATTTGCCCAGAATTATCAATCTGCTATCGTCGAGAAATACGTGGCGACAGGACAGGTATATTATACTTATGTCCCCTTCAGTTTCATTGGCCCCGAATCTACAACAGCAGCCGAGGCTGCTTATTGTGCTGCCGATCAAGGTAAGTTCTGGGCGTATCACGATATGCTCTTTGCTAATCAGGGTGCAGAAAATTCGGGGGTGTTCAGCAACAACCGGCTGGTAGCGTTCGCCAAAGCATTAGGCCTGGATACTGGCACCTTCCAATCTTGCCTGACCAGCAATAAATACGCAAGCAAGGTCCAGCAAGATTTAACGGACGGGGAAAAGCTAGGTGTCACCCAGACACCCAGCTTCGCCATCAACGGGAAATTGATCACCGTCAACAATTTGAGCGATGTGGAAACAGCCGTGGCAAATGCAGTTGCAGGGAAGGCTCCGTAGAAAGATCGATCTTTTTACATACCGAACGCGTTAAGTATTGCCACAATAGCTGGCGCCAGAAATAAAGCCGGGAGGAAATTCCCAACCCGGATTTTTTTGATTTCTAACAGGCTGCTGATGGCGATTCCGAGCAAGATCACACCACCGGCGGCATTCATTTCACTCATCATATCCGCGGTCACCCAGGTTTGCACCTGCGCGGCGAGCAGGCTCAACCCTCCCTGGTATAGCAAGATGACAAGGACAGAAAAAAGTACTCCCACCCCCAGGCTGGAGGCGAATGCAAGCGCAGCAAAACCGTCCAGGATGGCTTTCACCGCCAGGACGCTGTAATCGCCTGTCAAGCCATCTTTGATTGCCCCCAGGATGGTCATTGGTCCGACACAAAACACCAGAGAGGCTGTCAAAAAGCCTCGTATGAAACGGCTATCTTCCCCGCCGGTCGAACCGGTGAAGCGCCGTTCGAGGAAACCGCCCAGGCTTTGCAGGCGGTCTTCAATCTTCCACCACTCTCCCAGCAGAGCGCCGAGTAGCAAGCTGCCTAAAACCACCAGCGAATTTTTCGTCGTTAAGAACATCTGCAAGCCGTAGGCCAGGGTGAAGAGGCCTAAACCACCGATGACCGTACGCCTGAGACGCTCAGGCAGGCGTCCGCCCAATAGATAACCCAACGTGCCGCCGATAATAACCGTGGCAATGTTGATCAAAGTCCCGATCATGGTTGGTCTTGCGGTTTCGCGGGGGTGGGGTTAGGGCGACCGCCCGTCTGGTTTTCTAATAGTTCGAGAACGAAGAGGAGAGAGGAGAGGCGGTTGAGGTATCTGAGTAGATCGCGATTTGTCAAACCGCCCTGGTGGTACAACTCAACCAGGCGGCGCTCCGATCGCCGCACAACAGTGCGCGCCAGGTCTAATGCTGCTCCACCGGGTGTATCTCCGGAGAGGATGAATTGGTCGGGAAGATGGACATTTTTTCCCGCTTCCTCAGCCTGCTGCTCGAGCCAGGCGACATTTTTGTCATCGAGCTTGCGGAAGGTCTCAGCTTTCTCAGGCAGCGAAGCCGCTTCCGCCATCATTTGGTATAGATCGCGCTGGATCTGGAGCAAGACCGGGGCTAATCCTGGGGTCCGGCTGAAAGCGCGCGCCAATCCGATCGTCGCAGAAGCTTCATCGATCGCCCCCAGGACTTCGATGCGAAGATCATATTTGGGGACCCTTCCTTCTCCCAGGATGCCGGTTCTTCCATCGTCACCATCACGGGTAAACAAGGGCGTCATAGTTGCGTCGCTTTCAAACTCCCATACAGATACCAGAATTCCTTGACCGGGAATGCTTTCTCCACATCGCTTTCCCAGATAAATGGTCCGGGGAGTAAAGCAGATTGTAACCGCAAATCCAAACCAGAGAGGGATTGTTGCACTTCATTCAGGGGATGTGCAGCTTCACCCTCCAATAGTTGAACCATCACCCTCCATTGCACCCGCTGAGCGTATTCCTGGAAATATTCTCCCGGATCCAAAAAATAATCTGCCAGGTAAGAGCTCCACAGAGATAAACGTTCTTTGAGCTCGCGTTCTGCTTTTTGTTGCCAATGCCCACGCCATCTATCACGGGCTTCAGCGATACGCTGGTTAGCAGCCTCCACCCTCATGCGCTGTGTGTGGGGAAAATTGAAACCATCCACTCGTTTCTGGATCAGCAACAACCCACCCAGAGAGAGACGTGTGAGATCTTTTCCTGGATAGCCCAATGCCTGCCCATAGGTCCCTGTTGAAATGAGATACTTCTCAATTTCATCAGCCCCATCCTGGATGTAACGAATTTCCTCTTCTTTGGAAGGCATGCTTCTCTTCTATGGATTTGTTGGTTTTGTTCCAGGAGTTGCGCTGGCCTGCCCCTTCTGGACAGAAACCAGGAACCAATCTTGAATATTGGCGAACCGGTCGCTAGTCTCAAATAACGGCCCCATCTGCACACTTTGTACCTGCCGGTCCACCGCGTAGGTGTATACCGGGTAGAAGAGAGGCAGAGCGGGCAGGTCTCGCATAAAAATTACCTGGAAGTTGCGGTAATACAGGGTTCGCTCGGCGATATCGGCAGTGATGCGCGCCTGTTCGATGTATTCGCTGGCTGCCCGGTTATCCCATTGGGTATAGTTTTGACCCCCGGTGATTTGAGCCTGGTCCCAGAAGGGGTAAGGGTCGGGGTCGGGCGTACGAGCCAGGTTCAGATCGACCAGAGCAACCTGGTACTGGTGGCTATCGAGGCGATCGCTGATCAACTGGTCATAACTTACCGCCTCCAGGTCCACCTTCAGCCCCAGGGCTTGCCAATCATTCTGGATGGATTCGGCTTCCGCCTGGTATTGATCGCTCTCTGGATAGATGAGCTGCAGGGATAGCTTCTGGTCATCTTTGACCAGAACATGATCGCCCTCGGCTGGAAAAGCATAGCCGTCATCCTTCAACATTTGAAGAGCCGCAGCCGAATCGTAAACGACCGGCTCCAGCCCATCGGCGTAAGCCCACGTATCCGGGAACAAGGGCCCGTTCGCGAGGATCGCCTGGCCATGGAGGACTTTATCCACAATGCGCTGGCGGTTCAATCCGAGATATAGCGCCTGCCGCACCTGGGCGTCTTGCAGAAAAGCCGCATCTGGATTGTTCAGGTTGAATAATACCAGCGTGAGGTCCGGCTGGCGACCGGTATACAGGGCCAGGTTGGGGTTTGCCAGCACCTGCGGGAGGATATCCGGCGTTACCTGGCCGATGCCCTGGATCTCTTCATGCTGGTATGCCTGATAAATTGTCTGCGAGTCAGGATAGGTGCGGAAGACGATCTGCTGGATAAAGGGTTTCTTGCCATAATAGGTGTCCGAGAGGGTTAATGCCACACCGGCAATCTGGTTATTTTCCACCACCAGATGGTCGAATTTATACGGTCCCGTTCCAACAGGCTTTAAATTGAACGGTGCATCCACAATCTGATCCAGGGTCATACTCCCGAGAAGATGCTTGGGCAAGACGCCAAACGATAGGTAGTCCATGAAAGGGGCAAAGGCTTCTGGAAGCCTGAATTGGATGGTCGATGCATCCAACCGCTTGACCACCACATCTTTCCAAAAGGCGTTTAAATCGGCCGGTACGAGGGCGCTCGAGCTGCGCAGCAAATCAATCGTAAAAACCACATCGTCGGTGGTCACCGGCTGCCCATCTTGCCAGACGAGCTTTGGCTTTAGGCTGAAATTATAGACGGTGCCGTCTTTCGACATTCCCCATGATTCGGCCAGGTCAGCCTGCGGCAGGCCGCGGGCGTCAAAACGGATCAAGCCGTTGAAAATTAATCGATCAATATCCCGATCGGTTGCATTATAACTATCCAAAAGGGGGTTTAGCCGCTTGATCGACCCAACGATCCCTTCTGTGTAAGTCCCCCCTTTGGTCGGCTCGATGCTAGGAGCGGCCTGGCCATCCGGCTGTTGGATCATGAGCAAAACACCGACAATCAGACCGGTGACGAGGATGATAATGAGTTGCCAGCGTAATTTTTTCATAGGCGGGAGACAAAAAGGGCGCCTCCCCCATGCATAGGCGAGCCGCCCTCGATCGGATTAAATAAGGGAAGTGGGAAACTTTCCCAACCTGTGGTTTACTTCGAAACTAATACGGTTGCCAGGGTAAGAATGAAAAACAAGACGCTTAAACCGATGGTAATCCAGAACAGAGTCTTCTCAATGCCGCGGCGTGCGGTGAACACCCCACCCGTGTCATTCCCGGTCAAACCCCCCAGGCCGACCCCTTTACTCTGAAAGATTACGCTCGCAATCAGAGCTATCGAAGTTATAATCAGCGCAATATGAAAATACGTTTGCACGAGCAACCTCCTGAATGTGAACAACAACCCGCATTATACTTGCACTTATCCCGAATCGTCAACCGGATAAATGATGGAAGAATTGGTGATTAATCTCCACATGCATACAACCTACTCCGATGGTCGCGGCAGCCATGCCGATATCGCCCGTGCCGGCCTCAAATCGGGGTTAGACGCCGTGATCGTCACCGATCATAACGTGTTGGTCAATGGGATGGAAGGTTTCACCGAGGCAAACGGGCGCCGGCTGTTGATGCTGGTCGGGGAAGAAATCCACGACCAGGCCCGGCAACCTCAGAAGAACCACTTGCTGGCAATCGGAGCCGGACGCGAGCTGGCGCCTTTTGCCAGAGACCCGCAGCAGCTCATCAACCTGGTCCGGCAAGCCGGGGGGTTGGCTTTCATCGCCCACCCGGTGGATCCGGAGCTGCCGGCTTTCGGCGAAGATGACATCTCCTGGGTAGATTGGAGCGTGCAGGGATTCACCGGCATCGAGCTGTGGAACGGCTTCAGTGAGTTAAAAACGGTTATCAAGCATCGCTATGAGGCCTTATTTTACGCATTCTTCCCCCAATATATCGCCCGCGGTCCTCTGCGCGAAACCCTCCAGCGCTGGGATCAGCTGAACATTGGCAGCGGGCGAATCGTCGCCGTGGGCGGCTCAGATGCCCACGCGCTGCGTAAAACCCTCGGTCCGCTCAGGGCGACTCTTTTCCCCTACGAGTTCCATTTCCGGGCGATCAACACCCATCTCTACACGCCATCGCGCCTGACCGGCAACCTGATGGAAGATCGCTCCATGATACTCTCTGCCTTGCGCCTCGGCCATGCATTTATCGGGTACGACCTGCCGGCCTCGACGCGCGGCTTTCGCTATACCGGCCAGGGAAGGGATCAAACCGTCTTGCCCGGAGATGAAATCTCTGCTTCAGGCGGAGTGACGCTTCAAATCCACCTGCCGCGACCGGCGGAATGCATTTTGATCAAAGACGGTAAACCACTCAAAACCTGGGAAAACCGGGTCAATTTCACGCATATCACCTCCTCGCCCGGAGTCTATCGGGTGGAGGCATATCTGCATGCGTTTGGCCAGCGCAGGGGTTGGATCTTCAGCAACCCGATCTACATCCGAGATTAACCCATGATCGCCAATAACGTCACTCGCCTGCTGCAGTCACGCAAGATTCCCTTCAGCGCGTTCGAACTTCCCGCCGAGAAACTGGGTGCTCAGGAGACTGCGCAGATCCTTGGAGTATCTGCGGAGATCGTCTTCAAAACGATCGTTATTACCCGCGAAAAAGGCAAGCCGATCCTCGCAGTTATCCCAGGAAACCACGAAACAGATCTCAAAGCCGTCGCAACCGCCCTGGGGGAGAAAAAAGTACATCTCCCCACGGAACGAGAAGCCGAGCGCCTGACAGGTTTGCAGGCGGGGGGGATATCGCCTCTCGCCTTGCTCCATAAGGGTTTCCTGGTGCTGGTCGACCGATCTGCCCTGGAGCAACCCGAGATTCACATCTCCGGAGGGCAGAGGGGGTTGAATATCCGTCTGAAAGCGGCAGACCTTATCAAGCTGACTGAAGCGCGCGTAGCGACAATCAGCCTGCCGATTGGGGCTACCCTTTAATCACTGCCACGGGTGTCAACCGGGCGACCATGCGGGCAATACCGGCTGCAACGACCGTTTTCACAACCTCATCAACATCTTTATAAGCCACTGGGGCTTCTTCCGCTAAGCCCGCAAGCGACCCAGCCCGCACCTGGATGCCCTTTGCTTCCAGCTCAGTCTTAAGCTGCTCGCCGCGCACCTCCCGTTTCGCCTGATGCCGGCTGAGCACCCGCCCGGCTCCATGACAGGCCGATCCATACGAGCGTTCCATGCTCTCCTGCGTCCCTACGAGCACCCATGAGGCGGTTCCCATGCTACCCGGTACGAGCACCGGCTGCCCGTATGGGGCAAATTCGAGCGGCAGGCCCGGCGTACCGGGACCGAAGGCGCGTGTGGCACCCTTGCGGTGAACGCATACTTTCACCTTCTCGCCGGCAATCGTGTGCGTTTCAATTTTGCCCATGTTGTGTGCGATGTCGTAGACCTGGGACAGCTGCCAGTTGCGGGTTTTCACAGCAAAGACTTCATGGAAAGCCTGACGTGCTGCATTTGCCAGGAGCTGGCGGTTGGCGAAGGCATAATTCGCTGACGCCCGCATAGCAGCCAGATAGTCTTTCCCTTCGGGGGAATCCATCGGCGCGCAAACCAGCTCACGGTCGGGTAGCCGGATATTGTAGCGCTTCACCACGCTCTGGAAGGACTGTACGTAGTCGGTGCAGACCTGGTGCCCGAAACCGCGCGAGCCGCAGTGGATCTGGACCACCAGACAACCTTCGAATAACCCCATAGCTTGAGCCACCTCGGGGTGATAAATTTCTTTGACGACGTCGACTTCGATAAAATGGTTTCCCGCTCCAAGGGACCCAAGCTGCCCCTGGCCGCGTTCTTTAGCCCTGCGACTGACTTTCGCAGGGTCGGCGCCTTCCACGCACCCGCCTTCTTCTGTGCGCCGGATATCTTGCTCCTCAGCCATGCCCTTCTTAAGCGCCCAGCGAGCGCCCTGCCGGCAAACCTGATCCAGTTCGGGCTGCGTGAGGTGAACGACTCCTTTGGCTCCTACCCCGCTGGGACAGCGCTGGTTGATTGCCGAGGCCAGAAGGTTAATTTCTGCGCGTGCGGCTTCAAGCTCCACCCGGCTGGAGAGCAATCTCACCCCGCAGTTGATGTCGTAACCGATTGCACCCGGTGAGATGATCCCCTCCGGATAGCGCGTGGCGGCCACACCCCCGATGGGGAACCCATACCCCTGGTGGACGTCGGGCATGACCACCACCGGACCGGCCAGCCCCATCAGTGTCGCCGCGTTGACGGCCTGCTCGAAGGATTGGTCGCCAAGAGCTGCTTCCAGCAGATTTCGAGTGGCAAAGACGCGCACGGGCTGGCGCATGTCGCCACGGTAGCTGGTGGGTATCTCCCATTCGTATTCCCGGATTTTCTTGAAGGTCTGTAGCTGGATCATCCTGTCCTCCTATCCAACCGACCGGTTCCGGTTGCCGCTTAGCTATACATCGAAAACGAGGGTCGTTTCTAACCGGTCATCCACCTGGCGAACGTGTAAATCGTGGTACGTGACCGCCTTGATCTCTTTCGTTTGGAAAACCACCGGGGCGCCTTCCAGTTCTGCCTGCAGATGCTGCCCTTCCAGCCGGAAATCAATCCTGTCGAATCCCAGCCCTTCCTGCTCCATTAAATAAAGCAACTCTGAAAGGAAGGCAACCAGCAGCCCTTCCAGGTCTTCTGCCTCGAGGTCGACTTTTTTTTGGCGGCGCGGTCCGGCTGCCAGGCGGGTGTCCATCAGAGCGTACATGCCGCGCGCGGCCTGTTCGAGCAGTGCAGTCGGATTATCCGCCCAAACGTCCAGCGCCCAATCTGCGGTGTGAGGTCGCTCTCGATAACCTGCCGATTCAACCGGTCTCATGCCTTTGGTATAATTATACCCATGTGAAAGGTCTTTACTGATGAAAGATCGTCTCGACCGCATGGAGTTACGCTTGCAAGCCCTGGTCGAGGGTGGCTTTGCTTCTTTGCTTCCCTGGGGAAACCCGCGCCATACTCTGGCTCACCGGCTGGTAGCCGCAATGCAGGAGAATCTGGTTGTAGATGCATCCGGGCGCAGCCTGGCTCCAAATGTGTATACCATCTCAGTGCATCCCGAGAAGCTGCCATATTGGCAGGCCGAGCAGCCCTATTTGGAGCAGATAGCCCAGCAGATCGCGCGGATCGCGGCGGATGCCGATATTCATTTTGCTGCCTCGCCAGAGCTGCGCTTGAGCGCAGATGCGAACCTTCCCCTGGCTGAATACCGCCTTTCTCTTGCCCGTGAGAGAAGCACTGTGCACGAAACAGCTGCCATGCCTCCTTCCACCTCAGAAATGGTAAGGAACAATCGCAAGGTCCCTCTGAATGCATTCTTGATCGTGGATGGAAAGCAAATTTTTCCATTAAAACAGCCCGTGGTCAATATCGGCCGCCGCCCTGATAACCACCTGGTTTTGGACGATCCGCGTATCTCGCGCGCCCACGCCCAGCTGCGGGCAATTCACGGACGGTACACTCTTTTCGATCTGAATTCGACCGGGGGCACCTACGTCAACGGACAGAGGGTCGCACGTTACGACCTCAATCCCGGCGATGTCATTTCCATTGCGGGGGTGCCTCTCATCTACGGGCAGGACATCCAAACCGTGCTGCCAGACCAACCCGCATCCACCGCGGGTATTCCACCGGGTACTACACAAAGCCTATCGACTGTGGTTCCCGATCGCCATCGAAAAAAACACGACCGATGACTGGTGTGATCGTACTTTTTCTGCGCATTCTCCTGGCAGCCGTCTTGTATGCTTTCTTGGCCTGGGCTTTTTATTCGATCTGGCGAGATTTGCGCCAGCAGGGTGCCCTCCTGGATAAACGCAAGATCCCTTCGCTTCACCTGACCTGGCAAACCAACGGCCAGAAATATTCACGTTTGCTCAATCTTCCCGACTTGATTATCGGGCGCGACCCGGCTTGCGAATGCCCCCTTCTTGACGAGACGGTTTCTGCACGCCACGCGCGCCTGTCTTACCATCACAACCAATGGTGGCTCGAAGACCTGAACTCTACGAACGGCACCTTCTTGAACCAGGAGAGACTCGATATCCCTGCCGTGGTGATATCGGGAGATGAGATTCGCTGCGGGCAGGTGAATCTTTCAACCAGCATCGATGAAAAACATTAGCCATATCGATCATTCTCCCGACTGGCATGCAAACCGGTTGCGGATTTATTTCGGCGAATACCGGAGGTAAACATGAAACCAGAAGCTCCCTCGCTCGCCATCATCGGCGGATCGGGTCTGTACGCAATGGATCAGCTCAGCGAAATCCAGACCTATGACCTCACTACCCCGTTTGGTAAACCGAGCGCGCCCCTGGTGGTAGGGACTCTGGCCGGCCGGCGCGTGGCTTTCCTCGCCCGCCACGGCATCGGGCACTCGATCTCGCCGAGCGAGATCAATTACCGTGCGAATATTTATGCCCTCAAGTCCCTGGGATGCGAACGGATTGTCAGTATCAGCGCCTGCGGCTCTCTGCGCGAAGATTATGCCCCGGGTCAGATCGTCATCCCCGACCAGCTTTTCGATTTCACACGCGGCGATCGACAACGAACCTTCTTTGAGGGCGGATTGGTGGCTCATATCGGCTCCGCTAACCCATTTTGCCCGGACCTCTCCGCGCAGCTAAATAAAGCCACTCAGGCTGCCGGTGGGACCGTCCACCAAGGCGGCACTTATATCACCATTGAGGGCCCGCGTTTTTCGACACGCGCCGAATCTAACCTGTTCCGTACCTGGGGCATGTCCATCATCGGGATGACCGCCTCGCCAGAGGCTTTTCTTGCGCGCGAAGCGGAGATGTGCTACGCCACAATGGCGCATGTTACCGATTATGACGTCTGGCACACCACCGAAGAACCGGTTTCCGTGGAAATGGTCGTGCGCACTCTCAACCAGAATACCCGGCTGGCTCAAGAAGCGCTCGTGCTCCTTGCCAGAAATCTGGAACCGGAGCGCTCCTGCGATTGCTCCCAGGCTTTGAAGAATGCTTTAATCACCTCCCATGAAAAGATCCCTGCCAAGACCAGGCAGAAGCTCAGCCTCCTGATCGATAAATATCTGCCTCAGTGAAAAACCTCTTCTCAGGATCGACGCCCGCCTCTTCAACTGACATCATTCAGAGCCGCCTGATCAAGGCCGCGGCCGGATTTCTATTCGTATACAGCCTCGTAATCACCTTGTCTCCCGCCGTCCGGGCACGCTCTTGGGCTGTGGCTTACCGTTGGGAACAATGGATCGGCTATCTCGTCTGGCTGGCCGGCTTCGTCATTGCTCACCGCTGGTTGAAGTCGCGCCTCCCTGAGCGCGATCCGTATTTGCTACCCATCGCCGCCCTGCTGACCGGATGGGGGCTGCTCGAAATCTGGCGCATCTCTCCCTCTTCCGGCCTGCGCCAGACACTCTGGCTGGCAGTTAGCCTCGGGCTTTTCAGCCTCGGTTTGCGGTTTGCCGATCATTTGGGGCTGCTGCGCCGGTACAAATATATTTTTCTCACTGGCGGGCTGCTGCTAACCAGCCTGACTCTGTTTTTTGGCACCTATCCGGATGGCGTGGGACCGCACCTGTGGCTGGGCTGCTGTGGGATTTACCTGCAGCCCTCTGAACCCCTGAAATTGCTCCTGATCGTATACCTGGCTGCTTACCTGGCCGACTACTGGCTTTTAAGCCCCAGCCTACCACAGCTCCTTCTCCCCACCCTGGGTTTGATCGGGGTGTCGCTACTGCTGCTGGTCGCGCAAAGGGACCTGGGTACCGCCATCCTGTTCATCGCTATCTCAGCGATCATTCTCTATATCGCCTCGGGGCGCAGGCGTGTCATTGCCGCCAGTGTGGGATTGATCGCTGTGGCAGGCGCCATCGGTTACCTGGGCTTCGATGTTGTGCGCCTGCGCATAGAAGCCTGGCTTAATCCCTGGTTGGATCCCAGCGGCAGGTCTTATCAAATTGTCCAATCTCTGATCGCCATTGCCTCAGGCGGATTCTTCGGGCGCGGCCCTGGTTTAGGCAACCCAGGCCTGGTGCCCATCGCGCATTCGGATTTTATTTTTGCGGCAATTGCCGAAGAGACCGGTCTGCTGGGCGCCACCGGGCTGATCTTGCTGGTCGGTTTGCTCGTCCTGCGCGGCTTGCGCACGGCGCTCCACGCCCCGGATTCCTTCCAGCGTTACCTTGCCGCGGGGTGCGCCTCGTACCTGGGAGCGCAAAGCTTGCTCATCATCGGCGGAAATCTGCGTCTGTTCCCCCTCACCGGTGTGACCCTTCCGTTTGTCTCCTATGGGGGTTCGTCCCTGGTCACCTCGTTCTTAGCCCTCCTGCTGCTCGTCACCATAAGCAGCCAACCCGAGCGCGAACCAGCCTGGCTCCCATCCCCGAAGCCATACCTGTATGTAAGTGGGACCTTATTAGCCGGGTTAGCTCTGGCGGCTGTGATGACCGGCTGGTGGAGCGAGTACCACGCCCCGGCGCTCGTGCAGCGCAGCGACAACCCCCGGCGCGCCCTGTCCGATGTCGATGTGAAGCGCGGCTCCTTACTCGATCGGAGTGGTTCCCCGCTCGATTACTCCTCCGGTTCTCCGGGCCAATACCAGCGTATCAGCGTTTATCCGCCCCTTTCGCCCGTCCTTGGCTATACGCAACTCGCCTACGGCCAGGCCGGACTCGAAGCCAGCCTCGACCCCGTCTTGCGCGGCCTCCAAGATAACCCATCATCGCTCATCTGGTGGAATGCTCTGGTGTACAGCCAGCCGCCTCCCGGCCTGGATATCCGCCTGAGCCTGGACCTGAACCTCCAGAAACACGCCGACGCACTCCTGGGGTCCCATACCGGCGCTCTGGTCTTGCTTAACGCCCAGACCGGCGAAATCTTGGCCATGGCCTCACACCCTTACTTCGATCCCAACCGCTTGGATCAAGACTGGAACCAACTGATCAGCGATCCTTCTGCGCCGCTTTTGAACCGCGCCACTCAGGGAAAGTATCCGCCTGGTACCGTCCTGGGACCTTTCCTTCTCGCTCAGGTGGAAGATGGCGGATCCGTATCCGCTCTTCCTGAGAATCAGACCTACACGATCGAAGGGCAGCGGATTGAGTGCGTACGCCCACTCTCGGCTAATCTGGGATGGTTCGATTCGATCTCTGCCGGCTGCCCAGGCTCATTGGTGGCTTTGGGAGAACGATTGGGCGCAGTTCAGCTCATGAGTTTGTTTACAAAACTGGGCTTTTATTCCCAACCCGCAATCCCCCTGCCGTCGGCAAATCCCTCACCGGCCTCCCCGATCGAGCACGTCGACAAGGCTGCTCTTGGCATGAATAACCTGACCGTCAGCCCCCTGCAAATGGCTCTGGCTTCTGCCGCGCTGAGTACAGATGGCCTCCGCCCCGCTCCGCGCATCGTGCTGGCAACAAACATCACCAACCAGGGATGGATGGTAACGCCGCATTCAGCTCAGCCAACAAAAGCCTACACGCAAATTTCTCCAAACTTTGCCGGCTGCCCAGGC
>JAMCRR010000108.1 GCA_023381565.1 Chloroflexota bacterium
CGGGCGCCTGGTTTCGGCCGAGGCGGCTGCCACCCACTGGCTGATGACCCTTTCTCCGAAAGAGCTGGAGGTTTACCCGCACATCGTGGCCATCACTCACCAGATTATCGCTTCGTGCTACAGCCCGGCTTCCATCACACCCGGCGTGACCACTACCAGAGACCTGGAGTACTTATTCTGGCAACGCACACTGGACCTGGGGCTGGAGCTTTCATTCACCCCCTTCTTTGACCTGGTGCGCAGCGAGGCGGACCAGTCGCAGCACCTGACGGACGACCTGGTGATTCGGCCGGGAGATTTGATCCACTGCGACGTGGGCAACCGCTACCTGCGGCTGTGCTCCGACCTGCAGGAATGGGCGTACATCCTGCGCCCCGGCGAGACGGAAGCCCCTGCAGGGGTGAAGCGCCTGATGGCGGAGGGAAACCGGCTTCAAAAGGTCTACCAGGGCGCGTTCCGTCGCGGGTTGAGCGGGGATGAGATGCTCAAAGACATGCTGGATCAGGCGCATAGGGAAGGCATCCCCAACCCGCGCGTCTATTCGCACTCGCTGGGGCTGTACCTGCACGAGCCGGGTCCATTGATCGGGCTGCCCTGGGAGCAGGTATCGAACCCTGGCCGCGGCGAAGTGAAGCTAGATGAGAATACCTGCTTTACCATGGAGCTGTCGGTTGAAGCGCCTGTGCCTGAATGGGGCGGGCAGAGCGTGCGCATGAGCCTGGAGCAGGATGTAATGTTCACATCCACCGGCTGCCAGCCCATGGATAAGGTTCAAACCGAGTTTTATTTGGTATAAGATATCGGCCACAGGTGAACGCTGATAAACAAAAATCCACAGATGCACTGACCAACTGGATTGTCATGTGGCTGCGATCCTCGCGGTTTCTGCACCCCCTTGTGGGGTGGTTGCCGATGGTTCTCGATAAAATAGCGATGGGAAGCTGTATATTTTTTCCTGTGTGATTGTTGATATCTGTGGATAATCATTCTTATCGAGGAGAATATTAATGCAGACGAAACAGGATGTGATCGCCTGGATCGAGGCGAACCGGTTGGATTTCACCCGTATTTCGGACGAGATCTGGGAGCACCCCGAGGCGGGGCACCGCGAATTCCTGGCCTCGCAGCTCCAGGCCGATTATCTGGCGGCGCAGGGCTTCCGCATCACTTGGGGGGCTGGTGGTTTGCAGACCGCTTTCGTTGCCGAATGGGGCCAGGGGAAGCCTGTCATCGGTTTCGCGGGCGAGTACGATGCACTGTCCAACCTTTCGCAGAAGAACCAGGCGGAGAAGGAGGCGGCCGTTCCCGGAGGCCTGGGGCATGGCTGCGGGCATAACCTGCTGGGCACAGGCTGCATGGCTTCTACAACGGCTGTCAAGCGTTGGTTGGAGGACAGCGGCACGCCCGGCACCGTGCGCTACTACGGCTGCCCCTCCGAAGAGAATACCTATGGCAAAACCTTTATGGCGCGGGCAGGCGCTTTCGACGACCTGGACGCGGCTTTCAATTACCACCCCGGGTACACCAACATGCCCTCCAAGGGCAGTGCGGTGGGGGTGAACGACATCAAATTCCGTTTTCACGGCAAAGCAGCTCATGCGGGCGGCTCGCCGCACCTGGGGCGTTCCGCGCTGGATGCGGTTGAGCTGATGAACCTGGGGGTGAACTACTTGCGCGAGCACGTCTCCCCAAAGGTGCGTATGCACTACGTCACCACCCACGGTGGCGACCTGCCCAACATCGTCCCCTCAGAGGCCGAAGTATGGTACTTCATCCGTGCGCACGCGCGGTCTGAACTGGATGACGTGACCAACCGGGTGCGCCGGATCGCCGAAGGCGCGGCCCTGATGACCGAGACGACCTACGAAGCGATCTTCCAATCCGCTTGTTCCAGCGTGCTGAGCAACCACACCCTGGCCGACCTGCAATATGCCAACATGCAGTTCGTCGGGCCGATCGTTTTCACCGATGCAGAAAGGGCTTACGCCCAGAAAATCAACGACCAGTACCCGGCTGAGGTGGTCGCAGACCTGTTCAAGAGCTTCGAGCTGCCCGAGGAGCTGCGCGGGCAGTCTCTGTTTGGCGATAATTATCCTGCCAATGATGAGAAGCGCATCGAGACCGGCTCCACAGACGTGGGCGACCTGAGCTGGATCACCCCGGTGAGCATGCTCAACACGGCCTGCTTCGCCAGCGGCGCGCCGGGGCATTCCTGGGGCATCGTTGCCACGGGCGCCATGTCCATCGGGCATAAGGGCATGCTGCACGCCGCTAAGGTCATGGCGCTCTCGGCAATGGACCTGTATTCGGACGCCGCGCTGCTGCAGAAGGCGCGCGCAGAGTTCGCCAAAGCCACAGAGGGACAGCCTTACCGCACACCGCTACCGGAAAACGTTCAGCCGCCGTGGTATCCAAAGAATTAGCCACAAGCCGACGCAGATAAAAGCAGAGAATATAAATCCACAGATGACACTCATATCACAGATGATAAAACATCAATATCTGATTGATCGATGTTCATTTGTGGCTGATCATTTTCATACAGGAGAAAATTTATGCAGACGAAGCAGGATGTCATCCACTGGTTGGAGGAGAACCAGGCGCCGTTCATCCGCATGGCCGACGAGATCTGGGAGAACCCCGAGATCGCCTTGCAGGAGTATAAAGCCTCTAAATTGCAAGCCGGTTACTTAGAAAACGAAGGTTTCACCATCCGCTGGGGCAGTGGCGGCATGCCTACCGCTTTCATCGCTACCTGGGGTCAGGGTAAGCCCATCATCGGTTTTATCGGCGAATATGATGCCCTCAAGAATTTGTCGCAGAAAAACCAGGCCACCCAGGAGCCGGTCGTTCCGGGTGGGCTGGGGCAGGGCTGCGGGCACAACCTATTGGGCACCGGTGGGCTGGCTGCGGCAGTAGCCGTCAGGCGCTGGCTCGAGGAGCAGGGCAAGCCGGGGACGGTGCGCTACTATGGCTGCCCGGCGGAGGAGATCCTGGCGGGCAAGGTCTACATGGCGCGCGACGGGGCCTTCGACGACCTGGACGCGGCACTCAACTTCCACCCCTCATCGATCAATTCTCCGAACATCGGCACGGCGGTAGCTCTGAACAACCTCAAGTTCCGCTTCTTCGGCAAAGCTGCCCACGCCGGGGCTTCGCCGCACCTGGGGCGCTCGGCGCTGGATGCCGTCGAGCTGATGAACGTGGGCGTGAACTACCTGCGCGAGCATGTGCCGGATACGACCCGCATCCACTACGTCATTACCAACGGCGGCGACCTGCCCAACATCGTGCCGGCGGAGGCCGAGGTGTGGTATTTCGTGCGCGCCCCAGAGCGTGCGGGGGTAGACGAGATCACCGAGCGCGTGCGCAAGATCGCTCAGGGTGCGGCGCTGATGACAGATACGCGCTGGGAAGAGGAGTTCATCACCGGCTGCTCGAACACGCTCAACAACCATGCCCTGGCAGATCTGCAGTACCGGGCGATGCAAGAGATCGGGCCGATCGATTTCACGCCGGAGGAAAAGGAATATGCCCGCACGGTCAACGAGGCTTTCCCACCAGACGTGCGCCACAATCTGTTCCTGGGGCTGCGTCTGCCTCCCGAAATGGAAGGCGAGCCGCTCTTGGGGGAGAACTACCCGGGGCGAAATGAAGGCGAGATCAGCACCGGCTCGTCCGACATCGGCGACGTGAGCTGGATCACCCCGCTGTGCGAGCTGAATACGGCCTGCCACTCCACCGGTGCGCCAGGGCACTCGTGGGGCATCGTGGCTACGGGCGGCATGTCGATCGGGCACAAGGGCATGCTGCATGCGGCCAAGATCATGGCGCTGGCAGCCATGGATCTGTACAGCGATCCCGAGCAGCTGCGCAAGGCGCGGGCGGAGTTTGAGGAGAAGACAAAAGACCATCCTTACCGCTCTCCGCTCCCGCCGGGGGCAAAGCTGAAGGTTTAGGATTTTTTCACCGCAAAGACGCAGGGAGCGTAGGGAAAGACCGGATACGCAACTCTGCGTCTTTCAATTTTTTTCATTGGAGTGTCAGTGCGAACCGCCATGCAAGTAGTCCTCATGGCGGTTCGCAATGACATCGTCGAGTGAGGGCTTGCCCTGTTTGCGATCAGGGACTGATACGCCCAAAAATATAGTTAATCAACTCAGTGTTCCCTACGAACTTTGTGGTATAATATTAGAACATTTGTGTTATTCAGGGTGGTGATGGTTTGTATAGTGAGGTGCGCCTATGTGTGGAAGATTTACCTTGATCCTCGAGCCGGCCGCTCTGCAAGAGGAGCTTGGCCTGGGCGAGGTGACCGCTGAGGTGCAATCCCGCTACAACGTAGCCCCAACGCAGCCGGTGGCGGTGGTTGCCGACCCTCTATCCAGGAAGGTGGAACTGTTCCGCTGGGGGCTGATCCCGAGTTGGGCTAAAGACCCCTCCATCGGGGCGCGCATGATCAACGCCCGCTCCGAGACGCTGCGCGAGAAACCGTCTTTCCGCACGGCATTTGCCCGGCGGCGCTGCCTGATCCTGGCAGACGGCTTTTACGAGTGGCGCCGTCCTGCCGATAAGAGCGCCGGTCGCTCGCAGCCCTACTATTTCCAACTGGCTTCCGGTAAGCCCTTCGCTTTTGCCGGGTTGTGGGATACCTGGCGCCCTGCAGAGGGGGAGCCGCTGCAGAGCTGCACGATTATTACCTGCGCCGCCAACGAGCTGATGGCGCCCATCCACGAGCGCATGCCGGTGATGCTCGACGCCGCCCACCTATGGGCCTGGATGGACCCGCAAGCCAAAGGCGATGAACTGCAGGGGCTGTTGCAGCCCTACCCGGCGGAGCAGATGGCCTTGCACCCCGTCTCACCGCGCGTGAGCAGCCCGGCGTACGACGGACCGGAGTGCGTGCGGCCAATCCAACTGAACGCTTGACCTCTGCCAGGGGGGATGGTAAAATCTACCCCGTTCCCGCAGGTGATGTAATTGCCCCCATCGTCTAGGGGACCAGGACGCAGCCCTTTCAAGGCTAAAACCTCAGTTCGAATCTGAGTGGGGGCACAGGAAAAGCACCGTGAATAGCGGTGCTTTTAATTTATCATCTTCCTCTTTGTATATTTGCAGTATAATTGCAAATATACATAATGGAGAGAGCGATGAGCCAGATTTATATTCCTCGCAGCCTGGAGCCAGTGGTGCAACAGGCTGCTCAACAGTTCCCTGCCGTCGTGCTGATTGGCCCACGCCAATCGGGGAAAACCACTATGCTCCAGCATGTTTTTGGCGATCATTACCAGATTGTTTCGCTTGAGCCCCCGGATGTGCGTCTCGCAGCTATGAACGATCCGCGTGGGTTTCTGAGCCTGTATACTCCGCCAGTCGTTTTTGATGAGATCCAATATGCCCCGAACTTGCTGCCGTACATTAAGGAGCAGATAGACGCAAATCGCAATCGGCTCGGGCAATTCATCCTGACCGGTTCTCAGAATTTACTTCTGATGCAGCAGGTAACGGAGAGTCTGGCGGGGCGTGCGGCAATCCTTAAATTGCTACCGCTCTCACGCTGGGAAATTGCCGGTATGCCGGAACGACGATTGCCGTGGGAACAACCAGCCACCGCCAGCTTGCCCTCTCAGCCTACGGCAGAGTTATGGGCGCAGGCGTTGCGCGGTTTCTACCCTGAGATTGCCCTGTCGCCAGAACGAGATGCCCGCCTATGGCAAGGCAGTTATATCCAAACCTACCTGGAACGTGATGTCCGCAACCTGCGCAATATCGGTGACCTGACCCTTTATCAAACTTTTTTACGGGCGCTGGCTGCCAGAAGCGCACAGCTTCTGAACTTGAGTGAACTGGCACGGGATGTGGGTGTGTCGGTGAATACGGCCAAGGCTTGGATCTCAATCCTGGAGGCTAGCTTTCAAATATTCATCCTGCGCCCCTATTTCGCCAACATTGGCAAACGCTTGATCAAATCCCCAAAAGTCTATTTTGTGGATACGGGGTTGTTGTGTTACCTGGTGGGCCTGCGAGATATCGAACACGCTGCTGCCGGCCCAATGGGCGGCGCGATTTTTGAAAATCTGATCGTGTCTGACCTGTACAAAATTTACCTGCATCGCGGCGAAGTCCCAGCTCTGTATTTCTGGCGGACGGCTTCTGGCGCTGAAGTGGATCTGGTGATTGACCTACAACACGAGCTGATCCCATTGGAGATCAAACTATCCGAGACGGCGCGCCCTGAGATGGCTAAGGAACTCATCGGTTTTCAACACGTCTTCAAGGAAAAAGCCCGGCCGGGTTATGTGATCTATCCTGGGAAAATGCTCCTGCCGCTTGGCCAGAGAGTAGCCACCCTGCCGTTGACGAATTTGTGACGGCACCCCTTCACATATAAAACACGTTAACGTGCGGTACCCCCGTGGGGGCACCAAGAAGTCGTGGATAACTACGACTTTTCTATTTCCAGCCCTTTGACCCCGCAGGGGGGTGCAGGCTGATATATTCTTTCCCTGATGCTAGTTCGAACATAAAAACCATCTACATAACCCAACCCAATCCCATTTTATAATACCCTCGCGCGTTTTCACACCCAACCGCTTTGAAATGATTTATAATACAGTTATATTGTGGTATTTCCCTTATCGGTTCAAATTAAGTTTTTGCGCGTAGAGTTCCGCCTTATCGTTTTCGGGTCTTTTATTTATTGCGCCCGCGACAGGATTGCAGATGAGCAGGATGGAAAAAGCGTTAATCGGGGTGGTCATCGTTCTCTTCCTCTACACGGCGGGAGTGTTTCTCTATTTGCGTTATACCAGCCAGGACAACCAGACGGCCTTCGAATTCAAGACCCCCACCGTAGCAGTCCCCAATACCGGTTATAACCCTTTCCCCCCAACCTGGACGCCCACACTGTCTCCGCCCACGGAAACCCCTACCCAACGTTATACCGCCACGCCGCTGGCTACGGATACCCCTACCCTGACCCCCGAGCCTACCATCACGCCCACAGCGACCTATTATTACCGCAGGCCCACGCGCACCCCGACACCCACTTCACAGCGCAGGGGCAGCGGAGGAGCGCCCGCAGCCACAGCCACGCAGCCTTCTATCCCGACGGCTGCCAACACGCCCATTCCCTTCTCTACGGCCACAGCCGGAAACGCGCCTGTTCCTTTCGCTACATCAACGCCAGAGCCTCCTCCCGCGGTTACTCCGCCTTCCGTCCCAACGACTGCCGCCAATACCCCGGTCCCGACATCGCCTCCACCACCTGCCGATACCCCGGTTCCCACCTCGCCCCCACCAGCGGATACTCCCGTCCCTACTACTGGATAATTCAGACGCGAGACCCACCAGGGGTGAAGATCACCCAGATGTCTCAGAAGGAGGGAAGCCAAAAAACTCTAATCTAAGCGGCACGAAACATGCAACTTTATTCATTACACCGCTTTATTGACTGCAGCTGACCTGATTGCAGCGGTGACCAACGTCGCAGGTTGGAGGGGAGGATAACGCCGTGAACCTGGATCAGTCTCCAAACAATCCCTATCGGGCTCTCTTTATCGTGCTCAGCCAGTTCCTAATCTTTGCCGCCGGCTTTATTTTTTGGTCGGCATTATGCGCTCTCGTTACCAGCCCCGCCTGGCTCCCCGGGCTGATCGGGATGCTGTATAAGTAAGCTACTCTGAAAGCACGACTTTGCCGGCGTGCAGGAAGATACCCGGCGCAACGCCGGTCTGCTGGCATATTGCCAGGGCGAGGATCTGGAAGGGGGCGATCTCGCAGACCACTCGTCCGATTCCCGATCCGCGAGGCTGCAGCATTGCGGGCAACCCCTCTTGAGGCTGCGGGCTGACATAAAATGCCCGCCCGCCAAATCTCAGTACATCCCGACTGATTCCCAGGTTGAGCGATCGGTTTTCGGCATCCCCTTCGATGGCGATGACCGTCAGGCGTGGATCGGTCAGCTCGATCGGTCCGTGGCGGAACTGTCCGGCCGTCAGGCTTTCAGCATGGAACTTGGCGCCTTCCTTCAAAACCAGCGCGGCAGTCTGCGCTGTGGCCCACGAATCTCCCCTCCCCAGAATAATTAACCGCTGCGGGACGCCCACCGCGTGCGCAAGGCGATCCACCTGTTCCTGCCATCCGTCAAAATAAGCCTGCATCGCGCTTGCCGCCGCCAGCAGGTCGTTCTGAGCCGGATCTAAGGGGCTGCCGGTCATTTGCAGCGCGGCGAGCTGGGTGACAGCCAGCGTGTTGGTATAGGTGCGCGTGCCGACGCTGAAATCGCGCCCGGCGTTGAAGGGAAGCACGCAGCCGGAGGCGGCTGCCAGCGGGCTGCCCGGCTCGTTCGTGGCCGCCAGGATTAACGCCGGCGGCGAGGATTTCAAAGAATCGACCAGTGAAACTGCTTCGGCCGTCTGCCCTGACTGCGAGATGACCCACAGCAGGGTACGCGGGGTGATCAACTGGGGAGTGTAATGCAGCAACTCGCCGGTTTCCACCCACCAGGTGGGCAGGCCAGCCTGCGCCAGATGCAGCCAGGCCGGGTAGGAGCCGAAGGTCGAGGAGCCCATGCCGGTCAGGAGGATGCGGTCGAAGCGGCCGGCTTTCAGGTCTTTGGCAATATCTTGCAGGAGTGTTGGGTCGTAACCGGATACACATTGACGCAATGCCTCAGGCTGGCTGAGGATATCGTCGATAAAGGGGTTTTTTTCCATAAATAATCTACTCCAAAAGGAATTTTCACCGCAAAGACGCAAAGAGCGCAGAGAATTTATTGTTGGATGATTTCTTGTTGGCTGACCCTTTTCAGATGGAAGTGATCACGTTAGAAATATTATCGATCTACGGATTTTATTATATTTTTCTCTGCGTTCTCGGTGTCTCTGCAGTAAATAATATTCAGATTATTTTCAGCGCGGCGTAGGCGGCGCCGATCACGCCGGCGTGCACGCCGAGCTGCACCGGGGCAACCTCCACCCGATCGACCGGGGACATCACGCTGTGCTGTCGGATGACTTCCTGCACAAATGGCGCAAACAGGCTGTAGCTGCGCATGATCCCCCCACCCAGAAGGATGCGCTGGGGGAAGAAAAAGCTGATCACGTTGACCAATCCCAAACCCAAATATCGGGCAGCCCTCTCGATGACATCCCCCGCCAGGGGGTCGCCGCTGGTTGCGGCCAAAGCTACCTTCTCGGCATCCACAGCCTCGGGGTTGCCCCCGGCCAGCGCGAGCAGGGGTGTGGGATCGCCTGAGGCGAGCCGCGCCAGGCGCCGTCGGGCGTCCTGGGCGATGGCCGCGCCCGAAGCCAGGCTCTCCCAGCAGCCGCGCGCGCCGCAGTAGCACTCCGGGCCGTTGGGGTCAATGGGCGCGTGTCCCCCTTCCGGGTGGACGCCACCGGCGCCGCGGTAGAGCTGGCCATCGCAGACGAAGGCGGTCCCGATCCCGGTCCCTACCGTGACCACATACAGGCGGTCCACGCCCTGGCCGGCCCCGCGCCAGTATTCGCCCAGGGAAGCCGCATCGGCGTCGTTCTCAATGGTAGCGGGGACGCCAAAACGGCCCCTGAGCTGAGAGACGATATCCACGTTCTCCCAGGTGGGCAGCGTGTAAGGGTTTTGAATGGCGCCCAGCTGCCGGTCAACCGTACCGGAAGCGCCAATCCCGATCCCCGCCAGCTCTGCCTGGCCTGCCTGGTTGAGAGTCCTCTCGATCAATTGGGCAATCCGCCCAAGACCTTCCTCAGGGCCGCGCTCAGCCTGGATGGGGGCTTCGCTCCAGCCGAGCATCTTCCCTTCGAGGTCCAGGACGCCCACGCGCACGTTGGTTCCACCGATGTCGACACCGGCGACGATCTTTGCAGGTACTGCGCTCATCCCTTTACAGCCCCTGAGGTCAGGCCGGTGACGATATAGCGCTGGAAAATCAGCGAAAGGATCACCGGCGGGAGTGCGGCCAGCACACCCCCGGTCATCATGGCTGTGATGTCTACGGCATACCGCCCGGTGAACTCAGCGATGGCCACGGGGACGGTTTTGGAGGCCAGGGTGCTGGTGAAGATCAGGGCGAAGAAGAACTCGTCCCAGGCCAGCAGGAAGGTGAAGATGGCCGTCGAGACGAGGCCCGGAGCAGCCACGGGAAGGACCACGCGAAAGAGCAGTCCCAGGCGCGAGGCTCCATCGATGCGGGCGGCATCCTCTAGCTCGAAAGGCACGGTCTCGAAGAACGCAGCCAGCATCCACACCGCAAAGGGCAGGGCAAAGCTCAGGTAAGTCAGGATCAGGATGATGGGTGAGTCCATCAGACCGGCTTTCGCCGCCAGGATATAGAGGGGGATGACCAGCGAGATCTCGGGGATCATGCGCGTGCTCATCAGCCCGATGAACAAAGTCTGGCGGAAAGGGATCGCCAGGCGGGCCAGCGCGTAAGCGGCTAACGACCCGGCCACCAGGCTGATCAGCGTGGTAGAGGAGGCCACCAGGAGGGAGTTGCCCAATGTGACCTTGAAAGTGGCGGCCACGTCAGAGGCAGCCGTGCCGGGAATGAGAATATCCAGGTAGTTCTGCAGGGTGGGATGGACCGGGATCCAGTGGAGAGGGATGGTGAGCAGGTCGGCACGCGTGGAGATACTGGAGATGATCAGCCAGGCCACCGGGGCGTAAATGAGCACCAGGGCAATGACCGAGAAAAAGACCATCAGGGCGAGGGAGAGCCTGCGCCGGCGCTTCATCGCTGCACCTCCCCGCCGCGGTACAGGATGCGGATGTAGATCATCGCCATGATCATGGTGAAGATGGAGATCAGGAAGGAGATCGAGGCGCCGCGGCCCAGGTGCCCGTAGGAGAAAGTCTCCAGGTAGGTCAGGTAAGAGATAGTGACTGTTCCAAAAGCAGGACCGCCCTGGGTGATCACGTAGATGATGTCGAAGACGCGGAAAGCTTCCACCGAGCGAATTACCAGCGCCACCAGGATGGCGGAGCGCAGCAGCGGCAGGCGGATCGACAGGAAGCGCTGCCAGGCTGTGGCGCCGTCGACTGCGGCGGCCTCCTCCAGCTCGATCGGAATGGTTGCCATGGCGGCTTGCAGGATGAGGGCGATGAAGGGCACGCTGTGCCAGATATCGGCGATGATCACCATATTCATCGCGCGCAGCGGGTCGATCAGCCAGGGGATGTAGTTCTTAATGACGCCGAGCTGCTGCAGCAGGGCGTTCAGCGAGCCGTAATCCGCGTTGTAGATCCAGCGCCACATGGCGCCGTTGACGATGGTGGGGACGGCCCAGGGAATGATCAGGCTGACGCGCAAGAATTTCCAGCCCGGCGGCCGGGCGTGGATCAGGGTGGCGACGGCCATCCCCAGGAGCAGCTCGAGGCCGACGGAAACAAACGTAAAATAGGCTGTGCGCTGGATGGCTGCCCAGAAAACGTCGCTCTTGATGAAGTCCAGGTAGTTGTTCAGGCCGATGAAGCCGTTTGGTATCGGATTTGCGATTTGGGTGGAGGTAACGCTGACCACCAGGGTGACCAGGATGGGGAGAAGCGAAACCCCCAGGATGATGACCAGGCTGGGTAGGAGCAGCAAGAACCCGGTCAGCACGTCCTGCTGGTGCAGGGTCATGCGCCGGGTGGTTCCCGGGCGGGGGATGGAATCAGTTAACGCCATGACAACTCAGTCATTAGGTGATTTAGAGTACTCCCGGGGCGGCAATTACCGCCCCGGGGGATGCTTATGAAGGACCGTCAATCCCATCCAAGGCGAGAATGGGTTATTGCGAGGCCAGGGTGACCCAGGTGGCTGCCGCCGCATCCAGCGCCTCTTTGGGGGTCTTCTGGTGCGTCAGGGCTTCCTGCATGGCGAGTTGCAGTGCCTTGGAGCCTTCTACGTAGTAGGGCACCTTGGGCCGCACGACTGCATAGGGGAACTGGGCATTGAAGGCCGGAACCATTACCGGATTGGAGGCGTTGAGCGATTCAAGGGTCTTGAGCGTGTCGCCCTGGAAGCTGGATTGCCAGATGGGCAGCATGTGCGCCGAGTACTTCATCTGGACCGCTTCGCTGGTCAGGTACTTGACGTATTCCCAGGCGGCATCCTTGACGGGGGATTTGGCCGCCACCGAGAAGCCCATCGAGCCGTTGATCGTGGCGCTCTTCACCCCGCCGTTCTGGAAGGCGGGCATGAGCGATACCCCAACCTGGCCGACGATCTTGGATTCTTGAGCGTTGTTGTTGGCTAAATCGTACATGTAGTTCCAGTTCGTGGCGAAGACGGCCTTGCCCTGGGAGAAGACATTGCGCACATCTTCCTCGAGGTAAGAGATAGAAGATGGGTTGCTCAGTTTGTCGTCCAGGGTCTTGACCATCCACTCCAAGGTCTGGACACCCTTATCGTTATTAAAGGCGGGTTTGCCCTGGGCATCCATGAACGTCCCGCCGTTCCCATACAGCAGTGTCACCCAATCGCAAACGGCGGCTTCGGCCTGACCCCAGGACCAGGCGATGGGATACTCGGCAATGCCTTTCTGCTTGATTACGGTAGCCTGATTGACCAGTTCTTCCCAGGTGGCGGGTGGGTTATCAAACCCGGCCTGCTTGAGGAGGTCTTTGTTGTAGAAGAAATACTTCTGGTCGAGCAGCCAGGGCATACCATAGGTCTTGTCGCCCACGGTGGTGATCGGCCAGGCTGCCTCAAAGACCTTGCTCTTCATATCCGAGGTGATGCGGTCGGTCACATCCAGCAGCCAGCCGTTCTTGGCCAGCTCGGCGAACCAGATGTCGTCCATCAGGAAGACGTCGTAAGCCGGAGGGTTGGCCGCCATAGCCGTGGCAATCTTATCGTGGAGGGCGTCGTAGGCAACGTACTCGATGTTCACTTTGACGTTGGCATTTGATTGGTTAAACTCGGCGACGATGGCGTTCATCTCTTCCGGGGTAGGTCCTGCCTGCTGCATGGTGAGGACCTTTACCGTGACCGGTCCAGAGGCTGC
>JAMCRR010000058.1 GCA_023381565.1 Chloroflexota bacterium
ACCGTAAACAAGGGAGAGGAGAGGATCAAATACCGGCTCGCCCTGAAAGGCATCAGGACCAGGAACTCAATTTATTGGATCCATTCCTTGAATAATGCGCTCAGATTGCAGCCGCAATCTTTCGCCGCCAGGGATTCGAAACCCGAAGTGGTGGCGATCCCCCATTGGTAGGTCTGGTAATAATCTTTCAAGAAGGCGTCGAATTTTTCCTTTCCCATCTTTTGATCGAGTGTCGCCAGGAAAATAGGCCCGCGCCCGTAGACGATGGCCCCGTAGGCAACCTCCGAGTAATCCTTCACCGGCATACCGATGGCGATGTTCTCCCGCTGGACCCCGTCCCAACGCTGGTACCACGATTGTTGGTAGCTTTGCGCGGCTGACGCTCCATAGGTATCCAGGTAGTACAGGTATGTGTCGTATTGCGCCATGGCTTCGTCGAGCCAGGGCTGGTTGACCTGATCGTCGCCGACCACGCCGTAGAACCACTGGTGGGCGATCTCGTGAGCGATGGTGGACTCGAGATAAACGCGCATAGGCGAACCGCCGATTTCTCCATTGGGATCGTACAACCGGGAGGCGATCGCCACGACCCCCGGATATTCGACCCCCAACGCTTGCGTGGCGGTGGCGGCGATGTCGAACTCGGTGTAGGGGTAAACGCCGAAGCGGCGGTTGTAGCTGGCGAAGGCGTTTTTGGCGTATGCTAGCGCCGCCTGAGCAGATTCCTGATCCTGAGCGAAGGCAAAGCTGTGAATGCTGGTATCTCCGACCTGTTCGCTGACCTCGGTGTAGCTCGTGGACGCTGCAATATAAAAATCTCGCACCGGGCCGGCGACCAGCGTAAGCGTTTGCTTTGCGCCTGAGTTCTCCTGGGCGACTTGCATGCCGGAGGCAGCTACGGTCAGGTCAGAGGTCGCAGTCAGGCGCACGACGAAGAAGCTGGCGTCGGTGTAGGTCACGTCTCCGTAATTCGGAGGGATTTCGATGTGCCAGCCAGAGGCGTCGTACACCGGAATCAATGGGTAGAATTGCGCCAGAGCCAGTACATCATTGTTATAGGAGAAGGTATTGTAATTCCCACCGGCTTCAGTAGGCACGCGCACGCTGAAATCCATGCTGATGATCGCCTCCTGTCCGGGAGCTAGTGGCGGAGAAAGGGGGATTCGCAGGGCGCTGTTTTTTTGTTCGAGGCTCGAGGGTGCGGTAGTTCCGTCGACCTCCAGGTGGGAGATCTCTATTGAGCCGCCGAACAGGTTCGGGTAAAGACGGAAGTAGATCTCGTTCAATGAGACCGTCTCGTTATTGGTATAGCGCACCTCCTCCAATCCGTTCAATGAGGTCAGGTCGCTGCCAATAGACAGGTCGATGTGGTACACGCTGGCGCCGGGGAGCTTATCGAGAGCACCCTGCTCGCTCAGCACCAGCCCGGAGCGGAAAATACTGCGATCGTCCCTGGCCGGGAAGGCGGCTTGGGCAGTGGCAGGCAGCGGCGCAGGCTGGGTTGGGGCAGATAAGGTCGCAGGCGCCGTGCGGGTGAGGGTAGGGAGGGGTGAGGCGGTAGGCGCGGCAGTTGGCGCCGGCGGGGTTGCCTGGCAGGCAAATAATGCACCACAGAGTACGCTGAGTACACAGAGAATTTTTATGGTTTTCACGCCTTTACTCCTTTTGTTTTTCTCTGTGCCCTTTGTGGTTAAGCAATTTCATGCTCTTCCAGGTGGCCGATGATCTCGATGTGCAGGCGGTCACGCAGGTTTTTATCCCCAAAGGCTCGCTCAGGCAGGCGCAGCACCAGGTCCAGCATGGCCCGGCGCTGGGCTTCGAAGAGGCGGATGACGGCGGCCTCGTCGAAGGCGCTGAAGCGCTGCACGGCTCGGGCGTTGAAAGTGTCGACGTCCACGTCGGGAGATTGGAAGCCGGGATCGGCAATCTTGCACTCGATGTCGGGGATGGCCTGCTCCCACCAGGCGATCACGTGGCCCAGCAGGTCCGCTAGGCGGGTATAGCCCTGCTGCTTGAGCCAGGCTGCCTGCTCAGGGGGGCTGAGCCGCCGGAAGCGTTCGACATAGGTTCCCCAACCGGTTTCGAGGCCGGTCAGGCATTGGGCACGCGTGAGAGGTGCCATGATGTATCTCCTTGGAAATAGATTTGGACGCGGATCAACGCGGAAAACGCGGATATTGAAATATTATGTCCTAATTTTATATCGTTTTGGAATCCTCCTTGGACGACTTTAAAAGAACTCCACCGTATTTTCCGCGTAGCTCCGCAATCACCCGCGCACAATCCTTCAGCCATCACTTTTCTAGAATTGCACCCATTCTTCCAATAAATCGGTCAATTGCCAACCTTTTTCCCAACTTTTGTGTATACAATATAGGACATCCCCTCAACTCTGGAGAGTGCATGCCGGATCAAGCAGCCATCCGCCGCCTCAAAAACGGCGAGATCACAGGCCTGGAAGCGTTGATCGCCCGCTATCAACTTAAAGCGGTGCGAGCGGCGTATTTCATATTGCAGAGCCAGCCCGCTGCCGAAGACGTGGTGCAGGAGACCTTTATCCACCTTTTCAAGCACATCCGGAAATTTGACGAAAACCGCCCCTTCGAACCGTATTTCATGCGCAGCGTGGTCAACCGGGCGCTAAACCTGGCTCGCAAGCACGCCCGCGAGATCTCGCTGGATGGGATTGAGGATTCCCAACACCTGGAAAGCCTGCTCATCCATGCAGCTTCGGTAGAGAGTCAGGCCGAGATCACCGAGTTGCAGCGGATCATCCTGGAAACAATCGCCAGGTTGCCGCCACGGCAGCGCGCTGCCATCGTGCAGCGCTATTACCTGGACATGAGCGAAGAAGAAATGGCCCTGGCGCTGGAAGCGCCTCCCGGCACGGTGAAGTGGCTGCTGCACGCAGCCCGCACGCGCCTGCGCTCCCTGCTCGGCCCCCAGGGAAGAGAGGCCCGATGAAGCCAAAATCCTACGCCCACATCCTGGATGACGCCATCGCCGCATGCATCCCCGATACTATCGATCTCACGCCGCGCATCCTGGCGCGCATCGACCTTCAAAGGAGAAACCCCATGCAGCCGAGATTAAAACTGGCTACGATCATCATACTCGTCATCGCCACCGTCCTGGCGCTCTCCACTGTCGCCTATGCGGTCTACCGCTGGATGGGCGATTCGGGCCTGCAGTCCGTCCAGGACGCCGGCCTGGTCACGAATATCGACGTGACCGCCCGGCCGACGGTTCTCCCCACGCGAACCCCGTCCGGCGCGCCCCAGCCGGCAGCCGCGCTTGACCTCAGCCAGACACTGGAAGGTGTCACCCTGACCCTGGACTGGGCTTACCTGGACGAAGGCCGCCTCGCATTGGGCTGGACGACCAGCGCGCTGCCGCCTGATCTGAATTTCGACCTTCCCAGGGTGACCTTCGAGGGGATTAACCCCGCTCCGATGCAGGGCTGGAGCCAGAGCCTGCGTGCTGACCAGAACCACCTCCTGTATGTCTCTTACCAGGTGGTTCAATCCGATGCAGTCCACGGCAAGGTGAACCTGGCGGTGGATGTGCCCGTGCTGAGAGCGCAATCCCCGGTCGCCAGCTTCCACTACGATCTTAAGGACCTGCCGGTTTACCGCGGGCAGGCGATCCCCCTGCAGCAAACCCGGACAGTCACCCGCAACGGAGTCGAGGTGCGCCTGCGGTCGGTGAGAGTCACTCCCTCGTTCACCGAGGTAGTGGCTTGCTACAACTTTCCCACCCAGACGGCGCCTTTCTGGTATATGCAGTCGGCCACCGTCCAGTTTGGCGATGGGCCAGAAGAAGGCTACCGCCCCTACCAGTATCTGAGCGAGATTCAGGACGATCACTGCGTGAAGCTGGGCTTTGCCGCCGGAGACGCGGGCGGCGAAAAGCAGATGGTCTTCCGCGTGCACGAGCTCGTTGTGCCGCTCACCATGCAGGATGTGCTCCCACCCGAGCGCATCGCCGCGGCCAACCAGGAGCTGGCACAATACGGCATTGAGATTAAATCCGCTCCAGCGGAGCAAAGCGAAGGCCCCGGCGGCTGGCAGTTCGTGCGCAAACCAGAAGGCAACACGGACCCGGCGAAAGACCCCAATCTGCTGGTGCTGCAAACCCTCGAAGAGAAAATGGAGGGTCCCTGGGAGTTCTACGTGGATATCCCCTCGGCGAACATCGTTCCCGGGGAGGCAGCGCTCGCACCCACGACTACCCCCGCCAGGTTGGGCGAGAAGAGCATCAGCGGGGTGACCATGAGCCTGGATTGGGTCTTCGCGGATGTGAAGCGCGTGGCGTTTGGCTTCACCATTACCGGCCTGCCTGATGTCCCGGATGCCATCACACTGCCTGGGCGCATCGAGGTCAAAGACGGGCAGGGCAATCCGCTTGGCGGTTGGGGTGGCTCCACCGCGTTGCAGCGGGTGAGCGGGGAGGGAGTCCGGCCTGGCACGCTGCAGGGCACCTGGAGCGCGCTGGTACGGGAACCGCTCAACACGGGTGAGCAGTCCTTCTCGATCGATGTGACGCTGGACGGCAGTCACGGGTCAGATGCAAACAACACGATTATGGCCTTTGACACCCCGCCGGATGCCACTCCCATCCCTTCGGGGGTCGTGCCCCCTGCGCTGCTGGAGGGTCTGGTAGGCACTTTCCATTTCGAGGCGCGTGCCACGGTCTACCCCCTGCAGGTGCTCGAGCCGGCGCAGGCAGTGACCGAAAATGGAATCTCCATACGGCTGGAACGAGCGGAGCTTACTCCCTCCTACGCCCAATTCACCCTCTGCTATGCCAAACCTTCGGCGAAAGATTGGATGATCGGGCAGGGGACAACTCTAACCTCGGGGGCGTACGAGGCTAATATCCACGGTTATACACTGCTGGGAGACGCCGACCTGGGTGGCTACGTCGGCAAAGGCCCACAGCCCACAGATCTGCCTGAAATAGGGGCAGGTGAGCGCTGCGTGCAGATAGATTTTTTACTCGGTCATACCGAAGGGGCCCAGAGCCTGACCTTGACGATCCCCACCTTGCAACAATCTGGACCGGAAGTGATCCCCGACGCAGAGATCCAGGTCGCCCAGGAGAAGCTCAAGGCGGATGGCATCGAAATGGACTACCTCAGCTCGAGTTCTACCGGCGGAGGGGGGAGCGGGCCGGTGTTCACGAAAAAGCCGGAAGGGATGAGCGACCAGGAGGTTTACCAGCTATTTATGGAAGCGTTGGGCTATTTTAAACCCGGGCCATGGGTGTTCACCATCGAGGCGCCGTGAACCGATAAATCCAAGTCGAAGGTAGTTTTCGCGGCGGGCAAGGCGGGGTTATCTGGCGCGGCCAGCCTATAAATACAGGAGGTGCGCATATTTGGTCGCACCTCCTGTACACTCAAAACCCAGGCTCAGGCTTCGAGTTCCTGCAATTGTTCTTTTGATTCTGCATCGTTCAGCCGTTGGCCCACAGCCCAGAAATAAATGATCAGGCTGTAAACCGCCACGACCAGCAGGTCGATGCCGAAGGGCAGAATACCCAGGCCACCGCCAAAGCTGCCCAGATAGGAGATGATCGCCAGGCCGATGAAGTAGACGATAATCCAGATTCCATTACCCAGGTTCAATCGCGGTCGCTCAGTGCTGGGTGTCAGGGCATAAACCACTGCCATCACCACGTACCCTAACAGAATGGCTACGAAAAGCTTCCAATCCGTATTCCACCCGGTCCAGTAAACAATCAAATTCGAGATGATGAAAGCAATCGGCGCCCAGAAACCGGCGGCGCCTAACCTGAACGGCCGGGCTAAATCCGGCTGCTGCCTGCGCAGGGACATCAGGACCACTGGGCCGATACCATAGGAAAGCACCACCGCCGAGCTGATGAACCCGACCAGGGTTTGCCAGCCTGGGAAGGGGAGGAAGACAATCAGCCCGAGGACGAAGGATACAATGATGCTCCAGATCGGAACGCCTCGCTCACTGAGCGATGTGAGCCATTTCGGGAAGTAGCGGTTTTTCGCCAGAGCATAAACTAACCGTGACGTAGAAGAGATATAGATCAATCCGGTTCCACCGGGAGAGACGACCGCGTCAATGTAAAGGAGAATCGCCAGCCAGCTGATTCCCAACGTGGTAGCCAAACCGGCGAAGGGCCCAAAGGTACCCGGATAGCTCAATTTAGCCCAACCACTCGCCAGGCTGGAGGGAGAAACCGCACCGAGCAGTGCGAGTTGCAGGAAGACATAGATCACGATGCCAATCAGCACTGAGCCGATGAGCGCGAACGGGATATTCTTCTGCGGGTTTTTCCCTTCACCTGCCAGCTCGACTGCCTGGCGAAAGCCCAGGTAGGAGAAGATGATCCCCGAGGAAGAGATGGCGCTCAAGACCCCCTTCACCCCATACGGCAAGAAACCCCCGAAAGCGGTCAGGTTGCTGGGGTGAAAAGCAAAGGCGAGAATGATGATGAATGTCAGGGTTGGGATGACCAATTTCCAGATGCCGATACCGGTGTTCGTATTGGCCATCAGTTTGACCCCAACCAGGTTGAGGATGACGAATACCAACAGCAAAAGAGCGGCAACCGCATATCCTGGGGCGGTCAGGATGGCTACCCCGTTGACAGAAGTCGTCAGCCAGGGGATGTAGTTGGTGGCGTATTGAAGTGCAGCTTCGACCTCAATGGGAGCTACGGCAATATACCCCAGAAAAACCACCCAACCGATCGAATAACCCACCAGGCTGCCATGGGTGAGGTGTGGGAAGCGCGCCACCCCGCCCGCCAACGGAAATGTTGAGCTGAGTTCCGCGTAGATGAAAGCCAGCAGCAAAACAGCCAGCCCCCCGATGACCCACGAAACTAAGGCTGCCGGACCGGCGGATTGGGCGGAATACAACGCCCCGAACAACCAACCAGATCCGATGATGCCGCCTAATGAGGCAAATAACAACCCCGAAAGCCCAATATCTCGACGCAACGATCGGGGAGATACAGCGACATTTGTGGCTCTAATCGTACTATCCATTTTTATTTCTCCTTTCTACAAAATTTGAACAAAAAAGAATCGACCTTTGTGCTTAAAACACTTAATACCCCTCTACAGTCAAGTGAACAAATGTATATAATGTAGATATATTTTATCTCAATTAGATATGGGTTTAGCTTAAATAGAAATTAAGCATGCATAAAGAATTGCATAATATGATGGTTGCTGAATTAGGCGGGTAATCGGTCGCACCCGCAAGGACAGGTTGACCAGGTTTATACCTGCTCTATTGTTTTGGACGGAGGGTTAGGACGTATAATTAATCTACAACATACGATTAACTCATCGAATCACCCGACCCGGAAGTTTATGAATACCTGGCTGAGCCACCTGCAATATGACCCCCTGCCGTCCCTGCTTGGATCGGACAGCGTCGCCCTCACCCTGGCGGTAAGACGCGACCTGCTGGGTGAGCAGACCGCGTCTCCTCAGACGCTGTGGGATTTGAAGGATGTGCGGCGCCTGCTGTCCCGCCAGGAGCCTGACGGCTCCTGGCGCTACCCGGGTGGAGGCAAAGAGCGGCAGCGCAGTGTTGAGGATTACACCCAGCTCGAGACGTACCGCTCTCTCGGCGTGCTGGTGGAAAAATACGGCGCCACACGTGAGCTCCCGGAAATGGAGAGCGCTGCGGAGTTCTTGTTTTCGCGCCAGACAGATGCCGGGGATTTCCGAGGCATCTACGGCAACCAGTACACCCCCAACTATTCTGCCGCCATCCTGGAGCTGCTGGTCAAAGCCGGGTACGATGAAGACGAGCGCATCCTCAGGAGCTTTGCCTGGCTGCTCTCCATGCGCCAGGCGGATGGTGGCTGGGCGCTCCCGGTGAGCACGGTAGGCGCCCGCTGGGACGTTGCCACCCTGGGTGGGCCCACCCTGGAGCCGGACTGTGCGAAACCATTTTCAGATCGGAAGAGCACACGTCTGCTGCGCCCCTTTGCAGCGCATCCGGTGTACCGGAAATCACCGGATGCGGGCGCCGCCGGGAGGCTCCTCGCCTCCCGACTCTTTAAGCGTGATTCATACCCGGGTCGCAACACCCCTGAATTCTGGATGAAATTCTGCTACCCCTTCTGGTTCACCGATCTGCTCTCGGCGCTGGATTCGCTATCCTGGCTGGGGTTTGGGCCGCAGGACGAAAATATCCGCCGTGGACTCGAATGGCTGGCCGAAAAGCAGCAGCCGGACGGTGGCTGGAGGCTCTATTTACTGCACACAGGGAAAGACCCGTATGCGCATTTATGGGTTGGGTTGGCGATTTGCAGAGTGTTCAAGAGGATGTTTGTATACTCCAGCGGCTTTCAGGCATAGATCACCTCACGGAAAATCTCGCATGAGGAGAGAGCGGAGATAGAAATTGTTTATAGTCTTGCGGATGAGGATGTCGTAGCCCTGGCTGAGTTGCGCCTGGAGAAATCCCCATCTGCTCAGCGCAGGATTCGCATCGCACGTTTTGCATATTTAATCGGATTCATCCTCCTGGCTCTCGGATTTTGGCTTCTCGAGTGAGCCGGATTCGTGAGCATCATTTTCGCGTGCATGGGATTTGCGTTTTATGGACTGTATTCTGCGTTCTGGTCCTGGCGAGTCCGCAGGTCTACCAAATCTGCCTATCGAGATAAGGCCAGGCGCGATACATTATCCGCGCGAACGCTGCGGATTAACGAAGACGGGTTAGAAGAAGAATCGTCCTATGGCAAGATCCAGGTAAAATGTAGCTTTGTGAAGCTGGCTCATCAAACCCCGGATTACACGTATCGATCGGCCAGGTTCCTTCCCTCGTGATTTCAAGAGGCCGGGTAAGTAAAGGAGATTATCAAGTTTTTATAAAGACCCTGGGAGATCAATTATCCAAGGATATCTGACGCGGGAAAACGATCATCGGATGTAGGCCCTCGCATTTTTCCCGAAGGGTTTTCCGGGATTCTGATCAGATTGAGGCATTCCGGCTGGATAATGAATGGCTCGAGCAAATCGTCTAACCCGGGGTTCTACTTACCGGCTCGAGGGCCAGGGGGAAGGAGTAAGTTCCTTGGCTGTTCTGCCCACGAGGCGAATAATACCATCCCCCCATGGCAATGAAGGGATCGATGGTTGTTTCGTTGATTCGCAGGTTCGATGGTTCGTTTCTTCATCTCCCTCAGGAAAAAGTCACCCAAAATCTATGATTAATCCCGCCTTGACAAACCATCCCTATTTGCTTACAATAATTCTAAATTAGTAATGATTATAAATTGAAATCAGGTTTATCAATGAACGATATTTCCATCCTAACCAAAGCACTTCAGCACTCGGGGCTGCGGCTCACCCCGCAGCGCATGGCGATCTGCGAGCTGCTGGCAGCCACAGACCGGCACCCCACTGCCCTATGGATCTACGAGCAGCTGCGCCCGCGCTATCCATCATTGAGCCTGGCAACGGTGTACCACACCCTCGAAGCCCTGGTGGGGTTGGGGGCAATCAACGAGCTGGGTAGTGCCGGCGATGGGACGGTCCATTACGATGCCAATGTCCAACCGCATATCAACCTGGCCTGCGTGAGCTGCCACCGGGTGATCGACCTGCCCTCCGAGCATATCGAGCACGTCGCCTCGGAAGTGAAAGATGCCTCGGGTTACCGGCTGTTTGGCGCCCGTATCCTGTACTACGGCTTATGCCCCGAATGCCAGGCTAAAGCCATATAAATTAATCACCACAAACGCCGCGGAGATCACAGAGATAATCCGATAAAAACTCTGCGCTCTCTGTGAACTCTGCGGTTATAGCTGAGGTAATGACAATGACGGAACAAAACAATGAAATGAACGACGTAGCCATTCCGGCTCATGGAGAACGCTGTACGGATGTGCTGAGCGACACGCTGCGCGGCTATGCAGGCATCGAAGAAGCCGAGTTCGAGCTCGAGGCTGCTCGCCTGAGGGTAATGTACGACCCACGCATACTGAGCGACGAAAACGCCATGCGCCTGGTACGCCAGGCAGCCAGCCGGGCCGGAGGGCGGGTGGCGCATTGCGCGTTGAAAAGCGATGCCGCCTGCCTGAAATGCAGCCAGCAGCTGCAGGGAGAGCTTGTGCGCCATTACCGCCAGCCTGAAACCCCGGCTGGGACCTGGGCTGCCTATCATGGAGGACTCCTGGAAGTGCAACTCAACCCGGCGCTGCTTTCTCAGGAGAGGGCAACAGTCGAGCAAAAGCTGGCCGTCCGTGAAGCCGCCCCTGCGGAAAAACCTGCCGGCCTCCCTCGGGCCAGTCTGGAGGTGATCTTCACCGTCGTTACCCTGGCGAGCACCGTGCTGGCTTATGTGGGAAGCCGGATCGGCGTGGCCGAAGACCTCATTACCGGGTTGTACGTCCTGGCATTCGCCGCCGGCGGCTATTACGGGCTGATCGACGGCGTCAAAGCACTCCAGGGTCGCCGGCTGGACGTGAACCTGCTGATGATCCTGGCGGCGTTGGGGGCGGCATTCGTCGGGCAGCCGGCGGAGGGCGCTGTGCTGCTCTTCTTATTCTCCCTCTCGAACACTTTGCAGAGCTATGCCATGGGCCGCTCGCGCAAAGCCATCGAAAAGCTGCTCAACCTGCGCCCGGCGCAAGCTACTGTGCGGCGCGGTTCGCGCCTGCAGCAAGTGCCCATTGAAAAGCTGATCCTGGGAGACGTGGTGGTTGTGCGTCCGGGAGAGCGCTTCCCGATCGACGGAGAGATCCTCAGCGGTGATTCGGATGTCGACCAGTCCACCATTACCGGCGAGTCGGTGCCGGTGCATAAAGACGTGGGTGACAGTGTCTTTGCCAGCACGGTCAACGGCAACGGCTCGCTGGAGATTCGCGTGACCCGCCTGGCGAAAGATACCACCCTGGCGCGGATCGTCGCCATGGTCGAAGATGCCCAGGCCGCCAAAGCCCAAACGGAACGCATGCTGGACCGCTTCGAGCAGATCTATGCCCTGTTTGTACTGGGGGGAGCTGTCTTGTTGATTGCCTTTCCGCTGCTCATTCTGAAAGAGGCGTTTTATCCGGTGTTTTACCGGGCAATGACCTGGCTGGTGGTGGCTTCGCCTTGCGCACTGGTCATCTCAACGCCTGCCAGCATCCTTTCCGCGATTGCCAACGGCGCCCGGCACGGCGTGCTTTTCAAGGGTGGTATCCACCTGGAGCGTACGGCTCAACTCAAGGTAGTGGCCTTCGATAAAACCGGCACACTGACCCATGGCTCGCCCTCGCTGACCGGGGTATATCCGGCGACGGGCGTGGCGGAGACCGAGCTGCTGCGCGTGACGGCAGCTCTGGAATCCCGTTCTGAGCACCCATTGGGCAAGGGCATCGTCAAAGGCGCTCAGGAACGCGGCCTGGATCTTCCAGAAGCGACTGATTTCCGCGCCGTACCCGGACAGGGCATCGAAGGCCGCGTGGGCGACAAACCGCTGTGGGTGGGCGGGGAGCGCCTGTTCGCCGAGCGGGGTGTGATCCTGCCGGAGAACGTGCGCATCCAGATGCATCATCTCGAAGAGGAAGGCCAGACGGTCATGCTGGTCAATTCCGCGGGGACCTGGTTGGGCATGCTCTCGGTCGCCGATACCCTGCGCGAAGACGCGGCGGGTATCATCCACCGTTTGAAGAGCCAGGGGATCGAGCGTGTGGTCATGCTGACCGGCGATAACGAGCGCGTGGCCGCCGGCATCGCCCGTAAAGCAGGCGTGGATGAGTTCCACGCCGGACTGCTTCCGCAGGATAAAGTCAGCCTGCTGAAGAGCCTGCGCCAGAAATACGGCCTAACGGCCATGATCGGCGATGGCGTCAACGACGCCCCCGCCCTGGCCACGGCGGACGTAGGCGTAGCGATGGGCGGCGCGGGTACGGACGTGGCCATGGAAACCGCCGACGTGGTGCTCATGGCGGATAACCTGGGAAAGCTGCCTCATGCTATCGGGTTGGCGCGCCAGGCGCGCAGCGTAGTCTTCCAGAACCTGACTTTTGCCCTGGCTGTGATCGTGGTGCTGGTCACTTCGGCGTTCGGTGCTTACCTGCCGCTGCCGCTGGGGGTGGTGGGGCACGAAGGCTCTACCGTTTTGGTCGTTCTGAACGGGCTGAGGCTGCTGGCTTATCGCGTCTGATAGAGGATTTCCAGCCGTGCCGAACGGTGGAAACTGACGGGGATGTGAAAAACCCGCTCCCTTCCCGCGCCGGTAACCGTCCAGGGGAGGGCTATTCCATCCAGTCGTACGCGGCTGGCAGGTCTGGGCAGGTAAAGGTCTACGGTACCTGCGGCGCTGCGCGGCAGCGCTAGATCCACGACCAGCCCATCTCCGCTCGCCTGCCACCCGGCAATTTCCATTCCTTGCGAGATGTGCAGGTCGCTTCCCAGGTACGCCGGGGAAGCGGGATCGTGCTGGCGGACAGCGAGCAGCACGATCCCATGCGCAGGAATCAGATGGGTGAACGCTTTTCCCTCCGGCAGCCGCAAGCAGCGCCCCTCCCAGAAGGAGCGGGCATGCCAGGATGTCCTTGCGGGGAGGCCGAAATCCTGCGGATTGATCGCCTTTTCTTGAGAAGTATCCTCCCAATTGAACTCGGTTAATAAATGCCAGGCGCCCGCCGGGCCGTCTAAATCTACCCGCAGGCGGGTCGGGGTGTGTCCTTCAAACCAGGGAGGAGAGGCCTCCGGTCGATGGGCGGGAGCACGCATTGAGCAATGCGCAGGCGCTCGGGGGAGAGGGCAGGAACATCATCGCTGAGGAAGACTGAGCCTCCCGTCATGGATATCGCCGTCGCCAGCGTATGGACTTCTTCCAGAGTCAACCCGGAATCTTCCCTGGACAGCAGGCAGTCGGGGTCGTTCACCCACCAGCGCCGGTGCAGGGGGGCGCGTAACAGGATATTCTGCAGAGCATTGCGCGTGGAAGGCATGTGCGGTTCGGCGGATAACACAACCTGCACCTTGCGGTAGTTCGGAAGCCAGCTCTCGCTGACGTCCGCGCTGATGCGCATCGCTTCGAACAAACCGATAGCCGAGCCCAGCGGCACGCCGCAGCCCAGCAAGGTTGTTTCCGCGCCGGCTGCCTGGCGCAGGGCTTCCAGCCCGCGACGCAAGACCTGGGCGCGCGTGAGGCGGGGGTCGTGGTGGGCGCCGCGCAGCGCCCCCGCATACAGGAAATCCAGTTTGAGATAGGGAAAGCCCCATTCATGCGCGGCAGTATCCACGCTGCGGCAGGCGTATTCCAGTGCTCCAGGGTGAGTCAGGTCGAGGGCGTTGGTAAAGACATCCCAGATAAAGCCGGCGTTCACCGGCCTGCCCCGCTCGCTGCGCAGCAGGTAATCCGGGTGCTCGTGCACCAGTGCTGCCCGGGGATGGACGATGAAAGGCGCCAGCCACAACCCGGGAGTAAACCCGCTGGCTCGGATCTGTTTCGCAAGCGGCTCGACCCCCTGCGGGAAGCCGGGCCGGAAAGCGAACCAGTCTCCCGGAAAACGCTCGAAGCCGTCGTCGATCTGGATGATGGAAAGCGGCAGCTCAGGGCGGCGGCGTGCAGCCTCAGCCAGGTTGCGCTCCACATCCTCGGCTTTCAGGTGGTTGAAATAATAGTACCAGGAACACCATCCGGAAGGTGAGTCGGGCAGGAGAGTGGGATCCATGCCGTGCTGGCGAGCGACCGCATCCAGATACAGTGCCAGGGGGTCCGGGTCGTTGAGATCCAGGAAGGCCAGGGTGGCCCAATCTGTGGTCAGGCTCGACCCTGGATCCAGCCGGGCGCCGTCCCCGCTGGCCATGAGGCGCAGCCTGGGTCTGCCGTCCATCCAGACTTCTGCCGTGCCGAACTGCTGCTGCTGTGAGAGAAATCCGGCCAGCAGGGCAGTGCGGTGCGTGCGGTCTACCAGGATGCCGTAGAAATCGCTGGAGTAATGGCCCGGCCGCCTGGGTACTGGGGTAGACGGGTTGACCGCCGGGGGAGATTGGATCGGTCCCAGGCGGGTGCGCCGCTGGGTTTGGTCTGGGCTGTACAGCCCGCTGTACGACCAGGATTGCCAGCCGTGGGAAAAGAAACCCAGATCGCCGGGCTGCGGATGGAGCGAAAGCCCCCCGGCGGAGGTGTGGAGCATTTCCAGATGGACGACCCAAACCGGTTTCGCGCTGAGGTTGCTCATCTTCAACTGCCACAAGAACAGCGGCAGACGCTCGGTGAGGGCGAAAGTGATCTCATACTGCATGCCCGCCGGATTGGGCTGCATTGCAATGCGGATCTGGCGCAGCGGTCCGTGCGGAGAGGCGGCCTGGCCGGTCTCAGAGACCTCCCCCGGGAGCCAGCTGTTGGCCAAGTCTTCGTACAATTCGCCTTCGCGGTGATACGTGATGCCCAGGCGCGCCTTCACCCGGCGGGGATTCGTCCCGCCCAGCGTAGCTAACGTCCATTGACCCTGTTCGGGTTGGCAAAGCAGCTGCAGCGCAGGGGTTTCGACGGAGATCATAGGATTGAGTTTATCATAGCATGTATTTAAAGCACTGCACCCCCGGGCGGCTCCAACCAGGGGATGCAGTCAAGTTCAGGAGAATGCTTTTTCAATATAGGGGATGAGATTAATATGTACATGAAGAGCAGATGAAAATAATATGAGAATTTACGTAACCCGTGTAACGATTAACCAAGGGCCGCCTGGATCGCCTCCAGAGAGATGGGGCCCGCTCTCAATACAACCGGCTCTGGCCCGGTACAGTCGATGACCGTTGAGGGCACACCTCCCGGGGTGGCGCCGCCGTCCAGCACCAGGTCGATGCGCCCACCTAACTGTCTGAGCACGTCCTGGGCGGTGTGGGGGTTCTCACCGCCCGAGAGGTTAGCCGATGTCGTGGCCAGGGGGCCGGCACGGCGCAGAAGTGCCCGAGCAAACCGATGGTCGGGAATGCGCAGGCCGATCGTGGGTAGAGGCGAAAGTACCTCGGGTAGGTCTGGATGTCGGGTGACGATCAAGGTTAACGGCCCCGGCCAAAACCGTTCTGCGAGCCGGCGGGCATACTCTCCGAAGGCGGTAGTCACCCGGGGCAGCTGGCTGCTGTCGCCTAGCAGCACGGCAATGGCTTTAATGCTCTCGCGACCCTTGGCGAGGAACAAGCGCTCGATGCCCGCCGGAGAAAATGCCGAGGCAGCCACACCGTAGACGGTATCGGTGGGGTATGCCACCAGCCCATCTCGCTGCAGCACCTCCAGCGCCCGGGGAATGGCCTCCGCATGGGTGGATTTCAGGGTCTCAGTCTCCATGGTCGATGATCAGCAGCCGGTCCCGGCCTGAAAGATCCTGGATGACCCGAACTTGAGCTTCAGGGAAAACAACGTAGCCCAGCTCTTGCGCTGCCATTCCCTGGCCGGCCTCGATCTCGCACAGAATCCGGCCGCCAGTGGCAAGCCGGGTTTTCGCCTGCAAGAGCAGTCGCCGGATCAAGTCCAATCCGTCAGTACCCCCATCCAGCGCCAGGGCCGGCTCTCGCCGGTACACGGCCAGCGAATGTAGCATATCGGTGGGCACGTAGGGCAGGTTAGCGCAGACCAGGTCGAAAGGCCCGACCAGAGCGGCAAGCAGGTCGACCTGGATGAGCTGAACCCGTCCACTCAGGCCGCTGTGGCGCAGGTTAGCTTGAGCCACACGCAGCGCTCCAGGCGAAAGGTCTGTCGCCAATAGGTGCAGGTCTGGGGTATGAGCGGCCAGGGAAACGGCGATGCACCCGGAGCCGGTGCCCACATCTACCGTCCGGCGGCGTGATGGATGGTCTCTCAGCCAGCGCAGGGCCTCCTCCACCAGCAGCTCCGTCTCGGGGCGGGGAATGAGCACTTCCGGGGTGATCAATAGGTCCACCCCGTAGAATTCCCAGTGTCCCAGGACGTACGGCAGCGGTTCGCCTTGCTCCAGGCTGGATAGAGCGGCTTGCAGGGCCTCCGATTGGATAGGAGTGAGGCTTGCTTCGAGGTGGGCCAGCACCCAGGTGCGAGGTTTATCCAGGATGTACGCCAGGAGCACCTGGGCATCCAGCAAGGGGGTTTCGCTTACGGCACTCAGGCGCTGGGCGAGGATAGTGTACAGCGGGGTGAAGATGGTTGCGTCAGCCTTCATCCTCGGCTACCCCGGCCATCGCCAGGCGCTCGGACTCGTCTCGCAGGGAAAGCTCGTCAATGAATATACCCAGGTCGCCGTCCATGACTGCAGGCAGGTTGTACGATGAAACGTTGATGCGGTGGTCGGTGACGCGGGATTGGGGATAGTTGTAGGTGCGGATCTTTTCGGCCCGCTCGCCTGTGCCTACCTGTGACCGGCGGGTTTTTTCCAGCTCTTGCTGGCGTTTTTCAGCCTCGATATCGTACAGGCGCGCCCGAAGGATGCTCATGGCGCGCAGCTTGTTCTGCAGCTGCGAGCGTTCGTCCTGGCAGGCGACCACGATCCCGGTAGGAATGTGGGTGAGACGCACGGCGGTGGAGTTCTTCTGCACGTTCTGCCCGCCTGCGCCTGCCGAGCGGTATACGTCAATGTGGATGTCGCTTTCGGGGATATCGATCTCGACGTCTTCCACCTCAGCCAGCACAGCGACCGTGACCGTGGAGGTGTGGATACGCCCCTGTGATTCGGTCATGGGGACGCGCTGAACGCGGTGAACGCCCGACTCGTACTTCAATTTCGAATAGGCGCCTTTCCCCTTGACCATGAAGATGATCTCTTTGAACCCGCCGATGCCGGTTTCGTTTTGCGAAAGCACCTCGATTTTCCAATTCTGGCGCTCGGCGTAGCGGTTGTACATGCGGAATAGGTCGGCGGCAAACAAGCCGGCCTCATCGCCTCCGGTGCCGGCCCTGACCTCCATAATCACATTGCGATCGTCGCGCGGGTCTTTAGGAAGGAGCAGGCTCTTGAGCTCTTTTTCCAACCGGCGGGCAACTGGCTCGAGGTCGGCGATTTCTGCGGAAGCTAACTCGCGCATTTCCTCATCTTCGCTGGACTGCAGATCATACGCCTGGTTCAACCGCTCGATCGTCCGGCGGTATTCCTGGGCGTTACTCACGATAGATTCCAGCTCGGCGCGCTCTTTCGCCAGTTCGGCCACGCGCTGATAATCATCACCGGCTTCACCCAACATACGGGTAAGCTCTTCATAGCGATTTTCAATTCCAGTAATTTTTTCTAACATAGTGCATATCAATCAAAATTAGTATAATTAATGTAACTGTCTGCTACAACCTGTGAATTATACCAGCAGGCATGTAGGACAAGATTGTATCTTGTCTGGTGGGGTGGAGGTGGGACAAGATTGGTTCTTGTCCGGCGGGTAAGTTGGACTTGCCCTACGATCAGGTTAGAAAAATCCGTAATATGATTTCAGGGAGGATTAATTAATGAATGTATTGCCCCTTTCGCAATGGCAGTTTGCTATCACCTCCATCTATCATTTTTTCTTCGTCCCTTTAACGCTGGGGCTGTCGGTGATGGTTGCCATTATGGAAACCATCTACGTGCGCAGCGGGCAGACCGTCTACAAGCAGATGGCACAATTCTGGGGGAAGCTTTTCCTGATCAACTTTGCCATGGGGGTGGTTACGGGCCTGGTGATGGAGTTCCAGTTCGGTATGAACTGGTCTGATTATGCGCGCTTCGTGGGCGATATTTTCGGCGCCCCGCTGGCAATCGAAGCCTTGCTGGCGTTCTTTTTAGAATCGGTTTTTCTGGGGGTATGGGTCTTCGGCTGGGATAAGCTCTCTAAGGGGATGCACTGCGCGGCGATCTGGCTGGTAGCTCTCGGCTCGAACATCTCTGCCCTGTGGATCTTGATTGCCAACTCTTTCATGCAGCAGCCGGTAGGCTACACCCTGCAGAATGGGCGGGCTGTGATGTCCGATTTCTGGGCGCTGCTTGGCAACCCGAATGTGTGGGTGCAGTTCCCGCACACCGTCCTGGCGGGCTTTACCACCGCAGCTTTCTTCGTGATCGGCATCAGCGCCTACCATCTCTTTCGCAAAACTCACCCCGAATTTTTCCACCACTCCTTCCAGATCGCCACGGTTTTCGGGACGATTGCTGTCGCTCTCTTGATCCTGGTGGGACACACCCAGGCGCAGCACATGGTGCAGACCCAGCCGATGAAAATGGCGGCCGCCGAAGCGCTCTGGCACAGCATGGATCCGGCCTCCTTCTCGCTGATTACGATCGGGAACCTATCGCAAACCGGGGATGTGTTTGCCATCCGCATCCCGTACGTGCTCAGCCTGCTCTCGTACAACAGCCTCACCGGGCGCGTGGAGGGCATCTACGATCTGCAGGCACTCTACCAACAGCAGTACGGACCCGGAAACTATATCCCGCCCATCGCCGTCACCTATTGGAGTTTTCGCGCCATGGTCGGGGCAGGCTTCCTCATGCTGGGGCTGGCAGTCTATGCTCTCGTCCATCTGATGCGCGGCATCCCTTTGGAGAAAATGCGCCTGTTGAAATGGCTGCCCCTGGCGATCGCCCTGCCCTACCTGGCCAACACGACCGGCTGGATGATGACCGAGCTGGGAAGGCAGCCCTGGGTCGTCTTTGGGCTGATGAAGACGGCGCAGGGTGTTTCTCCCACGGTCAATACAGGCATGGTGGTTGCCTCTCTCTTCATCCTGACGTTGCTTTATGGCTTTTTGATGGTCGTCGACGTTTTCTTGCTGGTCAAGTTTGCCAAAGCAGGGCCAGTGCCTGAGGAGACGCGCCTGGAGCCTGAAGGGGAGACTTACTTAGATGAGTGGTTGCCGAAACAGAGGTGAGAAATGGACCTGAATACGCTCTGGTTTGTTTTGATTGCGGTCTTATTTACGGGATATTTTGTTTTGGAAGGCTTCGACTTTGGCGTCAGCATCTTGATGCCCTTCCTGGGAAAAACTGACCTGCAGCGCCGGATCATGCTCAACACATACGGGCCCCACTGGGATGGGAATGAAGTCTGGTTGATTACTGCCGGGGGGGCGATGTTTGCGGCGTTCCCCATGTGGTACGCCACGCTTTTTTCCGGATTCTACCTGCCGCTCCTGCTCATCCTGGTAGCTCTCATTCTGCGCGGCGTAGCCATTGAGTTCCGCAGCAAAGATGAGCGCCCCGGCTGGCGCCGTTTTTGGGATTGGGCGTTGTTTGGAGGCAGCCTGGTGCCTGCCTTGCTGTGGGGGGTAGCCATGGCCAACTTCTTACGCGGCGTCCCCATCGACGCCAACTTCTCCTACGCCGGCGGTTTCTGGAACCTGCTCAACCCCTATGCCCTGCTGGGCGGGCTGGTCAGCTTGCTGGGTTTCACCCTGCAAGGAGCGGTCTTCTTGACCTTAAAGACCGATGGAGACCTTCAGGCGAAGGCGCGCCAGGTTGCTTTGCGGATCTGGTTGCCCTTATCAGTGGCATTGATTTTATTCGTCGTCTATACCTACTTCGTTACCGATGTGCTCAATAAATTAGGGGTCAACCCTGGGCCAGTGCCGATCAGCGCCGTTGTCTGCCTGCTGATCAGCGGCTGGTTCATCTCCCATAAACTCGATGGCTGGGCGTTCGGGATGACCTGCCTGACGACCATCTTTTCTTCAGCAACGATCTTTATGGAAATGTTCCCGCGGGTGATGATCTCGCGTCTGAACCCGGAATGGAGCCTGACCATTTACAATGCTTCTTCAAGCCCTTATACCTTAGAAGTCATGTCGATCATCGCTCTTATATTCTTGCCTGTGGTGCTAATATATGAAGGCTGGAGCTATTGGGTATTTCGTAAACGTTTGACCGCGGGAGGACAGGATTTGCATTATTAAACTATGGCCCATTCAAACTCAAAGCTATCCGGAATCAATATCGGTTTCATCTCCACCCGCTTCGCGGGAGAGGATGGGGTCTCGCTGGAGACTGAAAAATGGGCTCATGTGCTGGAAGGGCTTGGGCATAAATGTTTTTATTTTGCCGGGGATACCGATAAACCCCCTGAAGTAAGCCGGGTTGTGCCGGAAGCCTTCTTCTTGCATCCAGAGATCCGCCGCATCAACGAGGTGGTTTTTCGGTCTCGCACCCGGCCGCCCGAGATTACTCAATCCATCCACCGCATACGCGATCACCTGAAGCAAGAGATCGATGCTTTCGTTCAGCAGCATGACCTGCAGCTGTTGATTGCCGAAAATGCTTTGTCGATCCCCATGCACATCCCGCTCGGCCTGGCGCTGACGGAGTATATCGCCGAGACGGGTTTCCCGACCGTCGGTCACCATCACGATTTCTTTTGGGAGCGCAAACGCTTCCTGGTCAACTGCGTGTGGGATTACCTGAACATGGCTTTCCCTCCGCACCTGCCGAACATTCACCACGTGGTGATCAACTCGTCCGGAGCCAACCAGCTCAGCCTGCGCACGGGCATCTCGAGCTTGCTAATCCCCAACGTGATGGATTTCGACCACCCGCCACCCAGGCGAGATGAATATGGAGCTGCCCTGCGCAGCGACCTGGGGGTTAATCCTGATGAAAAGCTGATCTTGCAGCCCACACGGGTGGTGCAGCGCAAAGGTATCGAGCATTCCATCGAGCTGGTCAGCAGGCTTAACGGTGAAGGCCTCCAGACCTGCCTGGTGATCTCACATGCCTCAGGTGATGAAGGCTATGAATATGAGCGCTACCTGCGCCACCGCGCCGAAAATGCCGGGGTCAAAGCTTTATTTATCGCCGAAATTATCCAGGAAAAGCGCGGCTTGACGGCGGATGGACGCAAGATATATACTTTAGCCGACGTTTACCACCAGGCCGATTTGGTGACCTACCCTTCGGATATCGAAGGGTTTGGGAATGCTTTTCTGGAAGCGGTCTATTACCGGCGGCCGGTAGTGGTGAATAACTATTCGATCTTTGATATCGACATCAAGCCGAAAGGGTTTCAGGTCATCGAGTTCGAAGGTTTTATCGGCGACGCCACCATCGATTTGGCGCGCAAGGTTCTCGAAAATCCGGCCATGGCAGGCGAGATGCTCGAAAATAACTACCGGATTGCCCGGCGCCACTATTCTTATGCGGTGTTAAAGCGACATCTGGAGACTTTACTGGCGGAAATATTTGGAGAATGATTTACCCGATGATTGATAATGGCAATTCTCCGTACCTGGCACTATTAAAAAATCGTATTGATCTCAATCATATTCCTTTTACCGACCGGGGATCGCGCCTGCTGGTGATGCAGAACGGAGCCGGTTTGTATATCCGTCTGGTCGAGCGTTGGTTCAAAATTGACCAGCAGCTTGCCGGATACCGCCACCGCCCTCCCATCGTCGAGAATTTCAATTTGCTCGATGGCGAAGGCCGCCCCCTGGAGTACACCCTCGATACCTACCCCCATCGGATCGATTTTACAACCGCGATCGGGGTTTTTTCGCTGGTTTTCGTCGACATTGAAACCCTGCTCCTGGCATTGCCGGCCGGCGCCTGCGGAATCACCTTCCAGACACACATGGATGTCGGTCAGACTGACCGGCGCGGAGGGGTGTTGCGCGTGACCGGTAATATCCGGCGCAATATGGCCTATACCACCAACCGGCCCATAGTTGAGAACAACCTGATCCCCAACGCCGATGGGAGCCTGGGCTTGCGGCTGCGCCTTGGCGAAGGACCTCCTGCGCCGATCTTGCTGAACCTGACGCCCCGGTTGGGGTTTAACCGTTACCTGCCGTCTGTCGCTCAATCGCTCCAGGAAGCGGCGCAGCGCTGGCACGATTGGTTTGCAGCCGTTCCGCCGGTTCCTGAAGCCTACCAGCGGCAGTATTACTACGCCTGGTGGATCATGCGGGCGGGGCTGATCTCGACCCGCTTCTATACCACACGTGAGGCTATGACCCCCTCAAAGATCTTCTACGTCGGCATCTGGCAATGGGATGCGTACTTCCACGCCCTGGCGTACCGCCACGTGGACCGCAAGCTGGCGCGCGACCAGATCCGCGTGATGCTCGACCACCAGCTCCCAGATGGCATGATCCCCGATGCCGTTCACGACGAGGGCACCGTCACCCACCTCAATTACCCGGTTGAAGCGGACGTGACCAAGCCCCCGCTGCTCGCCTGGACGGTCTGGAAGCTTTACGAGAGCGACCGCGACCGGGAGTTCCTCGATGAAATTTACGAGCCGGTCACACGCCTGACGGATTGGTGGTTTAGAGAGAATGATCTCGATGGAGATGGCCTGTGCGAATACCAACACCCTTATTCTTCGGGGTTAGATAATAATCCATTATGGGACAGCGGCATGCCGGTCACCTCGCCCGATTTGAATACCTACCTGTACCTCCAGTTGGAGAACCTCGGACGGATCGCTGATGTGCTGGGGGATAAAGATGCAAGCCGGAAGTGGCAGCAAAAAGCAGGCGATTTGCTGGAGCGGATGAATGCCAGACTTTGGGATTCCAGGGAGGGCTTGTACTGGGCATACCATAACGGCCAGCCGATCTGCATCCGCACCCCCTTCAGCCTGTTCCCGCTGCTCACCGGGAAACTGGCGCCTGAGAATGCCCGCCGCCTGGTCGACCACCTCACCGATCCGGCCATGTTTTGGGCGCCATATCCCGTGCCGAGTGTGGCGCGGGACGAGGCAACATACGAGCCGACCCAGATGTGGCGCGGCCCGACCTGGGTTAACGTGAATTACTTGCTCCAGGAAGGCCTGGACCGGTCCGGGTTTAAGAAGGTCGCTCAAAGGCTGCGCACGCAAACCCTGGAAATGCTCAAACGGCAGCCGGATCTATACGAGTTCTACGACCCCGAAACCGGCGAAGCCGGCCCGCATGCTGCTCCGGTGTTTGGATGGTCGGCGGCCTTGTTCATCGAGCTGGCGTTGATCGAGGCGGAGAGGCAAGCCGGCCAGAAACCTTAGATCGATCCCATAAGACCGCCTGACTCAGATCGGGTGAATACTTCATAACGGCTAGTGGTGCTCGTGCTCCTCGGCAGCCACCGCCTCGGCTTTGGTTTTATGCACCGTACCATCCGGGTGATTTGGCGGGGAATACAGGGTATACAACTTTAGGGTATCTGTTTTGGATGTGTTAATCACGTTGTGAAAAGTGCCGGCAGGCACTACCACCGCATCGCCGTCGTGAACGAGATGCTCTTCTTTTTCGTTGAATACAAATTTGGCTGCTCCCTGCTCGATGCGGAAGAATTGGTCCACGTTAGGGTGAACCTCATCGCCGATCTCTTCGCCTGGTTGCAGGCACATGACCACGAGCTGGGTATGCTTGCCGGTAAATAAAACCTGGCGGAAATAGTTGTTTTCCAGGGTTTGCTTTTCGATAGGTCCAACATAACCGGTCATAGTTCTCCTCTTTCATCGTATGAATAACCCAGTTTATCTATCAACGATCTAAATCATTATAAGGGTGAAATTGGATTTATGTCCTAAAACCCTCTTGACAAATTTTAAAATATTGGTAAAATAATTGCAACGAACAACTGGGTGCCCCCCTCACCCAGTTGTTCGTGTTTTAACCGCCAGAATCCGTATAGATGCCAGGGGGATTTGCAGGACGGGGAACCAAAACGGGAGGGTAAGCGTCTATGGAGAACAGAAATAGGATCATCCCTATCTTGTTTACTGTGTGATTCTTTAATGATATGATGGTTTCTGGGTCCTCAGGAGGGTTTGTATAGTGAAGCAATCGCGGTTATTACTCGTAGCACTCATGAGTGTGTTTATGGTTATTCTGGCGGCGTGCAGCTCCGTTCCCGCCGGTTCTATCCCTCCGACAGGAGGGACTCCGACAGGAGGGACTCCGACGACCTATCCGGCTACAGCCGCGCCAACCCCTATTCCCACTGCTGTCACGCCCAGCACCCCGGCCACAACCCCACCCGCCTCCTCAGATCTGGTCGTCACCTTGCAGGATAATCACCAGACGATCCACCTTCAAGTTGGGCAGACCTTCTTGCTAAAATTGGGAGACGGTTTCAATTGGAATGTGACTGTCGCCGACCAATCGGTAGTCAGCCGGGTAGTGAACATCCTGGTGGTGCGCGGCGCACAGGGAGTGTATAAGGCGCACCAGGCGGGCAGCACGACCCTCACCGCTGTTGGCGACCCGCTGTGCCGCCAGGCTACGCCAGCTTGTGCTGCGCCCAGCATACTCTTCAAAATCCAGATTGAGGTATCATAAAAAGAGGAGAATTCATGCTTCGCCGATCCTTAATACCCCTGCTCATGCTGTCTGCCCTGCTGGTTTCGGCGTGCGTACCTGCCCAAACCACCTCAACTGCGTCCACGCCTACCGTTCCACAGCCGCAAGCCACAGCTACAATGCCTCCGGCAACGCCCGCGCCCACCGTACAGCCCTCCCCCTCTGCCCAGCCTACCACTGCCGGGAGCGCCCTTACGATCTCTGTATCGCCTGCCACCGCCTCCCCAGGCGACCAGGTGACGATTAGCGGAGACCTGCCCGGCGGTCCGACACAAGCCTCCGCGCAAGACAACCAGGCGCTCCTGCACGCCAATGTCTGTTTAGACGGTTGCCTGAGCGGGCTGGTCATCCAGGGCCAGGCTGTGAATTGGTCCGCCAGTCAAGCCGGTCATTTCACGATTGCTTTTACCCTGCCCACCATTCCCTGGCTTGGTGAAAGTGGCCCCCAACCCACCATCCCTGGCGATTTAAACGTGGGCGTGCAGTGTTTGGGATTGGACCAGCAAGGTTGCGCCTTACAGGAAGCAACAGCTACCGCCACCCTGAGCCTGCAGGGGGCGTTGGCAAAGACCTGTGCGGATAACTCCTGCGCCACCCTGACGCTGGACCCAGCGCAAGGCGATCCGGGAACCATCGTCCAGGTGACCGGCTGGGCGCCATTGGATCAGATCATCGGCAGTCTGGCTTTCGGTTATTCGCTCGTCCTGCAGCCACAAGCAGGGCAGGGGCAGCCGGTGCAGCTAGGCTCGCTCACACAACAACTGGATGGCAGCCTGAGCGGCTCCTTCCAGGTGCCACAGTCGACGCCCGACCTGGGTACCCTCCAGCCGGGGACTTACCTGATCTCCCTCGAGGCAGCCCGCCCCAAAGGCAACACCCCGGTTTTGCTGGCTCCGGCGACTTTCCAGCTGGGCGCTGCCCTTACCTGGAAAGCGCTCAACCTGGGCAAGCCTGCTCTCATCCAACCCAGCGCCGATATCCTGAATCCCGAGCTGGCAGTGGATGCCTCGCGGGCAGGCCACCTGGCATATTGCGCCCCGGGGGAGACCCGACTGACTCAGGACGGCGGCAAGACCTGGACGTCGGTTTCGACCACCGGCGCAGCGCAAGCCGCCCAGAGCGCCGGATATCCCTTATTCGACAACGGATCGGGCGCTCCGGCTGCCTGCATGACGGTAACCCTGGATGCAAGCCATCCCAATAGCTTCTATGCCTTGTTTCAAACCGCCAAAGCCGATGTGGGAGCGCCACCGGTGTACTTCATGGGCTTCTTCACCAGCGACGGCGGTAAGACCTGGAAGCTGGTACCTGCACCCTCCCCGGACGCAGTTGAACGCTTCGGTGGGTTTCGTGAAGTAGCCGGCGGTGTGCAAGCCCTGTTCATGGGCGAGAGCCAGCAGCCCGACCAGGCGCCGGTCACCCTGGTCGAGCAAAGCAACGACGGCGGGCAGACCTGGTCCGCGGCAGCTCTCACCTGCCCGGCAAATGGCGCCTGCCTGACCTGGGGCTCGGCTACCGGGTCGGTCTCCGGTATGGGCTCACCTGCCCCTCAGTGGGCTATGTACTCGGTTGACGCGGGCAAGACCTGGGACTCTACCGGTCAATCGGTGGAGCTGCGCATGACTGGACTGAACGAGCTGGTCACTTTTGCAGACCCGACCTCCGCTCTGCGCCTCTCCGGAAATGCGGATTATCCCCTGCTGGCGACCCGCGATGGCGGAAAGACCTGGCAGGCTCTCTCCTTGCCGGCGCTGCCCAACAGCCCTAACGCGACCTTCCCCGGCTTGCAGATGCTACCGGACGGCAGCCTGCTGGCCCAGACCGACCTCGGGCAGCCCTGGATGGAGCTGGCTCCCGGCGCCTCCGCCTGGTGCCAGGTGAGCGCCAGCCTGCCAACCTCGGCTTCGCTGCTGTTCCAGGCTGCGGGAAGCCAATTGTGGTTCCTACCGCTGCCCGATAACCAGAACGCCGCCCCACAGCCGCAGAACGTGCCGCTGAGCAGCGTGAAATGTAAAGGGTAGGAATCAACGAATCAGCGAATCAACGGATCGGCAAAGAAGAGGCACGGCGGGATCGTTTGAGGCAGAAGCAGTTTGCTCCTCTCGCCGTGCCCCTGCAATTGACTATAATTCCCGTATGCGCTACGAAATCATCGGCAATCTGCACATTCCGAAAATTGGTTTTGGCACCTGGACGATTGGCGGTCAGGAGCGACCTGACCCCGCCAGCGATGAGCGCTCCCTCCTGGCGCTGCATTCTGCCCTGGAGCTGGGCTACACCCACTTCGATACGGCCGAGTGGTATGCTGCGGGACATGCAGAGGAGCTGTTGGGGCGCGCCATCCGTGAAAATGGGACGCCGCGCCGGGAGCTGTTCATTACCTCAAAAGTCTCTCCCGAGCATTTGGAGTACGACGATGTACTGCGCTGCTGCGAGGCCAGCCTGCACCGGTTGGATATGGTTTATCTCGATCTGTATCTGATCCACTGGCCCAGCCAGAGTATGAAGCTGGATGAGACCTTCCGGGCGCTCAACCGGCTCGTGCGTGAAGGTAAGGTGCGTCACCTGGGGGTGAGCAATTTCAACCTGAAACTGCTCAAACAGGCCGTTGCCTTCTGTGAGACACCGCTGCTCACGAACCAGGTTTCATACAGCATCCCCGACCGTACCTGCGTGGATAACGGCGTGCTGGAATACTGCCAGCAGAACGACATCTTGCTTACCGCGTACACCCCGGTGAAGCGCCGCAACATCAAGAGCAATCTGGTCCTAAAATCGATCGCCCAGGCGCACGGGGTCACCCGCGAACAGGTCGCCCTGGCCTGGCTGGCAATGCAGCCGCGGGTGATCGCGATACCGATGTCCTTTAACTCCCAGCACCAGGCAGAAAACCTGCACGCTGCGGATTTGGTCTTGAGCGAGGACGAGATGGGACGACTTGGGTGATTACTCTTCGATCTTCACCGGCACGCGCACCATGTCATCTCCATTTGGCGAGACCTGGAATGCCAGGATCAAGGTGATGTCTTCGATCAAGCACAGGGCAGCGTTGCCCTCCCGGCAGTAATACAGGGTCAAGCCTAAGGGTACCTCACCCGATGCAGCCGCCTGGAACTCAAAGCTTAATGGCTCTGCTGCGGAGAACCTGTGCTGCGTGTGCCTGCCGCGGGAATCTTTGACCTGGACCACCGCCGGTGTTTCGGTGTTGCGCTCATATCCGGAAGGCAGGCTGATCTCCAGGGTGACCCGCACGTCGCCGGGCGATACCATCACGGGTTCGAGCCGCCGGATTTTCGCAGGGGCAGCCTCGGGCTGCGACAGCTTCTCCAACCCCCTCAGCTCGACGGCGTAAACCTGATGGGTCTCCAGGTCGGCCATGCGCAACAAATGGTTGTTGGTGTCGGCGATGTACAGGCGGTTGCCGTCGGTTTGAACTCCCTCCGGCTCGAAAAGCTTGGTCTGCTCGAAGCTGCCGTTAGCGTAGCCGGCAGCGCCGGTTCCGATCAGGGTGGAGACCCGGTTGCTCTGGGGGTCGAGAGTTTTGATCTTGTGGTTGTAGGTGTCGGCGATATAGACCAGGCCGTTGGCAAACGCCAGCCCGGCAGGGTGCTGCAGCCGTGCCTCCGTACCGATTCCATCACGGTCGCCAAACTCGAACAGCCCGGCTCCCACCAGGGTGCGTACGGTCACCTCCGGCTTGAATTGGATGAGGCGCACCGCGCTGGCTTCAGGGTCGGCGGCAAACAGATCCCCGTCGTGCAGAGCCAGATCGCTGGGCTGGTTGAAGCTAGCCAGATACGCCGGGCCATCGACGAGCGCTTCGCGGCCGTTCCCGGCAAAGGGTCTCAGCTCACCCTTTCCAGAGAGCACCCAGATCTGGTGCGACCCGGCCATGGCGATCAGCAGGTCGTCGCCGTGCAAGGCCAGCGCCCAGGGCGAGCGCAGGGGAATGTGGGTGGGGCTGCCCCAAGAATACGACCCGTGCGCTTTGGCGCCCGTCCCGGCCACAGTGCGCACCTCACCGGTTTTCAGGTTGATCGCTCGCACGGCGTGGTTGCCGGTATCGGCGACGTATAGCGTGCGCTGATCTGCGGACTCTCGCATTGCCAGGCCGTGAGGGTGATTGAATTCAGCCTCGATCGAGGCGCCGTCTCGCAGGCCGCGCCTTCCATTGCCGAAAACCCGCCTGATCTCGCCGCGGCGGCCGTCATTATCCAGCTGCACTTCCAGAATGCGGTGGTGGCCGCTGTCGGTAAGCCACAGCCGGCTCTGCGATCCAAGCAGGAGGCTGGAAGGGAAACGCAGTGGGCGTTCGGGCTGCGCCTGACTTTCAGGGGTTAGCCCGAGCGGGGAGGTATCGAGGATCTCCTTATTCTCAGCAATGACCCTGTCTATCACAGGGAATAGCTCTTCGGCCAGCACTTCGCCGGCGGTCTCTCCAGTGATGCGTCCACGCGGGTCGATCAGCACCAGCGTGGGCCAGGCGCGCACGTCGTATTCTCCCCAGATGCGGAAGTCGGCGTCGTTGACCACGGGGTGCTCGCTGCCGCGCCGCATCACGGCCTGGCGGATGTTGGCGGTCAGCCCTTCGGAGGGGAACTTGGCCGAATGTACCCCGATGATGACCAGCTTATTTGGGTAGCGTTCCTGGAGTCGCCGCAACTGCGGGACATTATGCAGGCAGTTGATTCAGCCGTAAGTCCAGAACTCGAGCAAGACGATTTTGCCGCGCAGACTTTCGAGAGTGAGCGGTCGAGGCGTGTTGAGCCATTCAAGCCCGGATGGAAACTCAGGGGCGTGGATATAGCCGGTGAATCGGGATAAAAATGAGGATTCCATAGTTACCAGTCATAGGAGGATCTATCGAAGTCATGCATCACTTATATTATGATATTGATTATCATTTAAGTCATTATAATCCAGATAACGAATAATCGATCACCCGATAGCCATCATACGGCGGATCATACCTGGCGCACCTGATCGACCGGGTCTGAGCTAGTTGCGCGCTACATTGGGCAGGTAAATGGCATTGTCGAAGTAATGCGGTGGCCAGGCTTCAAATGCGCCCACATCGCAAGTTGCGACACCATTCTGATCACCATCCAGAGGCCTGGGTTTGCCTGTCTCATCATTAGGCGGGCACCCGTCGTTTGCACCTGCATCGATCGCTGCACTCCCATCATTGAGAGGGAAATATGCTGGTATTCCCGTCTGAGCCCCAAGCTCCAAAGCCTCTGAGGATACCTGTTTGAAACCCGGAGAGCAGGTGCCATCGGTAGAGAGGTTGTTAGTGCTCTCGGGAGTGAAAATACCGCTACAGTTACCGTTCGCATTATCTGCCAGGAGGACATTTTTCAATGTGGCGATGCCACCATAATCGACCTCATTGAACACTCCGCCCGTATCGAGGGCGCCATTATCTATAATGGTGCTGTTGACGATCGTAAGGCTCCCCATATTGTCAATCGCGCCCCCTACGATGGCACCATTGTGGGCAATGGTGCTGTTAGTGATGCTCATCACGCCATCCTCATTGTTGCAGATCGCCCCGCCATAGCCCTCCTCCTCGCTGGTCCCAGCGTAGTTCTCGCCGAAATAGGAGCTGGTGATCGTGACGGTGCCATGATTGTACAAGACTCCGCCATCTTCCCTTGAGTAATTGTCGAAGAAGCTGCACTGGTCGACCGTTAAAGTACCACCAGGATGAACCAAAATGCCGCCACCGGATAAATTCCAGCCAAAGGTGATGCTCAGCCCAGATAATTTGAGGGAAGCCCCTGTTTTGACGGTAAATACCGAAATGTTCATATCGGCACCTCCCCCGCTTCCACTCACCGTCAAATTGAAAGCGCCCGGCCCGTCGATGGTGAGGTCTTTATCGATGGTCATCCCTCCATAGCCGGTAATGAGATGGATGGTCCCGATCACGGAAGGCGCAAAGGTGATCGTGTCGCCGTTGGAGGCCGCGTTGATCGCGGCACGCAAGGTGCAATCGCCCGCCGTGCAGATGCTCCACGGGCTGTTATCCCCCAAAGAAGTCACCACCCAGGTCCTTGCAGCGTGTGCCGGTTGAACAGGATAAGAAAGCGAAGATAATAGAGACAGCAGCACAAATCCAAAGGATAATACGATACGCGCTCTCATCTCGATCTCCTTTCACTTGCCTGGAAAACTTGCGATCCATGTAAGAAGTCGATTTAGTGCTTCACCGGTCAAAGCTCTTTATCGTGGTTGGGCTGTGCCAGCCTGTAATTGTTCGATTTGGTTTATGGAAAGGATTTTCGCTGTGTATTTACTAGGGATGGCGCATTAATGCCACCCAGGTCATGATTATATTGTAGGATTAATTTTAGAAACTTCAAGCTTTCAAGTGGGGTAAATATGTCAAACTTAAAAGGGTTCTGTCTCCCGCGCTCAACATCTATCCGAAATTACCAGATACATGCTATCCAATGCAAGTTTCACCGCCGCCTAGCTGACCAGCAGCTTTGGTAGTAGAACACAGGATGAGTTGAGCAATCTGGATTATCCCCCAAACATCTCCCGCACCACCGGCAAGATCTGATCCCAGTTCGGGCCGAGCACGTCGGCGCCGCCCGATGTCACGAACGGCGTGACCATCTCCCGGTCGATCGTGCGGCTGTCGATGCCTCCCGGCCCGGCGCGCAGTAGCGCCAGAGCGAGGCGCGGCCACTGCCAGGCAGGCAAGTTGGTATCTACGGTTTGCCCCAGGGCGATCATTGCAGCCGGCAGGCGCAACCAGGAGAGCGGGTTGAGCATCTGGCGCAGAGCCGATTTGAGCAAAATCTGGCCGCGTTCCATGCGGAAGAAATCGTCTGAGCCTTTCCGGTCGCGGGCGAAAGCCAGCGCCTGGGCGCCGTTCAGGTGGTGCTCGCCGGCCTCCATTCCCGACATGGCGCTGGGCAGATCTACCGTCACGCCTCCCATGGCGTCGACCACTTTTTCGAACCCGTCGAAACGGATGCGCAGGTAATAAGGTACCTGCACCTTGAAATTATCTTCCACGACCTGGATGGCCGCTTGCGGGCCGCTCCCCGGCTGCTCGGCTTCGGCGAAGAAATGTGCCGTGTTAATCCGGTTTTCCCCATGCCCGGGGATGGGCACCCACAGGTCGCGCGGTATGGACAACATGCCGATCGTGGGCTTGAGCGGCACGAAGGTGGTCAGAATGATTGTATCGGTACGGCTGACGTCGGTGCCCTCAGGGGCGCGGTCGATGCCCAGGATGAGCAGGTTGGTGCGCATGGGCGCCAGCAAGTAAACGGCTAAGGCGATAACTCCCAGCAGGATAAAGGAGCCCAGGGGAATGCCCAGGCAGGTGCTGCAGGCGCAGCCGCGCTTGCGTGACTTTGGAACCGCCGTCATGGGCTGGGTTCTGGCGTATGGATCGTGACGGGTTACTGGCTGGGTATAGGCGTTCGGGTCCGGACGTGCGGTGTTGGGTCTGCGATTCATCTACGGATAATGTCCTCAAGAGTGATTGGATACATTGTAATACAAATAGGAGAGGTTTGGGGGTCAACACCTGTGAAGCGGATCAGTGGACGAAAATTTTCCCAATCAAAACAAGGGTACAATAGGCAATAGCTTTTCATGACCATAAAGTTAGTTTTTCCTGACACCCTTCCCATGATTCCGACGTTTCTTCATTAACTCAGGGGAGGGAAATTGCCCTTGAAAAAATTCACCCACCTCACCCGCATCTCGCTGCTGCTGGCGGCATTTTTCGCTCTGGATAAGCTCCTGGCCATCGTGCGTCAGGTGCTCATTGCCCGCCTCTTCGGCCTCTCTGCTGACCTGGACGCCTTCAACGCCGCCAACAATCTCCCGGATATGCTCTTTGCGCTCATCTCTGGTGGGGCGCTGGCGATTGCCTTCATCCCCGTTCTGTCAGAATATTTGACGCAAAAAAGCCGGCAAGACACATGGCAGCTCTTCTCGCGCGTGGCTAACCTGGCTTTGCTTGTCACCGCAACCCTGGCAGTGGTTATCGCCGTGCTGGCCCAGCCGTTGGTGAGCTGGCAATTGGGGATCGCCCCCGGGTTCAACCCTCAACAGCAGAGCCTGGTGGCGCAGCTGATGCGCTTGAACCTGGTTGCCACCCTGATCTTCTCCTTGAGCGGACTGGTGATGGCCGGGCTGCAGGCCAACCAGCACTTCTTCCTGCCGGCTTTGGCGCCGATCCTCTACAACCTGGGGCAGATCTTCGGTGCGCTGGTCCTGGCGCCGACCCAGGGGTACAGCCTGGGCTCGATCACCTTACCGGCAATGGGGCTGGGCGTCTACGGGTTGGTCTATGGGGTCATCCTGGGAGCCGTCCTGCACCTGCTCATCCAGATCCCCGGTTTGCTGCGCTTCCACTTCCATTGGTCGCCAGGGGTAGGGCTGGGTACGCCCGGTGTGCGGCGTGTGCTCTCGTTGATGGGCCCGCGCTTACTGACCATGTTCTTCGTGCAGCTGGTCTTCATCGCCCGCGACAACCAGGCTTCGCACCTGGGGACCGGCGCGGTTTCTGCGCTGACCTATGGTTGGATGATCTTGCAGGTCCCCGAGACGCTGATCGGCACGGCCATCGGGACGGCTCTGTTGCCGACTCTCTCGGAGCAAGCCGCCCGCAAGGATTGGCAGCTCTTCCGCCAGACGATCGAGCGAGCCACACGCGTGCTAATGGCCATTACCATCCCTACTGCCATGATCCTCTCGCTGGCGTTGCGACCGCTGGTCGGCAGGGTCTTCGGTTTCGATGCCCAGGGCACTGATCTGATCACCTGGGTCACGCGCATGTACCTGATTGGGCTGCTGGGCCAATCGGTGCTGGAGGTGGCCGTGCGCGGCTTTTACGCCCAGCAGGATGCGCGCGTGCCGCTGCTGGCGGCTGCTCTGACGGCGCTGGTATGCATCGGGTTATCTGCCGTGCTCATGGGACCTTTGGGCGCGCCAGGGATCGGCCTGGCCAACAGCCTGGCATTTAGCGGGGAGGCGCTGCTGCTGTTTATCTGGCTGAGCCGGCGGTTGCAAAGCGGCTTCGCCTTCTGGAATACAGCTCTTCGGGCAGCCGCCGGCGCAGCGCTGGCAGGGGTTCTGGCTTACCTGGTGATGAATCGCCTGACCCTGGCTGAGCTGCCTCTGTCGGTGGCCGCCCTGGCGATTGGGGCGGTCGCAGCTCTGCCGTTTATCTGGAAAGAAATGCGCTTGTTGTTGCAGCTGTGAAGGCAGAATTGTAAATACGGTATAATTGCCCCTATGTCCGCCGAAATTCCCGAAGCATCTGAACCATCTGAAACACCACAAATCATAGAAGACACCGCTCCCACCGAGCTTGAAAAACCCGCCGGCAAGCGAATCCCCCTCCGCTGGCTGCTGGGTGGGATCGGTTTCATCCTGGTGATCATTGCCCTGGCTGCCTGGCTGGGCTACAACACCGGCATTCAGGACCGGCTGAAGGCGCAAGCTTCTCAAGTCACGATGGATGCAACGACCCAATTTCAATTGGCACTGCAAGATCAAGCCGCCGGCAGGCTGGAGACGGCGAAAGAGCGCCTCCAATACGTGATCCAGCTCGATCCGGAGTTCCCTGGGGCAGCCAAGAAGCTGGCTGAAGTAGCCCTGTCAGCCAGTATCACTGCCACGCCAACCCCGGTGCCGGCTACTCCCACAGCCACCATCGCGCCTACGCCAGACCTGCGCGGCGTAGAGGAGCTGTTCAACCAGGCCCGCCAGGACCTGGCCGATAAGAAGTGGGACGAGGCGATCACTACACTCGATCAGCTGCGCACCGACAACCTGACTTACCGGGCAGTCGATGTAGATGGCATGTACTACGTGGCGCTGCGCTATCGCGGTGCACAAAAAATTCTGCAATTGGGCAAGCTGCAAGAAGGCCTTTACGACCTGGCATTGGCCGAACGCTTTGGCCCTTTGGATGGAGAAGCTCTCGGCTACCGATCTTGGGCGACCCTGTACCTGACGGGAGCCAGCTTCTGGAAAGTCGACTGGAAGCAGGCGCTTTATTATTTCGGACAGGTCTACCCGTATTTCCCCAACTTGCGCGATTCGACCGGCCTGACCGCTTCAGAACGCTACCGCCAGGCGGCAATCGGCTATGCCGACCAGCTCCTGGCCGCCAAATCCTTCTGCGACGCCGATAAGTACTATCAGGAAGCGTTCAAGCTGGGAAAAGATGCGAAGGCTGAGCAGAATGCTAAAGATGCGGCCCAGAAATGCGCCGAATCAAAAGCCCCGCCACCGCCTAACCCGGCAGATTTCACCGCCACCCCTTCACCTACGGTCGGAAGCACCAACCCGCCGGCTGCGCCCAGCGCAACCCCAGCTCAATCTACAGCTGCTCCGCCTACCGCAGCCCCCCCTACGGCCGCGCCACCTACCACAGCGCCACCCACCCCGGTCCCGCCGACGGCCACTTCCGCTCCTCCGACCTCTGCCCCAGCCACTGCTGCGCCGACAGCTTCATAAGGAGCCTGAATTCGGGATAAACGTGAGCTGAGGTGATTTCAGTCTGCAAATCTCCCTAAAATCACTCTAAAACGCTCTATCTTGGATAAAGAAACTTCCGGAAGGAAATTTATTTCCCTCCCGGAAGTTTTTATATTCTCTAGCGTTGCCGGTTAATCGTCGTCTTCCTGTTCTTCTTGTCCGGTGTCGTCGCCCCTTTGCCGCTCATTCTGCTGGCGCAGGGTAATCACCAATTGAGGGCTGTTGCTGCCGCTCTCGCGCGAGGCTAAAGTCTCATAGGAATTTCCTGGCGTATTCAAAACCATGCTGATCAGTCCATCACCCTTGATCAAGCGGGTGACGTCCACGCTGATCCAGCCGCTCTTGCGGATGGGACCAGACATGGCCAGGATTTTGCCGTATGCAGGGGCGTTATCATAGGTGATGGTCGTTTCGACCCACGTGTTGTTCGCTATGCTGCGGACGAAAAAGCCTGCGCCTGCATTGCTGCTGTCCACATAGATCCGCAGGATAGCTTTATTGATGGAATTGCCTCCGATACCGCTGACATCGAAACGCAGGTAGCTCCGCTGTATCGGTTTCCCGGCAGATTTGAGTTCAGCCAATGTGCCAAAATTGGCGCTATGCTGGTCGCTGGAGGTGTAGGCATCCGCCTCAGGCGAAAAGGTCAACGAAGATGCAGTCTGAGGTGGAGGGGTTGGAGTCGGAGGGATAGGTGTAACCGTAGTCGTCGGCTGCGGCGGCTCGGTTGGAGTGTTAGCCGGAGTGGGGGGTACCGTGGCTGTGCTCGTCGGATGGGGAGGTTGGGTTGCACCACTCGTGGGGGTCGGCGGTACCGAGGTGTTGGTCGCGGTTGGTTGAGGCGGCTGGGTTGGTTTGGACGTCGGAGTTGGTGGGAGGGAAGTAGCCGTTGGCGGCACTCGGGTCGGGGTCGGCGACGGCAACACAGGATGGTCGCCGGGGTCACCGGGGAAAGTGAGCGCGACGATCTCCTGCAGATTGGTAAAGCCGTCATTATCCGTATCCTGGTTCTCAATGCTTGCCAAGGCGCTGCTATTACGCCCGGCAGACTTATAAGCTTGCCCATAGGAGTTCAGGCTGGGGACGCTGGATGTATGGCAAAGCATGCAGCTGTCCAGCTTGGTTCCGACGATATTCGGATACCTGGCTTCAGCATAGCCGATATCGGGCATATTGGCCTGGGCTGTGGTGAAGCGGTTCATCACTACCAGCACCACCAGGACGATTACGCTTACGACGACCAGCAGCATAGTAGGGAAGGAGTTCTTTTTGGTGTTGCGCGAAAACGTAGGCATCATTGGAGCCTCCTTGTCCTGCGAAAGGACGGGGTGCACAAAACAGGGCGCTCTGACCGGTCAACATTTAGAAGAGGTCAGGCGTTGCTGTGCGATCGATTGTTCATGAGACTATTGCCAGACAAAGATCCGCACTTGCCCCCTGGATCCGCTGGATGATTTGGATGGGCTTGGAGGAGTAAGCTATTTGTGTTTGGTTCTTGCTCCTGAAAGCATTCCATCCGTACTGGGTAATTGAGGTTTGTGACTCTCCAGCCCCTCCGACAAGAGCTGGTTGAGGATCAAAACCCATGCGGCCAGTACACGACGATACTTAGGGATAAACCTCCAACCAATTGATCCGAACAAATCAGATTTTACGGATGGGGATAGATTTCGTCTACTGACAAATGTCCCGTTAAATTCGTGCAAAATAGTGAAATAAGTAATATAGCTCCGATTAATCCGATTATATTGTATCGATTCTACCGGATGGAGCAGCGCCACGCTGAACTATGGTTGGCGAACTCTTCACTTGATGAGAATGTGGTATTCGGAAGACCGCAGATAGGGTATAATTTGAATAAATATTATCTGGTTATATGAGTGTTGCCTATCTGGGGGATGAGGATTAATCAAGAGCCGGGTGTGAATTATCGTCTGTGGGACGATCAAATGTTACTGGCAAGGATTGCAGACGCAGAAGTCGGAGCTTTGGGCGAGCTTTACGACCGGTACGGACGCCTGATTTACAGTCTGGCGATGAACATCGTTTATGACAGCGGTATCGCTGAGGAAGTCACCCAGGATGTGTTTATCGAACTTTGGAGGAAGGCAGGGCAGTACCAATCCAGCCAGGGCAAGGTCATCACCTGGTTATCTACTATCGCCCGCAATCGGGCCATCGATAACCTGCGGCGAATGAATGTCCGCCCAGAAGGGCACCGTGTGGGGTGGTCGGAGGATATTTTCCCAAACCTGCACGATCCCTTCGATCTGGAACAATCGATTGAGCTGGATCAACAGAAAAGCTTGGTACACAGCGCCCTCGCTCAATTGCCTGAGGAGCAGCGCGAAAGCCTGGCTCTGGCTTATTTTCAAGGGTACTCTCACCAGCAAATTTCGGAAGCGCTTAACGAACCGCTTGGAACGGTAAAAACCCGCCTGCGTTTGGCCATGCGCAAGCTGCGCGATATCCTGATTGACAGCGCAGATATTTAACCGTAAATCCAAAACTCTTTCTGGTGCGTATTAATATTTGAAGGACCAACCAATGGATAATGAACTGCATATCCGGGAATGGCTATCCGATTACGCGCTGGGAAGCCTGGGAAAGGATGAGAAGGGTGTTGTGGAAGCGCATCTGGCGCATTGCGAGGCCTGCCAGGTAGAGCTTCATAGCTATCAGGCGGTAATGGGCCTGCTTTCTCTGGCTGCGCCGGAGTTTGAGCCCCCGCGAACCTTGAAGCAAGCCGTCCTCCAGAAGGCCCTCAAACTGCCCGGCGCCGTTCAGGCGGGCAAGAAGCAACCCGCTCCTCCGGCTCGGCTGGCGGGGTTTCGGCACTGGTTGGGAGGCCAGGTGCCTGTCTGGGGGTTATTGCCTGTATTGCTGTTGGCGGTAGCCTTGCTGACCTCCACGATGGTTTTGTGGCGGCAGAACCAGCAGTACGCTATGAACCGGGTGAGTACGTTCATGGTTGTTGACCTGACAGCCGCATCCAGTGCCTCGCAAGCAACCGGGTGGATCGTGATCAGCCGCGACGGAGTATCCGGAACGCTGATCGTCGAGGGCCTTCCACCACTGGCTGCCGGCCATCAGTACCAGCTCTGGTTGGTAAACGGTGGCACCCGCGCCAGTGGAGCCATTTTTTCGGTGAACTCCTATGGCTATGCCTCTGTGTGGGTCAAATCGCCCACCCCGTTGATCAAATTCAGCTCATTCGGAATCACCATCGAACCATCCGGCGGCAGCAAAGGGCCTACCGGACCTAAAGTGTTGGACGGGAAATTATAAGTTCACCTTGACAAATCCACACCATCAGGTAAAATCATTTCCACCATGCATAGTATAGCCGCATGCACAATCCTTCTGCGAGCACGACGAACCCCGATTTTTCCACCTGACCGGGAGGTAGGCTGTTATTGCCTGGGTGCTGCTGATTAGCACGACAACATCCATTTTTCATCTAAAACCCTCCATCCCGGAGGGTTTATTTTTTTTTATAAGGAGAATTGCTATGGCGAAACAATCGGTGAAGAAAGTCGTTCTGGCTTATTCCGGGGGGTTGGATACCTCGGTGATCGTCCCCTGGTTGAAAGAAAATTATGGCTGCGAGGTGATCTGCTACACTGCCGACGTTGGGCAGGCAGAGGAGCTGGATACCCTTGACGAGCGCGCCCACCGCAGCGGCGCCAGCAAGCTGATCGTCGAGGATCTGACGGAGGAGTTCGCCGCGGAATATATCTTCGCTCTGCTGCGCTCGGGCGCCGTTTACGAGCGCAAATACCTTCTGGGGACCTCCATCGCCCGCCCCGTAATCGCCAAGCACCAGGTGCAGATTGCCGAGCAAGAAGGCGCAGACGCCGTGGCGCACGGTTGCACCGGAAAGGGGAACGATCAGGTCAGGTTCGAGCTGGCCTACACGGCGCTGAATCCGCGCCTGAAGGTGATTGCACCCTGGCGGGAGTGGGAGATCAAATCACGCGAGGATGCCCTGGCGTACCTGAAAGCGCACAACTTGCCCTTCCCCGCCGGCGCGACCAACCCGTCGCTGTACAGCCGCGACCGCAACCTGTGGCACATTTCGCACGAAGGCGGCCCACTCGAAGACGCCAGCCAGCCGCCGTATGACGATGTCTTCCAGCTCACCGTCTCACCGGAAAATGCCCCCGACCAGCCTGAGGAGGTGGAGATCTCCTTCGAGGCGGGCGCACCGGTGGCGGTGAACGGCAAGAAGCTCTCACCCGCCAGGCTGGTGGCGGCGCTCAACACGCTGGGCGGAAAGCACGCCATCGGCCGGGTGGATCTGGTGGAGAACCGCCTGGTCGGGATGAAATCGCGGGGGATCTACGAGACCCCCGGAGGGACGATCCTCAGCACGGCACACCGCGAGCTCGAATCGATCACCCTCGATCGCGATACGCTGCACTACAAAGATACTGTCGCCCAGCGCTACGCCGAGCTGGTATACTTCGGCCAGTGGTTCACCCCGCTGCGTGAGGCGATGGATGCCTTTTTCCTGGAGACGCAAAAGCCGGTCAACGGTTCCGTCAGCCTCAAGCTTTATAAGGGCAATCTGACGATCATGGGAAGGACGAGCCCCAACAGCCTGTATCGCGAAGAATTTGCCACCTTTGGCCATTCCGTAGTTTACGACCAGTCGGATGCGGCCGGTTTTATCCGGCTGTTTGGCCTGCCCTCCAAGGTGCGCGCCATCCTGGAGAAAGACGGCAAAGATATCGAGCCTATCCCCCTGGAAAAGATCGTGCGGGATTAGGCCTGTAAAACAAGACAGGAGGAATTTCGATGAAACTGTGGAGTGGGCGGCTCTCCGGCTCGATGGACGAAACCTTTGCCCGGTTGAACAACTCCCTGCCCTTTGACCGGCGCCTGGCCCAGGTGGATGTGCTCGGCAGCATCGCCTGGGCCAAAGCGCTGGTTGAGCCCGGCGTGCTCACTCCGGAAGAAGCCGCGGCGATCGTCAACGGCCTGCAGAGTATCCTTGAGGATTTTAAATCTGGAAAAGAGCCCTTCGTGGAAAGCGACGAGGATATCCACACGGCCGTCGAGCGCCTCCTGAGCGAACGCATCGGTTCGTTGGCCGGCAAGCTGCATACCGGGCGCAGCCGCAACGACCAGGTCGCCACAGATTTCCGCCTGTGGCTGATGGACGCCCTTCCCCACCTGGCTGTGCTCCTGCTGGAGCTGCAGGCCACCCTGATCGCACGCGCCGAGCAGGACAGGGGCATCTTGCTGCCCGGATACACCCACTTCCAGCAGGCTCAACCGATCTTGCTCAGCCACTGGTGGTTGGCGCACTTTTGGGCATTGCAGCGCGACCGCGAGCGGCTGGCAGAAGCCCTGCGCCGCACCCGCAAGATGCCGTTGGGGAGCGGGGCGCTGGCCGGAACGGCTTACCCGATCGATCGCTTTGCGCTGGCCCAGGACCTCGGTTTTGACGCTCCTTCTCCCAACAGTCTGGATGCTGTCTCCGACCGCGATTTTGCCGCCGAGGTCCTCTTTTGGGCGGCGCTCACCGGTGTTCATATGAGCCGACTGGCCGAAGCGCTGATCCTCTACACCACCGCTGAGTTTGGTTTTCTCTCCCTGGCGGATGCCTTCTCCACCGGTTCCAGCCTGATGCCGCAAAAGAAAAACCCCGACCCGCTCGAGCTGGTGCGAAGTAAAAGCGGGCTGTTGATTGGCCGCCTCACCGGGTTGCTGGCAATGTTGAAAGGCCTGCCCTCGGCTTATGATAAGGACCTGCAGGACGATAAACCGCCGGTCTTCGAGGCGGTTGACCTGCTCGAGCTACTCCTGCCGGTGATGAGCGGGCTGATTTCTACGTTGACCGTGTATCCCGAGCGCACGCGGGCGGCCATCGGCTGGCCTGTAATGGCTACCGACCTGGCCGATTACCTGGTTGGCCGGGGGGTGCCTTTCCGGCAGGCGCATACTGCCGTCGCCCAGGCGGTGAGCCGCGCCGAAGCTCTCGGGATTAACCTTCCCGACCTGCCCCTGGGTGAATGGCAGAAGATCCACCTCGCCTTTGGAGAAGACCTGTTCGCTGTGTTCGACCCCGAAAGAGCGGTGAGAAGGCGCTCGGCCTACGGCGGGACGGCTCCGCAGGCGGTTGAGGAACAAATCCGCCTAGCTAAGATGACCCTGGAGGGACCTCGCGAGAGGGGATAACGGCCGCTACCGCGTCGATCTCTATCAGGAAACCGTGGTGCAGCTCGCGCGTGGGGACAACCGAGCGTGCCGGACGGGCCTCACCGAAAAATGTGGTGTAGACTGCATTCATCCGATCCCACAAACGGATATCCGATAGATACACGGTGACCTTGAGCACGTGCGCCCGGTCGCTGCCCGAAGCTTCCAAAATAGCCCCCAGGTTACCCAGCGTCTGGGCAGCCTGCTTTTCAATCGTCCCCAGCACCTTTGCGCCGGTGTGCGGGTTGACCGGTAGCTGCCCGGAAATATAAACGGTATCGCCGTGGATGACCGCCTGGGAATAGTGCCCGGCAGGTTGTGGGGCGTTTGGGGTTGAGATAGTTTTCATGGAACCTCCAACAACGTAGCAAAACCGGTCGCATCCAGGGCGCAGAGAGCAATTACGGCGACGGTTTAATTGAGTGTGTTCCTGATGGGTCGAAGTAGGTTTGCAGCAGGCTGCTCAGGTCTGTTTGGGTGTGGGTTGCCAGCAGAGCGAGAAAATCATCGGTGGTTGCCAGTTTGTGGTTGTAGAGAGCCGCGTAATCCCTTAAATAGGCGAAAAAATCATCGTCTCCAATCTGTTGGCGTAAAGCACGCAGGAACCGTGCGCCGTTCAGGTAAACCGCATTCCGGTAGGGTGTAAACCCCTTGAAAGCGGAAATTGGCTGGTCGATCCAGCCGGATGGCTGGTAATAATCCACCCGGTAGCCCCACCACCAGTCTTCTAGATCCGGATATACATTCTGATAAAAAAGATATTCGCAGTAGGTGCTGAGAGCCTCGTCGAGCCACGGTTCCAGCGCCTGGTCGTTTCCAACGATCCCATACCACCACTGGTGTGCGGTTTCATGGACGGCGATCGCGGTGAGATAACCTTTGGGTGTGCCGTCGTACAAATTGTAGAACCCGCGGCTCAAAAAATATAGCCCATCGTACTCCATGCCGTCGAGAAAATCGGCCTCGACGACGCTCAGGCTGGCATGGGGGTAGGCCCCAAACAGGCTGCTGTAGAGGCCGAGGGCTGCTGCGGTATCTTGCAGGGCGGCTTCACCGGCAGCTTTATCCCAGGGAAATGTGTAGCTGGTGATAGTTACCCCGCCGTAAGCTGTTGTGGCGACCAGGTATTCAGGGCTGGCTGAAAGAGCGAAGGAGCGCGCTGCCTGGAGGTCATAGCGGTAGATCGTATCTCCTTCTCGTTCGGGGATGGCGCTGGCTGCCAGCACCATCCCTGGCGGGGCATCGACCAGCTCGACCTGCACCTGGTAGTTGGAGACGTCGTATACCTGGTGCTCGCCAAAATAATAGGGATCATGGACCAGCCAGCCCTGACCGGCACGGTAAGGCGGCAAGTAAGGATACCAATCGACCAGGTTCGTCTGGCGTTCTGAATAACCGAAGACGACGGGGCGGTAGAGGTCGGAATCCGCCGGGATGACGGGAAGCCGCAGTTCGTAGGTGAGAAACAGGCTGACATCCTGACCCGGCGCCAGCGGCTGCGCCAGAGGGATGGTAAGCCGGCGGCCGGCTAGCGCGTACCCTTCCACGGGCTGCCCGGCAGTCCAATCCAGGCTGCTCAGACGGAAAATGCCCTCCTGGCTGGCGGGTTCGATTACCAGCAGCAGCTCTGAGAGAGCTTCGCCCGTGCTGTTTGGGTAGTCGATTTGCTCATCTACCGCCAGAATATGCTGCGCATAGTCGAACCTAGCGTTCAGGGTATACCCGGTCCGGGCGGCGGGCCTGGAGGTTGGTTCTGGGGTTGGGTCAACGTTTAACGCCTGTAGAGATGGCGACGGACTGGGGATGGGCGAGCTAGACTGCGTTTGAGCGGTTGCAGGTGTAGGTTGGTACGCCGCAGTCTCAGCCGTGGGAGGATTGCCGGGCAAAGTGGCTGTGGTGATTATTGAAGGGGCGCGATCAGCTGTCGGGAGGGTGGGCTGTGCCGCAGGCTCTGGGATGCTCTGGCAGCTCACCAGGGCCATTAAGGCAAACGTGAGGATCAGGGTTGGGAACGATGGCGTTTTCAATGCAGGTTCATTTTAACGGGAATCTAGAGAAATTGAAATACGGCGCAGCACATCCTGCCGCGCCGTATTTTGGTCCAAAGACCAAACTAACTATTGTTCACAATGAAAACGAGGTTATTTGGATAGTATCTTGAACAGGGTCGTCCCGCAAACCGGGCATTTTCCCTTCAAAGCCGGCCTGCCGTTCTTCATCGTAACGCGCTGGCCTTCTTTGACCTCCCTTTTCTCCTTGCATTTGACGCAATATGCAGTTTCAGCCATCCTATCCTCCTGTATGAATTTTGGATTTATCCCCCATCGTTAATTGCTGCTGCTCGGAGAAGATGTATACTCTTCTGCCTGGATTAAGTCTACTACTAAACTCAGATTTGATCAATGAAAGGTGAAATAGGATTTGTTATGGCGGTCTTGCGATTGGCGACAAAAGTGATTACAATGATAACTATACTGGACAGTGCTTAGCGGGGGTTTTATTTCGGGGGGGAAGCAAAGGAGGTGATGCATCTAAATTAGTACGCCATCTTACTAATCGCCGGCTCGATGTCTGGATAACTAAACAATCAACAAGTTAATATGGTCATAGAAGGAGAGAATGAAATGTCGCACAAATTCTTGCGTACTGTGGCAATTGCTGGTGTATTCGTTCTTATGCTCCCCCTGATCGCCGCCTGTGGGACAGCTGCAACTGCTACGCCCACAACCGCACCTGCTGCCCCCACCACTGCACCTGCTGTACCTACCACCGCACCTGCGGCGCCCACCACTGCTCCAGCTGCCCCCACTACAGCACCGGCAGCCCCCACTACTGCCCCAACCGCACCGGCTGCGGCTGCCCCCTCGGGGAAAATAGCCATCCTGCTCCCAGAAACCAAGACTGCCCGTTATGAATCCCAAGATCTGCCGAACTTCAAAGCCAAGCTGCAAGCCCTCGGTTTCGATGTGGCTAATAATCTGATCTACAGCAATGCCAACCAGGATGCTGCTGCACAGCAATCTCAGGCAGAAGCTGCTCTGACGAACGGCGCGAAAGTCCTCGTGCTCGACCCCGTGGACTCGAAAGCCGCCTCGGTGATCGCAGATGCTGCCAAGGCCCAGAATGTACCCGTCATCGCTTACGACCGCCAGGTATTGAACTCTTCTGGTGTCAGCTACTACATCTCGTTCGATAACCAGCAGGTGGGCAAGCTTCAGGCCCAAAGCCTGGTTGACAAGCTGACTGCCATGGGCATAGCCAAGCCGACCATCGTTATGATCAATGGCTCTCCAACCGACAACAATGCAGGTATGTTCAAAGCGGGCGCCCACAGCGTGTTCGATCCGTTGGTCACGGCTGGCAAATTGGTCATTGCCAAGGAATACGATACACCCGATTGGAGCCCGGACCAGGCTCAAACCGAAATGACCCAGGCTTTGACTGCCTTGAGCAACAAGGTGGATGGCGTGTATTGCGCCAATGACGGCACCGCCAGCGGCGCCATCGCTGCCATGAAAGCTGCTGGTTTAAGCCCCCTGCCGCCCGTCACCGGGCAGGATGCCGAGCTGGCTGCCATCCAGCGTATCTTGATCGGCGAGCAGTACATGACCGTTTACAAGGCTATCAAGCCCGAAGCTGAGGATGCGGCTGTATTAGCTTACGATTTGCTCACCGGTGTCACCCCCGGATCGGACCTGGTCAACAGCACGGTCAACAATGGGACTATCGACGTGCCTTCGGTCATTCTGACACCCGTTGCGGTGACCAAGGATAATGTCAAGACCACTGTGATCGCAGATGGCTTCTGGAAGGCGTCTGATGTGTGCACGGCTGATTTTGCCGCTGCGTGCGCAGCAGCCGGCATACAATAATTTCACTAATGTGCATATAATAGATAGTGAATAGGTGGCGGCGGGGAAGATCACCTTCCCCGCCGCACGAATCATGAGGAGAGAGCGAATGGAAGCCTCGCCGAGGACGCCCATACTCGAGTTGAAAGGTATTTCCAAGCGCTTCGGAGCCGTCCAGGCGCTGAAAGATGTCAATTTTGAAGTCTTTACCGGAGAGGTGGTTGGCCTGGTGGGAGATAACGGCGCCGGTAAATCGACCCTGATCAAGTGCATTTCTGGGATCTATCCCATCGACGCGGGGGAGATATTTTTCGAAGGGAAACCCGTTACCATTACCGGACCGAAAGATGTTGGTCGCCTGGGAATTGAAACGGTTTACCAGGATTTGGCTCTGTGCGATAACCTGGATGTGGTTGCCAATCTCTACCTTGGGCGCGAAGCGATCAACCAAAATGTCCATCCTCTGGTCAGCCCTCTGAATGAAGTCAAGATGGAAAAGCGCGCCATCGAGGTGCTCAAAACGCTCTCGGTCAAGCTTCCCAGCCCGCGCCGGGTGGTTGCCTCGCTCTCTGGCGGGCAGCGCCAATCTGTGGCTGTTGCCAGGGCAGTGATGTGGAATTCGAGAGTGGTCTTGCTGGACGAACCCACTGCTGCATTGGGTGTGGCGCAATCTCGCATGGTGCTGGACCTGATCTTACAGCTTAAAAAACAGGGATTGGGGGTGGTTGTGATCAGCCACAATCTGGCCGATATCTTCGAAGTGGTCGACCGCATTATTGTCTTGCGCCTGGGACGGCGTGTGGGCACTTTTATGGCTGGTTCGACCAGCCGCGAACAGATTGTGTCGGCTATTACCGGTGCGGAATTCGGCGAAGTGGAGGAAAACAATACCGCCAATGGATCGGAAGGAGGGATGGCTGGATGAGCACAATCGTTGAAAAACCTCATCTGAAAGAAGAACCCGAGCGCCCTCCGACCCGCCTGGACGCATTGCGCTCTTTATTGGGCCAATCTGACCTGGGGGTTTTGCCGATTTTGCTCGGACTGGTAGTGATTTGGGGGATTTTCCAGCTTGCCAACCCCCATTTTCTGTCTGCCCGCAATCTGACCAACCTGCTCCTGCAGGCTGCCTCCACCGGCACGATCTCCATCGGTCTCGTCCTGATCTTGCTGCTTGGCGAAATCGACTTATCGGTGGGCGCGGTCAGCGGGCTGTGCGGCTCGATTGTAGCCGTACTCAACGTCAACAACGGCGTCTCCGGACCGATTGCTGTCCTGGCCGGGCTGCTGGCCGGGCTGGCAATCGGGCTGTTCCAGGGGATGTGGATCACGCGCTTCCGCATCCCTTCCTTCATTGTCACCCTGGCAGGTTTGCTTGGATGGCAGGGTACTCAATTGCTCGTGTTGGGAGAAACTGGGACAATCAACCTGAGAGACCCGTTTGTCGTGGGAATTGCCAATACATTCTTTCCCCAGTTGATCGGCTGGTTGGTTGGAATTATTTTCGTCGTGATCGTGATTGTCTCAATGCTCCTGGAACGGCGGCAGAGAATGGCTGCCGAACTGCCATACCGCTCAAGGCAGGCCATCATCTTCCGCTCGGCGCTCATTGCGGCTGCCATGATCGGATCGATAGCCGTCTTGAACGCCGACCGCGGGTTGCCTTTAGCCGTGATCATTTTCGTGGGCCTGATCGTGCTCTTTGATCTGATCACCCGCAGGACGATCTTCGGCCGGCACATCTACGCTGTCGGCGGAGACCCCGAAGCTGCGCGGCGGGCCAGTATCAATGTGAATGGCATTCGCGTGGCTGTCTTCGGGCTGGGATCGATGCTGGCGGCTCTAGGTGGTATTCTGGGGGAATCGCGCCTTTTTGCGGTCAACCAGTCCTCCGGCGGCAGCGATACCCTTCTGAATGCCATTGCGGCAGCCGTGATCGGTGGAACAAGCCTGTTTGGCGGGTTTGGCAGCGTCTGGTCAGCGCTGGTTGGAGCGCTGGTGATTTTCTCGATCTCGAACGGTATGGACCTTCTGGCGCTGCCCAGCGATATCAAATTTATTATCACCGGCGGGGTGCTGCTCGTAGCAGTAACCATCGATGCCATCAGCCGGCGTATGCGCGAGGTGCGCGGGCGGTAAAGTCACTCTTCTGCCGCGCCTTCTTCACCGGTATCCTCTCCGGTATAAAGCTGGCGGCCCAGCAGCCGGTCGTAGGGCGTCCAGGGCGCGTCAGGTTCGCTGTGCTCCAGAATGGCCTCGAAGCGGTTGACCTGAGTATCCAGGTCTTCGATATGGTGCAGGGCGATGGCTTCCAGGGTTTGCGGTCGGCGTGGTGAGCCCCACTCGTAGCGCCCGTGGTGCGCAACCAGCATGTGGCGCAGCCGCAGCGCCAGCTCGGCAGGGAAATCGGGGATTTTTCTGATAGCTTCGCTGACCATTTCATCCGCCAGGACGATATGACCCAGGAGGCGCCCCTCGTTTGAGTATTCCAGCTCCATCTCCCATTTGAATTCGCGGACTTTACCGATCTCATACAGGAACGCCCCGGCCAGGAGCAGGTTGGGGTCGATCTTGGGATAGAGAGCAATGACGGTTTTGGAGAGATGGAGCACCTGCAGGGTGTGCTCGAGCAGCCCTCCCAGGTAAGCGTGATGCACCTGGGTGGAAGCCGGCGCCTGAGAAAAGCGAGCGCGAAATTCGGGGTCGCCAAAAAAGGTGTCCACCAGCCGGCGCAGGTGAGGATTGGAGATCTGCTGGCGTAAATCATCCAACTCGGCGAGCATTTCAGCCGGGTCGCGCGAGCCGGCGGGTAGGAAGTCGCGGCGGTCGTATTCATTCTCGCGCGCCGGGCGCACACGCAGGACGCGCACCTGCAAGCGGTCCATGTATTTGTCCACTTCGCCCTCGACTTTGACGACCATGCCTTCCTGGATTTGCTCTGCGGCTGATTGCGCATCTTCCCAGACGCGGCCAATGATCTGCCCGGCAGCATCCGCCAGGATCAGGGTCAGGTAAACGCCGCGGCTGGCATCGCGGAAGGGTTCGAGGGCTTTTTTGCGCACCAGGTAGAAGCCGACGAAGCGCTGCCCGGCTTGCAGGTCGCTCAGGGATGGACCTTTATCGGGGTGATAAGATTCAGCCATTTCCCAGCCTCAACAGGTATTTATAATATAAATTATATCCGATTATATATAGCACAAGCTTCAGCATGTTTGGGTGCAAGATGGTAGAACAAGCTTTAGCTTGTTCATGCGCAAACTAAAGCGTGCGCTACAGGGTAGAACGAGCTTTAACTCGTTCATGCGCAAACTAAAGCGTGCGCTACAGGGTAGAACGAGCTTTAACTCGTTCATGCGCAAACTAAAGTGTGCGCTACAGGGTAGAACGAGTTTTAGCTCGTTCATGTGCAAACTAAAGTGTGCGCTACAGGGTAGAACGAGCTTTAGCTCGTTCATGCGCAAACTAAAGTGTGCGCTACAGGATAGAACGAGCTTTAGCTTGTTCATGCGCAAACTAAAGTGTGCGCTACAGGGTAGCACAAGCTTCAGCTTATACCCCTGAAATAATTCAATCTACGGTGTGGGGGTGGTGGTCTCTTGCGGGGCGGGGGTTGTTTCGCTAAGGGTTGGCGTCGGCGTGGCCAGCCTCTGGCGCGCCTGATCCGCCCATTCTGCGGGGAAAGCCTCCTGCGGCAGGGCAAGCAGTGCCTTCCAGTCCTCTTCAGCCTGGGCCGTGCGATTTAGTGCATCCTGAGCCTGAGCTTCCCAATAATACACCGCTGCCATATCAGCATCGCCGGTTGCCAGCGTTCTCGCCCGATAGATTGTCTGATAGGCGCTAACCGGATCGCCGGCGGCTAGAAAAGCCCGGCATTTCCCCAGACCGGCAGCAAAAGATTGCGGATCGATCTTCGCGGCCTGGGTGTAATCACTCAGCGCATTTTGAGGATCGTTTTGCTGCAGGTAAATATTGCCGCGTAGCAGATAAGCCTCCAGCATGCGGTCGTCAAGCTTCAAAGCCTGGTCGAGTGCGGCGAAGGCCGCGGGCGCATCTTGCAGAGCTATTTCACCCTGGGCAAGCATCAGGTAAGCTTGAGCGTCCTGGCTCACGTAGAGCAGATAGGTCTTGAGCGCATTCACCGCCGGCTGGGGTTGAGCGTTGGTCAGATTGGCCTGCGCCAGCACCCGGTAAGCGGGCAGGGAGGTGAAATCCATCTGGTTCGCCTTTTGAGCCTCTAGCAATGCTTCGGGGTTGAGCCCGAGGATCAGGTCGGCGCGGGCGCGGTAAAGTGGGATGATCGCCGATCCCGGCAAGTGTTCTTCGGCCGTTTTTAGGGCATCCAGAGCGGCTTGGCCGTCATCCTGGTTCAGCGCTGATTCGGCTTGTGTGAGATATATTTCGCCGAGGGACGGGTCGAGTGTGGTGGCTTGTCCCAGGTCAGCGCTCACGTCCGCTAATG
>JAMCRR010000079.1 GCA_023381565.1 Chloroflexota bacterium
GGCGATACCAACGGGGCTGCCATGCGTATTTCTCCCGTCGGGCTGATCCACCCTGGGAATCTACAAGCGGCCGTGGAAGACGCCTGGAGAGCGTGTATCCCGACGCACAACACCGATGTGGCCATCTCAGGCGCGGCGGCGGTCGCCGGGGCGATCGCTGTGGCTATGCAGGATGGCGCTACCCTGGAGGAGATCGTCCAGGGTGGCATTGAGGGGGCTGAACTGGGTCGCCGGCATGGCTACCCCTGGATCGGCGCGTCGGTGCCGCGGCGCATCCTCCAGGCGGTGGAGATCGCTCGCCGGGACTGGCCGGATCGAGAGCGCCTGCGCGAGCTGTATGACGTGGTTGGCGCCAGTCTGGCAATTCCCGAATCGATCCCGGCTGCGTTCGGCGTGCTGGCGATGGGGGAGGGTGACCCCCGGCAAACGGCTATCTATGCTGCGGGGCTTTCGGGCGACGCCGATACCATCGGGGCCATCGCCTGTGCTATCGCCGGCGCATGGCGCGGAGCGGGGGCATTTCCGGTAGATGTGATTGCCCGGCTGCGCGAGGCCAACCCGGAGCTCGATTTCGACCGGGTGGCGCGGGGGTTGTATGCCCTGGCGCGCTAAACCCATCCTCTCGATCGGCGACCTGGTTGTGGATCTGGTGATGACCATCCCCAGCCTGCCCGTCGAGGCGGATAGGGTGCAGATTGCCAGCAGCCTGTTCATCGAGCCGGGCGGCGCGGGAAACTTTTTGATCGCCGGCTCGCGCCTGGGAATGAAAATGTCTGCCCTGGGGGTCATCGGGAGGGACGTCTTTGGGGATGCCATCGTGTCGGCGCTTGAAGCCGAGCAGGTGGATCTGAGCAGCCTGATCCGCCAGCCAGGGGGGAGCACCACGGCAGTCGTTGTGCTGGTCGACCGGGTAGGCCGGCATACCTTTCTGGGAAAATACGGAGAGGGACCTGTAGTTTCTTTCAATGAGGGGTGGAGGCGAGCGGTAGAGGCGGCAGGGGTGGTCTTCTCCTGCGGTTATGTTTTGCAGGAAAAGCGCCTGGCGGATGCCTGCCTGGAGGCGCTGGAACACGCCTCGCGAAGCGGCGTGCCGACCTTCTTCGACCCCGGCCCGGATATGGCTTTGGCAAGCGATGAGCAGCGCCAGTGGGCGGTTGCAGCCAGCCGCGTGCTGCTGATGACCGAGGAAGAAATCCCGTATATGACCGGCGGGCAGGAGGGAATCGGCGCAGCGGCTCAGCTCTTAGGGAGAGGGCCGCAGGTCGTCTGCATCAAGCGCGGCGGTCTCGGCTGCCTCATTCTTACTCCTGAAGGGGAGGTCGAGCACCCGGGTTTCCCTGTGTCGGTGCGCGATACCACCGCCGCGGGGGATGCGTTTGACGCCGCGTTTATCGCCGCTTATCTGCTAGGATGGTCCCTGCACGATGTGGCGGTCTTTGCGAATGCGATGGGTGCAGCCAAGGTGAGAAAGATGGGCTCGGGCGGGCGCGTCCCCACGGCTGAAGAGGTGCAGGCGGTGCTGGATGAGTTCGAAACCGGATTGAGAGTGGAAGGCTCGACCCATGATTTACCACACAGGTCCAGCGAACACAGAGAAAAGGGTGATTTAACCCGGGGAGAAGACACATGGCTACGAAGATCTTGATCGATACCGATCCGGGTGTCGATGACACGATGGCTATTTTGCTGGCGCTGCGCTCACCGGAGCTGGAGGTGGTTGGCTTGACCTCCATCTTCGGAAACACGAGCGTGGAAGTTACCGCGCAGAACGCTCTGCGGCTGGTAGAGCTGGAGGGGCACGACAGCCTCCCGGTGGCTAAAGGCGCCAGCCGCCCGCTGGCCCGGCCTCTACGCCAGCCCGGCACCCACGTGCACGGGGAAGACGGTATGGGCGGCACGCACCCGCCGCCTCCCCATGGAAAGCTTCTGCCCATGCCTGCGGCGCAGTTTATCGTCGAGATGGTGCGCTTCCACCCCGGAGAGATCACCCTGGTGCCGCTCGGGCCGCTGACCAATATCGCCCTGGCCGTCCTGTTGGAACCAGGGATCGTCAGCCTGGTCAAAGAAGTGGTGCTCATGGGCGGGTCGGCCTATGCGCGCGGCAACGCCACGCCTGCCGCGGAGGCCAATATCTGCAATGATCCCCATGCGGCTTCCATTGTCTTTCGCGCCGGGTGGCCGCTCACTATGGTGGGCCTGGACGTGACTACGCAGACGGTCATGACCCCGGAATATCTCGACGACCTGGGCAAAGCCGGGAACCCCGCGACGGAGCTCATCCACAAGATCACCCCTCACTACCAGGCCTATTTCGACCAGTTTTACGGCATGAAAGGCAGCATCCACACCCACGATCCCTCGGCGGTGGCCTGCGTGATCGACCCGAGCATCTTCGGGACCGAAAGCATGCCGGTGTACGTGGAGACGGAGGGGCGCTGCGCCGGCGAGACCGTCCCCGACCGGCGGCGGCAGTGGTTGGACGAGCCACCGGTGAAGGTCTGCCTGGGGGTGGATTCGACCCGCCTGCTGGCTTTGATCAAGGAACGCCTGACCAGTTGAATTAGGAGGATCTATGCGCCGGTTTTGGATCGATACAGATACTGCCTCAGACGACGCGGTGGCGATTTTGATGGCCCTGCGCTGGCCGGGTGTGCGCGTGGAGGGTATCTCGGTCATATCGGGGAACGTTCCGGTGGAGATGGCGGGGAAGAACGCCCGCTACACGGTTGAGCTTTGCGAGGCTGAAACCCCGGTCTATTTGGGGATGCCCGCGCCGCTGCTGCGCAAACCCAGCTATGCTTACTTCTTCCACGGCCCGGATGGGATGGGGGGGATGAACTACCCCGAGCCGGAACGTCCGTTCGCCGCGGGCCACGCTGTAGATGCGCTAACCCGAGCCATCCGCGAGCTGTCGGGAGAGCTGGAGCTGGTCACGCTGGGTCCGCTCACCAATCTCGCCGCAGCCTTTCGCCTGGCGCCCGACCTGCCCAAGAAAATCCGGCAGTGCACCATCATGGGCGGGGCGGCTGCCACGCTGGGGAATATAACTCCAGCCGCCGAGTTCAACATCTGGGTCGATCCCGAGGCCGCCAGTATCGTGTTCCATTCTGGCATGCCGATCTTAATGGTCGGCTGGGAAAACTGCCGCGGGGAGGCGAACTTAGATGAGGCCGACCGGGATCTGGTGCGCTCTTTCGGCACAAAATACGCCGATTTCACCCTGGACTGCAACGCCACGGCTACCCAGACCAACCAGGAATGGCTGGGCGACCCTGGACTGGCCCTGCCCGATCCCGTGACGATGGCTGTGGCCCTGGATCCGGAGGTCTGCACCCGGCGCAGCAGCCATTTTGTGGATGTGGAAACGCAAAGCGAGCTGACGCGGGGCATGACTGTGGTGGACGAATTGGGAGTGCTCAAGCAGCCGCCCAATGCCGAGGTGTGCTGGTCTATCGACCCGGCGCGCTGGAAAGAGGCGCTCTACAAAGTCTTGCGGTAGTCCCGCCCCTTGTGGGCGGATTGACCGGCAATATTGCGTACCATCTGACCGCCGAAGATGCCGGAATATTGGGCGGCCGCAAGGGCCGCGACTACATAAAAAACCTCTCTCGCCCGTCAGCTCAACTGGGGTGCGAGAGAGGCAATATTTTACCCTTTAGGGGGTTTATCAGGCTTCTTTGGGTTTAGCCAGGCTCTCTATGCGCTGGGTGATGTTCTCGATTTGGGTTTCCAGCCAATTTTTCCGCTGTTCTAAAAAGCTTTTTGCACCTTCCAGGTAGGCTTTTTCTTCATCGGGAGACGAGAAGGAAGGCGCGCCTCTCCATCCCGGGCCGTATCCGTGGCGAAAAGCTCTGTGTGAAAACCAGCGGCCGCTCCTCGGACCCGGTTCCCTGCTTCCGCAAGGGCCCAGCCCCATTCCAACGGGCCCGTTGCCGTAGGGTCCTGTAGAATCCATTCTTGGCATAAAACTACTCCTTTCAACATAAATACCGGTTAGTATTGGTTACTCAGGCAGCCTTGCTGCCGATATCTGCATATAGTCGCATTCATTTAGCGCTCTGCTACCATCGATTTCCCGGATCTCACCTCCTTTCCTATTGCCCGGTTCGTTCGAGCAGTTGTGCGATCATCCCTTGCATCTTTTCCAGTTCGCGCTTCCAGCTTTCCAGAGCTTCTTGCCCCTGAGGGGTCAAATGATAGATCCTTCTGGGAGGTCCCTGGGTCAGGCCGCTCTCCCAATCGGATTGGACCCATTCCAGAGCTTCCAGGTCTCTCAGCGTGCGGTAAATCACACTGGGATGGATCGTGCCCAGCCCGATGGCCTCTAGATCGCCGATCAGGTTGTATCCGTGGCTCGAATGTTCTTTGAGCAGGATGAGCAGCGCCGGTTCGAGCATCGCCACCGTTAAAGGCGAGTGGCTTTCTGGATGCCAGCGCCCGCCTCCCATCATTCCCCATCCCCTCCGGTGTCTTGGCATAATGCGTTCCTCCTTTTCCATCAGTTACACCATCCATTGTGGACGTACGTTGGGCGGCCACAAGGGTATGACAACCATATTATTCAACATGGCTATTTTAGCATACTATTCTATTAATGTCAATAGTATAATAGAGAATAGGTGTAAAAAGAGAATACATTAGCCAGACCTTGCCCACAATCTCTTCCACCGAATCCCAGGCGCGATGGAGGCGGTCTTCCCAGGTGAGCTTCTCTCACTCAATTTAGCCAGCGACTGGATCAGGCTCTACGCGGCAAACCAGACCGCAGCGATGGCGACCAGCAACCGCAAAAGCAGGGGCGGCGACCGTTTGGCAGGGCCGGCAATCTCGGTTTCGCCGGGAATACGGCACGCCGAGACCAGCTTTTCATTAATGACGAGGCCTGGGGTCGCCAGGATCGGGTACTTCATGATCTCGGCGAAATCGGTCACCTCGAGAATTTCAGCCTGGATGCCCCTGGCTTCCACCACGCTTTTGGTTACGGCTTAGAGCTTTTTGCAGTTTATGCAGCCTGAGTCCAGTACTTTGATGGTGATTACAGCATTTCTCCTATCAAAAATTTCACCGCAGACGCAGCGTACACAGAGATTTATTTTTGGAAAGTAAGAACTCTGGAGGGGAGGAGGCTCTTGCCCGGTCACCTGCCGGAGGGCATCCAGCATGGCATAGATCTGCGGATCGACGACCCTGTAGCAGATGTTCCAGCCATCCCGCCGGTCCTGGATGAGGCCGGCTGTGCGCAGGACGGTCACCTGCTGGGAGATGTAAGCCTGCCGGTAGCCCAGGGGGGCTCTATGTGGCAGACGAAGTGCTCGCCATCTCTCAGGAGGTCCAGGATGACTAATTGGGCAGGGTGGGTGAAGACTTTAAGCAGCCTGGCCTGGGTTTTGTAAGGCCGGGGTTCGTGTGCAGGATTTACAATTATATTCAAACAATTGAATGTTATTGTAGCGCGAGCACATTAATTACATAACCTGTATGTCACGAAAAATATGTGACAGAAAACACAAATTTCCTGCCCTTGAGCACTCAATGAGAATGGCAGATTTACTTTTCTTCGAGCTTGTCCGCCAGAATCAGTACCATGGCGTGCGACCAGAGCAGTGGCGAGGCCGCCTTCCCCCAGCTCGCCTGCCAGGTCTTCAGGTAATCCGGCGCAAGCAGGCGCCCGGAGACCTGCTCCGGCAGGTTGCCCTGGTCGTCCGCCTGGGCGCAGGCCCAGTCGAGCAGGGTTTTCGCCCGCTCGGGCTGCCCGCTGGCGGCGTAGTGCCACCCCAGCCAAGCCGCCAGCAGCACCCATTCGCCCCCGCCGTAATATGTATCCTCGAGGTAGCGGTAGACGCCTCTCCCGGGACGGTGCAGGTCGTGGTCGATCTGCGCCAGTGTGGCCCGGAACAATGGGTCGTCTGCAGAAAACACGCCGTAGGGTGTGCACAGGCCGACCAGGCTGGCATCCACGCCGGCGGACTCGATCCCCTGGGGGGCCCGGCTGTTCTTCCCGGGGGCGATGTGCTTGGCCACTCGCCCCGAGCACACGCCATATTCCAGGATAAAGCGGCGCACCTCTCCGGCCTGGACGGATGCCTGCTTGAATGGCGCGGTCACACCCTGACCGCGCCCAATCACGTCCTCTGCCAGCCGGGCGGCGGCGCGCAGCCCGGCGTAGATGGCCCCCAGGGTGTAAGGATGGATATATTCGGGGTGCTCTTCCCAGCAGTCGTAGGTGGGCAGCCGCCAAACCGCGCTGAGATAGCGCACGGTGAGTGCCACACCCTCCCTGACCTCGTTGAACAGGGCGTAGTCGCCGGTGCCGCGCACGTATTCGGCGAGAGCCCACAACCACGTGCCGTAACCGTCCGGCTGGAAGTTGCCCCAAGAGCTGTCGGCGGTGACCTCGTCGCCTTCTACGGTATAGCGGGTGTGGAGGAAGTCGATCTCATCCAGCGGCCTGCCCTGCGCCATGCCGCGCTCGATCTCATCGACCTTGTGAGCATGCTTCAAAAGGGTAAGGTTGACCCAGCGAAAAAAATTTCCGGCGCTCTCGCGCTGGCCGGCGCGGTCCATCGCATGGGCGATGAAGCTGCCGTCGCGCAGCCAGGAGTAGACGTATTGATCGAATGTGGGCGAAGCCAGATAAGCGCCCGTCGGCGCCTGGTTGCGTAAAATCACCTCGATACTGTGGCGATAAAGATCTACCATAACCCCGAACTCCTTCATTTTAGCACGATCAGGTCCCAGTATTGCAGCGACGGCAGTTCAAAGGTGATGTCTGTCCCTTCCACGTTGAAGGGAATCTCAAACAGGGCGGGAGACGCGCCATCCGGCGAGCTCATCCAGACGTGCTTCACCGGGGTTCCGCCAGCGGAAATGCGCACGGCAAGCTTCTCAAGCGGGGTAGGGGGGTTCGCGATAGGGTTCTTCCATTCGGGGCTGCCAATCCCGACCAGGTTGACCAGGCTGATGGCGGTCGTCCCATCAGTTTTGCGGGCAATCGGGTAGATGATGTTGCTGCCTGCGCCTGGGCTGGTGGAATATCCCTCGACGGCAACTTTGCCAGCAAACTCCAATGAGGCATCGGTAGCCACCGGCCCGAAGAGATTCTCGTAGCGCACAGCGAAATCATAATAATTTCCGATTACCTCCTCAAGGCTGGGGGACATCTGGCTGTAGCGCGGGAAGTAGGCGTCGGCCAGCATATCCTGATGCTCGCCAAGCTCGATGTGCCCCCCGCCGCTGGCGAAGATGATGGCATCCATCAGGCGAGCATTCTGTTCGAGCTGAGGGTCGATGTAAGCCGCGAGCACGACCGGCTTACCATTGCCCAGTTTCTGCGCCTGGACGATCAGGCTGTGCAGCTCGGTGAACCAGGTATAGGGGGGCCAGACCTCAATATAAGAGAAATCTTCTTTTGATGGCGCCATCGTCTCGATCGGGTAGTTGTTGACGCAGTTGAAGACCACCGCACCGCCCGGGCGCTCGGCATCCACCAGTTCTTTGGTGAGGTTAGTAAGGCCGGCCACGGCGGTATCGATGGGATAGCTTTCACCTTGCTCTGTATAGCCGACTTTGGGGTCGCCGTACGAATCCAGGTGGATACCGTCGAAGCCGGTCTGCTGCAAGATCTGCTTGAACTGGCCAAGCAGGTGCTGAGCCCAGGGCGAGCCGGGGCGAGGGTCCATGTAGACCAGGAAGTTTTCACCGAAGAATAAGGGTTCGCCGTCGGCCTTGAAAATCGCCCAATCGGGATGCTGCTTGTAAAAATCCAGCGAGGCGGCATAGATGGCGGTGTAGGGCATAGCAGCCATCCCATACTGGTGGGCGGCGTCGATCAAGCTATCGACGGTCTTGCGCGAGAGCGTGCGGCCCAGCGGGTCCTGGTAGGGGTCTTGGTTGGTCAGGAAGGTATCGTGACGATACATCCAATCGTAGAATTGCAGGGCATTGATGTGGTAGCTGTTCAGGCCGGCTATAGTCTCGAGAGCATCGATGCGGCCGGGAGTGAAATCGGTGAGGAAGCCGTAGCGCGGCATCTGCACCCAGCGCTCCAGGACGTCGAAGGCGGTCGAGGCGCCGGCAAGGACCTCGCCGCTCTGTGTCTCCAGGGTCAGGTCAACGCCGTAGCCGCGCGGGCTTTCGGCAGGCGGCTGCCAGGTGAAAGAGACGGATTGATCCCCGGTAGACAGGGTCAGGTCCTTCTCCAACCGGGCGGTGGATTGATCCAGGTAGCTGATCTGTGCTGCCAGTTTGGCAGGGAAAGGATGATCCATCTGGGCGTTGATGGCGATATCAAGCTCGGCGGTTTCTCCGGGTTTATAAAAAGCTTTCGTCCATTCGATTTGGGTAAATTTAACTGTGACAACCATCGTTTTTTCCGTAGGAGTAGAAGTGGAGGGGTGTAAATCACTTGTTGAGCGGCTCCCAACAATATTCTGCAGGTTACACCCGGCCATCAAGAAGCCGGCTGCAAGCATCAGGAGAGCAAATACCTTCATTCTCGATTATCCTTTAAAGGCGCCGGTGGTTAAGCCGCCGACGAAATATTTCTGCAGGCCGAAGAAGAAAATGAAGATCGGGATCAGGGCAATCAGCGAAGCGGCGAAGACCAACCCCCACTGCGTGCCGTGCTGTCCCTGGAAGAGGGCGATAGCGATTGGCAGGGTGCGCTTGGCAGGATCGTCGATGAAGGTCAGCGCCATCACGAACTCATCCCAGAAACCCATGAACGAAAAAATAGACACGGTCGCCAGGGCGGGTGTCGAGAGCGGGAGGATCACGTTAGCAAAGATGGTCAGGTAGCTCCCGCCGTCGATGAGCACCGCCTCTTCAAGCTCGTGAGGGAGTTGTTCGAAGAACCCGCGCAGCAAGAAGGTATTGAGCGATAGGCTGGTGGCAGTATAGATCAGCACCAACCCCCAGAGACTGTTGCGCAAGCCCAGGAATTTCATCAGGAAGAACTGCGGCACAATGACAATGATATTGGGGACCATCAGCACGCCCAGCAAGACATAAAAAGTAGTTTCTTGCCCAGGAAATTTGAAGCGGGCAAAAGCGTAAGCTGCCATGGCAGATATAGTTACCGACAGCAGCGTGGAGGTAATCGCCACAAAGGCGCTGTTACGGAAATACTGCTGGAAATTATTGGCGTTCCACGCCTCCAGGAAATTTTCCAGGGAGGGATTGCTGGGGATGAGCTGCGGTGGATATTCGATGACGTATAGATTGGGCTTGAGGGAAGACGAGATCATCCAGATAAACGGAAAGATCATCACCAGGGCACCGGCGATTAAAGCTACGTACACCGGGGATTTTTTGAATATGCGTGGTCTGAGTCTCATGGGCGACCTCCTACGAGATTTCCACCGGGCGCCGGAGGAACTTCATCTGCAGGAGGCTCCCCGTGACGATCACCGCCGCCAGCAAGAACGAAAGCGACGCCGCGTAACCAAAATCGATGAAGTCGAAAGCCTGGTGATACATATAGCTCAGGGCAACCTCGGTCTGCTGCATCGGCCCGCCGTTGGTGATCAGGTAAACCGAGATGAATACGTTGAACCCGCCGATCAGGAGCATGACGAGGGTAAAGACAACGGTCGGGCCGATCAGGGGTAGGGTGACCGCCCAGAAACGCTGCCAGGTATTGGCGCCGTCTATCGAAGCTGCTTCACCAATTTCGTGCGGAATGGACGCCAGCGCCGCCAGGTAGATGATCATCGACCAGCCAATCCCTTTCCAAATTCCCAGCCCGATGACCGGGATCATAGCCGTACCGGCCTGTTGCAGCCAGCCTACAGGATCAGGCGTGATGTGAAACACCTCCACCAGGAAATAGTTTATCAAGCCTTCGGGGCTTTGAAACAGGTAGCGGAACAGCAGCGATACGATCACCCAGGAAGTAATCACCGGGATGTAGTACAGCGTGCGGAAGAAAATTTTTCCCCGCGTGATGTTATGGATCATGACCGCAGCGAGCATTGCCAGGATCATCTGCCCTGGAACAGTGATCAAGGTGTAGATCAGCGTGTTCTTGAATGCGGTACCCACCACCTGGTCCTGGAAAGCCTTCACATAGTTGTCCAGGCCGATAAAGGTGCTGGGCTTGGTCGGCATGATGGACCAGTTGTAGAAGCTGATCTGGAACCCTTTTAGAAGAGGGTATACCAGGAAAAGCAGGAACAACACCGCAGCCGGCGCGAGGAAGAGATAGGGGATAATTTTCTTCTGTGTATTTGTGGAAATCGCCATGAGAGAGGCTCCAAATCACATTGGGTTCAAGAGGAAGAGGCTTGCACCCAATTCAACCTGTGTGCGTAGGGGTGCAATGGACTGCACCCCTACGGATATGGCGAGCAGGGGCGCTATTCATTGGCGCCCCTACCAAAAATGAACTATTGGGCGGGTTTTGGAAGCAGTGGGTCAATTTTGCTAACCGCGTCATCTAAATTAGCCTGCGGGGTTCCTTTGCCGTTGAGGATGGCCGTGCCGGCATCGGTCAAGATCTGCTCGACCCTCGTCCAGTTGGAGACGGGGGTGCGGGCCTGAGCGTTCTTGAGCTGCTCGAGGAAGATGCCGAAGTAATCGGGCAGCTTGGCCAGGTTCTCGCTGGAGGTCGTCTCGGTCAGGACGGGCATCTGGCCGACAGTCGCCATTTGCAACTGGGTATCGAGCGAGAGCATGAAGCGGATGAACTCCGCTGCAGCCTCTTTATTCTTGGACTGCTGGAACATGGCGATATCCTCGCCGCCGACGACGGAGATCGAACCGCCCTGGCCGGCAGGCATGAGAGCCATGCCATATTTTACATCCGGGAACTGGGATTTGAACGAAGGCGGGAACCAGGGGCCTTCGAGGATCATAGCGATCTGGCCTTTGCCCAGCAAACCCCATGTGTCGACGCCACCGCCTTTTATGCCCGGGTGGATGTAGCCCTTATCGACGCCGTCTTTCAGGAACTGGTAGGCAGCCACGGTTTGAGCCCCGTTGAGATAGCCAGTGGAGGTCGTATAATCCGGGCTGGTCATAGCCCCGCCGAAAGACCAGATCCACGGGTCGACTGCCCATGCGTATGTGCCGCCATCGCCAAAGCACCAGTGGTTGGCGCCCAGGGCTTTGATCTTGGCGCAATCCGCCAGGAAATCATCGACCGTAGCTGGGGGATTCTCGATCCCTGCCGCGCTGAAGACGTCCTTGTTGTAGACCAGGACGCGTGTGTTGGTATCTAGCGGCAGGCCGTAGTAATGGCCGCCGATGAAGTTGGTCGAGAGCGGGCCGGGGAAGACCGCGTCTTTATAGGTGGCAAAATCAGACATGACTTCGTCCAGGGGCGCCAGTGCGCCCATATCGCCAAATTCCGGCGTCCAGATGATGTCCAGGCGAGCCAGGTCGGGGGCTGTGCCGCCGGCAATGGCGGTCAGAAGTTTCTGATGGAACTGGTCGTAGGGGATGTTGACATCCTGGACTTTGATATTCGGATGTGCGGCTTCGAAGGCTGGGATGACGGTTTTTTCGAGGAACGGCGTCTCTGTATCGGCATTATATCCATGCCAGAAAGTGAGGGTCACCGGTCCGGATGGGGGTGGTGTAGCGGTGACAACCTTTTCCACTTCTTGGGGCACGATGACGGTTTCCTTCTGGACCTGTGCCGGCGTGGTCGGCGCGGGTGTCGCCACGGCTGCTGGAGCGCAGGCTCCCACCAGCATGGCCACAATGGTCATAAACACAAACAGGGGCAACCACTTTTTGCTTTTCATCTTTCCTTTTCTCCTTCATTAGGTGAATGAAAAATGGGTTCGGATACGACGACAGTTGATGTTGGAAACGCCTGTAATTTGTGCTTCAACCTCCTTAGGGCTTCGATGTAACATTATGAGCCTTTCAGAAACTAATATTGTCGATGGAGGCCAACGGAAATGGCCATATAAATGACGCGCGTCATCGCGTGCCGCTGGCTCTGACATTGATTTCGCCAACGGCTATTGCAACCTCCCGCTCCTGGTGAACGGGCGATTTGAACAGCTCTCCCAGCACCAGGCTGGCTGCGCCGCGCGCCCAGGCATCATCTCCCCAGGCATCGATGCGGATCTCGGTATCGCCGGAGACACCCGGGATCACATGGCTCTCATGCCTATCGCGCAGCGGGCCATAGAACCATTCCCTGCTGCGCACTCCTTCGCCGCTGATTACGACGAGGTCCGGGTCGTACAGGTTGATCAGGTTGGCGATCTGCACCCCCAACAACCGTCCGGCGCGTACGAATATCCCTTGTGCAGCCGGGTTTCCGGCTTGCGCTGCCGCGATGAGCTGGTCCATCGTTTCGATGGAGGCGGGCAGCTCTCCCAGAGCTTGCAGCTCTGCCGCGGCGCGCATCAATCCCTTATCGCTGATGTAGGTCTCCAGGCAGCCGTAGTGGCCGCAATCGCACAGGGGACCGTCAGGGTCGACTACCGTATGCCCGAGCTCCCCTGCTCCGCCCTTGCCGCGATAAAGCTCGCCGTGCACGACAATGCCCATACCCACCCCTCGCCCGAGAGTGACGGTCAGGAAATTGTTCACATTTTGCCCGGCGCCGAACAGTTTTTCGCTGAGCGTTAGCGTATTGACGTCGTTGTCGACGTAGATGGGTACGCGCAGGCGAGACTGGAGCAGGTTGCGGATCGGGACGTTGCGCCAGCCGAAGAACGGCGACAGGCGTAGGACACCGCTGGAGCTGTCGACCA
>JAMCRR010000083.1:0-10089 GCA_023381565.1 Chloroflexota bacterium
GAAAGCTGGGGTAGAGCGTATAGCCGTGCTCTGGATCGCGGGAAACGCGTCCCGGCGCCAGCGGTTGGCTGGTATTGCGCCAAAGTGCTTCGTCTTCCATTGGTCATTCCCCCTGAGCCGGACGCTGGTAATCATCCTCGTAACGGGTGATATCGTCCTGGCGCCAGTTACCATAAGCAACCTCAAGCACTCGCACGGGGCGGTCCTGGCCGCCCAGCCGGTGTGCGGTCTTAGCCGGGATCCAGATCTCATCTCCCTGTTTTGGATAGAGGACCTGCTCTCCGACCTGAACAACGGCGCTGTCATCCAGAACGATCCACAGCTCCGAGCGGTTGGCGTGCGCTTGCAGGCTGAGGCGCTGGTTGGGTTGGACCGTCATCAGGCTGACGGTGACCGGCTGGTTGAAGGCATACTGCGAAAAGCGACCCCAGGGTCGCTCGACGCGTGAAATTTCTGGTTTTTCGACAATATTATCTTCCATATCAATAATTCTCTCAAAAAATAAAATGTTTGTTCAAATTCTCTCGCTGAATTGGACGTCTTTTTTCTCCGATTGATCCCTTTTCAATTCCTCCACGACGTGGATCTGTATTCCGATCGCCGCCAGCCCGTCCAGGATGGAGCGCGGCGCCTCGGCGTCGGTCACCAGGGCGTCGATTTCATCGAATGGGATAATCTGGGTCAGCGAACGCACCCCGAATTTGCTCGAATCCAGCAACACAATGGTTTGCTCGGCGCACTTGTGCATGGCGCGTTTGATCTGGATTTCCAGCGGGTTGGGATCGGTAAGCCCATCCTCCAGGTTGAGGCCGGTCGCCCCCAGGAAAAATTTGTGGGCGTGGAAATTCGCGAAGAACGCTTCAGCCTGCGGTCCGACAAATGTGTGCGATTTTTCGCGCAGCATTCCCCCGCAGCAAATCACGTTGAAACGGGGCACATGATGAGCGATGCGCACCAGAGCCGACAGCCCGTTGGTCAATATCGTCAGGTTAGGCTGGCTCAGGTAAGAGATCATGTGACCGACGGTCGTGCCCCCTTCGAGAATGATGATTTCATCTTTGGCGATCAAATGCTCGGCCGCGTATTGGGCAATCTTCTTTTTTTGCTCGTTGTAGATACGCTCTTTGCTCTCGAAGAATGGCTCATATCCATCCGGCAACCCGCTTTTGATGGCGCCCCCGCGCACGCGCTGGATGTAGCCCATTTTCTCCAACTTTTTCAGATCTCGCCATATCGTCATGGACGAGACCTCCAGTCGCCTGCTCAATTCGTCGATTGAAAGGCTGTCCTCTTGATTGATCCACTGGGCAATGCGTCTCATGCGCTCTTCGCGGATCAACATCGCATTCCGATCCTGGCGCAGGGAAAAATCAATTCATACCCTCCTGGTTACATATCAAATTATAACACTTGATATCAGAAAGTCAACCATTTGCTTGAAATTTAACTTCTTTTAATGAAGAAGTGTCGAAAATGGGCACAAATTGGGGGTAATGTGCTTGACTTTTCGGATTCGATGTTATATACTGTTATAAACTTGTACTTTCGGACCGGGGGAAAACCGGGGATGGTTGGTTGACGGATTTCAAAACATGCCAGAAGATCCGGTGTTTGAGCAGTCCATTGTAGAATTCTGGCCCATCCGAGCAAACGGTTCTCCTCCAAATTTTGGGGAATATGGAACAATTTTTGCTATCTGTTTTAGGGGGAAGGGAAGGAGGAGACTAGCAAATCTAATTTCATTCTGCAGATATCGCAATCTTAATCGAAGATCCATAGGAAAATAATTCTGAACCGCATTTTGTTTCCTAAGGAGAAAACAATATGTCAGTCCTTCAAGCCGCAATCTTAGCATTGCTGTGTTATTTTGGGGCGCTGACAACGCCCTGGATTTTGGGCACCACCGGCGGGTGGTATGTGCTGACTCGCCCGCTGGTCGCCGGTCTCTTGACCGGACTGATCCTCGGTGATGTGAAAACGGGCGTGCTGATCGGTATTGCCGTCCAGCTGCCCTTCATCGCCCTGATCACCCCCGGCGGCGCCGTGCCGTCGGACCTCAGTTTCGCCAGCTACCTGGGTATTCCCCTGGCCATGGTGGCGCATGCGACACCCGACCTGGCCGTCTCTCTGGCCGTCGCATTTAGCGTGATCGGCGTGGCAGCCTGGCAGCTCCTCTCAGTCGGCAATGCTGCCTGGGCGCACGTGGGCGACCGCTACGCTGAAGAAGGCAACCTGCAGGGGATCATCAGCCTGAATTACCTGGCGCAAATCGGCACTTTCCTCCTGCGCGCCGTCCTGCCCTTCTTCATCCTTTTCTATGGGGCGAATTTAGCCAACAACCTGGTCGGCTTCCTGAACACCTCCGTTCCCTGGCTGGTCACGTTCCTGACCGTGCTTGGCGGTGCCCTTCCGGCAGTTGGTATCGCCATCCTGTTGGTCCAGCTCGCTTCCAGCAACCGCATGCTGGTCTGGTTCATATTAGGCTGGTCCCTGGTCGCCTACCTGAAATTCACTTCGGTGTCAGTGGCTGTGTTCGGAGGCATCCTGGCAGTGATTTACTATCTGTACTTCTACCGCATCGAAGCTCAAGAAGCCGCTGAAGCGTCAAATCCTCCTACACCACGAAGGGAGGCGTGAGATGGCCGAGCAAACTAAAACCCAGGTCGCGCAAACCGGCGGAGCCGGACAAAAGAAGATCACCAAGGCCGAGCTCAACCGGGCCTGGTGGATTTGGATCTTCTTCAACCTGTCGGCGTTCAGTATGGAACGCATGCAGGCGCCTGCGTTTGTTTACATGATGTCGCCAATACTCAAGAAGCTGTACGGCGACAACCCGGACGAGATGAAGCAGGCCCTCAAGCGCCACATGGTCTTCTTCAACACCGAGCCGCAGACGGGCGTGATTGCGCACGGTGTGGCCATCGCCATGGAAGAGCAGCGGGCTAACGGGGCGCCCATCGACGACGCCATGATCAACGCAGTGAAAGCCGGCATCATGGGCCCCATGGCCGGCATCGGCGACTCGATGATCCCCGGCACGCTCATCCCGATCCTGCTCGCTATCGGCATCGGCATGAGCTCCGGCACGGGTTCAGCCCTGGGACCGATCTTCTACATCATTTCCTACACGGTGATCATCCTGCTGGTCTCCTACTATCTGTTCAACTTCGGTTACCGCTACGGGACGGATGCGTTTTCCCAGCTGGCGGCCGGCGGCTTCCGCAGGATCACCTCGGCTCTGGCAGTGCTGGGCCTGGTCGTGGCCGGCGGGGTGGGGGCGGTCAACACCACCCTGAACACTCCCCTGGCGTATAAATCGGGCACCAACATCTCTGTCTCGGTCCAGAGTCAGTTGAATGCGATCTATCCAACGCTGCTGCCGCTGCTGCTGACCCTATGGCTGTTCTACGGGATGCGCCGCCGCGGCTGGCCGATCAACCGGGTCCTGTTGATGGTCTTGCTGGTGATCTTCATCGGGTACCTCCCCGGGCTGGTTGGATCGATTTTCAACATCCCCTGGCTGACTGCGTTGCGCATCTTCTAACATGAGTGGCGGGCCGCAGATGAAGCTTTTAATATCGGCCCGCCAGGGAATCTCTCTTTTCCAGAGGGCAGGCATCCTTCAGAGCGCAGGGGTGCCTGCCCCAAGCAGGGGGTTGGTATGGTTGGTTTTGTGATTGCTGCGCACGGGCCTCTCCCGGATGCGTTATTAGAATCCTTACGCATGATCCTGGGGGAGGCGGAACAGACGGTGACGGTTTCTCTGATGCCCGGCGACAGCCTGGAAGGGCTGGTCGAGCGCCTGCGCGAGGCGGTGCAAAAAGTCAACACCGGGGAGGGCGTCTTGATCTTTCTGGACCTGTTTGGGGGCACGCCGTCCAACGCCTCGGCGCTGCTCACCCAGCAGATCGAAAGGGTGTACGCCGTGACAGGCGCCAATCTCCCCATGCTGGCAGAGGTCTTCATGAAACGGCAGACCGAAAATGACGTCAAGGAGCTGGCTGCTACAGCCGTCTCGGCGGGGCAGTTCGGGATTGTGAACGTAGTCGAAGCGTTTAACAAATTTCGGGAGAACTCTTAAACTCCATAAAGATGAGGGAGCAAGTATGTCAAAAGTAGTCATGCATCGCATCGACGATCGTCTGATCCACGGTCAGGTGATCACGGGTTGGATGGGGCTGCGCGGCGCCAACGCGATCTGGATCGTGGACGACGTGGTGGCGAATACGCCGATGATGCTGGATATCTTTCGCTTTGCCGCTCCCTCCGGGGTGAGGCTGGAGGCTATGACCGTCGACCAGGCGTCTGAGAGGCTACAACACCTGGACCAGGGAAACGACAAGATCATGTTCCTGGTGAAATTCCCCAAGACGTTTATCCGCCTGCTGGAAAAAGGTTACAAGCCTGAGGATATCAACTACGGGGCCATGGCGCACAAAGCCAACTCCAAGAACGTCGCCCCCAACTGCGACCTGACCGCGGAAGAAATCGCCGATACGGAGGCGCTGTACAAGAGCGGTATCCGCATCTGGATCCAGCTTGTCCCCTTTGGCGGCCAGAGAGAGGTGGATTGGTCGAACGTGCGCGGCAAGCTCGGATTTAAATAGGCTTTTGTTGGTGCCGCAATTTGACCGTTTTCGGGTAGGGATCATCGGCTATGGGATCGGCAAGATCCATGCCGCGGCGTTTCAAGCCGCGCATGCCTATTACCCCGATTTGCCCGAGGTCGAGCTGGTAAGCATCGCCACGCAGAGCGCTCCCAGCGGCGACCTGGCCGCCCTGCAGTTCGGCTTCAGGCGTAAAACCATCGATTACTCCGCCCTGCTGAACGACGACGATCTCAATGTGATCGTGGTGGCGCCGCCGAATTACCTGCATTTCCCCATGCTGCTGGACTGCCTGCGGACGGATAAAGCCATTTATGTCGATAAGCCCCTGACCAATTCGCTGGACGAAGCCCGCCAGGTACTTGCCCTGAGCCGCGAACGAAAGCGCGATGGGCAGATGGCCTTCGAAATGCGCTATAGCCCGGCGCTCCAGCTCGCCCACAGCCTGATCCAATCCGGGCGATTGGGCGAGATTTACGCCTTTCGCGCGGTATACTTTCGTTCAAGCTACGCCGATCCGGCCCGAACGCTGCGCTGGAAAGGGTCTGCAGCCACGAGCGGGTTTGGCGTACTCAGCGATCTGGCTTCCCATCTGATCGACCTGGTGATCTGGCTGGTCGGGAAGCCCGTGCGGGTCGCCGCTCAGATGAGGACATTCGTCGCCGAACGCCCGATGGAGAGCGGCAAGGAGTTGGTGCGCATCGATACAGACGATCACGTGATCGTGCAAGCCGGCCTGGAAAACGGCGCCGTGGGCACGCTCGAGGCAGGGCGCATGATCACCGGAGCAACGAACGACCTGAGCATTGAGATCTACGGCAGCCTGGCCTCGCTGCGCTGGAACCTGATGGACGCCAATTACCTGTACCTGGCCGACCGGCGCCATCCGGCGGAGGAGCGCGGCTGGGTGCAGATCCCCACCATCCAGCGCTACCCGGGGGCGGCGCTCCCCGGCTCGGATGTGCCGGTAGGGATGATGCGCTTCTACATTGCCTGCGCAGCCGATTTCTTGCGCAGCACGCTGGAGGGCCGGCCGTACGACCCCGGCCTGGAGCAGGGGGGTAGAGTCCAGGCAGTAATTGAAGCATCCGCGGCGGCAGATCGCCAAAATACCTGGAAAGAGGTGCCTGAGATATTATGAAGCCGGTTCGATTGGTAGCGGTAGACGTAGACGGGACATTAATGGATTCGGAAGGCCGGTTGAGCAATCCGGTGCGCGAGGCGCTGCGCGAAGCGAACGACCTGGGCCTCCAGCTCGCTATCGTTTCGGGGAGGAACTACCAGGGGGTGAACTACATCATGAACCAGTTGGGGTTAGAGCTCTGGTTTATCAGCTCCAACGGAGCCTATACCGCAAACCTGCATCTGGGCAAGGTGCTGGCGCGCCATTTTCTCAAACGCAAAGACGCCGAAACCGTCATTCGCATCGGGCGCAGCCTCAACGCCGGGATTTTCTTTGAGCGCGAAGACGGCGTGTATTGGGAGGGGCCTAAATTCCATCTGGTAAAGCTGAACAGCGTAAAAGGGATCCCTCTTAAAGTAACGGAGGACCTTTTCCAGCTTGAAAGCTCCAGGCCGCTGAAAATCACCCTGGTGGGCGAACCCGAGGATCTGCCCAGGTTCTTCACCGAGCTGAGCGCCTGCAATTTGGAAATTGACGTGGTCCAATCTACGGATCACTCGCTGGAGGTGAACCGCAAAGGCGTCAACAAGGGGAAAGCCCTGAAACGCCTGGCAGACTATCTGGAAATCCCGCTCGCCGAAGTGATGGCCGTTGGAGACGGGGAAAACGACCTCAGCATGTTCAAGGTAGCCGGGACCAGTGTGGCCATGGGCAATGCGTCACCTGAAGTGCAGCAGGCGGCCGACCTGGTGGCGCCTACGAATGACGAAGACGGCCTGGCCTGGGCGCTGGATTTAGCCATGGATGGGATCCAAAATACCGGCGCCTATCCGAAAGGGGGTCTCGAGAGGATGCCATGATCGACATTCACCTGCACCTGTGGGATTGGCGCAAGACGCCGGAGTTTATCTCCGAATACATGATCTCCCGCGGCTACTTCGGAGGGAAAGAGGGGGCTTCATTTTTCAACATTCCGGCTCTGCTGCAGGCCATGGATGAAGGCGGGGTGGACCTCGGCGTGCTGCAGCCGCTGCGCGCCGAAAATTACGGCTGGCAGGTGAGCAACGAGTATGTTGCCGAGGTCGTCTCTCAGGCCGGGGGGCGCCTCATCGGCTTTGCCGGGGTCTCGCCCCTGGCGGATAATGCCCGCCGCGAGCTGCGCCAGGCGATCGAAGACCTGGAGCTGCGCGGCCTCAAGCTTCACCCGCCCATGCAGATGTTCGACCCGGGCGACGTGCGCTGCTACCCGGTCTACGAGATGATGCAAGATTACGGGCTGCCTATCCTTTTCCACAGCGGCAGCGGGCCCACGAACCTATCGGATCGCTATTCCAATCCCCACCTGGTCGATGAAGTGGCCGTGCATTTCCCGAAGCTGAACATCATCCTGGCTCACGCCGGGCGTTTCTGGTACCAGGAGACGCTGACCATGATGCGCCGCCACCCCCACATTTATATCGACATTTCGGCCAACGTCGGCAAGGCCACCGGGTACGGCCTACTGCTCGCCCTGCTGGCAGCCACCAAAGAGGTCGTAGGAGACCTGGACCGGGTGTTATTCGCCTCGGATTATCCCTGGTACACGCCGCGCCGCATGATCGACCTCTTGCGGCAGGCGCAGGAGGCTTCGCGGGCTCTTCCGGAGCCGCTGCAGATCACCGATGCCGACCTCCAGAAGATCGTCGACGGCAACGCGCGAAGATTGTTGGATTTAACCTCTTAGCTACAGATGCAAGGAAACCTGGGCCACAGATTGACGCGGACAAAAGCAGATAAAATAGATAAGAACAGTCTGGAACAATAAACAATATCTGAGTTTATTTGTGACAAGAGTTCATCTGGAAAAACTGTGTAATCTGTGAATAATGTAGTTTTGTATGTAGAGAACAAATCAATGGGAGGACATATGAGTGCAAACAAATTCTTATCAGCGTTCCGGGAGGTCCTGGAGCGAATTGAAACGACCCAGACAGAGAGCATCCATACCGCCGCGGGGTGGGTGGCTGAGGCGATCATGGCCGACCGGTTTGGGGTCTTGTTCGGGAGCGGCCATTCTTTTATCCCCACCATGGACGTCTACCCGCGCATCGGCAGTTTCCCGGGCTGGCTCCCGATTCACGAGCTGTCCACATCGTACGTCTCCCGGGTCAGCGGCGACATCGGCCTGCGCCAATCGCTCTTCCTGGAGAAGATCGAAGGCTTCGGCAAGCTGATCCTGGAAAACTACGCTCTGCAGCCGCCGGACGTGATGGTGGTCATCTCCAACTCGGGCGTCAATACCATGGGCGTCGAGGTGGCCCTGGAAGCCAAAAAGCGCGGCCTGAAAACCATCGGCGTGACCTCCATGAGCCACTCGGTGGACGGCAAATCCTTCCACAGCAGCGGGAAGCGCCTGTTCGAGGCCGTCGACCTGACCCTGGATAACTGCGTGCCGAAGGGCGACGCGCTGGTCGAGATCCCCGGTTTCCCGGCCCGGGTGGCATCCGCCTCCACCATCGCCGATTGCATCCTGCTGCAGTCCGTGGCGGCCGAAACCGCGCAGATCCTCTCGGAGCACGGCTACATCCCGCCGGTCTTCCCCAGCCACAACGAAAAAATGTCCCGCGAAGAATCGGAAGCAGCCGACCGGCTGATCGAACGGTTCTACGAGGAGGATGCGCGCCGGGTGCGGAAGGTGCTGCGTTAGTTTGTAGGGGCGCAATAAAATTGCGTCCCTCAAAGATAGGAGAGCTTCTATGTTCAAAGGAATCAAGAAGCCCGGCGATGTGTTCATGAACCGTAAAGAGGTAGCCGTCTGGCTGGGGCGCGCCATGTCGACCAACGACATCATCTTGCGCACCCTGCTGAAGATGCTGCCGATCATGATGTACCAGCAGCACGCCATCCTGACGCTGCTGCAACATGAGCGGCGGGCCGGAGATGAAGAATTTAATAGCGGCCCGCCGAAAGATAAGGGGGAAGAGGCGCCGCCCCCCCCTCAGGTCAGTTCTTCAGATGGTCAAGGGGATCTTTCCAAAGACGACATCGCCAAGATCCTCGAGAAACTGACTGAAATCGAAACGGACCTGACCCCGGTCGCCAAAATGGTCGACCAGGCTTGTGCCGACCTGCAGAAGATGATCTAACCATACCAGGAGGAGTTACATGAGCGGGATGACCCATCGCGAGCGCGTCCTGGCAAGCTTGAGCCACGAGCTCCCTGACCGCGTGCCCACCGACATGATGGGCAACGCCAGCATGCTGCTGGATAAAACCTACCTGCGATTGCGCGACCACCTGGGGCTGTCGCCAATTCCCCCCATCCGCTCGGGCTCCAGTGCCAACTATTACGATGAGCGCATTCTGGAGAAGCTGGATACCGATTTCCGCCGCATCTTCCTAAAAAAAGGCCCCAAGGGACAGACCACGATCGACGAAGAAGGCATCATGACCGACCCGTGGGGTGTGCGCTATAAGCAGACCGGCCTGTTTATCAATACGGTGGAGTACCCGCTCAAGGGCGATACGCTCGAGGCCATCGAGGCTTATCCCTGGCCGGCAGCCTCCGACCTGTACGACGCTACGGGGCTGGGCGAGCTGGCTCGCAAACTGTATGAGGAGACCGATTACGCTCTGGTGGCCCGCAACCCGATCACCTACACCTTTTTCGACAAGGCCTGCATTTTGATGGGCATGCCGGAGTTCATGATGCTGATGGCCACCGACCCCGCCGCCGCCGACCGGGTGATCGAGCACCTGCTCGAGATCAATTCGGCGGTGTACACCCAGTTTCTGAGCGAGGTCGGCCCTTACGTGCAGGTGGTGGAAGTGGGAGACGACCTGGGCGGACAGGAAAACCTGCTGATCTCGCCGGCCATGTACCGGCGCTTCATCAAACCCGCCCAACAGAAGTTCTATGGCCTGATCCACGAGATGGCGCCCAAAGCCTTTCTGGTGATGCACACCGATGGCAACGTCTTCAAGGTCTTGCCTGACCTGATCGAGGTGGGCGTCAACATCCTGAACCCGGTGCAAACCTCCGCCAGGGGGATGGAAGGGAGCAAGCTGAAGGAGGCGTTTGGCAAGCAGCTATCCTTCCACGGCGCAGTTGAAAAGATGGAGTTGTCGAAAGACGAGCTGGTTAGCGAGGTGAAGGAGCGCATTGATACGCTGGGCCCGGAGGGGTACGTGATGGCCTCGTGCAACCACATGATCGACGTTCAACCCGAAAACATACTGGCTATGTTCGAGACCGCCCACAATTACCACCCCTGGCGAAAATAAACCCCAGGTGAACAGTATACTGTAAACGGTGAACAGTAAAAGGTGGACCGTTCACCGTTTACCGATAACCGTTTACCGTTTCTGTGTCATCTGTGG
>JAMCRR010000083.1:10099-12677 GCA_023381565.1 Chloroflexota bacterium
TTTTTACAGGTTAAGATGATTGATACGTATACTACTAAAGTCAAGCCCGGCTGGGAATCGGACGTGCTGGTCATCGGCAGCGGGTCGGCGGGGACCACCGCCGCGCTGTCTGCCGCTCGCCAGGGAGCCTCGGTAACCCTGATCGAGCGCTACGGGTTCCTGGGAGGAATCAGCACCCAGGTGCTGGATACCTTCTACGGCTTTTACACCCCCGGCAGCCAAGCCAAGAAAGTCGTGGGGGGCATTCCGGATGAGGTGGTCGATGAGCTGATGAAACGGGGCAAGGCCCTGATCCGCCCGAACACCTACGGCGCCGGCAACGGCATCACCTACGATCCCGAAACCCTGAAGGTGACCTGGGAAAAAATGGTTCGCCAGGCCGGGGTGCGCTGCCTGTATCACACCTTCGTGGTGGATGTGCTGAGCAAAGACGGCCGCGTGACGGGCGTGGTGGCGGTTAATAAGGGCGGTTTCGTGAGCTTTGACGCTAAAGTGGTCATCGACGCCAGCGGGGATGCGGACGTGGCCGCTGCGGCGGGTGTGCCCTTCGAGGGCAAGGCCCACGGGCCGGTACAGTCGCTCACCACTACCTTCCGGTTGGCCAATGTAGACGTCGAGCGCGCCCGCCAGGTGAGGACAGAGGAACTGTTCGGGCTGATGGCCGAGGCGATCGACAGCGGGAAATATGCCTTACCCCGCCGGGAGGGCAGCGTGCACATCACCCCGCTGCCCGGCATCATGGCTACAAATATGACACGCGTGGCGGGGATCGACCCGACAGACGCCGAGCAGCTGACCCGTGCCGAGGTCGAGGGGCGCAGCCAGGCCATGGAGTATTTCCGTTTCCTGAAGGAGTGCGTGCCGGGATATGAAAAGGTGGAGCTGATCAATTTCAGCACGCAGATCGGCATCCGTGAAAGCCGCCGTATCTTCGGCATGTACCGCCTGACCCGCCAGGATGTGCTCGCCGCGCGTAAATTCGACGACGCCATCGCCCAATGCGGCGCGCCCATCGAGGAGCACCACGCCGGGGGCGACACGCGCTGGGAGTACCTTCCCGAAGGTGAGACGTACGATATCCCTTACCGCTGCCTCCTGCCGGCTGATGTAGAGGGGCTACTGGTGGCCGGGCGCTGCCTTTCAGCCGACCACGACGCCCACGCCTCCGTGCGCAGCATGGGGCAGTGCATGGCTATGGGGCAGGCGGCCGGCGCGGCGGCTGCCCTGGCGGCCCAACGGGGAACAATGCCCCGCGCCGTGCCCATCGCTGAGCTGCAGGATAGGTTGCGAAAGATGGGCGCCGTATTGTCGTAATCATATTTAGCCACAGATCAACACAGATATAAACGTATTTATTACAAAAAACAAATCCTATGGATATCCCAATCAGAGTTCATCTGCGTTTACCTGTGGCGAGCGTTTATCCGCGACTTATGTTGGTTTGTGGTTAAATATATGAGCAAAATTCGAACCGTACTCGGCGATATTTCCCCAGATCAGCTGGGGGTAACTTACGGCCACGAGCACCTGCTCTGGCAGCCGCCCCAGGAGGAGGCCGGCGACTCCGACCTGGGGCTGGATAGCCTGGAGGCCGCCATCCAGGAGGTGACCCGCTTCAAGGCCGGCGGCGGGGGTGCGCTGGTTGAGATGAGCACCCTCGAGCTGCTCCGCTCCCCGCAGGAGCTGAAGCGCATCTCCGAGGCCACCGGCGTGCACATCATCGCAACCAGCGGGCACCACAAGGAGAAGTTCAGCCGCGAGGTAATCTCGGGCATGACGGTTGATGAGATGACCGCCGAGATTGTCCGGGATATTACTCAGGGCATGCAGGGGACTTCGATTTGCGCCGGGGTGATCAAGGTGGGCACCAGCCTGAATGAGATTACGCCTGACGAGATGAGGGTGCTCCAGGCGGCAGCCCGCGCACACCGCCAGACCGGGGCGCCTATCTCCACCCACACCGAGGCGGGCACCTTCGCCCTGGAGCAGGTCCGCCTGCTGAAGGAGGCGGGCGTCGTCTCGGAGAGCATGCTCATCGGCCACCTCGACCGCGGCCTGCCGCGCGAGACCTACCGCGAGCTCGCCCAGAGCGGGGTCTACCTGGGCATGGACCAGGTTGCCAAGGAGAAGTACTGGCCTGACCGCGAGCGGGCTGAGCTGGTGCGCTTCTGGGTGGAGCTGGGCGCCGGCGAGCGCATCCTCCTGGGGGGCGACATGGCGCGCAAGAGCAGCTGGACGAGCTACGGCTCCGCCGGGGCGCCCGGGCTGGCCTACATCCTCACGCGCTTCGTCCCGTTGCTCAAAGAGCACGGGGTGGGGGAGGAGGCCATCCGGCGCATCCTGGTGGAGAACCCGAAGAATTTTCTGGCGTTTTGATTAGTCCCACAGGCAGCTGCAGCAGTTAATCGAAGGCATAGACCAGGAAGAAAATCCGGAGGGGTAGGGGAGGAGTGAGGCGGTCTAGAGGGGGGATAAAACGAGCCTGAAAAAATGTGTGCGGGCAAGAAAACAAGTTAGCGCCCAGCCCGCATTGATCACGGCAGGCAAAGGATAAGGCATGAATATCCAGAGGGGTGGG
>JAMCRR010000194.1 GCA_023381565.1 Chloroflexota bacterium
TCTCGATGAACTTTAAATGTCCAATGGGTGCGTGCAGGCGGTTCAGTTGGTTTTGAATCATCCCGATCAAACACCGCACGACCTCCCCGCCCATCCCACCCGGCACGGTCAAATGGATCATTTCGTCCAACCATGCCAGTTGCGCTTCCCCTTCCCCGTAGCGTTGATAATCCATATCCAGGGATTGGTCGGGAAGCGCAAGATTGCCGTCTTGGATCAACGCTACCCAATCCTGCACCTGATCCGCACAGGTCGAGTTTTGCAGCTTAACCAGCTTGTCCGGGTAGCGCTGCCGGGCCCTGGCAAGAAGCTGTTCCCCCTCCACAGGCTCAAGCAAATCACTTTTGTTGACGATCAGGATGCCCGCCTCTTCGATTTGTTTATCGAAGAGGTACACCACGTTCTCGCTAAAGGGAAGCTCTTCGCCTTCCATGCGCATCTGTAGCAGCCTGCTATCCGTGAAAACCGAAAAACTGGTGGGCTGAACGTTCTGGCTGGAAAGCTCGATCAGCGGTTTGATGACGGTTGCCACCAGATCTCCACAGGACCCAACCGATTCGGCAAAAATCACATCGGGATGGACCTCCTCGCGTAGTTGGTCGAGGCGGCTCGCCAGATCATCGTAATTGCAGCAGAAACACCCCCCGGTAACTTCGACAGCCGGCACGTCACTGAGGCGGAAAAAGGACGTGTCCACCAGGTATTTCCCCTGGTCATTGGTGACTACTCCGACCTTCTTCCCTTGGGCCATCAGCAGCCGGACGGCAGCGATGATCGCTGTCGTCTTTCCGCTGCCAAGGAACCCGCCTACGAGGTGCAATTTCATGCCGGTCGTTCTTCCTTTTGAGCTAAAACGCCTTTTTGATCTCGTCGACCAGCGCTTGCCGGTCGGGAATCAGGGAGGAGTATTTCAGTTCTCCGTTGATATAGACCGAAGGCAGATTGCTCACCCCCATCTTAACCACCCGGGCCACATTTTCGGGTTGGGTGAACTTGTATTCCACCACATCGATGCTTGAGCCAAATTCCGTGGATGCATCCTGCACCGCGCCCAACATATAAGTGCAGGCAGCGCAGGTAGCAGAATCCAGGGTGAAGACCTCCACCAGCGGCTTGGGCAGATTCTCGTAGTCCGGGATCACCACCGCATCGAGGTCGAGCTGTGGAGCGGAGTAGTTCGCCAGCATCTTCTTGGTTTCTTCGGGATTGCGTACCGCCTGCAAGCACCCCACCACATTTTCAATGGGCGTGTCATAAGGCATATCACACCCAGGCGCCAGGATCAGATTGTGATGATCCAGGCTGTCCAGGAAATCCACCACGAACTTCATGTTATCCTGCTGAGTCCCCAGCAGCATCTTGGTCGTCAGGGGAATATTGCCGCCCAGGGTAATATTGTAGCGATCGGTAATCTGCTTGGTGGTGATCATGTTGAGGTTCTCGTCCACCGCGATCGAATCGGGATGCGTCTGGCACATCACCTCGATGTTCTTGGTGGCGTCGCCGCACACGAAGAAGGACGAGAATGCGCCCTTCTCCCGGATGTAAGCGAAAATCTCTTGATAGGGTTCGCTAATCGTTTGGGCAAATTGTTTGGGAGAAATCTGCGAGGCCAGCGGGTCTACCATCGCGATGACGTCCATCCCGGCTTCCAGGTAGAAGTCTGTCATCACTTTAGCAATATCCCGAACATAAGCGACGATCGCTTTGAACTGGTCGGGCCGGCGGATCATATCCATGAAGATTTCCGTCCCGCGTAGATGAGAAGCCAGCGTCATCGGCCCGGTGACCAGGCCATAAAGCGCGGTTTGGGCGCCTACGGCAGCCTTCATCTCGCGCATTACCTTGAGAATCATGGGCAGGCGGCCTTCATCCTTTTGGGGCATGCGAGTGGGAATTTCCGTCACGCCGGCCAGAGGGTGAGATGCAATCAGCGGCGGGCCATTGCCCGTCCAGATCAGCTCGCAACCCATGATCTCCGCTTCCACCTGTAAATCGAACACGACAGGCTGCCCATCCGGGTCATACACTTCATTCACCGCTAACAAAGATTCGAGGAGCTTATTTCCATCCTTCAGAATCTCTTCTCCGGAACAACCCTTCAACTTACCAGCGTGCACACCCGCATAAGGAACCCAGGGAACCGCAGAAACCGGCTCATGCCGCAGCGCACGAAACAATAATTCCTTACCAGACGCACTTTCGATAGTCATCGGGAATTCTCCTCAGAAAGCAGACGGAATGTGGGAGTTGGGAACTATAAAATTGTAATCAAATCAGGGCAATCGCCCTGGTCACTAAGCGGGGTATCATTAATCAGATGATAATCGTCTGACAATTATGATACCCCGCCCAATAATCATTTGTCAATAGCTGCTTGTACTAAAAAAGAATGGAGAAATGTAATATATACAGATCAATGTAATATTTACAGATCAGGCGGAAAATCAATGGAGGGGTAAGCCCATTTCACGTAGCTCATTTTTGACCTGCTCATACATTTGCAGCCATTCGGGCAAGGGCTTGATCGTTGTCACATCATACACTTCATTAAACGGAAGCCCCTTCGGGCGCTGCTCGAGGATGGGCTTGTACAATGCGATCAGCTTCCGCACCAATACGTCACCGTCTTTGCGCGACATTCCCGACGCCGCCCTGGCAACCTCGGCGTTGAAGCGCGCTTCCAGGCCCGAAACGTGGCCGTTATTGACGCCTGCCCCCGAACGCGGGCCGATCAAACCGCAGGCGCCCGAGACCGTCGCGGTGATCGATTCGGCCGCGGTTTCATAGAGCAGGGTCTTGGTGCCCGGACCTGAGACGGGGGTGAGCACCACGTCGGTCAGCAGGCGAGTATTGCGCGCCAGCGCCTGCTGCGCCAGTCCAATGGCCTGCATAATTTCGGGAGTGGTGTTATTTCCATAAAACGGGTGCGCAGGCGACACGGAATGGGTGTTGGTCATATAGACCATTTGCAGCAGAATGCACCCACCAACGATCGCCAAAGCCATGCCGTCGCCTCCGCCGCAGGAACCGCCGTAGATCGTATTGTAGAAGGAATGAATGATGGCCCCCGTCCGGATCAGGTGGGCAAGCTTGGCCATCGCCATATAGTCGGTCTTGAATTCTGAAATCATGGCGATGTGATGCCAGTCATTGAGACTGGCTCCGCCGTAAGAAGTGGCGGAAAGCTCGCCCAGCTCGGATACGGCGTTTTCGATGACGCCCAGCGGGATGCCAGGGCGCCCCGCCCGTTTGGCGGCTGCCTTGGAAAGCTCCACCTCGTGCCAGCCGGCCAGAATCTCCCACGGAGACCGGCTGCGAATCTCACGGCCATACACGCTTTCCAGCGTGCAGTTGATCACCGCATCGATAAGCGGTTCCTGCACGTACGACTGGGTGATCGGCAGGTACAGATCTTCAGGGAGCGGTGTGCCCACCCCACCCCCTTTAATGGTGGGGAAAAGGCTATCTTCCACCTTGCGTTTCCGTTCGGTGTGCCTATCGTTGCCATCCCCCAGGGTCACCTCGACGGGGGCGACTTCCAATGCGTTGAGAATTTCATCTCTGCTGAAGATGATCCGGCGGCTGGTGCTCGAACAATACACGCCCAGCTCTTGGGCCATTTGCAGTCCCGCGGCGAACAGGCGGTCGGCCAGCGCGTCGTCCTGCAAGACCACCGTTTCATTCACCGGCTTCATCTTGATGTCGTATTCGGCCAACAGGCGGGCGACCGTTTTGGGAACCAGATTCATGTCCCATTGAGATTCCTCGATCATCGGTCCAGATTCTGCGCGATCAAAGACGTCCAACAAACGTGTATAGGTTCTCATGCCTGGGCTCCCTTCCGTTGTTTCATCAGATTCTTGCAAATTTCCACCGCGGTAATGGCGTCTTCGCTGTATCCATCGAAACCGGCCCGCTTTGAATACTCCTCCGAGAGGGCGGCGCCGCCGGCGATGACCATATAACGATCGCGCTCACCCAGCCCCTCCAGGCGCTTTAAAAGGTCCTTCATGTAAGGCAGCGAAGGGGTCAACAGCGAGGATAAGGCAATGATGTCGGCTTCCTCTCGGCGCGCGGTATCCAAAAAGGTCTGGGGCGAAACGTTGGTGCCCAGGTCGATGACCTTGAACCCGTTCACCTGTAGCATCAACGAAACCATGTTCTTGCCGATGTCGTGGATATCGCCCTGGCAGGTTCCAATGACCACCGTACCCTGGTTCACACTGTTTCCCCCGCTCTGGCGGATGGCAGGCTCCAACACCTGGGATTGCATGGCTTTCACCACCACGGAAGCGCCCATCAATTCTGGCAAGAAGATGTCCAGGCGTGCAAAAGCCTCGCCAAAGTCCTTCATCACCGGTCGAATGACATCCTGAATCAAATCCAGGGGAGAAATGCCCTGGCTCAAGGCGTCCCGGGCAAGGGCAACCCCCCGCTGGATATCCGCCTCGTCGATCGCTGCGGTCAATTCCTGCTGCAGCCTATGAACTGCTTCACCTGAAACTGTCATTACACCCTCCCGTTCGATGATAAAAATACCCGGTTGATCAATTTCAACCAGGGGGTGGAGCTACGGCGAGCATTTAAGTTGATTCTTCCAGGGTATAGATAGGCCTTCGCACCAATTGAAATTGGATCGGCCCTGGGATATAGTAGATATCTGCGTAGAGCACCGGCTGCTGCATACCGTTGAAACCCACATCTTCCAGGTGGAGAAGGGCTGTCGTCGGCGAGCAGTTCAGCATAGCCCCGGTTTCATCGCCGGCCACACAGGCGGACACATCGGATAATTGAAAAGCGACCTGTTGGTTGAACCAGCGCTCCAAGACAGTATAGATCGATAGCTCCGGGTTCACATTCTTCGAAAGGTCAACGTGCAGCTCGTTGGGAATGAGGGAAACGGGAACTGCGTTCATACAATAGATCACCGGCGTTCCGCTGGCTTTAAACACCTTGCGAATGCACAGCACGGGTTCTCCGGCTTCCATTTGCAAGTGGGCGGCGACCTCCAGGCCGGCAGGCTCCACCCGGCAATCCAAGAAACCCAATTCCGGCTCGTAGTTCGCCGCGCGGATCAATTGCCCAAACTCAACCGATTCGTCCAAACGGGTGCGAATATTCACCGCTGTGCCATTGACAAACGTGCCGACGCCGTGCTTGCGGAAAACCAATCCCCGCCGCTCCAGCGAAGCCAGCGCCTCACGCACCGTCACACGGCTGACGCCAAATTCTTTCGCCAGATCGGTTTCGGAAGGCAGCCTGCCCTCCGCTTCGCCGAATTCTCGTAACCGGGTTTGTAAAACCGCTTCAATTTCCTGCGCCTGGTGCGGGCGTCGCTGAGGAGACATCCGTTGAATCCTGGAAAATGATATCGTGAAATCGGACTGTTGTTAGACGACTAACAACTTAACCACAATGATCGTAACAAATTTTTCACACAATGTCAAGCGTCTGTGTTCATACATTCCAGGGTGACATTCGTCCTTCAAGACGCTTCTTTCACGCTTTCATTCTTTCCATCGTGCCCTGGACCCCCTCCTCGCAAACGCTGGGAGTCGCATCGCTGTCAACCCCGAATCCGGCGAAGATGGTCAGCAGAAGAGAGCCGAAAGCCAGGGAGATAACAATCAGAATCAGGTTGGGATCGTTTACCCCGAAGAAATACCCCAGGATGGGTAAGCCCGGAAACAGGAGCAGCCAGGCGAGGATGCAGGCGCCGAAAACCCACGGCCACAACCTTTTAAGGAAACGCCGGAAGCCGGCGGAGAGATGCGCGCGCCACCCGCTCGAGGGCGCATGGATCTGGGTTCCGGCGACCCCGATGATGATGCCAAGCAGAGGGGGCCCGAAGCCCCCACCCACCAGGAGCAGGAGGATGGACAACAAGATCAAGACCAGGCTCCCATTCTTCCGCTGCACGAACGAGGTCGCCCAGACGATGAAAATCAGGGAGAAGAGGATGGTCAGGATACCAGCGAACAGATAGTTAGGAAGGATGGACATCGCCGGCTCCCCGGCCAGGATGTCGAAGAACGCCGATTCAGGCCAGGAAGGGAACATGATTCCGTCGGGAGCGCGATTGCCTTGCAGGGTTTCGCCGATGCCGTGTTCTAGCCCGGCCAATCCCACAACGACGCCCATGGTGGAGGCCATGACTTTTGTTGCGTTTCGCATTTCGAATTCTCCTTATTGACCCGTCTGTTTAAATCATGGCCAAAGGAGGCTGCCCGTCCCGGCCAGGCCGGGGAAGCTGCGCGGCCAGGCTACTCGCCCAGGCGCGGATCGCCGTCCAATCCCGCAGGTCGCTGGCCGGCATTTGCTTGAGGGCAGGGATGAGATTCCAGGGGAAGCGCAGCTTCGTCGGGTCAAACCTGCCGCCGACCATCTCGACCGCCACCGGCCTCAGCCAGGGATACTTTGCCAGCTCCTGATCGAGCTGCCTGTGAATCTCCTGCCACTCTTCCTCATCGCCCTTTGCAAAGGGGCCGCCAGCGAAAATGGCGAACGGTAAGCTGCCGGTGAGGTCTTTCCGGTGCTTTGACAGGAAACGGCGCGCATCCTTGTGCAGGTGAAACATATACAGCGGCGCTCCCAGCACAACTGCGTTGTATCCTTCGAGCGTGCGCACCTGCCGCGCGGGCTGAAGATCGACTGAAAGCTCGTGTTCGCGCAGGGTAGCTGCGATTATCTCGGCGATTTCCTGCGTTGAGCCATGCGTGGAGGCATAAGCCATCAAAACTTTGGTTTCCATTTTTTTAAGCATCCTTCTTTCCTAAAATGTCAATTCTCTATCTTGACTGCATCATAGCGATAACCCCTCCCTTTCGTCATCTATCAAAGGTTAGATCCCGGGTTATAACTATTGCAACTGGGTCGAAGTAGAATTAGTATTAGTATAGAAAATGGACCCCCTGGCTTCCCCTCTCATTCTCACCAAGTTACGCGTGCCTGCAATGCGACCGCGCATCATTCCTCGCGCGCGCCTCATTGAGCTTCTCGCGCCTGAGAGGGGTAAAGGGTTTGTTCTGGTTTGCGCCCCAGCCGGTTACGGTAAAACCACGCTCCTAGTCGAATGGGCCCATTCCCTTATGAAGAATGAGAACGCCGTGGCCTGGTACGCTCTGGACCCCAGCGATGATGACTCGATTCCCTTTGGTGCATACCTTATTGCCAGCCTGGAGCAAGCCCTCGGCCCAACCACCGAGCTGGCCCACGTCGCCCAACTCCTGCGTGCTTCACCCGAAATCGATCTGCAAAGGATCCTGCAATCCGTCATCAATGCGATCGTCTTGAGCGAGCAGGACTGTGCGCTGATCCTGGACGATTACCACCTGATCACTTCCCCCGCCATCCACAGTGCGGTTACATTTCTCCTGGAGCACCTCCCGGAGAACATGCGCGTCGTAATTGGCAGCCGCTCTGACCCGCCCTTGCCCCTGGCTCGTATGCGCGCGGGGGGATATCTGATCGAGATACGCGCTGCCAGTCTCCGCTTCACAGCGGACGAAACGGAGCTATTCCTGAACCAGGTGATGAAGCTCGATCTTTCACCAGAGGGGATTACCGCGCTTGAAGCGCGCACTGAGGGCTGGATTGCAGGGTTGCAACTGGCCGCGCTTTCCCTGTCGGGTCGCTCGGACAAGGAAAACTTTATCGCTTCTTTCGCTGGCAGCCATCGCTACCTCGTCGAATACCTGCTGGAAGAAGTCGTCAACCGCCAACCACAGGAGGTGCAGTCGTTTCTCCTTTCCACCTCCATCCTCGAGCGTATGTGCGCTCCCTTGTGCGACGCTATCATGAAGGATGGGGGAAGAGGAGAGCCTGCTCTCATTCTTCCGCCTTCATCCTTCATCCTTGAGCACCTGGAGCGCGCCAACCTCTTCGTATTAGCCCTCGATGATCAGGGGGATTGGTTTCGCTACCATCACCTTTTCCGCGACTTCCTGCAAACCCGGCTTCTAAAAGACCAGCCGGAGCGTGTAACCTTGCTGCACCGGGCGGCCAGCGAGTGGCTGGCGGCACACAATTTCTTGCGCGAAGCGGCTCAACACGCTTTTCTGACCCACGATTGGGATTATGCGGCGGCTTTCGTCGAACGACACAGCTTTACCATGATCGTCCACAGTGAAATTTCGACGATCTATGAATGGTGTTCGACCTTCCCGGAGGAGGTGATGCAGACGCATCCAATGCTCTGCATCCTTCAGTGTTGGCCGTGGGTGTTTCGTTTTCGCCGGCAGAACCGCCCCAGAATCGAAGAGCGTTTGCAGCAAGCTGAGCAGGTCATCGCTGCCATGGAGGACAGGCAGCAGGCGCGCGAGCTGACAGAACACGCGGCTGTCGTTCGCACCTTTCTGGTGATGGCGCCGGACCCAACTGCCGACCCTCGAAAGCAACTCGCCCTGGCCCAGAGCATGCTTCGCGCCTATCCCGAGGGCGATGCCGGCCAGTTTAGCGCGCTGCTCACCATTGGCTATGCGCAGATGGCGCTTCACGACGCACGAGCCGCGACCCAGGCCCTGGAAACGGCCAGGCAAACCGCCTTGCGCGGGCGCTTATTCTTTGGGATCGTCGAGTCTACTTTTCACCTGGCGCGCCTTGCGCACAGCCAGGGCCGGTTGCGCCACGCTGCGGAGCTTTGCCGGCAGGGGCAGGCAGACGTCGCGTCCATGCTGGATCACCCCGAGCGAGAACTCCCTGCGCTGGGCTGCCTGGACATCGCCCTGGGCTGCGTGCTCCTGGAACAGGATCAACTGGAGGGAGCGGAAGAACACCTCCTGCACGGCCTGGACCTGATTGGCATGGGAATGAACCCTTATTACCTGATGACAGCGTACGTGGCGCTGGCCCGCCTGCACGAAATCCAGAACCGTCCAGGAGAGGCGGCCAGGTACCTTGCTCGCCTGGAAGAGACCTGGCCGGATATTGCTTTCTGCACGGACGCGCTCAGGGTCACACTTGCCTTGCGGGCTGCGCCGGAAGATCCGGCCAGGCTGGCAGAAGCCACAACCTGGCGCCAGAGTTTCTCGTCTTCTCTCGGCGACGATGCGCCGCCTGGAATAGGCCCTTTCGGGGCCGCCGAAGTTTTCTATCTGGCCCGCCTTGCCTGGGTGCGCGCACAAATTGCCATTGGCGATGTGCAGGCCGCCCGGCCGATCCTCGAACGGCAGCTCGATCTATCCCTGGCCAACGGCCTGACGAACCGGATGATTGAGCTCTCCCTGCTCGAGGCGCTGGCCGGGCAAGCGGGTGGCGACGATCAACGCACCTGGAAGGCGCTCGAGCGCGCGCTCGTGGCCGCGCAGCCCGAAGGCTACCTCCGTATCTTCGACCAGGGCCTTGCCTTGACCCAACTGCTCGTCCAGGCTGCCAATGGCGGTCTCTGCCGCGACTATATCGGGCGGATATTGGCAGCCATCGGGTCGCCCCAAGCCATAGCTTCAGAGAATTTGGGAACAGCGCCGCGCCTCTCTCAGGCATCTGGGCTGGGAATCGCCGAAAGCCTCAGCGAACGCGAGCTGGAAGTGCTGCGCCTCATGGCGCAGGGGGACACAAACCAGGCAATTGCGGAGCAGCTTGTGATCACGGTCGGGACGGTAAAAAGCCATATCAACCACATCCTCGGCAAGCTGGATTCCCATAACCGCACCGAGGCCGTCGCACGGGCGCGCAGGTTAGGCCTGGTCTAGATCTAACTGAAAATCCAACTTTCGATAGATGACGCTAACCTGGCTTACGGTTATGCTGAGTCCATGCTGGATTATGCTCGTCAACGCGCAAGAGAAGCGCTGAGTACCCCTCAGACGGCGGTGCTGGCTACGAGCGGGCCGGCCGGAGTGCAAGCTGGCGAATTTCCCTGCGAAGCGATCGGCCTGGAGCTTTTTCTTCTTGTACCCCAAACTTCCGACCACCTCTTCAACCTGGAGCACGATTCCAGCGTATCCCTGCTGACTGCCGGATGGGAAATGAAAGGGAATGCACAGGTTATCGCTTCGGAAGCGTACGATCTCAAGTTGGGTCTTTTGCAAGATCCGAGCGCGAAATGGTGTGCGCTGGTGAGGGTTGAGCCGGGTATGTTGCAAATTCGGGGGAAGAAGGGTTGGGGGAATCTGGAAACCATTGATCTCAAAACAACTTACTCGGATTGAGCAAGTCGATGCGCAAGTGAAGGCCCCTGGCCCTGAGCGCTCCGGGGCTGGGGAAGCTGCCGATCAACCCTCGGCAGGGTTCTCTTTTCGAGTTCCTGACACGTGCGTGCAGATTGCTTGACAATGTCACAATAAAATTATATAATAAGCGGGACTGGAAACGTTACCAGTAACGATACCAGAAAGTCTTCCTTTTGAAAAGAGGCAACGTATGGATGGTTTGTCTGCCAGAGGACCAAACCCGGTTAAAACTGTATCGTTTTTCGGGAGGCTGAACCCTTTCAGGATTTTTTCTCGCAATCGCGACGGTTTGAGCGGGTCAAGAGATTCTAGATTTGCCGCTGCCCTGCTCTCGCCGGCCTTGATCCTGATTGTTTTGCTGGTCGTCGTTCCCATGATCTTTGCTCTTTATCTGAGTTTACACAAGGTCGACATGGTTGCCGGGGCATTCAAGCTGGTGCCAGTCGGGCTCGGCAATTACACCAGGCTGTTGAGCGATACACGCTTTCTGCCCACCATCGAGCGCACGCTCTGGTTTACGTCCTTGCGTTTGGCGATCAGCCTGTCTGTAGGTTTGGGTCTGGCCCTCCTTCTCAATGAGGCCACAACCGCCGCGCGCATCCTGAACCGGCTCTTCTTGATTCCGTGGGCGCTTTCCTTCGTCGTCAACGGGCTGATGTGGAAGTGGATGTATAACGGTGATTACGGCATTGTCAACTATATAATGCTCCACCTCGGGCTCATCGATAGCTACAAATCCTGGTTGGGGGTCACCTCGACAGCCCTGAATGCGATCACGATTACCGATGCCTGGAAGGCGATCCCTTTCGTGGCGCTGGTGCTCTTGTCCGGCCTTAAAAGCATCCCCGAAGAAGTCTACGAATCGGCCAAGGTGGATGGGGCGGGGGTGTTCCAGCGTTTTTGGCACATCACCCTACCCGCGTTGCGTCCCGTGCTTCTGGTCACCCTGGTGATGCAGACGATGTGGTCGATCATGGCGTTTGCTTCCATCTGGCCCGTGACCCAGGGCGGTCCGGCGGATTCCACCATGTTGTTGAATATTTACGCCTACCAACAATCTTTCATGTACTTGAATCTGGGCTATGGCTCGGCACTGGCTTACGTAATCACCCTCATTATCCTGATGCTGACCCTGGCTTACATGGCTGTGCTCCGAATGGATGAATAAAAATGACCAAAACTGTGTCTCCTGACTTTCGATCGGTAGAACAATCTCCTCGTCAAGCCCGGCGCTTTTGGGAAAGCCTGCACACCCAAAGAATGTTCCGAACCATTTTCGAATGGATCGCAGCGCTCGTTCTGGGGTTTATCGTCCTTTTCCCGGTATTGTGGCTGATAAAGAGCAGTTTCCAATCTCCGGTGAATTTGTTCGCGAGGGAGCCGGTGTTCTCTCTCGATTCCTTCACCCTGATTAACTATATCACCATACTCACCGACCCCACGGTCATCGCTGCCTTACGCAACAGCCTGATCATCGCAGTGGGAAGCACAATCATCTCCATGACGATAGGCGTCCTATCTGCTTATGCCTTTGCCCGTTTGCACTTTCGCGGGCGGAATCTTCTCTTCGTGGGGGTGCTGATGACCCAGATGCTGCCCGGCATCGTGTTGGTCATCCCAATGTATATGATCATGCGCCGCTTTGGACTGCTCAATTCCTATGCGGGTCTTCTCCTGGCATATATTTCCTTCACGTTGCCTTACTGTATCTGGCTACAGCGCGCCTATATGGTCAACGCGCCCTGGGAATTGGAAGACCAGGCGCGCGTAGACGGCTGCACCCGGCTTGGGGCGCTCGTGCGCGTCATCTTGCCCACCATAACACCGGGCCTGATTACCACGCTTATTTATTCCTTCGTGAACACCTGGAATGAATACCTTTTTGCGATCGTCCTGACCAATCCTCAAACGAAGACGATTACCGTGCGCTTGTCGGAGTTCGTCAGCCAGGAACGAGTCGCCGTTGAATTAATGTTCCCTACCGCCATCATCGCAACCATACCAGCTCTGATCTTAGTGGCAGTCTTTGGCCGCTATATCGTCAGCGGCCTGACTGCCGGGGCGCTAAAAGGTCAAATTTAGCTGCAAGGGAAATAAAAGCTCATCCAGCCAGAAATTGCCCGAAGGGTTTTTCGGCCTCGAGAGGAGGTGCGCGAGAAAATAATTGATCTTGCCTTCCAAAATAAACGATTGTTGCATTTTGCTTTGCCCATTTCCTTCCAGAGTTTGCAAGAAAGAAAAGGAGAAGTTATCCCAATGAAGACTTCCAATGCAAGGACCCTCTTTAGGATACCGCGCGATCCGAA
>JAMCRR010000159.1:0-10600 GCA_023381565.1 Chloroflexota bacterium
CACGGTCACGATATAAGGGATCATCTGAAGCAGCTGTGGAGCCAGGGTAAACCCCTGCAGTCGCATCTGCAGTGCTTCGGTCACTCCAAAGAGCAGGCTGGCGAAATACGCCCCAATCGGGTTCCACTGCCCAAACTGGTTTGCAGCGAATGCCAGGAACCCGCGCCCGGCGGTCATGTTCTGCGTGAAAACGTTCAACTGGCCCAGGCTGAGCTGCACTCCACCCAGGCCTGCCAGTGCACCGCTGATGAGTACGGTGAGCATGCGCAGCTTGAAAACGTCCAGTCCCAGCGTCTCGACTGCTGTGGGGTGCTCTCCCGAGGCCCGCAGCCTGAGACCAAAGGGAGTACGAAAGATGACGTAATAAGAAACTGCCACCACAATCCAGGTCAAATAGACGATCGGGTCGGCGGTCCCCAGGATCGGACCCAGGAACGGGACCTTCGAGAGCAGCGGGATGGTTACCTGGGGCAGCCCAGGGAGCCAATCCGAAGTGCCGCGGTTGCCCCAGATCAGGCTCAGCCCGAGGGTGGTCGCCCCCAACGCCAGCAGGTTCAAGCCCACGCTGACTACCACCTGATCGCCGTTGAAATAGATGGTTAACAGGCCGAACAAAGCCGCAGCCAGAACCCCACCCAACACTCCACCGACCACGCCGATCCACGGATTCCCTGAATAAAAGGCGGTGATCGCCCCGAGGAAAGCGCCGGTCAGCATCATCCCCTCGATGCCGATATTCAGCACGCCCGAGCGCTCGTTGAAAGTCGCCCCAATCGCGCCCAAAGCCACCGGGGTAGCCATGCGGATGGCTGCGCTGAGCAGGAACTGGATAAATTGGAGGTCAATCATTGGAAGGCCTCCTTTTCAGCCGCCAGTTCGCCGAGAACAAGAAGCGCAGGATATCGGGCGCAGCGACGAAGCAGATCACCAACCCGAGCAGCACGTTGATCAGATCGACCGGCAGGTTGGTAGCCATGTTCAAATTGATCCCCCCGGCGCGCAGAGCGCCGAAAAGTCCGGCGGTCAGAATGATGGCGAAGGGCGAGTTGCGCGCCAGCAGCGCCACGGCGATGCCGTCCCAGCCGTAGCCCGGCGAAAAACCGCCGACGAACCGCTGGTACACGCCCAGGATCACCACTGCCCCGGCCAATCCGGAAAGCGCTCCGCTCACAGCCATGGTCGCCAGCGTATTGCGGAAAGATCGCATGCCGGCGTATTTCGCGGCGAGGGGGTTGTAGCCCACAGCGCGCAGCTCGAACCCCCAGGCCGTGTGGAAGAGCAGATAGTACACCAGCCCGATGCCGGCAATGGCCAGCAAGATCCCGAAAGAGAGCTGCGATTGATCCGAAAAGCGCGGCAGCACAGCCGCCGGCGCCACCGGAGCCGTCTCGAAGGTGGTGGCGCCCGGCCCCAAGAAGTGGTAGCGCAACAGGTAATCGGCCAGGAGCGTGCCGATGGGATTCATCATGATGGTGGTCACTACCAGGATGGCTGGGTTGCGCCCGGTGAGGATGGCGGGAATGAACGCCCACAGCGCCCCCGCCAGGGCGCCCGCAGCCAGCGCAGCTAACAGCGAGAAAACACCGGGCAAATGCAGGTAAATGCCGGCCAGTGCTGCCGCAAAACCGCCCACGTACAGCTGGCCTTCTCCGCCAATATTGAAGACGCCCCCACGGAAAGCCAGGGCTACCGCCAGCCCGGTAAAAATCAGCGGGGTGGCGTTCGCCAGAGTCTGGCTCGCGGCGTACCAGCTCCCAAAAGCGCCCTGCAAGAGGGCTTTGTAAGCCTCCCAGGGGGAATAGCCGAAGAGCAGGACGATGAGCGCCCCGACCAAAAATGAGGCGATCACGGCCAGAATCGAGCTGGCCACATCGCCTTTCAGCGCCCGTCGCAGACCGCGCGCACCAACCTTTAATCCACTTTCAGAAACGCTCACAAAATACCCTTTTGATAATTTCCTGATGGGGGTGAAGGCAGGGGGCCTCCACCCCCCAACAAGTAAGTACTACTGCAATGTGGTGGGAACCTTAACACTCCCAGAGATGATCCCTTGCCGGGCCTCATCCACTTTCTGCATGATCGCATCAGGGATCTTGATATTGCTCTGGTCGTTGGTGATGTCTACACCGCCTTCGGCCAGGCCCAGGTTCTGGACGCCCGGCTTCCAGGTGCCGTCAACCACCTGCTTGACCGCCAAAGCGCCGGTGTTATCGATGCGCTTCAACACGCTGAGCAGCATATTGTCGGGCGCCAGTCCGTTCTGGTTATCGTCTTGCCCAATCGCCAGGTAACCGGACTGCTTGGCGCCTTCGATGACGCCCAAACCGCCCTGGCTGGCTACCTGGTAGATGATATCGGCGCCCTGTTGGAACTGCGCCAGGGCCAGCTCTTTCGCCTTGGCCGGGTCGGCCCACGAGCCGACGTAAGAGATCAGGACCGTCACGTCCGGGTTGACCGCCACCGCGCCGGCTTTGTACCCGGCGGCAAATGCCTGGATCAGGGGAATGTCCATCCCGCCCACGAAACCGATGACGTTCTTGTCGTTGATGTTGGTGATGCTCGTGTCTTTGGTAGCCAGCCCGGCCACCGTTCCGGCCAGGTAAGCCGCCTCTTCAGACTTGAAGTTGTACGAGGCGATATTGGGCTTGTCGACGGTGCTATCGATGATCATAAATTTCTGGTCGGGGAACTCCGGGGCTACTTTCTCAAGGCTGCTGCCCTGGCTGAAGCCGTTCGAGATGATCAGGTTGTACTCTTTGGTCTGCGCAAACTGGCGCAGATAGACCTCGTACTCCGAATCGGCGTGCGGCTCGGCATATTTCCAGGTGATGCCCAGCTCTTTGCTGGCCTTGTCGATCCCGGTATATAGAGAATCGTTGAATGATTTATCTCCGAGCCCGCTGGAGGCGAAAACGACGGCTACCTTCACGGAGCTTGTCGCCGCGGGCGCCGTGGTGGGAGCTGGGGCGGTAGTGGGTGCAGTTGTGGCAACCTGAGCGGGAGCGCAGCCCGCCGCGAGCAAAGCAGTTACTACTATTAGAAAGCTGATTACATGGAAAACCTGCTTGCGAACCATGGTTCTTCTCCTTTACTTGATAGTTGGATACGATTTGCGTCGTTATTACTCTTTACTTCCATCCAGGCCGAGCATCAACCGGCCTAAAAGCCACCTGGTTGCCTCTGCGGCAGAAAGCCTGCCGACAATCCGCCCGCGGTAAATCACAGCTATACGGTCCGAAAGAGCCATCAGCTCGTCCAGGTCCGCAGAAACCAGCAGGATGGCACAGCCGCTGTCTCTGGCCGCCACCAGCTGCCGGTGGATAAACTCTACGGCAGCGATATCCACCCCGCGCGTGGGCTGTGCAGCGATGAGCAGCTTCAGGCCGCCCTGCAGCTCGCGGGCAATGATCATTTTCTGCTGGTTGCCGCCCGAGAGTGTGGAGGCGGCCGCCTCCAGGCTGGGGGTGCGCACATCGAATTTACCGACCAATTCGCGTGCATAAGCGCTGACCTTTTTCCAATCCATGCGCAGCCCGGTGTTGTAAGGCTTTTGGTAATAGCAGTTCAATACGAGGTTATCGTCAACGGGATACTCCAGCACCAAACCCTGCTTCTGGCGATCCTCGGGGATAATCCCCACCCCCTGCTCGCGGATAGAACGCACCGGGTCTTCGGTAATCTCCCTCCCTTTCAGCCAGATGCGCCCTTTCACCAGGGGGCGCAGACCTGCCAATGCCTCCACCAGCTCGCTCTGCCCATTCCCTTCAACCCCGGCGATCCCCAATATTTCGCCACTTTGCACTTCCAGGCCGACCCCGTCCACGGCCAGGTGGCCGCTGTCGCTTTTCACGCTCAGGTCTTCCACCCGCAAGACGATCTCTCCCGGCTGTGCGGGGGTTTTTTCCACGCGCAAGAGTACCTCACGCCCTACCATCATCTCCGCCAGCGAGGATTCGTCTTTCTCCTGCGGGGTTGCCGACCCGATCAGCTTTCCTCCCCGCAGCACGGTAATCCGATCGGCCACTTCAAAGACCTCTTTCAGCTTATGGGTGATGAAGATCACCGACTTACCTTGCCCCGCCAGCGCTTTCAACGTGGCGAAGAGCTCCTTCGTCTCCTGCGGGGTCAAGACGCTGGTCGGCTCGTCCAGGATGAGGATATCGGCCTGGCGGTAGAGCGCCTTAAGAATCTCGACCCTCTGCCGGACGCCCAGAGGCAGGTTCTCGATGTGGGTGGTGGGGTCGACCTCCAGCCCGTATTTCTGAGCCAGGAGGGCGATTTCTTTCACGGCTTTCTCGGAATCGATGAAGGCGGACCTGCGGACCGGTTCGCGGCCCAGGATCACGTTTTCGGCGACCGTCAGGTGAGGGATGAGCATCAGGTTCTGATGGACCATGCCGATGCCGTGCGCAATAGCCACTGCCGGATGGGTAAGCCGGACCTCTTTTCCCCGGATCAAGATCTTCCCCGAATCCGGCTGCTGCAAGCCGAAAAAAATGTTCATCAACGTGCTCTTCCCCGCGCCGTTCTCGCCCAGGATGGCGTGCACTTCGCCCGGTTTGAGCTGGAAGTCGATGGCGTCGTTGGCCAGGACCCCGGGGAAACGCTTGGTGACCTTACGGCCTTCGAGGATAAAATCCATGCGAGCTTGACCTTAAACCAGAGCTCCAAAGCGGGTGAGGACCCGCTCCAGCAGGGTGAGAAGCTGGTCGACTTCTTCTTCGGAGATGATCAGGGGCGGCATGAGCAGGAAGTGGTCGCCGATGTACCCGTCGGCCGTCCCCCCACCTGGATAGACGATCAAGCCTTCGTCCAGGGCGAGCTCGTTGATCTTCTGGTAAGCGTGAAACTCCAGAGGGAAGGGGGTTTTCTTTTCTTTATTCTGCACCAGCTCGATGCCCGCCAGGAGGCCTTTGCCGCGCACGTCGCCGACGAAGGGGAAGCGGTAGAAATTCTCCAGGCCGGCGAAGAGCTGTTTGCCGCGCGCTGCGGCTTTCTCCACCAGCTTTTCTTTTTCGATCAACCGTAGGACCTCACTCCCCACCCGGCAGGCCAGCGGGTTGCCGGCGAAGGTGAAGTTGTGGTCCACCTTCCCGCTGCCGGTCTGGAACGCAGCCATGACCGGGTCGCTGACGATCAATGCGCCCAGAGGCGCATACCCGCTGCTGATCCCCTTGGCGGTGACGATCATATCCGGGGTCACTCCGAAATGCTCGATGCCAAAATTCTTGCCGGTGCGCCCGAACCCGGTGATGACTTCGTCTGCGATGAAAAGCACGTCGTATTTGTCACAGATCTGGCGGACGAGGGGGAAATATTCGGGCGCCGGAACGGTAGCCCCGCCGGCCGCGCCTACAATCGGCTCAGCCACGAAGGCAGCGATCGTCTCCGGTCCCTGCCAGCAGATTTCGCGCTCCAAGGCCTGGGCGCACTGGATGTCGCAGTTCGGATAGCTCAGGCCGAACGGACAGCGGTAGCAGTATGCCGGGGGGATATGCGGCCAGTTAATCAGCATAGGTTGGTGCGGCGCGCGCCGGCCCAGGTGCCCGCCAACCGATTGGGTCGCGATGGTGTTGCCGTGAAAGCTCTGCCAGCGGCCGATGAAACGGCTCTTTTCGGGTTTGCCCCTCTGCAGAAAGTACTGCCGGGCAATTTTCAGAGCGCTTTCCATGGCTTCAGATCCGCCGGAGGCAAAAAAGCTCCAATTGAGCGGCTCGGGGGCAAACTCGGCGATCTGGTTGGCCAGGTCATTGGAGGGCTGGTTGGCAAAACGCATGGCATGGACGTAGGGGATGGTCATGGCCTGGTCGGCCAGCACATCGGCCAGCTCTTTTCGAGCGTAGCCCAGCGCCATCACGCCCACTCCTGCGGCGGCATCCATGTACTTGCGCCCGGCTTTGTCGTAGACGTAGATGCCTTCGCCGCGCTCCAGGCAGAGGAATTCGTGGATGATATCCGGTTGGATAATATGCCCGCTCATAAAACCTCCTGAAATCGAGAGATAGGCAATGTAAAAATCAAAAAGGCGGATGAGGAGATCATCACGCCTTTTTGATGTCTAACCGATAAACTCCGGCCCTCGGAAATTGGTGCTAATACAAATAAGCATGAGGGTCAGGTCCCGCTGCTGAAAGATAGCTGATTGGAAAGGAGACTTATGGAACATCACGGATATGGGTAAGAAGCAGGTTGAATGCAGTAAACAGCACAGGAAACCTTACCGGAAACGTTTCCAATCATAATAATAGCACGCCGTAAAGTCGTTGTCAAGATCGAATCGCTTCATTGATCGAATCGCTTCACACTTCTCCTGTCGTCATTGTGTGTTGCCTGGCATTTCCCCGGAGGTTGTACCCGACATATGGTGGCAAATGGTTGTAATCAGTAATCTGATTTACTATAATGAGCCTAGATCACAAGAAATCTTACCTGAGTAAACACAAATTATCGCCTCGGGTTGACCCTTGAGTGCACTCAAAATGGTGGACCGGCGCCACTTTCGCAGGCTCAGTTTGCTCGCCGCCAATCTGGCATTGCTCTGGCTGGCCTCCTGTACACCCAGTACAGCCACATCCAGACCAACAAATTCAGCGGCAGGTTTGACCCCCACCGCTACCCTTGTGCCTGCTGCTTCCCCCACCACACCAGAGTCAACGGATGTGCATACCGCATCCCTGAGAATTTCTCCCCTGAAGATGAACGAGGTCGGTCGTTTCGAGCTGGTCGAACTCGAGATCCAGACCGATATCGTCCCCCGCAACCCGTTTGACCCGGATGAGCTCGACATCCGGGTGGAATTCACCGCGCCATCCGGCAAAACGGTAGAAGTTGGGGCGTTCTGGTATCAGCAATACGAGGCTATACAGGGGAGAGCGAATGGCGAACCCGGTTGGAGAGCTCGCTTCACCCCAGCGGAGACCGGCAAGTGGAGCGCAGTCGCCCGCATCCCAAAGTGCGAGTTGGAAAGCGCCTCCGTCAGCTTTCGCGTCGTTGAATCCGATCGCCACGGCTTTGTGCGCATGCACCCCTCCAACCCGCGCTATTTCTCTTTCGACGATGGAAGCTTCTTCTTCCCTATCGGGATGAATATCGCCTGGTGGTCCGGTGCGGGAAATGCGCTGACCGACTATAAAAGATGGACAGATCTTTTCACTGCCAATGGGGGCAATGCTATCCGGGTGTGGATGGCCGAATGGTCCTTCGGCATCGAGTGGAACGATACTCCACTCGGGGATTACAACAATCGCCTGAAACGAGCCTGGTTTCTGGACCAGATTTTCGCCATGGCCGAGGATCGCGACATCTACGTGCTGCTCGTCCTGTTAAACTGCGCTGACTTCAACAACTGGCAGACCAACGGCTGGAACGGGAACCCCTATAACTCAGCCAGGGGCGGCCCTATCGACAGCCCGGACCAGTTCGTCACGGATCCCACCGCCCGCAGCCTGCTCAAGAGGCGGCTCAATTACATCGCCAACCGTTGGGGCTACTCAACCCACCTGCTCGCCTGGGAATGGTGGAATGAGGTCAACCTGGCACCCTTCAACGACGAGACGCTCATCCCCTGGCTCCAGGAAATGACCGCCTATCTGCGGTCACACGATGCCAACCAGCACCTGGTCACAAACAGCTATGCCATCCGGGATCTCTCGCCAATCTGGGCTTTGCCGGAAATGGACATAATCCAGAAGCACGAGTATGCCACTCAGGTGGACACAACCAACAAGGATCTGGCGGAACGCGCCGCAGCCGCCTTCGCTAAGCTGGCAAAGAGCGCGCCTGCCAAGCCAATCTTGCTCGGCGAATTCGGTTATGGCACTGAGGGCTATGGTAAAGACGTTGATTGGACCGGAATTCACCTTCACAACGGGATCTGGGCGACGACCTTCGCCGGATACGCCGGCAGTGGCCTGTACTGGTATTGGGACGTTTACGTCGAGACTTACAATTCCTGGCGCCATTTCCAGGGTCTCAGCCGATTTCTTGAGAATATCGATCTTTCCCGCTACCAGCCTTCTTCACCGCTCGAGATCAGGGGGCCGGGTGGCAGTTCCGGTCAGGCAGCCGGTCTGGGATTGCACGGGGGCGATTTCCTGGTGTGGCTGCGAAGTGACGCGTATACCGTCGATGCATCCATCGATGCCTGGAAGCAAGCCGGGTCGCCAGCTGTACATTTCTACCATCCTCGGCTCGTTCAGGGCCAGGTGCTTACTTTGCGAGATGCAGGTGACGAGAAATACACCGTCCACTGGTTCGATCCACAGACCGGCAATTGGCTGGAAACCGTAGAAGCGACAGCCCATGAGGATCGCCTCTCAATTCCCATTCCGGATTTCAAATGCGACCTGGCAGCCAGGATCGTTCCACACCGATGAACGCCCTCACTCTGGCAAGGACCCACCTGCCCTAAAACAAATTCCCCGGCACGTGGGCGTGGACCATCTTCTCGGCGGCCGCCTTCACAAAATCTTGCCCGTATTCCACGCTGAAGCCTCCATGCCCGGGGAAAATCCCGCGGATCTCCAATTTAGCCAGCGCGACCATCGTCTGGCGATACTGCCACATATCGGCGCCGGGCAGGTATTCGAGCAGGACACGCCCAAAAGCAAAGACCGCATCCCCCGAAAAGAGCTGGCGAGAGCCACCTTCTTCCAATAGATAAGCCATGTGCCCCAGGCAGTGTCCCGGAGCGCTGATCACGCTCAGGGTGAGCTCTCCCACTTGGAAGCGCTCCCCTCCTGAAACCGGGTGCGCCACCGGGCAGGCCGGCACCCGGTAAGCTTCCGGGTACCAGCCAAGGCGCTTGCACTCCGCCAGCCCGGTGGGCTCTTCATCGCCGCTGGCCAGGGAGAGGGCGACCTCGGCAGAGCAGACCACCTCCGCGCCGAAAGTCTGCTGGAAGTATGCCGCCCCGCCGGCATGATCGATGTGCGGGTGGGTCAGGAAGATCCTGGCGATACGGTGAGGATCGAACCCTTCGGCAGCGATATTCCTGAGCAGCCAGGGGGTATCCAGCCCGGAGCCGGTGTCGATCAGGGCCAGCGCCTCACCCCCGTCGACCAGGTAAATGTGGCAGTCGCTTTCGTGGGACAGCCCCAACCCGAGGCGCCCACCGCCCACAAGATAAATGTGCTGGGTCAGTTTCATCGATTATTCTCCATTTTGATCGTTGAATATTACTCCACAGATGACACAGATTGGTATAGATGTAGACGATTTCCTGGAAACGTTCCCAAGCATTTTACCATATACCCTTTTTTATGCATCCTTTGCGATTCGGAGGTGTAACGGCATTCACAGTTAACGCTTCCGGTGTAAAATGGTTCTCAGCGATGAATCCCCACAGCCAGCTTCGCGTTGTCGACCCGCAGGGAGGCGTGAAGATCTTCACCCTGGACCGGGAGATCACCCACATCGGCAGCCACCCTGATAATGATGTGGTCTTACCGGCTGCCTCGGATGGCGAAATCTTGCCCTGGCATGCCCAACTGATCTTCTTACCCGGCCCGGCACCCAGCTTTCGCTTCACCAACCTCTCGGGCGCGAACATTCCCTTCTCGCACCCATCTGAAAGCCTCATCCCCCCAGGCATTTCCGTTGAATTACTGTACGGGGATACGCTGACCCTTGGACGGTTTACCCTCATTTTCCGGCAGGGCGCCTCGCCGCAAAATCCGCTGCGTGCCGGCGGAAGCCCCATACACATGGAGATCGCCCTGCCCGACAACCGCCTGGAGCCCAACCGCACGCTGAAAGGCGGTATCACCCTGCGTAATCTGGGAGAACGGGCGCAGGTTCGCCTTCATCTTTCGCTCGAAGGACTGCCTGCTTACTGCCAGCGCATCGACACGCCACCCCCGCTGGATCCCGGCGCCGAGTGCAAAATCGCCTTCCGCCTCTACCACTACGGCAACCAACCCGCCGCCGGTGAGACCTTCATCACCCTGACCGCGACTGCCCCGGAAGCCTACCCCGGTGAGCAAGCCAGAGTCTCTTGCACCGTTCAGGTGCGCCCGTACTACCGTCACCAGGTGCGTTTGTCGGCCGGGGATCCCGCCAGCATCCGGCTTGATGTCCTCACTTCACCGCAGACAGAGCCTCCCGCCGAGCAGCCCGGTCCCACCGATGGACCTCCAGGGCTTGCCCTTCCAGCCTGGTACCTGGAATTCGTGCAGGCGGAGCCCAGGGAGGACGAGCACCCTCCCCAAGGGGAGAAGTGAGGCATGGAACCCTCCTGGCTTCCCACCTTATCATCCTTCGCTGAGATCACAAGTCAAAGCTTCTGGTCTCCAGCGCTCTTATTTGCCCTGGCCGCAGCTAACCTTCTGGCGCTGAGCCTGGCAGCCTACTTGATTTACAGCCATTTTCTGCGGCGGCGCCGGCTCCGCTACCGGAAAATCTGCACGCTGGAGATCAGTAATCTGGGGAATATCCCGGCGCGTTACGCGCTGCGCTTCACCCAGGAGGTCAAAACCGTGAAGGTGGGATTCCGCCTCGAAGGAGAGACTTTACCAGCCTGGGAAGAGCCTGCCGCCGCGGGTTCAGCTCGCAGCCCAGCCTGGGCGCAGACCCCAGCGCTGGCAGCCGGCGGCACCCTGGC
>JAMCRR010000159.1:10610-12360 GCA_023381565.1 Chloroflexota bacterium
AAGGGCAAGCCCTGGAGGTGGTGGTCGACCCGCTCGATCCCTACCAGGCGCGCTGGTACCCGCTCACCATCCACTCGCGCTGCCTCTCTGCCGAGGGGCTGCTCCTGCCTGAGCCGATCTCCAATCCCATTGTGGATCCCTGCGAGGTGCACATCGCCGGTGGGACGCGAGGCGAGCGTTACGGCGAAATCGCCCTGGCGGCTGCTGTTTCCGCATTCATCCTCTTATTTGCCTGCGGCATCTACTTCCTGATCTTGCAGCCGCTTATAGCCGGATAGCCACCATCTGCAGGTTGGTCATTTCTTCGATGGCGAAACGCACGCCTTCACGCTCCACCCCGCTCTGGCGGTTCCCGCCGTAGGGCATCTGGTCGAGGCGGAAGGAGGGCGTGTCGTTGATGATCACCCCGCCGAAGTTGAGCCGCCTGACGGCCTGGAACACCCGGTTAATATCGCGGGTAAACACAGCCGCCTGCAACCCATATTCCGTGGCATCCGCCAAGCGCAGGGCCTCTTCAAAATCGTCGTAAGGGATTACTGAGGCGACCGGGGCAAAGACCTCCTGCGCCACCACCTTCATCTCGGGTTTCACCCCGGCGAGGACCGTCGGCCAGTACACCGGCCCATCACGCCGGCCGCCGGTGAGCGCCTGCGCTCCCCCGGCTTGAGCTTCCTGCACCCAGGCTTCGGCCCGCTGCGCTTCGGTGACGTCGATCATCGGGCCGACGTCGACGCGTTCGTCCAAGGGGTCTCCGACCACCATTGCCTGGCTGGCTTTGACGAACTGCTCCGTAAACGGATCGAGGATCTGTCGCTGCCCGTAAATGCGCTGCACCGAGATGCATACCTGCCCCGAATTGTAGTAGGCGCCTACCGCGCAGCGCCGGGCAGCCTGCTCCAGGTCGGCATCTGGCGCCACGATCACCGGCGAGGTATTGCCCAGCTCGAGCGTCACGCGCTTGACCGTCCCGGAGGCCACCTCCATGATGCGCCGCCCGACCGGCGGGCTGCCGGTAAACGACACCTTGGCGACGCGCGGATCAGAGACCAGCCATTCCCCCACCGTGCCCCCTGAGCCAACCACCAGGTTGATCGCCCCGTCCGTCAGCCCGGCATCCTGCAGGATCTGGCACAGCTTCACCGCCGTCACCGGGGTAGTGCTGGCAGGTTTCAACACGACGGTATTGCCGGCTGCCAGGGCGGGCGCCACCTTATGCGCCACCAGGTTGATGGGGAAATTGAAGGGGCTGATAGCCGCCACCACCCCCACCGGACGCCGCACATAATATCCAAAATATCCCTCGCCGGCGGGCACCGCGTCCATGGGCACGGTCTCGCCGTGGACCCGTTTAGCCTCTTCGGCAGCGATGGCGAACACGCTCACCGACCGGTCGACTTCCAGGCGGGCGTATTTGAGGGCCTTCCCGGCTTCGGCGGCAATGGTATGCGCCAGGTCCTCTTTGCGTTCGCGGATCAACGAAGAAGCGCGGGCCAGGATCTCGCTGCGCCGGAAGGCGGGCATTTCCGCCATGCGCGGGGCAGCCCGCGCGGCTGCGGCGACAGCCTGCTCGACGTCCTCCCGACGCGCGGTGGGCAGGGTTGCCATCGCCTGGCGGGTGTACTTATTCAGCACCTCCAGCTCCGGCCCTCCGCTCACCCATTCTCCGTTAATAAACAAGCGATAAGTATCCATTTCGCATCCCCTTTCATCCGATAATTATATGCCTGTCCTCACTGCAATCTGCCGGACA
>JAMCRR010000030.1 GCA_023381565.1 Chloroflexota bacterium
GCGAGAGGTGCTGGCTGCATTGGAGAGGGTCTGCCAGAAGCGCTCGCAGGTGCGCGTTGCCGTTTGGGGGGAGGATAGCGCTCTGCTGGATCAACTCTCCATCCAACTGGCCCAAAAATTCCGGCCAACCGGGTTCGATCAATGGGGATGGCCTCGCCAACTGGCTTATATTGATATTGGTCTGGCTCCGGTGTTCAACCTCGCCGAGGAACGGCTGCGGCGGCAAGATGTGCTCGAGTACATGTCTATGAAGATTCCCTGGCTGGCGAGCGAATTTCCCGACGATCGCGAGCTGCGTCCCTATGGCTGGCTCGTCCAGAACAGCGCCTCGGCCTGGGAGCGCGTGCTGTTGGATATGGTCGATCACCTGGAGGCATATATGGACGAGGCTGCCGGCGAGCCTTACCTCTTCGGCATTAGCCAGGCGCTCGACGAAAATCTGAACAAAGTGCTTTCGATTTACACCTCGATCTGGAAGAAGAGCCGCCAGTAGGGCACAACACGAGATGAGATCAGGGATCTCCCCCTTATCTCAAACCGCGCGCCTGAAGGTCATCAACTCCTCCCGGGGATGCTGCCGCCTGTGCTGCGCATATCAGGTGGGGTTTTCCCCATCGGCACGCGCGACGTGCAATTCTGCGAGATGCTTCAGCCCGTGAGGGCTGCCTCCCGGAATACATCTCTCTGTCAATCGGTTCCGGCTCGCCCGGACGGTATCCAAATGAATGGGATAATTTCAGAGCGGGTTGGCAGGCAGGACGATGATGAACTTCGTGCCCACATCGACCTGGCTTTCTACCTGGATATATCCCCCATGCTGTTTGACGATGCGGTGGCATACCGACAGCCCCAGACCGGTGCCGCGCCCTGAGGCTTTGGTCGTGTAAAACGGCTCGAAGATGCGCATCACGCGCTCGGGGTTAATCCCCTTGCCATTGTCGGCAATGGTGATGCGGATTTCATTGGATACCAGCCGCGTGGATATCGAAATCTCGCCCGGCCGGCCATCCATGGCATCCAGGGCATTGATGACCATATTGATCCACACGCCTTGCAAGTGATCGCGACTGGCTGGCAGCTGCGGGAGGCTCTCGTCCAAATCCAATTTGACGGTGATCGGGCGAGCGATCAGCTCGTGCTGGAGAAGGGCGAGGGCATTGTGAATGGTCTCATTCACATCGGTAGGGGCGAAATTGAACTGCTCCTTGCGGGCGAATCCCAGGAGGTCGCGCACCACCTGTGAGGCCCGCCGGCCTGCCAGCTCGATCAGCTTCACCGATTCTTGGGCGTCGAGGTTATCTTTAGGCAGATCTCTGAGCAGCAGTTGAGCGTTGGCTATGATTGCGGAGAGGGGGTTGTTGATCTCGTGCGCCACCCCTGCGGCGAGCTGTCCAACTGCCGCCAGTTTTTCGGTCTGGATCAGATTTGCTTCCAGGCGTCTCTTCTCGGTGATATCTTGCTCGAGCAAGATCACCTGCACCGGAAGGCTGGAACCGTCCTGAATGGGGAATGTACTGATTTCCCATTCTACGGGTTGATCGTTGTTCTGCCACTGGCGTTCAACGCGGGTGGTAATGCGCCCATTCATAAAGGTTTCTGCGGCTTTGCACCCGGGGCAGGGGTCGACGCGTTGGTGGAACTGCTCGTAGCATTTTTTCCCGACCAACAGGTTTGGCTGGCTGCCTGACCGCTCTGCCCGGCTGAGATTGACGGCCATGATGGTGTGCTTGTGATCGATAATATAAAATGAAGCGGGAATGCTGTCGAATAATGCCCGTAGGGTGTTACGCGAGCGCAGCAGCTCCCAGCGGTTGGCCTCCAGGTCGGCATTGGTGATCTTGAGCTGCTGGATAAGGTGCAGGTTGAAAATGGAGTTGGCCAGCCACTGCGCCATGGCAGGCAGCAGGCTGAGCTCATAGGCTCCCAGCGGCGTGGGGCTGCTGTTGATCACTTCGACTGCCCCCAGCACCTGCGCGTTTGAGATCAAGGGAGCGAAGAATACAGATTGGGCTTTGATCCCATCGATCCCATCCATATCGAGATTGAAATCCGTGCTCAGATCGGCATCTTCAACATAGATTGGTATTTCGCTGCGAATGCAATCCAAAACCAGACTGTCTTCGAGCTTCAAGTCTTCACGCGAAGCCCAGGCAGAGCCATCGCTGAAGGTTTTCTTGATGACCATCTCTTGCTCACCGTCATCCAGCAGGAATAAGGTAGCTGCATCGCATTTAAACAGAGTCGTGATTCCTTTTAAGACCCATAGCTGCACGTCATTGAACCGGTGCTCCTCGGAAAGAGAGGCAGCCAGGATCTTCATGGCGTCAATTTCTTTGGAGAGCTCGGTCTGGCTGGCTTGCAAACGGAGGGCATGCACCTGGCGCGCAATCGGCCGGACCAGCGTGGTCCAGGATTGCGCTTCTTCCAGATTGCAGGGCGACCCGCTGAGGAGCAACGCCCCTTCGGTGCCTGTGCGAGTTGACAAGGGTAGAATGGCGGCGATGCCGGAGCCTGGGGTTCCGGGTAAAGGCATACCTGACAAGGAAACCCGGTCAACTGACTGCTGGAGCAATCCTTGAGGATCCTGCAGGCGTTCTATCCATTCACTGCCCAGGTTCCGGGTGGTCCATCCGCGGGAGCCGTCCAGCTCGGGCGCATTGATGTACACCGCAGCACCCTTCAGGCCGGTATACGACAGGACGAAATCCATTCCGGCATTCAGGCAGTGTTGATAGTTTGCTGCTTCTGCAAGGGAATCGCTCAAAGATTCAACTGCCTCGTGCAGGCAGGGTTGACTCACGACATCCATCAGGACCATAAGGCTGTCTACTCGTCTTTTGCCCGGATGGTATAGCCGTATCCCGGAATTGTCTCAATGAATTTGGGAGTGCGGGGATTGACCTCGATCCGCTCGCGCAAATTCTTAATATGCACCCTGACCAAATCCGGGCTGCCGGCGTCGGTTGGATAATCCCAGACTTCATCCAGGAGGCGGGGCGGCGAAAAGATCTCTCCTGGGTGGCTCATCAGATGATAGAGCAAATCGAACTGTACCGGAGTCAGGCGGATTTTGGTTTTGCGGGGGGTTTCCAGCTCGAATGTACGCGTATTGAGGATGTAATTGCGGACGGTCAGGCAGCGGTCCTCAAGGACCGGGCGATTGGCAATTTTCTTACCGCCGTTAGCGGTCCGCGTTTGAAGAAGCTGCGCAGCAATGTTTTTGCTTCTCGCAGGCGAAGGAGGCAGAACATTCTTTGGCTGGGTTTTTGTCCGCCGCAAGATGGCTTGAACGCGCAGGATCAGTTCATCGAGATTAAACGGTTTGCTCAAATAGTCATCCGCTCCGGCGTTGAACCCGTTGATTTTGTCCTCATCTTTCGACTTCGCCGTCAGGAAGAGAATAGGGACATCTTTCAGCAACGGATCTGCGCGCATCTCTCTGCAGACCGTATATCCATCCATCCCTGGGAGAATGACATCCAATATGACCAGCTCTGGGATATGCCGGCGGGCGAGGCGCAAGCCCTCTACCCCGGTGCCGGTGAGAGTAACCCGTAACTCATTGCCACGCAAACAACGCTCGATCGTCCGCGCCACAATGTCATCGTCTTCCACTACCAGGACATTGGCTGTATCCACTGCTAATCCTCCCTGAGAAATTCAACCATGATGGTTGTGTTTTGCTCTGAGCTGTATGCGGAAATTGACCCCTGGTTTTGACGCACAATTTCCCGGCAGATGCTTAATTCCAGGCCGCTCCTGAATGAGCTTGTATATGGCGCCAGTATGGGATCAAATAAAGTTTCCATTTCGTTCGGTTTCCCTAAAGCCACATTTATCTTGACTTCGACAATTACCGTTCTTTCCTGGTTTAGCCGAGATCGAATTGTGATGCTGCACTCTTTATCGCTCGTCGTCTCTGGCAAAATCCCAACCAGTATGTTGACCCAGAGATCTTCAAACTGGCGGGCGCTTCCCCGAACCCTGGGAAGATGGTTGGCCAGGTGGAGATCGAGCTTTACTCCAAGACATTCCAGGCGAGGCCGTAATACTTCTAATGCTTGATTGATCGTCCGGTTGATATTCAGTGGTTGGAAACTACCAGTAGATGGCAATGAGAATTCTTGCAACTTCTGTACCACTTTATGAGCGCGCCAGCCGGCTTCTTCGATTGCCTGGACTGATTCTTGAATGTGATCCTGTTGCGCGGTTCCTTGCTGGATGATCTGTGCTTCGGCGATGATTGTCGTCAGAGGGTTGTTGATCAAGTGGGCTACTCCCGCCGCCAGCTGGCCGATGCCTGCCAGGCGGCTTTGCTTCGCCATTCGCACCTGGGCTGCCTGTATGCTCGCTTCCATTTCCTTCCGATCGGAGATGTCGTAGGAGATCTCCATGGTGCCCAGGATGTCTTGGCCGAGAGACTCATCGCGCAGTGGTGTTGAGATGGCAACCACCCAGATCACCTTACCCTCCCGCGAGGGGAAATGCCTCTCTTGAACAAGCCGGTCAATTTGGTCGAATTGCTGTGGCTGGGCAGGGGGGATGAACAATGAAAGGTATTCGCTTTGTACGGGCTTTCCGACTTTTTCGTCGGAAGAGCCGCCGTAAAGCTTTTGGGCCGCCTGGTTCCAGAAAGTAATCCGGCTGTCCGTATCCCAGACAACCACGGCTTCGCGGAGATTATCGAGCAGGAATGCCTGATAGCGGATTTTTTCCAGCGAGCGGTCGACAGACCGCTGCAGCTCACCGGTCTGGATCGTTTTTTGGATGAGCCCTGCCAGGCTGGAAAGCTGGAAGCTCCCTTTCACCAGGTAGTCCGATGCTCCCGAGCGGATGGCTTTCACGGCGACCTGCTCGCTGCCCTCACCGGTCATCATGATTACAGGAGTGGTGAATTTTCGCGCGTTCAGTTCGGCTAGAACCTCCAGGCCGGTAGCTCCCGGCAGCTTGTAATCGAGAAAGATTAAATCGTAAGTCTGGGTGGCAAGCAGCTGCTGGAATCTATCAACCTCTCGAGAGCAATCGACCTTATGCCCCAGGGTGGTTTCGATGTAACTCTGCAGCAAATCCCCCTGGATAGGGTCATCGTCGAGGACCAGAATGCGGTATGTGGGCGTTGGCCGGTTCATGATATTTTCACTAATAAGATAAACCACTTCTTAATGATTAACGAAGAAAACCGCTATTAATTACATCCATGCAGGAATCGTACCGACTCTGGAAATATATTTAGCTGCTCTTTACCCTGTCTTCACGAGTGATTTACACACTTGGGTTTTCGAATGTGCTAGATTAATGCGGAACCTGGTGGACAAAGGTGTAGAAGAAAGGATAAGGGAGTGATCCTGGTATCTCGCTTGAACGGCTCGCAGTTCTATGTCAATGCTGAACTGATCCAGTCGGTTGAATCTACGCCAGACACTGTGATCACGCTGACCAATAACGTGATCGTGATTGTCAAGGACCCGGCTGAACAGGTCGTTAAGAGGATTGTCGCTTATCAGCGCCAGGTCCGCAGCGGACGGATGTCGGACGAGGAAGCCATGCAAGGGTCAGGAGCCTAGGGATGGATTTTGCCACGATCATCGGCCTAATGGCTGGTGTTGTCGTTTTGGTGGTCGTCATGATCATGGACGGCGGGTCGCCGATGGAGCTGTTCAGCAACCCAGCCGCCATTCTGTTGATCATTGGCGGCTCGATTGCCGCCACGATGATCGCCTCGCCGCTGAAATCTATCATGCTGCTTCCCAAGCTGATACTCCTGGCGATGCGTGAGAAGAAACTGGGCGTCGAAGAAGCGATTGACGTGCTGACTGCCATGTCGGATAAAGCCCGTCGAGAAGGCTTGCTGGCACTGGAAGAAGAGAGTAAGAAAATCCAGGATCCTTTTTTACAAAAAGGGATCATGCTGGTGGTCGATGGGGTCGACCCGGCTCAAGTGCGGGCGATTTTAGAGACCACGATCGAACACATGCGCGAGCGCCACATGCGGGGTTTCGGCCTGTTCAGCGCCGCTGGAGGCTTCGCCCCCACGTTTGGCATTATCGGAACAGTGATGGGATTGATCAGCGTGCTGAAGCAGCTAGACGATCCCAACCGTTTAGCACGTTCTATTGCCTCTGCCTTCCTGGCAACTTTGTGGGGCTTGCTGACCGCGAACCTGATCTACTTGCCCCTGGCGAGCAAGCTGAGGTCCAAGAGCGATCACGAGGTGGCTTACCGCACCTTGCTGGTCGAGGGCATCCTGGCGCTGCAAGCCGGTGAAAATCCACGGCTGGTGCGAGAGAAACTCGAAGCATTCTTGCCCCCCAACGCGCAGGGTAAAGAGAAGGCCAGGGGCAAATCTGGCGCAGCCGCGGAGAAAGGCCAAGAGGAAGCGAGGGCAAATCCATGAGCCATGGAGGCGGGGAAGAGGGCGGCGGAGGCAGCGAGCGCTGGCTGGTCAGCTATGCCGATTTCATCACCCTTCTAATGGTGATGTTTGTGGTTTTATATTCGATGGGTCAGGTTGACGTGGAGAAATATAAGCAGCTCGCGGACAGCTTTCGCGCGGTTTTCGCCATGGGAGGCCCGACAAAAGTCATTGATTCGCAAATTAACCAGGGCGGCGGATCTCAGGAAAATGGCCAATCGAACCCGATTGTGGTGCCGGGCATTCCGCAAAAGCCGCCCGCATCGGAGGAAGTCGCCGGACAATTGACCAATTTGCTCGCAGCGCAAAACCTGGGACAGGAAGTCAGCGTACAGACCAATATCGAAGGAATATTGATCTCGTTGAGTGAAAAACTGGTTTTCCCCCCAGGCACCGCGCAGCTTCAAGAAGATGCTTTCCCAGTGTTGGATATGATCGTGGGCATGCTCAAACCACTCGACAACTCGATCCGCATCGTCGGGCATACGGATACCTCGCCCCCGACTGATCAACGTTATCCCACGAACTGGGATCTCTCGCTGGGCAGGGCGATGATCATCGCCAACTATCTTATGAAATCCGGGATTTCGCCGCAGCGGATTACCATATCTGGCCGAGGAGAGTACCAGCCCATCTTTCCCAACGATACTCCCGAACACCGGTCGCTCAACAGCCGGGCAGATATTATCGTGGTGTATAAGGTCGAAACCAATCTGGTGGGGGTCAATTCCAATGCCCTCGACAACTCGCCTCAAGTCTATCCAGGAGGCACGCATTAGTCCATGAGCAAAATCAAAGCTATCTTGAAGATATTGTTTCGGGTAATTACCTTTCTCTCCTCACTGATTGTGATTGGGGTGAGCCTGGCTTCGGCCTACATCATCTTTGCTCCCGATGACCTGCCCAAGCCTTTTTACCTCCAATATATTTACCCGACCCCCATCCCTACCGGAGATGGAGCGGCGCCCATTGCGGTTACTCCCAGCCCCACACCCCAACCGGATATCCGCCCAGGGGATGGGATCATGGTCAACTCGGGCACGAAGATCATCAACCTCGCCGATCCAACCGGTCGCAAGTATATCCGGGTAACCGTGGTGATCGAGTTTGCACCCACGAACGGCAACTATACACAAATGACCCCTGAAGAAAAGGCGGCTTACACCACGGCGTTCAACGCCGAAATCACGGCTAAGATGCCTATGATCGACGACACGATCATTACTTTGCTGTCGACAAAAACTTTCGATGAGCTGTATACGGCTCAAGGCAAAGAAGACGTCCGCAAAGATATTCTGGACCAGGTGAATGTGCGTTTGCCAGAGTATCGCGTGATCTCTGTATATTTCACCGAGTTCGTTGTTCAATAACAGGCGCACTATGCTATCGCAAGCTGAAATTGACGCATTATTAAGCGGCGCAATCCAAATTGAAGGCAAAGATGGCGAAGGGGGCGTCAACCTGGCCAATCTGATCGATCAACCTCAAGGCGGCGCAAAAGAAGGGGAACCAGGAAAAAAGGCGCAGGCCTATAATTTCTGGTCTCCAGACAGGTTCTCGAAAGAGCAGATGAGAGCAGTGGAGCTCATGCACGAGGACCTGGCCGAACGGTTAAACACCTCCCTGGCTGCTTTCTTGCACTCAAACCTGCGGCCGCGTGTGGCGCACACCGAACAGGGCCGCTTTCCTGATTTTATCAAAGATACCCCTGCGGATTGCCTGTTTCACATCATTACCCTGGCGCCTCTTCCGGGTCAGATCATCCTGACCATTAGCCCTGAAATCAGTCAAATTGTACTCGAGCAGCGCCTGGGAGCCAGGATCGAGGGGCAAAGGAAGGAACGCGGCCTGACTGAAATCGATCAATCTCTGCTCAGGGGCCTGGTGGAGCACATGCTCAGCGATATTCAGAGCTCCTGGGCAAAAGTGGTGGCGATCGAGCCGGCGCTGGAAGATAGCACGGTCAACCAGCATCGGGTGCAAATGATGGTCGGCAATGAAAAGGTTCTTCTGATCGCTTTTGAGCTTTCCATGCAGAATATCACCGGGGCGATGAATATTTATATACCCTTCAGCACGCTAAAACCGATCGCCAATGTACTCAACCCACGGATGTGGATCGCAGGACGGAAGGAACGCCAGGTAGACCCATCGGCGAAACGGGCCGCGCTGGAAGCAGTGAGCCAGGTCAAGCTGCCGGTCCAGGTCTTCTTGGGCAAAGCGCGTCTATCTGTGGGTGAAATGATCAACCTGGAAGCAGGCGATATCGTACCGCTGGATACCGGCACAAACCAAAGCCTGACCATGCAAATTGCCGGACGGAAGCTGTTCAAAGTTCAGATCGGGAAGGTTGGAAACCGCCTGGCTGTGCAGGTTGAAGACGTTATCCGTGAGGAAGGAAAGATCGCTTGAATAAATCATTCGTGTTGAAGCATGACGAATTAAAGATCGGCCTGGGGATTGCTCCCCAGAACTGCACCGATCCCTGCCCGGTACCGCAGGTGCCGGGACGAAGTGTGGTGTAAGTGCTGGTACGGAAGGCCTCGCAAAGACATGTCAATGAGTAGGAAGTGAGGTGCTATGACTGAGAACTCCATGCAAGCCCCCGGCAGCAACCCGGTGGTAGATGCCGTGACGGTGCGGCCGCAGCCGGCCAACGGCAAGGGACTGGCCAATATCGATATGCTGATGGATATCCCCCTCGTGGTCACGGTCGAGTTGGGGCGCACCGAGATGACCCTGCGCCAGGCGTTGGACCTGCAGCCCGGTGTGGTGATCGAGCTGGAGAGGCTGGCCGGCGATCCGATCGATGTGTTTATCAACGAGCGGCTGATTGCGCACGGCGAGGTCGTTGTGGTGGATGACAAATTTGCGGTACGCATCGTCGATGTGGTTTCGTCGAAGGATGCCGCAGAGAACCACGGAGAGAAATGATTCCCACCCCGTCTGATCGGTATCCAAAATGGTTCCGGCAGTTCCGGCAGCTTCCCTGGTGGGGGCAGGGCGGCGTGCTCCTGGCGGCGGGGGTGTTGGCTGCCCTGGGCTGGGCCATCCTCGGTGGGGGTGATCTCGCAGCGAGCACTGCAGGTCAGGGCGAGACGATCGATAACCCGGTGTGGTTGGCGTTTACGGTATTCCTGCGCTTAGGCGTCGTCGTATTATTCATTCTTGGCTGTGCTCTGGCGGTGCGGCGCTGGAAGGGCGGGCCTCTGAAATCCGCCTCTCGCCGGTTAAAGGTGATCGAAACCCTGCACCTCTCGCCTCGCCGCGCCCTGCATCTCGTGAGGGTCGGAGATCGGGAGTTTTTGATCGGGGCGACCGACCAATCGATCGGCATGCTCAGTGAAATTGAAGGGATGCCAATGCCTGCCCCAGAGGATCGAGCGCCGGCGGCGTCCCTACCATTCTCTGAGCTGCTTTCTACAGCGCAGGCGCATGGGGGGACAGGCGCCCAAGTTGGAGAGCTCCAATGTCGATAAAGCCGGTTGCCCTAGCGGTTATTGGAGGCGCGGCGCTTTTAACCCTGTCAGCTTGCGCTACCAGCCCCGAGCTTGCTGCCCCAGGGGTTACGCTGTCCGTGCAGCAGGCCGGCGAACCGCAGCAGGTGACTGGCGGGGTACAGCTGCTTGTGCTGCTGACTGTCCTCTCGTTGGCGCCCGCCATTTTGATCCTGGCGACTTCGTTTACACGCATTGTGATCGTGCTCTCCATGATCCGTAACGCCATCGGCACGCCTACCATCCCGCCCAATCAGGTGATTATCGGTTTGTCGCTGCTGCTGACTTTCTTTATCATGGCCCCGGTTTACAACCAGATCGATCAGCAGGCTTTGCAGCCTTACCTGAAGAAAGAGATCGACCAGGATACGGCGTTAAACCTGGCTGTGGAGCCGGTGCGCGAGTTTATGTTCAAGCAGACTCGCGAGAAAGATATCCAGCTCTTCCTGGATCTGAGCGGGAAAAGCCAGCCAAAAACGCTTGCCGATATTTCCACGGTTGACCTCTTCCCGGCCTTTGTGATCAGCGAGTTGCGCACCGCCTTCACCATGGGGTTTATCATCTACATCCCCTTCCTGATTATCGACCTGGTCATTTCGAGCGTGCTGCTCTCCATGGGCATGATGATGCTGCCTCCATCGCTGGTATCGTTGCCCTTCAAGCTGCTGCTCTTCGTGATGGTGGATGGCTGGTACCTCATCACACGGTCGCTTACCTTAAGTTTCTTCCGCTAAAATGGACTAACCATGACAGAATCTTTTGTCCTATCCCTTGCGCAAAATTCGATCCAGGTCATGCTGGTGTTGGCCGCGCCCGTGCTGATCATCAGTCTGGTGATTGGTGTATTGATCAGCCTGGTGCAAGCTGCCACCCAGATCAACGAGGTCACCCTGACATTCATACCCAAGATTGTCGGTATTGTTGCAGTTTTGATCATCCTGGGTTCGTGGATGTTGCAACAGCTCCTGGTGTTCACCTCGCAACTCTTTACCAGTCTGCCCAATTTTGTAAACTAACGATGATCGTTAGCAGGGAAGAAGGAGTATGATATCGAATAAGGTCGATCAAATTCTCGAGTCCGTCAGCCAGCTGCACCCCATGCCGACCAGCGTCACGCGCGTCCTGAAGGCGTTCGACGACCCGCTGGCAAATGGAAGCTACATCGCCGAATTGATCGGTTTGGACCAGGCATTATCGGCGGCAGTGCTCCAGATGGCCAACTCGGTGTCTCTAGGGTACAACCTGAACTGCTCCTCGCTGAAGGAAGCGGTGATGCGGCTTGGCTTCAAGCGCATCAAAACGCTGATCCTGGGCGCAGGGTCTTCGGGACCGTTGACCCGCCGCCTGTATGGGTACCGTCTGGGCGCCGGCGAGCTGTGGAACCATTCAGTGGCGACGGCTGTCGCCGCTCAGTGGTTAGCGCAAGCATTTTCTTTTCCCAACCCCGAGGTGGCTTACGTGGGCGGGCTGCTGCACGACATGGGTAAGCTGCTGCTCGACCAGTTTGTAATGGTGGATTATGCCAGGATTGTGGAGATCATCGACCAGAGAAATCAGCCGCCGTGGGAGGTCGAAGACCAGGTCTTGGGGATACACCATGCGGCGGTCGGCGGGCTGATGGCGGAAAAATGGGATTTCCCGGTCATCCTGGTGGATGCAATCAATTATCATCACGCGCCGTCCCTGGCCCGGACGCACCCAGAGCTGCCGGCTGTCATCAATATCGCCAACTCGTTCACCACGCAGAACGATGGCACCATACACAGCCTCTTCGACCGCACTGTGCACCCTGAGGCTTTGCAAATATTAAAGCTGTCGCCCGAGCGGCTGGAAAAAATGCGGGAAGAAATCAATCATTATTTGACTTACACCCGCTCCTCATAGAATCTGGCACCAATTATGACAGAGAAGAAAACCACAGTCCTGCTCTGCGAAAGCGATCCTGTCCAGCGTGATTTGATCGGCCTGGCTTTGAGGCGCCTGGGTCTCCAGGTGATCATTGCTCAAAGCCAATCTGAGGCGGGTGGGCTGATTGCCAGATACTCGCCCGCACTGGTCCTGTTAGATCTGTTCTTGCCGGGAGGTGGCGGGTTGGATTTGATCCGAGATATAAAACAGAAGGGCGCTCAATCTCCTGGAGTGATCGTCGTTTCAGCGCTGGGCTTCACCGAGGTCGTCGAGCAAGCTGTAGCGGCCGGCGCTCGGGATTTCCTGGTGAAACCTGTGAACCCCGACTTTCTTGTAGAGAGGGTCCAGGCTGCCCTGGAAATGAAACCGTAAGATCAGGCAAAATATAACGTATCGTCCTTTTCTCTCACAACTTTAGGCTGCTTCGATATTTTTTACGCTATCTTTAGTTCTGCTTCATCCCCCCTTTACTGACAATTAAGCCCTGCGAGTTTATCCTGGGTATGGAGAGAATACCAGGACAGTTTGGCATGATTGTATCTATCGCGCAGGCGCAAAGCTTCTTCTTGGTCTTAACCCGCATTTTGGCGATGATCATTTATATCCCCATGCTGGGCGGGCAGGTCGTGCCCGCGCAGGTGCGTATTGGGCTGGGGGTGCTTTTGAGTGCTATCCTGATACCCTGGCAACCTTTACCGGCAGATGCCCCCGCCCCCGAGCTCTTCGGTTTTGGGATCGCCATCGGCCGGGAGCTGCTGATCGGCTCGCTGGCCGGGTTCGCCGGAGCGCTGACTTTCGGCGCAGTCCAGATTGCAGGGGAGACGATGGGTTTGGGGAGCGGGTTTGGCTCAGGGCGCATCCTTAACCCCACCATTGAAAGCTCGGGGTCGGCGCTGGACCAACTCTTCGTGATGGTGGCCATGCTGCTGTTTTTGGTATTAAACGGTCACCACCTTTTTTTGGCTGCAGTCCAACGGACCTTCATCTTGCTACCGGTCAATAGTGCCCTGCCGGCATTCAACGCCGACCGGTTGATCGGGCTGACGGCCCAATTAATTACTGCGGGCGTGCAGATGGCCTTGCCGGTGATTGGCGCCCTGCTTCTTACCGACCTGACCCTGGGCCTTCTGGCGCGGGTGGCCCCGCAGGTGCAGGTATTCTTTTTGGGGCTGCCCATGAAGGTGGCGGTTGGCATGGTGGCCCTATCGCTCACCTTTACCGTCGCCATCCCTATCCTCGGGAACCTGTACCGTTCTTTAGGGCACCGAACGCTTCAATTAATCGTCAAATAAACTCTATGGCTGACCGCACCGAAGCACCTACTCCACGCCGTCTCGAGGATGCCCGTTCCGAGGGCCAGGTGGCGCGCAGCCTGGAGCTGAATACCGCCTCCATCCTGCTGGTAGGAGCATTGCTCCTCGGTGGGCCGGGGAAGGCGCTTCTGGATGGGATGAAAGCGTCGCTGACCGATGCCCTGTCTGCCCTGCCGGGAGCAACCATCACTGACTCCTGGCTGCGCGATTGGCTGATTACCGAGCTGATCCGGGTGGTTCCCAGTTTAGGAGTGGTAATGGTCGGGTTGCTGGTGACCGGCGTCAGTGTGACCCTGGTCCAGACCGGCTTTTTGTGGACCAGCAAGCGCATCGGCTTTGACTTCAAGCGGGTCAACCCGCTGACGGGGCTGCAGCGGATCTTTTCTACCCAGGGGCTGGTTGAGCTCGGCCGGGCGCTGCTCAAGCTGGGGTTGGTCGGGTGGGTGGCATATACATCCTTGCAAGGAGAATCCTCAGAGTTGCTGCGCTTGAGCCAGATGGATTTCTTATCTGCGCTGCAGGATTGGAGCAACCTGGCGCTCTCGCTGGCAATCCGCGTAGGGGGCGCCTACGTATTCCTGGCTGCCGCCGATTACGCCTACCAGCGCTGGAAGTTTATGCGTTCTTTGCGCATGTCGAAAGAGGAAGTCAAGGAAGACCTGAAGCGGTCCGAAGGGGATCCTTTCTTACGCGGGCGCATCCGGGCGCAGCAGCGCCGCCTGGCGCGCAGCCGCATGATGGCGAATGTGCATAAGGCCGATGTGGTGATCACCAACCCTACCCACTTTGCCGTGGCGATTGCTTACGATCCCCAACAGATGCATGCGCCGCGCGTGCTGGCTAAAGGAGCTTATGCCGTGGCCCAGCGCATCGTGGAGCTTGCCCGCTCGAGTGGAGTGCCGGTAATTCAGAATATCCCGCTGGCGCGTGCGTTGTACCGCAGTGTGGAAGTCGACCAGGAGATCACGCCGGAGCTTTATTTAGCGGTGGCGGAAGTTCTGGCTTACGTGTTCCGGTTGAACGGGCGCAGCCCCCACCCTGCCCAACCGTGACCTGGGCGGATTGAACTCAAGAGGAGACCATGGCAGCAACTGCACCGGCAATAAAGGGAATGAACCTGGACCTGAAGCGACTGCTCCAGTCCAAAGATATCGCCATGGCGATCGGGCTCGTGGTGATCGTGGGCCCCTTGCTCGTGCAGCTCCCTCCCGGGATGGTGGATCTGCTCGTTGCATTGAACCTGGCCGTCTCGATTGGGATCATGCTGCTGACCATGTATATCTCCCAGCCGATGGAGTTCTCGGTCTTTCCGACTGTCCTGCTGCTGGTCACCCTGTTTCGCCTGGGAATCAACATTGCCGCCAGTCGCTTGATTCTGCTCAGCGGCAATGCCGGGACCGTGATCGCTACCTTTGGCGATATGATCGTCGGCGGAAATTACGTCGTTGGCGTGGTCATTTTCCTCATGTTGATGATCATCCAGTTCGCTGTGATCAACTCCGGCGCGGGCCGGGTAGCAGAGGTTTCGGCACGCTTCACCCTGGATGCCATGCCGGGGAAACAGCTCTCCATCGACGCCGACCTGAACGCCGGCCTGATCGACGAGACAGAGGCGCGCGCTCGCCGTAAAGCCATCGAGACTGAGGCGGATTTTTACGGCGCCATGGACGGCGCCAGCAAGTTTGTTCGCGGGGATGCCATCGCCGCCATCATCATTATGGTGGTGAACATCATCGGCGGCTTTGTGATCGGCATGATGCAGCGTAACCTGGATCTGATGCAGGCCTTGCAGAGTTATACCCTGCTCACCGTCGGCGCAGGACTCGCTGTGCAGGTGCCGGCTCTGCTGGTTTCGGCGGCTTCAGGCTTGATCGTCACACGCTCGACTTCCGAAGCCTCGCTGGGCACCGACCTTTTCGGGCAGCTTTCCAATTTCAACGCCCTGGCAGTTGCTGCGGTGATCGTCGGCTTGCTCAACTTCGTCCCCGGTTTACCCAAGCTGCCTTTCATCCTGGTTAGCCTGACCCTGGGAACGGCTGCTTATTTCGTCCAGCGCATGCGCAAGGGAGAGACGAACCTCACCGCAGCCGTACCGCAGGCAACGACGGCCGAACCCGAAAGCCCCGAAGATATGCTCGAAATGGTCGTCGTCGACCCGATGGAGCTGGAAATCGGCTATGCTCTCATCCCTCTCATCGACGAAGACGCCGCCGACAACCTGCTGCGCCGCATTACCAGCATCCGCCGCCAGATGATGGCGGAGATGGGTTTGATCTTGCCGGTGGTGCGCATTCGCGACAACCTGCGCCTGCAGCCGCAGGAATACCGCGTCAAGATTCGCAGCCAGGAAGTCGCCCGCGGCGATCTGCTGCTCGACCGTCTGCTGGCTATCCCAGGCTCTGACGCCGATGAGCAGCTGCGCGGTGTCGAGACCCACGAACCGGCTTTCGGGCTGCCGGCGCTGTGGATCCCCGAGCCAGAGCGCGGCAGGGCAGAGCTGCTGGGTTACACCGTGGTGAACCCGCTTTCGGTGCTGAGCACCCACCTCACCGAAGTGGTGCGCGCTCACGCCCCAGATCTGCTGAGCCGGCAGATGGTGCAAGAAATCTTGAACCAGCTCAAATCGAAGAGCCCGGCTTCGGTGGAAGGGGTGATCCCAGAGATGCTCAGTTTGGGCGAGGTCCAGGCGGTGCTGCGCAACCTGCTGAGGGAACGCGTGCCAGTCCGCGACCTGAGCGGCATCCTGGAGGTACTGGCGAATCACGCTGGCGCGACGCGTGACGCGAGCATACTGTCCGAAGCAGTGCGCCAGTCGATGGCGAGCACGATCTCGAGCCAGTACCGGGATGAAAAGAACACCCTGCACGTGATTACCCTCTCGCCCCAAATTGAAAGCGCGCTGCGCTCTGCGTTAACCTCCGGGGAAGGCGGGCTGGGTTTCCAGATCGATGCGACCCTGGCGCAGGGCATCCTGGCCCGTACGGGTGCGCAGATGGAGAAATTAGCCGAGGAAGGGTTCCTGCCCATTCTGCTCTGCCCGCGCGAGCTACGTCTGGCTTTCCGCCGCCTGGTGGAGCCTTCGCTGCCGACTCTGGTGGTGCTGGCATATTCGGAGATCAGCCCGGGAACGAAGGTGCGGGCGCATGGCATGGTGGAAATCACACCAGGATAAGGTTGAAATATGGATAAGCAAACATTTCGAGCTCCCAATATGCTGACTGCCCTGCAAAACGTGCAACGCAAGCTCGGCCCCCAGGCCGTCGTGCTCTCCATGCGCGAAATCCCTTCCGGACCGGCCTGGCAGGTATGGCGGCGAGCGGGATGCGAGGTAATCGCCGCGCTGCCGGTTGCTGAGCTGCCCAACCCTGTCGGGGAAATAGAGAGCGAACCTCAAGAAGCTGCTGATCCACCGGCGGTCAATTCTCCGCGTTTGAAGGCGCCCGCCGCACATGCCTTCGCACCGTTGGCCCTGGCTGCGAGCCACCCTGCAGGCGAGCCGGCGGAGAACCATGGAGAACCCGAGCAGAAGCCTCCTACAGCCGCCAAAATATCCCCTTCGGCGCCTGAAACCAAAGCCATACTGCCCGTTCCGGTAATCAATGCTCGCCGCCGGTTGGTTTCTCAGGGTGTGGATGAAAGCCTGGTCGGCAGGATGATTGGCAGCAGCCTGCAGGTGCTTACCCCGGCGATGCTGGAAGACGAAAAGCGGCTGCACCATTACCTGCGCATGCAGCTCGAAGCCGGGTTAACGGCTCACCCGCGCACGATGGCCCTGGCGCCCAACCGGGTGATCTGCCTGGTAGGCCCGAGTGGCAGCGGCAAGACCAGCGCCTGCGCCAAGCTGGCTTCCTTTTACTCCCTGAACCTGGAGAAGAAGGTGGCCTGGGTTGGAGCAGATACGGTGCGCACCGGGGCGATCGCTGAGGCCGGAAAATATACCGACACCCTGGGGATCCCCCTGCGCCTGGCTTATACCCCCGAGGACCTTTCCGCGGCGATTGCCGACCAGAAGGACGCAGATGTGATCCTGGTAGATACGCCAGGGTGCAATCCCCGCCAGGAGAGCCAGATGGTCGAATTGGGCGCATTCCTGACCGGCGTCGCTCAGCGGGCCACCTACCTGGTGCTTCCGGCGACGATGAAAGAGGCCGACCTGATGCAGGCGTTGGGCGCTTTCGGTTTGTTCAGCTTGAAGGGCATTATCGTAACCCGAACCGATGAGACCGCCACCCTGGGGAACATCTACAATCTGGCCGCGCGCAGCCGGGTGCCCCTGGCTTATTTCACGACGGGAAGCCGGGTGGTGGGCAATCTCCACGCGGGCGATCCGGGGGTCCTTGCCGAAGCAATTCTAAATGGAAGGATGGCATTGTGAGTAAAGAGAAAAAAGCGGATAAGAAGGAGAAGGATCTCTCCAAGAAATCGAAAGCCGTCGCAGGATCTGCCCTCAGCGGAAAGGATGCCGTTCACTTGCCGGTGATGCTGGAGGTCACCTTTATCTTTGCCCGCCTGCTGATCGTGCTCGTCATGGCAGTTGAGATCGTCCTGGCGTTTCTGGCGGGCGCTCCGCCCCTGGTGATCCTGTTGCGGGCGGGCGTCTCCGTGTTGGTGGTGGGGCTGATGCTGTGGGCGATTTCCTGGATTTTAGCCGGAGGCTCGCTGCAGCTAGAAAGCAATGAAAACGAAGGAAAAACCGGCGAAATGGATCAGCAGCCGGCGCAAAGCACCCTGGAAATGAAAGCCTAGACACTGACCTATGCTCGCGAACCTGAGTGAACCGGACTTGCTTGCTCAATACCTGGCGACGCATTCCCCTGACGCAAGGGAGAAGCTGGTCTTAAGCCACGTCTCCCTGGTACATCACGTGTTGGGCAGGCTCGGGTTGAGCGGCGATCCCGGCAACGGCTACGAAGATCTGGTCAACCAGGGATTATTGGGGCTGATCGAAGCGGTCGACCACTATGACCCGAGCTACGGGACTCAGTTCAGTACCTACGCCACCTTCCGGGTGCGGGGAAAAGTGCTGGATTACCTGCGCTCGCTGGACTGGCTGTCGAGATCGGCTCGCCGTCGCACCAAGGCAGTCCAGCAGGCGATCGCCGAAATCTATGCCCGGACGCGCCAGTCGCCCACAGATGACGAAATTGCCGCTTCCCTGGGGATGGATCTGGCGCAAGTCCAGCAAGCTATGACCGATTCGAGCCGCATCTTCTTATCCCTGGACACGCTTACCGAGAGCGATTCGGAAGAGGATCAGGATTATTACGAGGTTCTGGCGGATGAGAACCAGACGGATCCGTCGGAGGTTGTCACCGAGATTGATCTGAAGAACCGCCTGGTGTTGGCGCTGCAGGAGCTTCCCGAGCGAGAACAGATGGTGCTGACTCTGTACTATTATGAAGAGTTGACGCTTAAGGAAATCGGAAGCGTACTGGGGATATCCGAGTCGCGCGTCTGCCAGCTCCATGGGCGGGCGGTGCTGATGCTGAAAGCCATCCTGGAGCAGGATGAAGCCGCGGCTATCCCATCTCCAAAGCTGCGCCGGGACCGTTCAGAGCAGCCAACCAGGCTCCAGGCAGCAGCTTCGGCGCCGTACGAGGCTCCTGCGCGGATAAAGAGGGAGATCCATGTCTGACCCAATCCCAAACCTGCTTAACCATACGCTCAATCTGATTCAACTGGCGCGCGAGACCGCGCTCGTCCAGGGAAAAAAGACGCAAGCCGAGCGTTTGACGCCGGTCGCTGAAGACCTGCGCACCCTGGTCGCCACCTCGCGCGAGGCAAAACCTCCAGCCGCCTCTGGCGGAATCCTGGGGCAGAGCGACTTCCGCACCCTCCTGGAAGCGGCGAAGGCGCCGCAGGTCTCCGCTCAAAGCGGCAGCACAGCGGCGTTGGAACGAAATCGGGCGATCCTGGCAATGGCAGCCGGGGATATGACAGAGGTGGAAATAGCTCGCCAGATGGGCATGACCCGTGATGAGGTCCGGCTGGTATTGAGCATCGGGCGCAACAGCGAGAAAGGGATGGAGAAGTTACGATGATCAAGGGATTGTATTCTGCTGCTTCGGCCATGGTCGCCGGGATTAACCTCCAGCAAGCCCTGGCTCATAACGTGGCCAATCTGGAGACGCCGGGGTTCAAACAGATCCTCATGACTCTGGAAGACTTCATGCAGACGCCGGTCACCCAACCCGCGGGCGATGGATCGCAGAGCGGGGTGAGCTACGTGGGCGACCTGGGATTGGGTGTGCTCACTGGGCCAAATATCAACGACTTCGAGCAGGGGGGTATCGAAACCACAGGGCATCCCCTGGACCTGGCGATTGAAGGTCCCGGCTTTTTCCGCGTGCAGACCGCCGGCGGCGAGCGCTATACGCGCGACGGGCGTTTCGTGCGCGATGCTGAGGGACAGCTCGTGACCATCGATGGGTACAAGGTCCTGGGCGAGAATGGGCAACCTTTGCAGATTCCGGATGGCGAGATCTTAATTGGCACGGACGGCGCCATCACCGCAAACGGGGAGGCCGCCGGAAAGATCGGGCTAGCCTTCTTCAAAGATCCTGGGGTCGAGCTGACACGAGAAGAAGACAACACCTTCAGCGCAAGCGGTGCCCCCAGTGGTGATGCCTCCGGAACCATCCAACAGGGTGCTTTAGAAATGTCAAACGCCAACCCCACCCAGCTCATGACCATGCTCGTCGAGGTGGCTCGTTCTTACCAGGCAGCCCAGCAGATGGTCCAGACCCAGGATAGCCTGCTGGGTCAAACGATCGACACGCTGGGACGGATTGCATAAACGGAGGATAAGGTTATGGCAGGTCTTTTTCAAATCTTGAATATCTCTCGCCTGGATATGCTCTCCCGGTTAAATGACCTGGATGTGGTCAGCAACAACCTAGCGAACGTGAATACGACGGGTTTTAAGCGCAGCCGGGCAAACTTCCAGGAGCTGCTGGACATGCAAGAGCCGGCCGGCAATCACCTCAGCTCGACCCAAATGCTCGACGACCCGGGAAGCTATCAGACCACGACGAACCCACTGGATCTCGCCATCCAAGGGCAGGGCTATTTTGCCGTTACCCTGGCAGATGGAACGACTGCCTACACCCGCGACGGGCGGCTGTCTCTAGACGCCGATAATCGTCTGGTCACGGCAGGGGGACGGCAGCTGGTGTGGCAGGGGCAGATTCCGCCCGGTGTCGATGAAATCCAGGTCAGGGGCGATGGACAGGTATACACCCGCATCGGAGAAGCATGGACGAGAGCCGGCGCCATCCAGCTCGCTCGCTTCATTAACCCATCCGCCCTGCAGGGATACGGCGAGAACCTGTGGCTGGAGACCCCCGCATCGGGCACGGCCCAAAACGGCGTCCCCGGGTCTGAAAACTACGGTGCCCTGGCTTCAAACACGCTGGAGCAGTCGAATGTTAACCTGGCGGATGAGATGACTCACCTGGTCAGCCTGCAGCGTGCCTTTGAGATGTCGGTTAAAACGTTCCAGCAGACCGACGAGATGATTACTCAGGCGATTCAGGTTCGGCAGGCATAAAGTTTGCAAGAAAGCAGCCGATAAGGGAATCAGGCGAACTTACCCCTTTGCAGATTTCCATCTGGAGGCGATTGGAAGATGAAAATTGAAAATAACCCGGTAAACCCGCTCTCGACGCATAAGCCTGAAAATACCCGTGTGGTGAAAAATTATGCGCATAGCGCCGACACTCTGGTCGCAGGGGAGAAAGATCAGGCTGTGCTCTCTGAACGAGCGCGCCTGCTGGCGAAAGCCCGCCTGGCTTTGGATGAAACCCCCCGGGCAGATGACCAGAAAGTCGAGGCGCTCCGTCAAAGGGTCCAATCCGGGGAATACAAAATCTCCCTCGAAGAGCTGGCCGGCCGGTTGCTTTCTCGTCTTGGCTTCAAGTAAAGGATCACGCGTATGGCCGTCGTCACCAAAAACCATGAAGACATGGTCGGAGAGCTGGAAGATACATTGGTCCAGGAGTTTCGCGGTTTGCAGTCGTTAATCGCTCTGGCAAAGGAAGAACGTGCCTTGCTTTCGAGCCGGAATGCAGATGCATTGATGGTTCTCCTGGGTCAGAAAGAAAGCTTGCTGGATGAGCTTGGGCTGATAGAAGAGAGGCGCCGCATGGTGACCCAAAACGTGGCAACGATCCTGGGCATGCGCCTCGAATCATCATCCCTGATCGAGCTGCTGACCGGCATGGAAGGGCCTTCGGTGGACCGGCTGTTCCGTTTGAGCGAAGGGATCGCCACCCTGGTTGGGCAGGCACGCGATCTTAACTACGGCAACCAGACCTTATCCCGCGCCGGCCTCGATTGGATTGCCGCCACCCAGGAATATTTGCTCAGCTTCTACCAGCCTCAACCGGGCTATGCTCCTCCAGGAGCTGTGCCCACCCTGGAGAGAGTTGCGATTTGGGATCTTGACCATCGCGTTTGACAAGGAGCAGTATGCCGAGCTTATTATCGGGGGTCCAGTTAGCATTACAGGCGGTGCTCAGCCACCAACAGGCGGTGGAGGTGATCGAGAATAACGTGGCGAATGCCAACACTCCCGGTTACCGCCGCCAGACTGCCGTATTAAAACCGGCCCCTCCTTACGAAACCACCGGGTTGCAGGGAGGCACGAATGCCGGACAGATGGGGACGGGCGTTCTGGTCGAACGTATCGACCGTTTCAGTGTTGATTTTTATGATCGGCGCTACCGTCAGGCTTCGGCGGAAGCCAGGCGCTGGGAGACGCAGCAGGACGTGCTTCAGCAGCTCGAATCCTCCCTGGGCGAGAACACGCAGGATGGCTTGCTGCCCAAGTTGGATGATTTCTGGTCGGGGTGGCGGTCTTTGAGCGGAGACCCATCGAACCTCAGCTTGCGGCAGGATCTGCTCGACCGCTCCCAAGCGCTGGCGGAGGCTTTCCACACCCGCATTAATAAGATTGATGCCCTGATCGCCGACCAGACCCTGGCAGTGACCCAGCGTGTGCAGGAGGTCAACTCTCTCACTCAGCAAGTCGCCCATTTGAACGGGGAAATCTCGCGCGTGCTGTCCATCGGCAACCAGCCTAACGATCTGATGGACCAGCGGGACCTGCTCCTGGACCGGCTGTCGGAGTTGGCTGGGGCGGTTTCTTCAGCCCAGGCAAACGGAGAGGTGCTGGTATCCATCGGCGGCCAAAACGTGGTCACCGGTCACGATGCTTTCGCCATTGATACCCGGGTCGAACCGGACACCGGAAACTTGCTGCTGGTTGACCCCAACGGGAGGGCTTTCGACCTCACCAGCGGGGAGCTGCCGGGCTTGCTGGCAGCCCGCAATGAGGACCTTCCCGCACAGAAAGCCGGCCTCAACGCCCTGGCTTCGTCGCTGGTCGAGCGGGTGAATGCCCTCCATTCCGGAGGGTTCGGGTTGGACGGCTCCACAGGGATCGATTTCTTTACCGGCAGCGATGCCGCCTCCATCCAGGTCAACTCTACCCTGGATGATGTGGCGAACATTGCCGCAGCCGGGGCCGCAGGGGCGGCTGGAGATGGTGAAATCGCTCGCCAGATCTCTAATGTTCAGGCTGAAACCCTGGCAGCATTGGGTGGGGCGACTGCGCACGATTACTATAATGCTCGATCGTCTGCCCTGGGCCTGCAGGTTCAACGCGTTTCTCGCGAGGCTCAGGATTATGGGCTGGCTCAGGATGCTCTCAAAACCCAGCGCGACTCGCTGACGGGCGTTTCTCTGGATGAGGAAGCCGCTAACCTGGTCAAAAGCCAGCGCGCCTATGAGGCTGCGACCCGGCTGATGACCGTCATCGACCAGATGCTAGATCAGGTTATTAATAATATGGGAATTGTCGGCCGCTAACAACGGCAGAGGTGCAGCATGCGCATATCTACCCCGGTCATCTTCGATAACGCCATCCGGCACATGACGGCCAACCAGACACTCCTGGCCGCGCTGCAGGAAAAAGCCTCCTCGGGGAAGCAGTTTACGAATATCTCCGATAACCCGACGGCTGCCTCTACTGCGCTAAGCTTGCGTTCCACCCTGCAGATCGGGCAGGATTATCTATCTACGGCTCAAAATACAGATGATTGGATGAGCGCCACCGATCAGGCTTTTCAGCAGATGTCGGACCTGGCAAAACGGGCCATCTCGCTCGTGGTGGAGGGGCTTTCTGATACCCTTGGGGACAGCGAGCGCAAGAACGCTTTGGGCAGCGAAATGGGAGCCTTGATAAACCAGGCTGTGGACCTGGGGAACGCTTCTCACCAGGGTAATTATCTGTTCTCGGGGTTCCAGATCAAAACCAGGCCCTTCTCTTACGATGGGAGCGACAGCGTGGATTATCAGGGTGATAACGGGACGATGCTGCGCGACCTGGGACCTGGCCAGACGGTTGCGGCCAACACCGACGGTGAGCAGGCGTTTATGCCTTTCTTTGAGGCGCTGATATCAGCTCGCAATGCATTGAACGATTTCAACCGGAACGACCTGCAAGACAGCCTGGATGCCTTGAACGGCACACTCGATACGGTCAGCCAGTACCGCGCCGACAACGGCGCCCGCCAGCGCGAGGTTAAAGCCGTCATCGACCAATCTGAAAATACGCAGCTCCAATTGAAGAGCTTGCTGTCTAAAAAGGAAGATACCAACATGGCTGAAGCGATCTCTTTGCTCCAGGCGCAGGAGACCACCTACCAGGCGGTCTTGGAAGTCAGCCAGCGGTCGATTTCGATGTTGAACCTCTTCGACGTTCTGCGGTGATCTCGGGGAGCTGATATGCTGGTACTCACGCGGCGGATCGACGAGATTCTGAATATTGGCGAGAACATCACGGTGACCGTGCTGGCTATCGAGGGAGATAAAGTCAAGCTGGGAATCAAAGCCCCGCGTGAAATACCCATCTTACGCAACGAGATCTATCAAGCGGTAGCCGCGCAGGAAATGCTTGCGAAAAGCCTGGCTTCAGGCCTCGAGCCGGATAGCTTCCAGGATTTGCGCGATTTGCTAGCGGCAGAAGTGGATAAATAATATCCACAGATGGCACACATTTTTTTATCTGTGGATTGTTCTTCTCTACGTCTTCGAGCTGGAAATCCGTGTCCCCTTATTTGTAGGCCTTCTGGATGCGGTAGACGTACGCCAGCACCTCGGCGACCACCGCATACAGCTCGGGGGGAATGACCTGGCCCACGTCTACGCCTGCCAGCGCGCTGACCAGTATGGGATCTTCCCGGATGGGGATGCCTTCGAGGCGAGCCAGCGCCAGGATCTGTTCGGCCAGTTGTCCTTCTCCGGCAGCTAACAAGCGCGGAGCTTCGTCATGGAGGGGGTTGTACCCCAGAGCGGCTGCCTGGGGCAAGCGCCCCTTCCTTTTAGGGTGGATCGGTTTGGCGCCCATCGTTCAAACCTCCCGGTCGACCGACTGGTAGAGTTCCATTCCTGCAGCCGGAGCGTTCCCTGACTTCCGGTTGAAAAACGGGTTTACTCCGCACTGGCTTCTTTTCATGCTGTAGCCCAGCCTGGCCAGGCCGGTTTCGAGGTCGGGCAACTCGAAGCGGGCCAGATCGCATAGAACCTGCGATGAGGCGGTAATTTCGGCGCTCACCTGGCGGCCGGCGACAGAAAGATCCACTTCCAGCTTCTCGCCGGCGGGTAGATCTATCTGGAAGACAAGGCGGGTATAGCAGGGATTGATACGGGTGTTTTCCCCGCGACTGTCATAAGCGACCTTCAGATGAATTGTGCCGGGTTCTTTCCCCGGGGAGCAGCTCTGGAAGGGGAGATTGAGATGGACCCACCGCCCCTGGATCGGGTCGGAATCGGGGAGCGCATTCAGAAAGTGAACCCAGCGTAGCCCATCCAGGAATGCATCCAGCGCGCTGCGCAGAGAATGGGTTTTGTTTTGCGGTAGAGCTGCCCGCAAGCGGGCCAGGATGAGCGAGCCGCTTTCGGCTTCATTCACCGTGAGGCTCGACCCGTTGAGTACTGCTTCTGCCAGGCTGTGTTCTAGCGAGCGCCCGAGCAGCTTGACTGCCTGGATCACCCGGGTGGGTTGGTTTTCCGCCGGGCCTCCGGCAGCGAGGTTGATTTGCATCAGCACAGCCCGGGCATCCTCCGTCAAGGCAGCGGGTACTCCAGGGAGTGAGCCGATTAAAGATTGGAGCCGGCCGGCTACCTGGCCGATATCCGGGTGCATCTCCCGGGCTAATTCCAGGCTCCCCCGGGTCAGCGGTAGCCCGCAAGCTCTCAGCCAGGCGGCAAGCTGCGCATCTCGGGCATCCCAACTACCTCCACTCGCTAGAGCCTGTTGTAGCTCGCGGATCAGTGCGGGTGTAATGGGCAGCCCTTGTGAAAGGGAGGCGCGCACCAGTGAGATATTCTCAGGCAGCGCCGGAAGCCCGATTTCCTGCAGCAGGCGCGGGAGCAGGTTCGTTGAGCGGAGCTGCGATGCCGCCGCGGGAGCTGCCGGCGAGTTTGCCAGTTGGAGGGTGATCGATTGGGAGGATACATCTCGCACGATAAACTGGGTGAACTGCCTCTCGACGAGCATGGAGGCTTGTTCAGGCGAGCTCAGCCTGGCAAGTACGGTCACCCCCTGGATCGATAAGGCTACCCGGTCGCCGGAGACCTGCAGGATCTCAGCCGTGATGCGCTGGTTTGGCTGCAGAGAAAGCGCGGGCTCAGCCGAGCGATATACTGGAGTAAGGGGAACAGGACCGGCGAGATTCATCGTCAAAATGGTCTGAGGAGAAGGCCCTTTGGCGGGTTCCTTCCCCTCGTGACCGGATCAAGCTTACCGTTTGAGGTTGACCAGCTCCTGCAAGATTTCGTCGGAGGTGGTGATCACCCGCGAGGAAGCCTGGAAGCCGCGCTGTGCCAGGATCATGTTGGTGAACTCCTGAGCCATATCGACGTTAGAAGCCTCTAGATATCCCGATGCGATCGTACCCCGCCCGCCGGTGCCGGCTGCCCCTACCTGCGGCTCGCCCGAGTTCAGCCCGGCGCGGAACAGGTTGTGGCTGTCGCGCATCAGTCCTGTGGGGTTGGTGAAGCGCGCCAGCGCTAGCTGACCGATCAGCTGCTTCAGCCCGTTGGAGTAGACCAGATAGATCTCACCGGTGTTGGGTGTGGCGTACACGTCTGATACTGCGCCGGGCGCCAGGCCATCTTGATCGGTTGCGGTCACTGTACCGGTGCTGGAGAGCATGGTCAGCTTGCTGGCATCCAGGGTGAAGACCGTATCCTTTGCCCCATTTTCGCCGGTGAGGGTGATTTGACCGGCATCCGCCGGGACGAATTGGCCGGCTTCATCGAAAGCGACGGTGCCGCTGCCCGAGGCGGTTGCCGGGCTGTCTACCTTCCAGCTCCAGTTATGGTCATCCACGCGCTTGAAAGTGACGCCAATATTATTCAGGGCCCCAAGGGAGTCGTACACACCAAAAGAGGTGGACAACTCGTCGCCGGCCTCCGTTGTGGAGGATAGGTTGCCGCCCAAAGTAACGTTCGAAGTGGCGCGGGCCAGGGTGGAGCCGAGAGGTATGGAAATGTCAGAGATGGGATTGTTGGTATCGATCGACCCGGCTTGCCCGGCTGGGATTGCCCAACCCTGGATGCGCAGGCCATTCGAGTTATTGACCAGATATCCATTGGCGTCGATTTCCAGCGAACCTTCGCGAGAATAACGGCGGTCGACACCCTGATCGTAGATGAAAAAGCCGTCTCCCTGGATCGCCAGGTCGGTGTTGCGCCCGGTGCTCTGCAGCAAGCCCTGGGTGAAGAGCGGTGATACGTAACCGAGTTGGACGCCCAGACCGATCTGAGTGGGGTTGATGCCGCCCTGGCTGTCGGAGGGCGCCGCGCCGGGGCTCATGAGCTGTGAGAACTGGTCCTGAAAGACCACCCGGCTGGCTTTGAAGGCGGTGGTGTTGGCATTGGCCAGATTATCCGAGATGACGTCCAGATAGGTCTGGTGCAGGTTCAGCGAGCTGATGGCAGTGAACATTGCGCGTAACATGTCAATTTCTCCTGAAGGCTTGGTTCTGGATCACAGGCTTCCTCCAAGAGGGCCGGCCTGTGTGGATAAGATAATCATGCCGATTTGAGCGTCGAGCCCACCCCTGCGCTTGCAGAATCGGATGGGTCGGCGAAGACCACGCTGTCGATACGGGTGAAAACGCCTTCGCCGCGGTTTTGCGAGTCGATTGCGGTGACGATAAGGCGCTCCTTGACGTTGACGATGAAAGCCAGGTCGTCGACCAGCACCAATGATTCACGCCCGCCGCGGTCCTGGGCTTTATCTACCGCTTTCGACAGGCGCGAGATGCCGTCGTCCGATAGACTGATGTTGCGCGTCTCCAGCCGTTTTTGCGCGTGGTTCGAGAACCTGATTTGCTGGGTCTTGGCAAGCGTTTCTGCAAAGCTGGGCCCAGAGACCGTCGATTGCTGCCGTACCGGCGTGACCTGTGGGGCATTAGCCTGAGATGGGTTAACGTCGAGATGGATGGGGTTTGTCATCGATTACTCCCCTTCTTTTACCTCGACGATGGAGGCAAACGGGACTGATTGCTTGCCGATCTGCAGATAAGCTACCCCACCCTTGAAAGTGATCGCCTCCACCTTGCCGGTGATGGTATCTCCATCATCCAGGTTGGCCGTCACGGTCCGCCCGAGGAGGTTGGCGGCGCTGACGGTCTGGTTAGCGCTGGTGAGCAGGGCGATTTGAGATTTGATCTCCTGCAGCTCCTGCAGGGAATTCAGCTGGGCGACCTGGCCCATCAAATCTTTATCCTGCATAGGATCCAGTGGGTTTTGGTTGCGCAGCTGAGCCATGAGCAGCAGCATGAAATCGCTGTTGGTGAAGCTCTGCTTGGCAGCCTGGGCGGGCTCTGCCGTTGGTGCGGTCGTTGTGCTGGCTGCGGTAACGCTGTTGACTTGCATGATTTCTCTCCTTTCGGTTTGATTTTTAGCCGTAGGTGAAAGCAGATGAAAGCAGATATTTGGATGTCAATCAAGCGTATAGTTCAGAAATCCATCCGGATGAATCTATCTGGTCTGTGTCCATCCGCGTTGATCTGTGGCTGTTAAATCCGGTAGTCGATGCCGGAGGTCGGGACCGGCGACCAGTGCTTCTGTACGACCTCCGGCGCAGGCTCTTGTTTGGGCGGCGCAACCGATAACCACTGCCCGGGGTTGGCCGGGGTTTGCTGCTCGCCCGGGTTCTGCCTCAGCAGGCTCTCGGAACCCACGTTCAGGCTGTTGAGCTGGATACCGGCTTGAGCCAATGAGTGGCGCAATGCGTCTAGCTGGGTTTCGAGCAGCCGGCCGGTGGAGCCCTGGTCGGCGATCAAGGTCACGCCCAACCCGGAGTGCCCGGTGGTCAGGCGCAGCTCGATGTGCCCCAGGTCTTCGGGGTAGAGCTGCATGCGGAAGGAGTTGCTCCCCGTCTTGACCAGAGCTTGAACCTGGTCTCCGAGCTGGCGCAGAAGGCCGGTTGAATGAGCTTCCGCCAGGCGGGCCGGCTCACTCGTCAGGAGGGGGTCCGGGCGCATCGCCAGAGGCGGGCTTTGCACCCCGCTTTCTGCATGCGATGCAGACCGGATCGTGGCGCTGAGATTTTGCTCGCTCTGAGTGTCTGAAACCTGACTGCTGCCGGATTTTATTGCGTGGAGCGGGGGCGCCGTCTCGGCTGCACCCGGGGTGGGCTGTAGAGCAGTTTGGGTGGCCGGTTGGCTTGGAGCCTGCCGCGTTTGGAGAGCTTGCGGCGCATCTATCACCGGCTGGTCTCCCGCTTGAATCGCATCGATCTGTTTTGTCGCGCCCTCCGGTGAAGGCGGCTCGCCGGGAGTAACGATTTTAGGAGGTGTGGCGGTCTTTACTGCTTCGGCAAGGGTGTCCCCGGCATTTGTAGAAACCGAGGTTTGACCCTGCGGAGGAGCTGCCTCAAAAGTCGATTGAGCGGTGGCGGTTACAGCAGAGGCAGCGGCGGAATCGGCCGGTTTACTTTCTTGGGAGGCGGCTATGGCGGCTGCTGCCTGGACAGATGGTTCGGCGTTTGCACCCCCGGAAATGCCAGACGGCTGTTCTGCGGCAGGTGCAGCTTGAGCCTCCCCTCCGGATGCAGGCGGCTCGGGCGGGTTTTGGGTCGGGTTGGTGGCGGCAGCCTGCCCGGCTGCCATGGCGCCTTCTTGTTCCACCTGGCTGGTTTCTTCATCCTTGCGCCGGAGGATTTTAGCGAAAGTACCCTCGGCGGGTGAATCTTCACGCCTCAGTTTTGGCGCCGGCTTGGGCGCAGGAGTTGCGGGTGGGGCAGGGAGAGCAATCATGGATACAGTCATCTTCACGCTCCTCCGGCGATCGCCTTGAGTAGGAGCAGTTTTTGGCTGATCTCCTGGCTGACCGCCTGATATTGGATACCGGTTTCAGACATCTGCGCCAGCTCGACGTCAACGTCAACGTTATTCTGGTCGGCGCGCAGGCTCCCGCCCTGGCGGGGTACGGCCCTGAAAGCAGGCACAGGTGTCGGGACAGCGAAATGGGTAGCGTGTGTGGCTTGCAGCCCGATCGAAGCGCCGTGCTTCATTGCCTGCTGGATGGTGGTTTCAAAATCGACCGTTTGGGCGCGATAGCCGGGCGTATCGACATTGGCCAGGTTGCGGCCGATGATCTCCTGGCGCAGCGAAAGCCCATCCAGAGCCAGGCTGGCGGCGCGTAGTGCGCTATCGTCGAAAAGGGAATTGCTCATGATCATGCTCTCCAATCGTTCAAGGACTGGAAATAACTCAACACGCGGTTAACGTAGGTCTGGGTTTCTTGATAGGGTGGGATGCCCTGATAGCGGTCCACTGCTCCGGGGCCGGCGTTGTAAGCTGCCAGCGCCAGGGGCAAATCGCCGTTGTAGCGGTTGAGCAGGCTGCGCAGCATCTGGACTCCGCCGTCGATGTTTTGTTCCGGGTCCAGCGGGTCATCCACGCCTAAGGATAGGGCGGTACCCGGCATGAGCTGCATTAATCCCAGGGCACCCGCCGGCGAAACCGCATCGGGGTTATAGGCGGACTCGGCTTGTATGACTGCCTGCACGAGGTTCGGATTGACCCGATATTTTTGGGCGGCTTGCTGGATCATGCTGGCGAAATCCCCGGCATGCCCGGATGGATCGGTTGCAGCGAGGGCGACTGAGCTTTGTTGATTGCTGCCTGCCCCAGCCGCCAGGCGCTCTTGCAGCTCCCATACCAATTGGTAGAGGGTGGTTTGCATGGCGTTGGTAAAAATGGAGGCATCCATGGATGAAAACCCTACTGCCGCTGCTGGTATTCACGTGCAATGTAGAGGTCATCTTGCGAGGCGCTTTCCAGCCGTCTCTGTTCCATGCGAAAGGTCTCGTACTCCTTACCCTTCAAGATGGTCAGGGTCTCCTCGGACTGCTTGGCCGCCACCAGTTCCTGGCGTTTTGCCTCGATCCTGACGGCCAGCTCTGCCAGCGAATCGCGTACCTGCACAATGCCTTTGTTGACGTCTTCGATATTAGCGTGCAGGTGCTGGATCATGAAAATATCCATCTCTCCATTCTCCTGGCGACGCAGGCGGTCGTGAAGGGTGACCTGCAGCGCCAGCAGGGTTTCCAGGAGAGCCTGGTTCTGATTGCGGGTCTGCATCAGCTTGCCCAGCTCGATTTCGAGGGCTTCGACCCGGCTGTGGCGGACATTTAAAACGGATTGCAGGGAGAATTTTGGCTTCATGCTTTCTCTCTTGGTTGGATGTTGGATAGGAGACCGATGGTCTGGTCGAACGACGAGGTTTCGAGCTGGCTCTGCTGCAAGAAAGCAGTCAGAACAGGCATCACGTTGATTGCAGCGTCGATTTCAGGGTCTGAACCGTTTACATACGCGCCGATATTGATCAGATCGCGGGCTTTTTCGTAAGTTGCCAGGTGCTTGCGAGCTTGAGAAGCAAGCTGGATATGCTCTGGGGTGGAGACGCTGGGCATCACCCGGCTGATGCTGTTCAGCACGTCGATGGCCGGATAGTGGTTGCGGGAAGCCAGAGTCCGGCTGAGTATGATGTGCCCGTCGAGGATGCCGCGCACGGCGTCGCAGATGGGTTCGTTGAAATCATCCCCTTCGACCAGCACCGTGAAAAAGCCGGTGATGGTGCCACGCTCGCTGGCGCCGGCGCGCTCCAGCAAGCGCGGCAAGAGTGCAAATACCGAGGGGGTGTAGCCTTTGCTGGCAGGAGGCTCCCCGATGGCGAGGCCAACTTCGCGCTGCGCCATGGCAAAACGGGTGACCGAATCCATCATAAAGGTCACGTCCAGGCCGGCATCGCGGAAATGCTCGGCGACAGTCATGGCGACGAAAGCAGCTTTCAGCCGCACGAGCGCCGGCTGGTCTGAGGTTGAAACAACGACCACCGAGCGCCTCAGCCCTTCTTCACCCAGGTCGCGCTCGAGGAACTCGCGCACTTCGCGGCCGCGTTCTCCTACCAGGGCGATCACGCTTACGTCTGATCGGGAGCTGCGGGCGATGGTGCCCATCAGGGTGCTTTTGCCGACCCCGCTGCCTGAGAAGATCCCCATACGCTGCCCCTTGCCGCAGGTCAGCATCCCGTCGATGACGCGTACCCCGGTGATCAAGGGTTCTTTGATCGTCGGCCGGTTCAGGGGCGGCGGTGGTAGGTTGTGCGTGGAGACCCTTTCCACGTTGTCCAGAGGCCGCAGGCCGTCGATGGGCTGCCCCAGGCCGTCTAACACGCGGCCCAACAAAGCGGTGCCCACCGGGGCACGGAGGGCCTGGAAGAGCGGGTAAACTGCGCTACCCGGCTGGATGCCCTGCATCTCACCCAGCGGCATGAGCAGCACGCGGTCTTCCTTGAATCCCACCACCTCAGACAGGATGGCAGTGATCCCATTGGTCTTGATCTCGCATACTTCACCTATCTGGCAGTCAAGCCCCACGGCTTCGATGGTCAGCCCGACCACCTGCACCACCCGGCCTGAGGTGCGGGTGGGGTTCAGCCGTGAGAGGGCACGCGAGTAGCGCTCGAGGTCTGGCACCTGGACGTCCATCATGCGGCGCCTCCCTCGGGGGTGTTCTCTGGGGAGAGCGCATCCATAATCGCTTTGAGCTGTGTCTCGATACGCCCATCTACTGTTCCCCACTGACCTTCGATAAAGCATCCCCCGCGGCGAATGGCCGTGCTGGGAATGATCTGGATCTGATGCCCGCTGATCGAAACCTGGAACTCGCGCCAGTATGCCCCCAGGTTGGTAGCGTCGTCCGGGTGAACGTAGATGCTGAGGTCGCCGAGCGAGCGTGCGTTCTCCATCACCCGGTTGAAGGTTTGCTGCAGCACAGTGCTGTCCAGTGCCAAACCGTCGCCGAAGAGTTTCCGCCCGATTTCCTTTACCAGGCCGATCACCACCGTTTCGCTTTGGACCAGGAGCTCTTCGCGCCAGGCCGAAACCTGATCCACGATAGCTTTGGCTGTCTCGAGCATCGCAGAGGTCTCTGTCTCTGCGGCTGCCCAGCCTTCCTTGTGCGCCTGCAGGATGATTCTTTCGGCTTCTATTCTGGCGTTGGCTAAGATTTCATTCGCTTGAGTTCGGGCGTTCTCGCGCAGGCGTTCGTTTTCTGCTTCGATCTGGCGGACCGGATCGAATGGCCGGGTGGTTGCGGAGTGGAAATTTGGAGCGGCGACTATTGGAAGGACGGCCGGGGCGATCTGGAGAAGGTCATGAGGAGACCAGGGTTGGCTGTCTCGAAACGGAGCAGGTGAAACGATGGGTTGATTGATGTCTGACTCGCTATCTTCTCTACGCCGTTCTGAGCTGAAGATAGTCAACACATCTGAGCCTGGCTGCCGCAGCGAACCAGAGGAAGCGGGGGCGAGGTCACCGGGAGACCAGGGGAGCGCAGAGGATGGTTCAGGAAATGACTTCATTTTCCGCTCCACCGCTGCCGCCGATCACAATTTCGCCCGATTCTTCCAGCGTTCGCACGGCATCCACAATGCGGCGCTGCGCTGCGTAGACATTTTTCGCCAGCTGCGGCCCCAGGATGTCGATTTCCTCTTTCAAGTTCTCGCGGGCGCGCTCAGAAAGATTGCGGTAAACCAGGTCGCGCAGCCGGTCGGGCGCGGCTTTTAGCGCCAGAGCGAGATCGCTCTTATTAATATCCCGCAGAACCCGCTGCATGGTGCGGTCGTCAATTTTCATCAGGTCGTCGAAGGTGAACATATTCGACCGGATATCATCGACCAATTTGGGGTCCGTGGCCTCCAGGGCCTCAAAGAGGGATTTTTGCGTGCCGCGGTCCACCTGGTTGAGCATCTTCACCAGGAAATCGACCCCCCCGGTAGTCCGAAAATCGGCGTCGTTCAGCACCCCTGAGAGCTTATTCTTCAGGGCGCGTTCGACAGCCTGGACCACCTGCGGAGAGACGCGGTCCATCGCAGCCAGCCGCAGGGTGACCTCCACCTGCAGGTCTTTGGGCATGCTGGTCAGGATATCGGCGGCGACTTTCGCCTCTAGGTAAGAGAGCACCAGGGCGATAGTCTGCGGCAGCTCGTCCTGCAATAGGGCGGCGATCTGGGCAGGATTGGCGTTGCCCAGCATTTCGAAGGCGGAGACCTGTTGTTGGGCAATAATCCGTTCCAGGATCTCAGCGCCACGCTGGGGACCCATAGCCCGCGACAGGAGCTGGCGGCTGTATTCGATGCCGCCGCTTTGCGAAGATGCCCCCTTCTGGAAGGTCTGGAAAGCTTCGCGCACAGCCGTGGTGCGAATATCTCCGGGGATGGAATTCGCCTTGCTCAAGGCGAGCAGTACGCGTTCGATCTCGCTCTCGCCCAGGTATTGCAGGATCTTCGAGGAGAGGTCTACCCCAAGGCTGAGCAGCAGGGAGGAGGCTTTGTCGATTCCGCTTGGCTTAGCATCAACGTCAGGCATGCTGCTTCCCATCCTCGTTTAGCCACATCTGAATGATTTCGGCGACGTTAGCCGGGTTCTCTTCCGTCATGTGCGCCAGCACACGCTGCATCTGATCATCCTGCGAAATTGAAGCGGATGTGGAGCCTGGTTGGGGCACGTCACGCGTCGCTCCCGCCGGGGAGCCGCTGGCAATCAAAGGCATTGCGCCAGGAGAGATCAGGGCTGCTTCCGAAACCGGCTTCATCACCGGGATCCAGGCCTGGGCTGAAGCCAGGCGCAAATTCTTGAACAGGCGCAGCATAAACCAGAGCAGTAAACCCAGTAGCAGAGCCGCGCCAACCCCTTCGCCGATCTGGTAGTACATGCTGGTCTTTTCTCCCTGGGCGAGATCCTGGGATTGCTGCTCGATGTAGGATCGATCGAACGCCAGGGTTTCCACCGAGAGAATATCGCCGCGCCCTTCGTCAATCCCCGCTGCCGCGGCAACCGATTTCTTCAGCGTGTCGATCTGCTGTTGGTCGGTGACTCCGTCAACCAGCACGGATAAGGAAACCGACTTGACCTGACCGGGGGAAACCACCTCGTGCGTCTGGCTCTGGGTGATCTCGTAATTAATGGTTTCTTCTGTATGCTGGTAATTATTCATCGCCCCACCCGCGGCCACCGTGGCAACAGGCGTGGGGAGATTGCTGCCGGCTCCTGGAATGCCGCCAACGTTATCCCCGCTGGTTCCGTAGATTTCGGACACCTTTTGAGAGCTGCGTATAGCTGCCGGGGTCGGGTCGAACGTCTGCGAGGTGACTTCGCGCTGGGTCCAATCCAGGAGGACGCTCGCCTGAACGACAGATCGATTGGGGCCCAGGACCGAATCCAGCAAGCTCTGAATTTTATTTTGAAGGTCGGCAGAAGCTGCCAGCTCGGCGGCGCGATGGCTGTCGGCCTGGGTCAGGGATGCTCCCTGTATGCCATCGCTGGCGCCGGAAGCCAGCATATTGCCGTTGGTATCGATAATGGCGACATTTTCAGGAGCCAGCCCTTCCACACTGCTGGCAACCAGGTGGGTGATGGATTGTACCTGGGCGTGGTCGAGGCTTTTGCCGGGCCTGACTTTGATCGTGATAGAAGCCGTCGTGGGCGCCTGCTCCTCAGAAAGAAGCGTTTTCTCAGGGGTGACCACATGCACCCGGACGGCTTCGACGGCGTCCAGACTGCCTATGGTTCGTTCCAGCTCGCCTTCCAATGCGCGTTGATAGTTTACCCGTTGGGTGAATTCGGTCATTCCCAACGTGTTGCCGCTGAAAAGCTCGTACCCTACTGTGCCGCTTTGTGGTAAACCCTGGGTTGCCATCCTCAGGCGCACGGAGTACACGTCCTTCGAGGGCACCAGGATCGTACTGCTGTCACGCAGCTGGTAAGGGATGTTGTCTCCATCCAGCGCCTGGGCGATCTGCCCGGCGTCTGTTTCGCTTAGGCCGCTGAAAGCCACCACGTAGCTTGGCGCATTAGCCCAGGAGATCAGCACGGGCACGATGATCATTGCCGCCAGCAGCAGCGCGATCAACGTCAAACGCTGAGATTTGCTCTGGTGCTGCCAGAAAAGAGAGAGTTGTTTCCGGAGGGAAGCTGTCATAGTCGGAAGGAGAAATCAAACGGGCTAAACGCTCATGCGCATCACTTCACGGTAGGCATCCACCAGGCGGTCGCGGATGGCGATTGCCACCCGGAAGTTGACGTCGTTCTCTTCTGTGGCGATCATCACCTGGTGCAGGTCCACGTCCTCACCGCTGGCAAGCTGTTGGATCAAATTGTCGCTTTCATTCTGGGACTGGTTGAGAGTGTCGAGAACCTGGCTGAAGGTTTTCTCGACAGAATCAGCCGTGCCCGCCGGGCGTATCCCGGAAGCCGGGCCGGTGACGGAATTGGGGGAGAAAGGTTGGATGGGGGGAATTTGCATCTTCAGCTCCGCGGCGGTTGTGAGGATTACCGGCCGATATCCAGGGCTTTAAGCGCCATGCGCTTAGACGCCTCGATAACTGTCAGGTTGGCTTCGTAAGAACGGGTAGCCGAAAGCATGTTGGTCATCTCAACGACCAGGTTCACGTTAGGCAGGGTTACATAGCCGTCCTGATCGGCATCAGGGTTGGTGGGATCGTACACGCGCGACCCGGGTGTGGTGTCGGTGACGATCTGGGCGACCTGCACGCCGCCAGTGGGAGCGGCCGCTCTCGAAATGAGGCCTGTACTGGCAGTTTTGAAAGGGAGGTTAAACGGGGTTTGTCCTTGAGGGGTGAAGACCACGTCTTGCCTCTGGTAAGGTCCCCCGGCGGCGGTACGCGTGGTCTGGGCGTTAGCGATGTTGTTTGAGATCAGATCCAGCCGCAGTCTCTGAGCAGTAAGGCCCGATGCGCTGATCCTCATGCTGTTCCAAAAGCTCATCCCTGGCTCCTTCTCTCGGTTCGACGCCGGCTGATGTGGATGATCCCTGATCCAGGGGAAATAGGCCGGATAACCGCTTTTGCTTGAGTCATAGTAGCATAGCAGCACGGCTCAAGCAGTAAAGCTGGGGTGAACTTGGGATTAAATTTACGTGAATGAGTTCGAGGGAGGGGTAATTCGGATTAGATGGCAACCCTCCCAGAAAGACGCGGCTGTACTGAAGGGGTGGACAGGCGTTTTTCGGTGACTGACCAGGCGTCGCGCAGCTCGCGCAGCGTTTCGCGGGCATCGCCGAAGTTCTCCTGGCGGATACAATCCAGGCACCACTGGTAGATGCGGAACAGGCCAACGGAAACCTCCGGGTAATCGAAGTTGAGCGCATCTCGCAGCACGGTGATTGCCCTGGTGGCTTGTTCGAAATCCTTCTGCTCGCAGGCCTGGATTGCCAGATCGTATGCCATCACGACCAGTCGAATCGGGCTGGCGCCCATCACATCTTGCTGGCGGTATTCCTGTTTCCAAATGTTAGTTTGAACCACGGTTGCGCTCCTGTCGTACCCTTAGATTTTCTGCTTGCCTGTTAATATTATCGGCTGGCGCCAGACAACCTTTAGCCCTGCAAACCCAATGCCAGTTTCAGGCGAAGAGCTCGATGAGGTCACCTTCTCTCAAGTGGGTCAGCTCTTCGGATGGAATAGTGCGCAGAACGCGCTGGCTGGCGCGGTCGATGATGAATACGGTGACCTCATTCGATTGGCTGTCGACGAGGAACTTCAAACGTATGTCTGCCTGTTTTACCGGTTCGACGCGTTCGATCCGCGCATCTGCCTCCCCATTGGAGGCAATAGGCGGCAGCGCTGCCCCTTCGCTTTCGCCGGGTTGGATCGGGGCTCGATGGGTAGAATCGATCTCGACTTTATTGACGGGAGATAAGGGGTTGGTAATCATACTCTCTCCTCCTCAAGTGCTATCCTTGTCGATACAATCCATAATTCTCCAGTATTAAGCATATTGGTTGACAGACCCATAGATCAGACTCATCTGCTGCTGGGTGTACTGCATCATGAGAAGCTGGGTTTGGAGCTGAGCATATTGCTCGGTGAGAGCCTGCTTGCGCACGTCCAGGCGCTGGTTCATGGTCGTGATCTTGTCGTTGAGCGTTTCGGTCTCGCGGTCAGAGGATTCGATGGCGGATTCTACGTAGCTGTTAGAACCGGTATAGTAACCCAACTTAGCGTCGATCCCAGACATGACCTTATCGAACAGGGCACTGACGTTGGCGAAATCTGACTGTAGGGCGTTCTCGAGCTTGGTAGCGTCGCTGACGGCAAGCTGCATGTTGTCGTTCAGGGTCAACCCCACCTCGCGCAGATTCGTCAGAGTGCCGTCGTTGCTGGCATTGCCGCTGATGAGATTGAAAAGATCGTTGCGCAGGGAAGTAAACATCATGTCACCGGCAAGCGCGCCGCGTTTATACGTTCCATCGGCCTGCTTGGTTACGGCGATTTTATCGCTCAGATAGCTCTGCAGACTGTTAAATTTAGTGATCAAGCCATTCACTAAATCTTTTGCCCCGGTAGGATCCGAAGTGATCGATAGGGTGGCGGTCTTGCCTTCGGCATCAGGAGCCAGGTTGATGGTGACTCCACTGACAACGTTGCTCAGGTTGGCGTTCTGGCTGCGATGGATGACCATATTATTCAAGGTGAACTGCGCATCGGACGGGGTTTGGCTCTCGTGGAGGAACCCCGTCCCATCTAGGATCCCCAGTGTCTGCAGGATCGCAGCCGGTGCGGTGTCGCTGACCAGGATGGCGTGGTTCACGCCGGTGCTTTTCGAGGTCAGGATCAGCTGGTTGTCGACCACTGTGGCCGTCACACCGTTCCCCTCGGCGAATATTTCCCGGTTTATTTTGGAGGCAATGTCGATCAGGCTGTCGCCAGCGCTCACCTGGATGGCAGCGCCCTGGGCTGTGTAAACCGCCTGGACTGCCCCGGTGGTCTTGCTGTTTGCGCTGTAGGCTGACGGATCTGCGCCGAAAGTAATCGTCAGACCGCGCCCGGTGTCATAGGCGCCGGCGCCGGTAGGGATGGCTTGCCAGCCGCTGGTAAAGCTCGTTCCACTCGCCATGCGGATGCTCGCCGCAGTTCCATCCTCATTGACCAGGCGGAACTGCCAGGCGCCAGATGCTGGGTCGAGCCGCGTTTCGATGTAGTAAGGTCCGCTGCCCAGCTCAGTTTGGCCGGCAGCCAGCTCGCCTGTGCCGAACCCGGTAACTGTGGCATTCGCCGTCCCGGTGACCGAGACCGTCCGCGTGGCTGCCCCGCCCAGGATAAAGCCGCCGCTCAGGTTGAGAGCCTGGTCGGCGTACTCCTGCTGGTTGGAGGCCAGGGTGTGCGCTTTTGCCAGAGTGACGTCCTTCAAGGTGTAGGCGCCCGGAACAGCGCCGCTGTTCGTCGTAAAAGAGGCCACCGTCGCTGTGGTTGCCGCCCCGGTGGCAGTGATGAAGACGTTTGCCAGATTGACTTTATTCCCCAGGCTGAGCGTGCAGAAAGGATCGCTGCTTTTGAGACTTCGCGCCGCGCTCTGCAGGTCGTCCAATGTTTTCTTTAGATCGTTATAGATCCCCTTTTGCAGAGAAACCGAATCGCGCTGCTGGGTCAGCCTGGTGAGCGGCTGGCGTTCGATCTCCATCAGGCTGTTGATCAGGCTGGTGAAGGTGGGATCGAGAGTAGTAATTGGGCTGGTGGTGGCCATGGTTTGCTCCGGGAGAACCGGCAAGAATGCAGAAGTTATTTGTGCTTGATATCTATATCGTCAATTCTCAACAAAACTTGAGGGAGAAAAACATCAATTAGCCTATTTCGGGTCAACGCATATCTACCGGATTACCGGCGGTTGCTTTACACGCGAATTCGTTTCACATCCGTTGACCCAAAGGAGAAATCCGCCAGGCGATTAAATATGTGGGGAGCCGGTTTGGCTCCCCACACGGATACCCATTAATGATCGACCGGTAAGGTTTAGCGGAACAGGGTGAGCAAGAACTGCGGGGCGGCGTTGGCCTGGGCCAGCATGGCGGTAGCGGTCTGCTGCAGGATCTGGAATTTGCTGGCATTCACCTGCTCTTCGGCCATGTTGGCGTTCATGATCCGGTTGTAAGCGCCTTCCACGTTGATCTGGGCAGCCGAGACCTGGTCCTCTTTGAAGGTCAGGCGTCCTTCCATAGCGCCGATCTTGGACATCTCGCCGCTGACCAGGGCAAAAGCGCCGGTGGTGGCAGGTACAACGGGGTCGGCGGTTGGATCGCCAGGGCTACCATCCAAAACGGTAAGCAGAGCATTGAATCCTGCCTGGTCGGTCAGGGCCGTCACCACATCCGTGGTAACACCCAAGGCAGTTGAACCCAGGTCGGCGACGGCGGACATGGTGGTGGTGTCACCTGAGTCCGCACCGGTTTGGAAGTTCAGATCTGTCGCACTGCCGATGAGCTTATTGCCGTTCCACTTGGTCTCGGCGACGATCTTGTCGATCTGGCCTTGGTACTCGGTGATTTGGGTTTTCAGGGCGGCGCGCTCTTCTGACCCCATGGTATCGCTGGCGCCGGACAGGGCTTTGTTGCGGATCTGGACGAGAATGTTATTGATCTGGCTTACGCCGGACTCGGCGACGGCCAGCAGGTTCTTGGCATCTCCGATGTTGGAGAGAGCTACTTTCATGCCTTCGCTGCGAGCCTGCATTTTGGTGGCGATGGTCAGGCCGGCGGGGTCGTCTGCGGCGGAATTGATGCGCTTGCCGGTAGCCAGGCGAGCCTGGTAGGTGGCGAGCTGGCGGTTGATGTTGTTCAGAGAGTTCAGGGCATTCAGGGCGCCGATATTACCGGCAACGCGAGTGACATCATAATCTGGCATGGCAAACCTCCTTGTTTGCGTGGCGGGGATCCTTCCCCTTTTTGAATGAATGAGTTATCCGGTTGGGCTCTCTTCGTGCGAGGGGTTTCAGTCTGAGCCCGGCTTAATTCTGAAACCGTGGACGAGCAGTGTATGGTGCAGATCGGGTTTATTCTCTGTGGTCGAGCCTCCTGAGCGATCGAGCCTGAATGGTTTTTGTCTTTGGTCTGTTATTGTTTTCGTCTCTTGCGATATTTCCTGAAGCCTGCAGGCGTAAAAAAAGCGTAAAAATATAATCAAAGAGGGGCTGAACTGGTTCAGCCCCTCTTTGATCTATAGATGAGATTTGCCATCCCGACGGGGATGTGCTTGCCTCACATTTGCTTGTCAGCCACCGCTTGTGCCGGACGTTTCCGGACGGATGGAGCTGCCGGTCAGATCTGTGCGGAAAGTGGAGGGTTGGCCGTTAGGGGTTTGGACGATTATCCGATAGCCGGGCGTCTGCACCTGGGCGCAGGCTTCGGCAGCGGTGCCAAGGCCCAGGCAGGCGTCAGACCAGGTGACGGCCTCTACGGAAATCAAGCTGATCGCTGAGGGATCGATGCTCAAGCCTGACGCAAGAAATGTCCGGACTGCCTCGACTGCCAGATCACCTTCGCCAGTGCTGACCGGCGTGGTGACCTTTGGGCCACTCTCGCCCTGGCTGCATTCGCCGCGGAAGTACGCCCATTCTTCGCATTCGCTGCCATCCGGGAAGATACAGGCGCCGTACTGGCTGCCGTCGGCTGCGGTGCGAATTTCGAGGGAGTAGCCCTTCTCGGTGCAGTACACCGAAGCCGGGTTGGCAATGCCAGTGTTGGCATCCGTTGGGGTTGCCGTCGGGGAGGGTGGCTGTTGGGCGGCGCAGCCGCTGGCAATCATGGCAGCCAGCAATAAAATGGTTAAAAAAGGAAGGCGGGTCGTTCTCATTTGTGTTTCTCCTGGTTGTGGTTGGCCGGTCAGCATACTCTTGCGTATACCCCAAGCTCTGGATGTGGTTGGTTCGTTACAAATATAGGACGTCGTGTCCCTTATTTTGTTCCCCAAGAAGAAGATTAAATAAAGACGCCCGGTGCAACCCGGGCGTCTTTTTGCAAGGAGAAGGTAGATAATTGAAGCTCGATCACCGTTCGGAACGAGATTCTTGATCGCCGAGGAGGCTCAACAGGCTCATCGTGCTAAAAATTAGTATGATAAATATGGTTATGATCCAAACCGGGTACATTTTTCACCTCCCGCCTCTTGGTTGGCGTTAAGCTCCTTCTACTATATATAACGCAAGATTCACGCGAAAGTTCCACTTATTCTTGAAATTCCATCGAGCAGTTTAGTTGACGACCCGTCTAACCGGTGTGGATGTCGCCGAACTGCTTTTTACCGGGAGCGGCTTTCGATTCCGCCCAACCAGGAACCAGTACGAGGTCAGGAAGACGATTACCAGGAACGAGCCGATGTAGAGTAATCGGGTGGCCAGGAGGGGCGAATCGGTGCCGGAGAAGAAGCCGTGTACGGTTGATCCTAAGTAAGCCACCAGACTGAGGCCGTGGATCGAGCGGAAGGTCTTCATGCCGATGCGGCTGCGGAGATAAAATGTGATCGTTACCAGGATAGTCAGATAGAAAGAGATAATGCCGATTCCAACCCATAAGGGACGGTAAGGATCGATGAATGGCACGAGCACCTGGGCAATCGAAAAAGGTAAATACTGGTCCATCATGAGCACGACAACGTGGAGGAAAATAAAGCCGACGGCCAGCAAGGAAAGGAACTGGTGGAAATCATAGGTAAAAGTACGGTGCAGGATATTGTCGAGAATTTTGCTCGAAACCGCCAGACCCCAGGCAGAGGATAAAAACAACAGGAAGTAAGCCATCAGCCCTGCCGAACGGGTCATGTACCAGAATGCCTGCACAGTGTCGGTTTTGAAAAGTATATTTGCCAGGTACCCTAAAGTGCCTCCCAGGGGAGTGTTTGCGATCAGGATGGCTATCCCGGAGGCCAGCAGCCCAAGACCCACCACGAGGAGCCACCTGGCTCTCTGGATAAATGAGTGTGACGACCTATCCTGCGGTGATTGATCGGTTTCTTTATCAAGCCTCCAGCCTGCCATGCGGCTATTCTGCGTTGCTTTATCCTGCGGTGATAGATTGGTACCTGCCATCGATATACTCCTTAATGATTTTTGACCCCCACAGTGTGCCATCCTCTCTCACCCCGATAAAGGCAGCTACATCCACCGGCAAGGGAAAAGTAACTGCTTCATGCGATCCGGCGATCAATAAAGCCTTGGCAAAGACCTCTGCGGTGGTTGCGTGGGAGGCAATCACCGTCACGCTAAGCCAGTCAGTTTCCACCGGCCGGCCGGAGCGCGGGTCGATTAAATGATGGCGAGGTTGATCTCCTTGAAGCCAGCGCCGTTTGGTTATGGAAGATGTGGCAACGGCCCCATCATCCACGCGCAACACCGCCAGTGTGTTGGCCGGGTCGCGCGGGTCTTCCAGAGCGATCCCCCAGCGGTCTTCCTGGCTGGGAGTGCCAACCATGAACATATCGCCTCCTGCATTGACTACGCACGCAGAGGCGTAAGCGCTCAGGATGCGGGCAGCCCGCTCGGCAATCCAGCCTTTGGCGATCCCGCCCAGGTCGATCTGGACGCCGGGCGTGAGCCAGATGTGCCGGCGCTGGCGGTCGAATTGGGTATCGTAGAAATCCGAACGGACGTAATCGGATAAATAGGAGCGCGACGGCAAAATGCTGTGGCGAAGGCGAATTTCATCCATGCTGCGGTCGTACCCTGCTTGTTTCAGGGCGGGTAAAATTGAAGGATCGAACAGCCCTCCGGTCAGGTCCAGGAAATGGTGGGCTTCTCTCACCAGATCGAACATCTCTGCCGAAGCGCGGAACCAGCTCCCTGCGCTGCGGTTGAGGTCCGCCAGCTCGCTGTCTTCAGAAAAGCGGGTAAAGCGCTTTTCACTGGCTTCGATATAGCGGCGCGCTTCTTGAAAACCCTTCGCCAGTTGTTCGGCTTCGCCTTCCGCTCCCAGCAGGATATCCGAATTCATCGCCCGGAATTGGTCGTACTTCACTAGGATCCTCCGGTGCGAATCTGGGGAATGCTAAAAGCAGGCGATTGGGGAGCCGAAGGAATCGGCTGCAGGCCCGACAAACCTGACGAGGAAGAGCTGCCAAATTGCGGGATTGGCGCCAGGGTGGGCAGCGCAGCAAGGTTGGATGTCGTCGACTGGCTCCCCATCAGCGGCGCCGGTTTGCCGGCGTGCGCCAGGGTGACCCAGCCCGCAAGGAACCCTATAGCGGCGACAAGGGCAATCCAGATGCGTAAGGCAAGCTTGAGCGGTTTCATTATTGGAAATTCCCTTGCGGAACGTAGATGCGGCCATCTTGACCGATGCGGATGATGCCCGCATTCTGCAGAGCAACCAGGATGGATTGATACTGCTGGATCTGAGCCTGCGCCTGCTGGAGCTGCTGTGCAGCATTGTTCAGTTGCGTCTGGTACTGCTGCTCGCGCGTCTGATATTGAGAGATGAGGCCCTGTAGCTGCTGCACTTCCGCCTGAAGCTGCGCCTGGTTGGCGCTGCTGGTGGAGCTTGGGTTAGCAGACTGAGTGGCAGTTGCCAGGGCTTGTTTCGGATTGTTAAAAATGGGCAGGGTGTTGGTATTCAAAAGCGCATTTCCACCAATGGCGAACATGGCTCCGGCGACAACGCCGGTGATCGCCAGGGCGGCGATAATTGCAACAAAATGTTTCATGATCTTTCTCCTCTCAAAATAATTGCTGATCCAATGAATGCAAGAATAATTAATAGCTTCTAAGAGTTAATTACCTGAGCAATTCCGAATCAATAACCCCTTTGTCAACATCCGAACATTTCGGCTTTAGTATATCGGACGGAGATGACAATTTGATGAATAGGGTAAGATAGATCGCAAAACATTTTGTGTAAATTTATTTAATGCTTCTGTCATCAACATGTCATATATTTATGTTAAAATTTTTCTTTAGAGGTGAAAATGCGTATTTTATTAGTTGAGGATAATCGTCGCTTGAATAATTCCCTGCGGATGAGCCTGGTGGATGACGGCTATGCAGTGGATTCTGCCTACGATGGTCTGGAAGGCGAAGAGCTGGCCGAGGCAACCCCCTATGATGCGATCATTCTGGATATTATGCTGCCGAAGAAAGATGGGCTGGATGTATGCCGCTCCCTGCGCCAGGACCGGATTAACACCCCCATTATCATGCTTACCGCGCGCGATACCATCGATGATCGGGTAGAGGGATTGGACAGCGGGGCGGATGATTATTTGGTCAAACCGTTTGCATTCAATGAGCTGCGGGCGCGCTTGCGCGCCTTATTCCGCCGTGAGGCCGTCGATAAGATCGGGGTGCTCTCGGTCGGAGACCTGACTGTGGACCCGGCAACCCACTGGGTGGAGCGCGGCGGGCAGCCGATCCAGCTTACGGCAAAGGAGTTCTCGCTGCTGGAATATTTTATGCGTAACCCTAACCGGTTGATTACACGCGAGATGGCTGAGGCTCACGTGTGGAGCTATGATTTCGAAGGTACCTCCAATGTAGTCGATGTGTACATCCGGCGGTTGCGCCGCAAGATCGACGACACTCATCCAGTCAAGCTCTTCGAAACGGTGCGCGGGGTAGGCTACCGGCTGTACCGGCCTGAATCGTAAAGAAAGGTTTTCATGCGCTCGATCGCCCGGTCATTTCTCCGGCGGGTGAGGCTGGTCGTTCACAGCGTGCGCTTCCGCCTGACGTTATGGACCCTGGCCATTCTAGCCCTGGTCCTGGCAGCCTTCAGCGGGTTTGTTTACTACCGCCAGATGCAGGATGTCGAATACGAAACACGCGTACGCCTGGAAGATAGGGTACGCCAGTTCGGGTTGCTCTTTCGCATCGTCGGGACGGGATTCCTGGAGCAGGGCAATTCTATTCTGCCGATCTTGAACCAGAATGGGGTCTCCGTGCTGCAGCCGGGAGAAGCCCTGGCGCTGATTGATCCCAACGGGCATGCCGTTCAACAAGCCGGGCCGCTCAGCTCCGCCGATATCCAGCAACTGACTGCCAGAATCAGCCAGGCCGGCAGCAGCGTAACTCTGGCTCTCGATCAGAACAGCGTGAGCCTGGATTTGCCCACCGCAAAAAATGGGAACTACATGTTTGTGATCGCCCCATTGCGAGCAGACGAAGGTGGCATCTGGTTGCTGGCTCTGGGATCTCCTGTCGATCCAGGTGGGCAGCTGCAGCGGCTTGCGCTGACCTTGCTGGGCGGGTCGCTGGCTATCCTGCTGGCAGCTGCACTCGTCGGATACTGGCTGGCGGGAAGGGTGATGCGCCCGGTGCACATTATCACTCAGGCGGCCCGCGAGATCAGTGAGACGGATCTGAAGCGAAGGCTGAATTTAAATACGCAAGATGAGCTGGGAGAGCTGGCGAACACTTTCGATAAGATGTTGGGGCGGCTGCAGGCTGCGTTTGACCGGCAGCGGCAATTTACCGCAGATGCCAGCCATGAGCTACGCACGCCTCTGACGATCATCGATCTTGAGGCAGAAAGAGCTTTGACCCGCCGTCGATCGCCAGAAGAATATGAACGCGCCTTAGGGGTGATCCAATCCGAAAATGGCTACATGTCGCGATTGGTTAATGACTTATTGACCCTGGCGCGCATGGACGCCGGGCAGACCGTGCTGAAACACGAAGAGGTCGATTTGAGCGACCTGGCTCTGGAGGTGGTCGAACGCCTGGCGCCGCTGGCCCGCCGGCGAGGCGTCGAGATCGTTGCTCGAGAACTCCCCGAAGTGGTTGTCCAGGTAGACAGGCAGTATATTGTGCAGCTGATCTCCAACCTGGTGGAAAATGCGATTAAGTATGCAGGCGGAGCAGGCAGGCACGTATGGGTAGATACCGGGATCAAGGGAGAAGGCAAGAATCAGCAGGCCTGGATCCAGGTCGCCGATGACGGCGTGGGTATCCCCTCCGAACACATTCCTCACCTGTTCGACCGCTTTTACCAGGTGGATAAAGCTCGCTCCCGGATGAATGAGGAGGCGCAGAATGACGGCGCTGACAGCGGTGAAGCCGGAGGCAGCGGTTTGGGCCTGGCGATCGTGCAATGGATCGCCCAGGCGCACGGCGGTGTGGTTACGGTTTCAAGCGAGGTCGGGCAGGGGACGACCTTTGAGGTTGCCCTGCCCATGGCGACCAAATTTACCCAGGTGACACGCCCTGCCTAGTTTGCCCTGCCCTCAGCAGAGCTCACCAGGTCTTGCTTCAGATTCCACAAGCCTTCACTCAAAGAAACGTGATAGATGTGGGGGTTGATTAAGCGTTTCACGCCCGGGTCGAGATGGTCCATATCTTCCTGGCGCTGCTTGCGCATCTCCTCGATCGAAGGCAGATCGTAGACGAGCTTCCCATCGCGCAGAATCTCGACCAGCAGGGGCTCGATGCAGCACAGATCTTTCTGTTCCAGGAGGCGGTACTTGGCATGCTCGGATGGGTGCCGCAGCACGATGGGATTCATAGTACGCGGATCCTCCACATCCAGGGTGAGCAGGTCGGCAGTCGCTTTGTTGCGCTTGTCGAACAGGCGCCAGATACTCTTATGGCCCGGATTGAGGGTTTTAATGGGCGTCTCGGAAATCTTAATCGTCGGCTCCCAGTTCCCATTTTGGCGCACGGCAACCAATTTATAAACCCCGTCCAGAGCCGGCGACCCCTCGGAAGTGATCAGGCGCGTGCCTACGCCGTAGGTTAGCCGGTGGATAAGCTTATCGGGGTCGACGTCATAGCGCGGCGCTTCTTGCTGAATCTGGGTGAGGATCTGCCAGATGATCAGCTCGTCGAGCTCATTGGACCAGACGATCGACGTATCGGCGAAGCCGGCCTCGTCCAGCATTTTGGCAGCTTGAATGGTCAGGTACGCCAGGTCCCCTGAGTCGAGGCGGATACCCAGAGGCTTATGCCCCTTGCTCTGCAGCTCTTCGAATACTTTGATGGCATTGGGGACGCCGCTTTCCAGCGTGTTGATCGTATCCACCAGCAGCAGGCATTCATCCGGATAGACATCTGCGTAAGCGCGAAAGGCGTCCAGCTCGCTGCCGCCCAAAGCCAGGAATGCCTGCACCATGCTGTGGGCGTGGGTTCCTTTAGGCGGGTACCCCAGGACGTGAGAG
>JAMCRR010000144.1 GCA_023381565.1 Chloroflexota bacterium
TATTATCTGAAGCGCGTTCGATAACTGCACCAAAGTGTATTATCTGCACACTGAAATCCATTCCTTGGCGTTTTAGAGGTCGGTTTGTAACACAACTCGATCATTATCATCGCCGCAAAGATCGAAATCTCCATTTTTTCACCCAAAAATCGTCACGATCATTTTACGATTGTCACAGTTATTGTTGCAGGTCCCAAACCTTACTTCCCGATTTTGTATTAGTGTGAAGCACGTTACAGTTCGGCAATTAATTGTTCCAATGCCTAAATCCGAGGGATTTTGATGATCTGGGACAAACTTTGACATAAGACATCGCCCTGATTAGCTCGTCCATTTCTGATCCAGGCACTCGATTATGGGGCCTGGATTTTCAATTTCTAGACTCAAAGATGGTTATTGAGCCTAAAAATGGGCCTGTTGCATAACTTGTACATAATTTTCCTAATTGTCCCTGTAACTTGGCTACACCATACTTCAAAAAGGAGGCCAAAGACACCCAATGCCTGATGACAACCCAACCCATCCCTTTCCCTGGAACCAGGAGCCACCCCCAAAAGACCCCTGGGAGGTGCCCATTTTCTTTATCGTTCTAATCGTCATGGTGATCATATGGCTCATGAGAGGATTTTAGGATGCGCGGCCAAGGACTACCGCAGGATTGGTTTCGCTACCATGTGTACTCGTATGTCCTGGGTGCCTGGATAGAACAGATTACTGAGGATCACGAGAATGATGCCAGGCAGGTGTTTAACGAACTAGTCAGGCGCGGCGATCGTGTGCTCTTGACCAAACAAAGTGTCACCTACGAAGTGATCGCCGAAAAAACCGGAGACCACCGGAGGCCTGTCCAGTACGACCGTTATCGCTATCCTCACCGAAAGTCATAATTGGAGGATCCATGAACCGCCGTCACCACGAGCGCTTTGCTTTACGCTTCCGCTCCCCAGACCTGCGCGACCGGTATTTGCTGCCCCTGCTCCAGGCTTTCTGGCCATTGGACGATGAGGCTAATCTGTCCGTTGAACCCGATTACCTGTGGGTGCAGCTTTCCTGCGACAACCTGAGCCTGGAGGAGACCCTGGTCCGGTTTGCCCATCTCCTCGAGGATGCTTACTGGTACTGGGTGAACAACGAGGGCCAGCACGGCTTCTCGGAACTCCGCGATGGCCGCGTGCAGACCAGCCTGGCCCGCATGGCAGGGTATTATTGGACCCCCACCGGGGATTGGAGGCTTGTAGGAGAACCTCTTGACATTCAATCCGCCAAAGAAACGGTCGCTTCCGACACCGGAAGGAAGACAAATGGAAGACGAATGGGAAACCGAATCCAGGTACGATCGTGAGTTTGGCCGGGCGACACGGGCACTGGTCGAGCTGATCGCAGGGATGACCCCCGAGCAGCGCCTGGGCGCCTATGTGGTGGGCCACTGGCTCAAGGACCACACCGAGCTCTCCCCGGCCTTGTTGGTCAAGGCCATCCTGCGCAGCATGCTGGAGTGAGAATGTCTCAAAAACCCATCGATTATGCGGAATTGAACCACACCCTGGACTTTGTTGAGGATCACCCGCTGGAAAATCATACCTGGCTGCCGGATGCACTCCTGGATATACGAAGCGAATTGGAGTTTGTCAGAGAAGCGCGTGCCTTCATTGAATTACTTACTGTTCATTCGCTGTATAGCGTAACGCCGTATAATTAATAGTAGGGCGGCTAGATCGGTTCGCAAAAGAGGAGGACTAGATACCCACACGTACTCTCCGCAATTTGAACGAGGTCTCCCGGACGCTCCTGATACCATTGTATTTTCGGGCGCTGGAGAGCCAGCGCCCCGATGCATTGGTACGAGATCCCAAGGCAGTTGAGCTGGTCAGCCACCTGGATTGTGACTTCTCCGGCGTCCAGAAGCTGAAGGGCGAACATGTTAATTACCTCCTGCGCATGAGAGAGTTCGACCAGCTGGCACGAGCGTTCCTGGCAGAGCACCCCGATGGGATTCTCGTCGACCTGGGCTGCGGGCTCGATACCCGCTTTGAGCGAGTCGATAACGGGCGAGTAAACTGGTACGGTCTTGATCTTCCAGAGGTTATCGAGCTGCGGAAAGAGCTCCTCGAAGAGACACCGCGTAATCATTTAATTGGGTGTTCGGTGCTCGATTTCTCGTGGATGGATGCCCTGAGCGGACAGGCGAGCAAGCATATCCTCTTTCTGGCTGAGGCTATGCTGGTCTACCTGGAAGAGGCCGACGTCAAGCGGTTAGTGCAGGCGCTAACCGAGCGTTTCCCCGGCGCGGAGCTTGTGTGCGAGGTCTACTCTCCGGTGGTGGTTCGCTTTCATCCGCGCCCGGCGGCTGTGGCGCAGCCGCATTGGGGATTGAAGGATGATCGGGATGTGGAAGCATGGGCGCCCGGTATTCGCCTGCTCAGCCAGTGGTTCTACTTCGATAAACCAGAGCCGCGCCTGGGTTCTTTCCAGCTCATGCGGTATTTCCCGTTCCTCGCCAGAGTAGTGCGTATCGTGCATTACCGCCTTGGAAAAGCAGCAAGGTGAAGGATCCACCACGCCGTCCAATGGCATGTTTCAGCCGAACACAGAGCTTGCCCTCAGCAACCAAGCCGTTGGATGAACTATGGTCAATTATTATTCTTCTCTCACCGGATAAAATTCTTTGATTTATCCCTGGCATTGTGAATCGCGAAATGCCAATTGATGGTTACCCGCGCATTGTGCGAATTTTATCCGCGTGCCTTCCGATATCGGAACGATGCGTGAGGCAATCAAGTAAAGTGCCCCTACCCTTACAGGGTTACCCCGGCTTTCCATATTCATAAACCATATCTATGCGAATTAATAAAGGAGGGAAAGAAAGTCCCCGCCGTGATCATCTGACACTAGTCCGATAATTTCCTCTCCCCCTCTTCCCCCCAATTTGATCGCACTCTGTTTGTGGCTGATCTGCTACATGCCCTTCAGCAAATGAGGCGCGCGCGCCTTCCAGGCACAAACCCAATGCCTGACGGCGGCAATATTTCAAGATTGTAACAGGTGTTCAACCGTATTGACATTATGTTTTGTCACTGTTACAATCCAACTTCTATATATTTTGAACAAAGGAGAATAGCATGTCTGACGAAATCGATACCATCAACGCTTTCCTGGGCGAAGAAGACCCCGCTCCCATCAACCCCGAAGAGGCTCCCGTAGAGCTGCCCGAGGGGGCCACGGTGGTGACCCTGCGCACTTCCTCTGGCGATACCCGCCATGTGCCCGTGACGGAGGCCATGCCGCTGTCTGCGGTGATGGAACGCTCGGGGCTGGCGCTGTCCGGCGCGGTGCAGTACTGGCTGGACGGCAACCAGATCCAGGGCGACACCGTCATCCCTCTGGGCGCCACAGTCACGATTGTGGGAAATGTAAAGGGTGGGATGTTTGCTTGATTTGACCACAAGATCTCCCTGCCTCCGACCACGAGGCAGGGAGAACACCTTTTTGGGAGGACGTCTATTCATGATCAAACTGAAACACGATATCCCGCACGTTGAAGTGAGCCAACCCTTCATCGAGGCCATCCAGGAGATCTGCCGCTATCGTATCGATGTGCTCCGGCAGGAGATCGCCTCGGCCTCCAGCTACGCCCGTGCTCGCGTCCTGGAGAAGAACCGCTACCGCATCGCCAAGCTGGAGGCCATCACTCTGGAAACAGGAGGCCGCTTTGGGCTGGACGGGCTGGTCACCACCCTGAAAAAGCTGCCTTACGAGAAATTTGGCCTGGCTCAGTACAAGAACGATCCCTGGCTGGCAGCCACCACGCGTCCCATCACCATTCCCTACAACGGCCATACCTACGAGATGGGCCGCTACACCCTCCTGATGCCCGTCGCCGACGCCCGTCACGGCTCCCTGGAACGCTTGCATATGATCCCCATGAAGGCGCCCAAGACCGCCAAACGCCACCCGCACCACGTCCTGCGCGTGGAGGGACCCATCACCGATCCCCTGGCCGAACGCCCCTGGACCTGCTGGAGCGAGTTCTCCAGCGTGATCATGGGCATGATCCAGGATGCCGACTTTCCGGAGTTCTATCGCATGCTGCATATCTTCTTATCTCGCTACAATGAGCGCTCGCCCATTCCCGGCGCCAGGCTCCCCGACCTGCCCTTCCCCAAGGTGACCCGCATGAGTGATGAGCTGCAAATCAATCCATCAGGACCGGCCTGCCATGCCTGAGATCCACATCCAACCGGAAGTCTTCGCCAGGCTGGAAGCCATCGGGGCCGGGGCGCATGGCATGGAGTTCTCCGGACTGGGCTTTGTCCGGATTGAGGACCAGGTCTTTGTCGTGTATGACTTCGTCCTGCTGCATGTAGGCTCCTACTCCTACACCGAGATCCCCGCCGAAAGAGTGCTGCCCCCCCTACTCGACCGGCCGGATGCCGCCAACCTGAAGTGCTGGGTGCACAAACATCCCCTGGGAAATGGCCTCCCCGGTCCGCAGAATTGGTCGGGGACGGATAACCAGACCATCGCTGAGGCGCCCCTGGGTGGTGTGCCTGAGCTGGTGGGCTGGTCGATCTCGATGGTGCGCACTCCCAAGGGCTGGGTGGGACGCATGGATAACCACAGGTCCAAACGCACAGTCCATCTAAACGTCACCCCCTCCATGGTGGAGGTCCTGGCCGAGGTGGAGAAGCTCTACAACGAGCGGGTGCCCATCCCGGTCATCCAGAAGTCCTCCCACAACTTCTATCAGGAGCTCTTCACTTTCGCAGGGCGTTCTAAAAATATCCCGTCAGGGCCAGCGATTCCTCTTTTGCCAGGAGGTGTGAATGGTGAGGAATTGGCCGCAATCGAGGCAGAAGCGCAAGATATCCTGCTGGCGGAACGCATGGAAACCATCGCCAACCTCGACCCGCGGGCTTTTCACGAGAACCTGCTGACCTTCTGCAAGGACAACGGCTACCGGTGGCTCTCGATCTTCACGACCAAACAGGGCCAGACCAGGGTGATGGCCGGCCCGCCCAACCCGGAGCAGGACGTGGTCATGCCCCTCCTGGACTACCTGGACGAGCTGGATCTGGTGCAGACTTATCGACCTTTAGCCCACGCCGATGAGGTGGAGATCTTCCCCATCCCGGGGCTGCTCCTGGGCAGGTGGCGGCTATGAACCACCTGCGCCACAGCGCTCTCTTCGATGCTTCCGATATCGGAATCACCCTCATTGGAGCGGGCGGGATCGGCGCCCTGACCGGTATCGTGCTGGCCAAGATGGGGGTGGGTTCCCTGATCCTCTTCGACGGGGACCGGGTGGATGAGGTGAATATCGCCACCCAGTTCCACCACCTGGATCAAATCGGCCTACTGAAGGTCGATGCCGCCCGGCAGAAGCGTTGCGCCTTCCGCCGCAGCTTAGTAACATGTTCATCGGAGGATACGTACAATATCCGGACACTTGGATTGACCGCCAGCAGATCATCGCACAGGCGCATGGCGACCGAGCTTTTGCCCACGCCCGCATCGCTGTAAAACAAGATCATGTGGTGAACCGGCATTCCCTGAGAGGTCATCAGAGGAGCATAGACCTCCGGCAAGGATAGATGCTCAACTGTAATTTCGGTTTCGCCGGAAGCGGCACCCTGAATACCGGAGGAGGTCACCCAACCGGTATTTGCTCCAGAAGACCGGTGGCTGGACTTGGTTGCCTTTTTCTCCTCGACCACCTCGCTCACGTTGGTGGAGTGGCAGTACATGCACAGAGGCATGCCAGAAACAAACTGCCGGTCGCAATTGTTACAGCGATAAGTTGTTTTCAAACTATGGATATAGCCACTTACCCAAAGTATCGACGACCTAACTGTGCAGTTGCAAATTAGCTTGGGAGGAACTGGCAGGTTTTGGACGGGCAAGTCAAAACCAATCCTTCTTAAAATCATTCGAATGAGTATAATAAGGGGTGATACAAAATTTGCCACCGTGAGTGTTGCGAAACCATTCGGAAAGGGGCACTCTCATGCGAGTTAGGTGTTGTCCAATCTGCGGAACATACAACCGTGAAGGTGTGAGTTCCTGCCGGGATTGCAGTCAACTTCTCGCCGGGGCGTTATGGCTAGAGATGGATCAAGCAGCAGCCGAAAAGCTGCTGGCAGGACATCCGCCATTGAAGCCCCCTCCACCCCAGTATTGCCCAGAAAACACGGTGAGAGATCGGGGAAACCATTTTATTCCTCTTACCTGTCCATCCTGCGGTGGCAAGCTCCAGATTACCGACGATTGTGATCGATTTTTTTGTGAATATTGCGGAATAGAGCACCTTGCCAAGCGAAGCGGGGGAGCAATTTCATTAATCCCGGTAGTCCGTGAGTTAAAAGGAATCCGAACCAATACGGCCCAGATGGCTTCGGAAATGGCTATTCCCCGAGTAGAGGCTGAAATACGGCAGCTTGAGAATGCAATAGATCGGGTCAGCTCTGATCCCAAATATGCCTTTCATAAAACTTACGACGACGATCCGCCCCTGAAAAAAAAGTCTTCTGGTTACTTTAGTGTCTCCTTCCTTCTAATCCTGGCTGGGATCGGGTTGTATTATTTCGATAATGGCTCACAGGTGTCGTGGCCACCCCTTATATCTAGTGATGTCGAGATCTTCGCGGTCTTAATCCTGGTGATGGCGTTACTGGGCTTTCTTTTCGGGGCTTTAAATAACAGCAGAATCGACGATGACAATAAAGAGATACTTCAGGCCAACCTGGACGTCAAAAATGCGGACCAGCAACGTTATCGGGCAGGGTTACTCGAACAGGAGAATATCCTTGCAAATCTCAATCAAGACCTAGACGGAAAACAAAAACTACTTGCCCATCATCAGGATGTCGTAGACCATTATTAAATGCAAAATTTTTCAATGGACTCCAATTCCCAAAAGGTATTTTGACTGGGGTTGCTACGGTAACGAACTTTATCAATATTTGGTAAAATCTGCTACCGTCGCAACCATATTGCACGGTCGTCCCTTTGTTATCGATAAGAATACAACCGGAAATCGGTAATTGGGTTATCGTACAAGACCGAAGGAGCCAGGTTTACGGTGGGGAATACCCTGGTAACAAAATTAACTTGCGATATTGACGCGAGCCTCTAAAATAGAGATAACCCACGTAATAAAAGGATTCTTCCCCGCCTTCGTAGATTGAAATTGTAATTTTCGTGAAATACCGACGTGGGGAGGATGGATCACGAAATGATCCTTTGCGATCATCCCGGATAAACGGGGGAATATCCCTTGGAACAATAGCTTCTTATTCGTCTATACAACATAGGAAACGCTCTGAAAATGGAAAAGATGTCCGTATTGAGGGAGGGGCACATGCGGAAACTATTCATCTTCAAAACATCCTTCTTTGCACTTATTCTCATTTTTATCATTTCAAATTTGGTGCCTGGCGGGGTCCAGCCAGTGTATGCCTGCTACACCTGGTCGGTGGGGGCGCGGGTGGGGTTGGCAGGCGGCACCCAGATTCGTGCGGGTTCCGGTTTGGCCTACACCGTGCATACCACCCTGCCAGCAGACGCCAACAACTGGCAGGTCGATATCATCGGCGAGCCGCGCTATCTCAATATCGCCGGCAGCCGCAAGGGCCTCTTCAACTACGACGGCGTGCTCTACCACTCCGAGCCCATTCTGATCGTCAAAGGCGAGATCGCCGCGGCTTTGCTGGTCCAGCACGGCTTTCTGGCCTGCGCCCCCACGGGAGGCGAAGGCTCGCAGCCGGAAGAGGTGCGTACGGCCGTAGCGCTGGCCGATAAACGAATTGTGGTGGGCGATAACGACCGGGATCCCAGGGTGGCGGAGAAAACCCGCCTCCTGGCTGAAAAGAGGGCCACTTTGTACTACGCCGACCTGGTTTTCCCACCCCCGGAGTACAAGGATATCGACGAGTATCTGCTGGCCGAGGAAGAGGCAGCCCTGGCCACGATCCAGCAATGGATTGGAGACTAAAGATACAGAGGTGAGATTCACCGATCCGTCCAGGGATCGAGGTACTTCTGGACCCGGATGAGATCTTGAGCGAACCGGCATTTAATCGCGACGAGCAGAACCTGAGATTTCCCCTTGGTTCTGCTTGTCGCTATTTCAGTCTTTACCGGTAATCACCGGATAACTATGCGAAGTCTACAGAGGAATAAATCCTACGAGTCTGCCTTTGGAGTCTCTTTTTCCTCCAGCCCCATGCGGTAGGCGGCATAGGCCACCAGGTCGCTGACCACCTGCTCCGGGATCAGGCCCGCGTCCAGGCGCTGCATCGCCTCTTTGAAGACCTCCGCCAGCTTGGGCTGCTTTTCCAAGATAGAAGCCAGCTTCGACGCCACAGCCTGGTTCCCCAGCCCCTCGCTGCCCAGGATATTGGACGGTGAAACCCCCAGCCAGTTGCACACAGAGATCATGGTGGGCATATCCACCGCTTCCCCTGCCAGGATACGGGCAATGGTGGTATGCGCCACCCCAATTTGGGCGCCCGCCTTGCGCAGGCTGAGCTTCTCCTCCTTCATCTTCCGATCCATGAGTTCTTTGAGCATATCCATTTCCCCGGTCCTCCTTTATCGCCTCTTTAACTGGATGTTTGCTGAGGCAGTATTGTAACAATAACGTTAACGTTTGTCAATGTTATGCACCTTCTGGCGCAGCAATGCAGGTCATTCCCGATCGTATTTACCCCCACCCAAAGGAGTTCTTCCAATGCAAACCTCCACCGCGCTGGCCATTGCCGCCAGCCCTAACCTGGAGCTATCCAATTCATTACTTGGGATTGAAGCTCAGCTCCAGCATGCCGCCCACCAGAACCTGGATCAGGTCCTGGCCGAAGACGGCGGCACCTATACCGACCTGGAGAAACACGCCATGTTAGTCATTGACGAATTGAAGATGATCAACGGCATGGACCTGGCTGCCGTGCTCCTGCGCGGCAAGCTCCTGCACCAGATCGAAGAGGAAGGTCTGTACTCGGTGCATCCCAACCAGTACCACGATCTCAACACCATGGCCAAGGAGCAGGGCATTTCGGTATCGGAACTGTCCAACGTGCGCACGCTCTATGATGTGATCTTTCCCTATATCCAGAATACCCTTCACCGGGACATCGCTGAGGTCTGGGAGGAGATCGGCAAGTCCAATTTCCGTGACCTGGTGGGGGTCATGCAGGGCGTGATCACCGGCCATCCGGCCCCCAACCGCCAGACCCAGTCCTCCGTCCGGCGCATCCTAGACGATGTGGAAGCCACGGCCCGTGCCGCCGGCCAGACGTTGGACGAGGATAGCCGCCGGCAGGTTGCGGTGGAGCGCCTGCTGGAAGTGGGTCAACTCACCAATGCCGAAGTCAGGCAGAACATCCGCCCCGAGCGCACCCCCTCTATCGAGGCGAACCTGATCCAGTTGGGCGGCCACACCCTGCTCATCGCCGATCTGGATGACGACCAGGTGGCCCTGGTCACCCGCCGCCTGCACGGATACATGGACCCACAGCGTTTTGCGCTGCCCCCCAATCCCCGCCAGGCCCAGCTGGAGGCGGCCCGCATCCCGGTCCTGCGCACCCTGGTGAACTTGCTCGAGGTCTCTTGATATGAAGCTCTATCAGGACGATCTCCCCATCGGCGAGGCAGCGGACTTTCGCTGGAAGATCGGCAGCGCCTATCTCAACCATCTGGCCGGCATCAACCTCCGTATGCACGAAATGCCGGTCCGGGTCCTGCCGGTCTACCAGCCTCGCCTGATCCTCTTGCGGGCCCCCAGGACCCTCCTGATCCAGGGGATCCTGGGGGCCAGGGGGTTGGCTCTGGTGCTGTCCACCCGGCGCCCTTGGATCCGGTTAGGTTTGCTCCGGGCCGACTACTCAAACATCGGGCGTTCCGATATCGGAAGCAATCGATCTAGGGTCGAGAACTCAATTCGACAGAAATAAATGAGTGTCATCCTTTATCAATCTAAAAATGGAGGCAACATGACCGATATCCTCAGCAGCAAGTCCATCACAGCCAAGAACATGAAGCTCCTCTTCTGGGGCAATACCGCCACCCGCAAGACCGAAACCATCCTGCGCTATTTCCCCCATGTCTTATTGATTGACACAGAGGGCAACGCCCGCCAGTGCATCGACGTGTCCGAGATCCCCGAGTTTCTCCTGGTGCAGACCAAGGACGTGCACGAGATCCTCAGAATTGTCGAGCGGGTTGCCAAAGGCCAGGTCAGGTTCCCGGACGGCTCCCTTGTAGAGACGTTAGGCATTGACTCGATCTCGGTGCTGTGGTCGGTTCGGCAGGAAGTGGGCGCTCTCAAGGCCGAGAAGCGCGCCGCTTATAAGAATAAATCCGCCGATGAGGCCAACATGACCATGCAGGATTGGGTCATCGCCAAGCGGCCCCTCAAGGAGCTGAACAGCCACATCAACACCCTGCCCGTGCCCTTCCTGGTGCTCACCGCTCGCGAGAAAGACCTGTACGAGAAAAAGCCCGGCGGCGGGGAGAATGAGCTGGTCAAGGTGGGCGTGGCGCCGGATATGCTGCGGGGTACAGACTATGAGGTGAACATCGAGCTCCACCTCACGCGGGACAAAGGCTGGAAAGCCACCGTGGGCAAGGTCCAGGGCAGCCTGGGGCAAAAGCTCCCCTCCGGCTCGAGCTACACCGCCTTCCCCTTCGAGGAGCTCAAACGGATGGCGACTGCCGTCCCGGCCGAGATGGGTCCCGGAGAGGTGGAGGTTGCACGGGCAAACCTGGAGCAGGAAGAGGCCGAGGAAGCGCCTAAGACACTGAATGATCTGGTGGAATGGGCGATGGTCAGCTTCAATGTTGACAAACCAACTATTGGGAGTGCCCTGCGCGAGGCGGGGTATGCCAGCTTTACACCGGGCAAGTGGGAGGAGATGGCGGAGGCGCTTAAGGCGAGGTTTGCACTGGTGGTAGTATGAAGCTTACTCCGCGTTGCTAAACCCAACGCGGAGCATTGTATGTAGATGATTGTTTCAAGCCGATATTTGAGAAATATTGTTAAATAATCATTATCGGTTCACCCCCACGCGTGTGAGGAAAACGACAGAATAGATATGCAGCGCGTAGACCAGTAATGCTCATGCGGGCATGCCGGCCAATCCTGCCTGGCGGTTGAAACGCTCCCACATTGCACGGTAAGCCGGATCCGTAAACGTCAGATGCCTGGACTCCAACCGCTCGATCCACTTCTCAGTTGCGTAATCGGCCTTGCGGAAGGCATATTCCATAAAGGCTTGCTTCACGCGTACTGGGCTATGCATTACCGCGGGGACTTCGGCCATGAACTCATTCTCCAACGCGTCGAAGTCCTGGCGAATCTGGGGCATAAGGTTTTCAAAATCAGCCATTGCGCGACGGTGTAACCGCTCGTGTTTCCACCACAGCGAGCGGGGGTTATCGTGCTCAATTGGCGTGGGGCCGATATCGGGAAGCTCGACGCCCAGGAAGACCGGCTTGAAGATCGAGAGACACGTCCCTGAGGTGGCGGTGAACCAACCCATAAGTTGTTCTCCATTCAGGTGAGCGACCATCGCTCCAGTTGCCTGCCACAGGCGCATCTCAGAAGCCGCTGCATGGGCACAGATGTTGGTCAGAATCTCCCCTTCCGCCGGATGGGAATGCTTACCGTGGTCGCGCAGAATGTCGAACATCGTCCTTACCGATACACGTCCTCTCGCGGCTTTCAAGCAGTTATATGAGCTGCACTGCCGTTCGACCGCCCCTAGCTTTGGGACCCATTCCAGATCACCGTACGTGGCAGCCCAGTTGAGCTTGTCTCCCTTCCCAGATTCAGAAGACACGTCCCAGTCCTTTTCGAGGATAAACGCGTTGGATATCGAGCCGATATCCTGCACTTGCTTGGCTGCCCATTTTCTCCCGGCTGTTTCGAGGACCCAGGATTCGGTTGGGTCGGCGATCAGATAGTTGATATCGAAATGCATGTAGTCTTCCAGCTCGCTA